>CAZYHZ010000011.1:0-31596 GCA_964647625.1 uncultured Acidobacteriota bacterium
CGATCCGCCGCCCGCCGGCGCACCCTCGGCGAAGCCGGCCTCCCGATGGAGGAACTGGCTCCGGGACGACAGCACGGTGTGCGTCTCCCCGAGGTGGCTCAGGCGAAGCCGGAGCGAGTCGCGCTGCGATTCCGGGCAGGCCTGCAACAGGACCCGGCTGATCTCGTGGATCGCGCGCATCGTGGTCGTCCGGCGCACGAGCTCGAGCTCCGACAGGAGCGACAGCTTCTTCAGCGCGTGATAGATCAGATCGGCCGTCGTGACGTTCTCGGACGGCGCGTGCCTCTGGGATTGAACCCACTCCGCGATAATCCGGGCGGTGATCTCCGGAGGGTGGGGGACGAGCTCCTCGAAGTACTCGACCGCCATCAGCGGCGCGATCTCGTCGGAGAGATAGCGCTGCAGCTCTTCCGCCGCCTGGCGGACACTCGGCTCCCTGTCGATCCCAGGCATGCGGATCTCTCCAGCTGAAAATCTGTGGCCCCGGAGGACCCGGGTCAAGGAAGGAAGCGGGCTCGAAATTGTGGCGGCGGGACGGGACAAACGTCGTATCGGCCGAACAGGCGGTAGCGGATCCGGGCCACGACGTCGTAGACGCCGTCCCGCAGCCAGCGCGGGGTCCACGCCGCGAAGCCTGAGGCGGCTTTCCACGGCCCTCCCAAATAGCGGCCGATGGCGATGACGGCGTCGCTCTTCACGTGCGCGGTACCCGCGGCATCGATCCAGATCATCGAATCGATCCCCGAAAGACCCGGATGCTCGGACAGCACGGAGGCCGCCGTGTCGCCGTCGAGCGCGCAGAAGCGAGAGCGTTCCGTCCGGTCGCGCCGCAGCACGAACCGGACGGCGCCGTTGCACAGCGCGCAGACTCCGTCGTAGAGCAGCAGCGGGCCGGCCGTCACGTGCGCCCCACGCCGTTCCGCCAGCCGTACGCGTCGAGGAACCGAAGCAGGCGGGAGTCCGTCGCCGACAGCGGAGGGATCCAATCGCCGAGAAGCTGCCGGTCCCACCATCGTCCGGAGCCGTACGGCGCGAACCGGTAAACGTAGAGGCGAGCGCGGACGAACCGGGGCGGATGGTCTGGAAACGGGTTGCCCGCGAGCAGCGAGAGCGTCCCGGAATCGTTGTGCAGCAGGTTCCAGACGAACCGCAGCGTCCAGGGGTACTCGTTCGGCGTCGCCATCGCGGCAAACCACATCTGCCAGTCGAGCCGGTAGTGATAGGGCGTGATCACGCATGGCCGTCGCTCCGGATCGCACGGCGCGCAGTGGAACTCGTATTCGCGCCAGAGGGCGGAGGCCGCGGCGGGGTCGTCGTCCGTCCCTTCGAAGACGATCTCGCGACGCTCGCGGCCGACGGTGCCGAACGCGCCGTACGTGTTCACCAGATCGAGCGATCCGAAGGACGTGTTCATCCGCTGGTGTCCGGACAGGAGATTGAGGACGACCGGAACGGACAGCCAGACGACGATCAGGCCGAGCGCTACGGGGACCGCTGCAAGCGCCACGCGGCGGGAGCGGCGCTGGACCCTGCGGCGCGCGGCCGCCGCGGCTTCGGCCTGCTCGGCCCATCGCCCCATCGGACGCGGAAGCAGGCGAGAGAGAAACGCGTCGTCGAAGCAGGCGAGGGCGGGGACGATCGTCAGCCAATTGAGGAAGGCGAGGTTGCCGCTGACGATGAGCGTCACCTGGAACCCGACGAACAGGACGCCCGCGATGCGCGTCGCGTGGCGGCCGCAAAGCAGCAGCCACGGCGCGATCAGCTCGGTCAGGTGGTTCAGCAGCACGCCGGCGGTCGACATCCAATGCGGCGCAAAGTGAAGCACGCGGGAGAACGGATTCGGGTTCGGCTGGGTTTCGTAGTGAAACTGAAGGCACGTCAGATCGCGCCAGCACTCGTCGCCTCGGATCTTGATCAGGCCGGCTCCGAGCATCACGCGGAAGATCAGCCAGCGAAACAGCCCGACGACGATGGGCGCCGGGCGTCGGCCCGGGAACGGCCGGAACGACGACACGGGGCACAGGAAGATCGCGAGGAATCCGGTCTCGAGGAGCTGGATCTCCCAGCCGTAGCCGTACCAATCTTGCCCGACGTGGACGAACGACATGTAGAGAGCCCACAGGGCCGCCATCACCAGGGCGTTGGTGACTCCGGCGAGCACGAGAAGGGACAGCGCGACCCCGCACCAGGCGGCGCCGATCAGGAACGCATCCGAGTGCGCGAGCCAGAACACGCTCGGCAGCCGCATGAATCCCGCGTTGTCCGAGCCGGTCGCCGCGGCGACGCGCGTCGTGAACTCCGAAACCGGAAGCAGCCCCTTCGATCCGATCAGCGGCAGGCCCTGATTGACCAGCACGCAGAATCCGACCAGGTAGACGAAACCGAGCATGCGCAGGATCAGGAACCGCGCGAGGTGGTAACGCGAGCGAGCCGGGGCAGCCGACGGATCCGAACCGAGGACGGAGTTGACGTTCATCGAGAGACTCGCGCCGGACGGCACGCCTCGGTAGACTCGTGAGCATGAAACGCGCCCCGGCCATCGCGCTCTTGCTCCTTCGCGTCGTGTCGGGGCTCTTGTTCCTTCAATCGGGCTCGTTGAAATTCCTCGGCTGGTTCGGCGGGATGCCGGGGGCACCCGGCTCGCGCGCGCCGTTGGCGTCCGAAGCAGGGATCGGCGGAGTCCTGGAGTTCTTCGGAGGGCTCCTGATCATGCTCGGGCTCGCGACCCGCCCGGTCGCTTTCATCCTGTCCGGCGAGATGGCGGTGGCGTACTGGCAGTTCCACGCTCCCAAGGGCGGATGGCCGATTCAGAATCACGGCGAGCTCGCGGTCTTATTTTGCTTCATCTTCTTGTACTTCGCCGCCTACGGAGCGGGAGAGTACGGCCTCGACGCCCTGATCGGGCGGACGCGCAAGCGCTGACGCCGGGCCTTCCGGCCGCTAGGAGGTGTGGCCCTGCGGGATGGTGACGCGCGCGTCCGACCGCGCGGCGTCCTTGAGCTTGCGCTTCATGACCAGAAGCGCCAGGGCGCTGCCGAAGAGCCGGAAGGCCTTGAGAAAGTCCTTCAGGTCTCCGTGGAGGCGGCCGTTCCGGCCGCCGTCCGCCAGCGCGACCGCCACGAGCAGGTCGTTGACGCGGATCGGCACGAGCAGCAGCTCGCGAGGCGCCTCGACGCGCAGGTTCCTGTAGAACGAATGGACGTCGTCGCGGGCCGGCAGATTGCCGTGAAAGTAATCGTCGCCCATCAGCAACGTGAACAACGCCTCCGAGGTGACGTCGAATCCCACCAGCTTCCTGGTCTCGTTGGACAGCGCGAAGCCGCGCTCGTGCCAGATGCTCGCGCGCTGCCCGCGCACGACCAGGAGCAACGTCCGCTCCGCACGCACGATGCTGAAGTCCAGCGCCGCGCGGGCGATCTCGTCGTGCGAGTCGGCGGCGCAGTAGCGGTCCGCCAGGTCGGGGAGCGTCAGCGGGCCGCGCGATGCGGGCGCCGGCGAGGGAGTCGCCGGAGCGGAGGGTCGGACCGCGGGCGCGGGCGGCGCGCTCGCCTCACGCCGGTCGAGCTCCTCCGCGATCTCCTGCCACGACTTTCCGTAGCCGAAATTCAGGTCGGAGGCGTCCGGAGACGCGTCGGGCGGCGCGTCGGCGGCCACGTGCTCGTCGGCCGCCGCCGGGGCGGCCGGTCCTTTCGAGGCGTTGTGGTCGGCCTTGCGAAGCTCCGCCGCCGCTTCGTCGAGCTGATTCGCCAGCGTGATGAAGCGCGGCCGCCGGGCGACGCCGTAATACTCCTCGAGCGCCTGGTACAAACGCACTTCCGGGGCGATCCACGGGATCACGCGACGGCCGATCGCGAACGACAGCTCGTCGACGATGCGGAGATCCGTCGGATTGGCCAGAGCGAGATGGACGGACTTCTCTTCCAGCTTGAGCGGGATCGCCAGGTACTCTTCCGCGATCTTCGGAGGCACGGCGGCGATCGTTAGCGCGGGAATCTTGGTGAAGCTCTGCGGAGGGGCGTACGGAATTCCCGAGATCGACGACAGCGCGTCGCCGAGCGTGTTCTCATCGAGGAACCCCAGCTCGATGAGCGCCGTCCCGATGTGCCCCCCCAGGATCAGCTGCGACTTGAGGGCCGCTTCGAGCTGATGCGGCTTCAACAAGCCCCGCTTGATCAGAATTTCGCCCAGCTTCATGCGTACCCCTCGGAAAGGCCGATTTCAATATGATTCCCGGGGGGGAAACGTCAACCGGAGCGGTCCGCTCAGCGCGAAGGCTTGGCTTCTTGCGGCCCGCAGGCGAACGCGACCCGCGCCAGAACGGCTCCCGCCGGGTCGCGGGCCTCGACGACCCAGGCGCCCTCGTGCCCCAAGGTCTTGCTGCTGTGGGTTCGATAGTCGGGTCCGCCCAGGTGCAACGGGATCGACTGCTCGACCCGTCCGTCGCGGATCCACACGTGCCGGATCACGTCGCCCCGCGCGCCACCGAGTACGCGGGTCTGGAAGGTGACCCGGGCCATTGGCTCGAACCGGTCGCCCTCACCGACGACCTGCAAGTTGACGATGCGCCTCCCCAGCCGGAACTCCGAGACCGAGAGCGCTCGACCCGCGGCGTCGCTCGCTGTCGGACGTGGGGGCGGAGATGAAGCTGGAGGCAGAGCGGGCGACGGTGTGGGGCTCGGCGTGGGAGCAGGTGAGGGCGTCGGCACGGGAACCGAGGTCGGGCCGGGAGCGGGCGTCGGAATCGGCGATGGCGTTGGGCTCGGCGAGGGCGGCACCGGCCGCGGCCGCGTCGAAGGCTGCGGAGGCGGCGTGGGCACTGCGGCCGGCGCGTCCGTATGGCCGACGAATCGCGAGATGACGAACGCCAGGACCACCAGCGCGCCGATCCCCAATCCGAGGATCGCCGCGTCACCGACCCGGCGCTTCGGCGCCGGAGACGCCTCCGGCGTCGCGGTCACCGGGTCCGTGGTGGGCGGGGCCGCTTCCGAAGGCGCATCCTCCGGCGGGGGAGCGTCCTCGATGCGCTCCTTCATCTTGGAGTCCTTCCACCGAGCGATCGCGGCCTCCATCGCGCGCGGCCGGACCGGCTCGGCGGACGCGGCTGCCGTGGGCTCCTCGGGGTCGAACCGTCGCTCCCGATCGTAGTCTTCGATCCACGCCTTGGGATCGAATTCGAGGACCTCGGCGTACGCCCTGATGTAGAGCTTGCCGAACGCCTTTCCCGGCAGCACGCGGATGTCGTCGCGCTCCAAGGCGTCCAGGAACTCGCGGCCGATGCCCGTTGCGGCGGCCATGTCCTCGAGCGACATGGTCCGGCGCTCGCGCTCCGCCTTGAGTCTTTCCCCGACGGTCGGCATTCGCGCAAGTGTATCGTGCGCCCGCATGACGGAAGCCGATTCGCGACTTCTCAACGAATACGAGCGTCCGGGGCGCGCGCACTATTCCATCCTGGCGGTCGCCTGGGCCGGCTGGCTGTTCGACTTCTACGATCTCGTGCTGTTCTCGTTCCTTTTGGTCCCGATCGGCCGGGATCTGGGGCTCTCGGACGGCGACCTCTCGTTTCTCCTCGGCGCGAGCCTCGCCGCGACCGCGATCGGCGGCGTGGCGTTCGGCGCGCTCGCCGACCGGTTCGGCCGCAAGCCCGTCCTGTCGGCGACGATCTTGGCCTACTCGGTGGGCACGCTCCTGTGCGGATTCGCGTCCGGCTTCTTCAGCCTGCTCGCGTATCGTCTCGTGACGGGCCTCGGCGTCGGCGGCGAGTGGGCCACCGGGCAGACCCTTGTGGGCGAGACGTTTCCGGCGAGCGTCCGTGCCCGCTTCGCCGCGGTGATGCAAACGGGCGCGCCTCTGGGCGTGGGATTGGCGGCGATCGTCGGCAGCTTCCTCGAGCCGTTTCTGGCCGCGCGCCTTGGACCCCACATCGCTTGGCGAGCCTGTTTCCTGCTGTCTTGCGCCCCCGCGCTCCTCGTCGTCGCGATTCGTCGTGTCATGCCCGAATCGGACGTCTGGGTTCGAAGCGGCGACCCGCGCGCCGGCGGCGCGCGCGCGTCGCTGCCGGCCGTGCTGGCGGGCGACCCGATGCTCCGGAGGCTCTTCGCGCTCGGCCTCGTGCTCGCGGTCACCGACATGTCGGCCTACTGGTTCACGTATCTGTGGATGCCGAAGTACCTCTACGACAAGCTCGACTTTTCAATGGCGCGGTCCGGGTTGTGGATCCTCGTGACCCAGGTGGGAGGCGTCGTCGGCTACCTCTCGTTCGGCGCCGTGGCGGACCGGAAGGGGCGGCGGATCGCCTACACGGTGTATTCGCTGCTCTGGGCCGCGGG
This sequence comes from uncultured Acidobacteriota bacterium, assembly GCA_964647625.1. Lineage (GTDB taxonomy): Bacteria > Acidobacteriota > Polarisedimenticolia > Polarisedimenticolales > DASRJG01 > DASRJG01. The sequence continues at coordinate 6,327 of CAZYHZ010000011.1, forward strand.
GCTGTTCTCGATCACGTGGATGTGGACGAGCGTCGCGCGCGTTCCCGTCATCGCCTTGTTCTGCATGTTCCTCATCGGGATCGGAACCGGGAACTTCTCCGGATACGGACCGATCTTCTCCGAGCTGTTTCCCACGTCGATCCGCAACGCGGCCATGGGCGCCGCCTACAATCTCGCGCGTGGCGTGCAGTTCCTGACGCCGCTGATCATCACGTGGGTCGCGGCGGGAAGCGGGGATGCGAGGAACGGGCTCGGGCGGGGGATCTCGATCGGTGCGCTGTTCGCGGTCGCGACGGGCCTGTGGGTGTGGACGCTCCCCGAGACCCGGGGGACGCGGATCCTGCCGCGGGGTTTCGTCCGTGAGGGCTAGCGTGATGCGCGGATTCATCGGTGCAATCTGTGTCCTGGCGCTCGCCGGCCCGCTCCGCGCCGCGCCGCTTCCACCCGGCACGTTCGACGGGATGCGCTGGCGTCTGGTCGGACCGTTTCGCGGCGGCCGCACGGTGACGGCAACCGGCGTTCCCGGCCACCCCGACCGGTTCTATTTCGGCGCCGTGGGCGGCGGCGTGTGGCGGACCGACAACGCCGGCCGCACGTGGACGCCGATCTTCGACGACCAGCCGATCGCATCAATCGGTGCCGTCGCCGTCGCGCCGTCGAACGCCGACGTCCTGTACGTCGGTTCCGGCGAGGCGGACATGCGCTCGGACATCTCGTACGGCAACGGGATGTACCGGTCCGGGGACGGTGGGAAGACGTTCACGCCCATCGGGCTTCAGGGCACGCGCCAGATCGGCCGCATCCTGGTCGATCCCGCGGATCCCGATCTCGTGTACGTCGCGGCGCTCGGCCATGCCTACGGGCCGAATCCGGAGCGCGGCGTGTACCGATCGAAGGACGGCGGCAAGACGTGGGCGCGCGTTCTGTTCAAGGACGACGACACGGGCGCCATCGATCTCGCGTTCGATCCCTTGAACAGCCGCACGATCCTCGCCGCGCTCTGGCAGACGCGGCGCCCGCCGTGGAACGTCTACCCGCCGTCGAACGGCGCCGGCAGCGGCCTGTATCGCTCGGAGGACGGCGGCGACACGTGGACGCAAGTCACGCGCGGGCTGCCGTCCGAGAAGGTCGGCCGCATGCGCGTGGCGTTCGCTCCATCCGAGCCCGCGCGTGTGTACGCGATCGTCGATGCGACCGCGGGCGGCCTGTACCGGTCCGACGATCGCGGCGTCACGTGGTCGCTCGTCAGCTCGGACAAGCGCATCTGGGATCGCGGGTGGTATTTCGCCGGCGTGACGGTCGATCCGAAAAACGCCGACGTCGTTTACGCGTGCGACACCGCGATGTACCGCTCGACCGACGCGGGCAAGACGTTCGTTCCGTTCAAGGGTGCACCGGGCGGGGACGATTACCACCGGCTGTGGATCGATCCTGACGACCCGCGCCGCATGATCGTCGCGACCGATCAGGGCGCCGTCGTTTCGCTCGACGGCGGGACGACGTGGAGCTCGTGGTACAACCAGCCGACGGGGCAGTTCTACCACGTCGCCACCGACGATCGGTTTCCCTACTGGATCTACGGCGCGCAGCAGGACAGCGGCGCCGCGGCGACACCGGTCCGGACGGACTACCGGTCGATCACGCAGCGCGACTGGAATCCGATCGCGATCGGCGGCGAGAGCGGCTACATCGTCCCCGACCCAGAGGATCCGAACGTCGTCTGGGGAGGGACCGTCGGCCGGTTCGACTGGCGAACGCTCCAGGAGCAAAACCTCGATCCGACCCTCGCCGTGCCCGAGGAGTACCGCAGCGAGTGGACGCTCCCCCTCACCGTCTCGCCGCGGCCGCCGCACGCTCTCTACTTCGCGCGGCAGTATCTATTCCGCTCGACGGACGGCGGCGGGCACTGGGACCGGATCAGCCCCGATCTGACCCGCGAGGACCCCGGAACCCCCTCGACGCTCGATCCGGTCAGCGCCGCGAACTCCGAGGTGAAGGACAAGCGGCGCGGCGTCATCTACGCGATCGCGCCGTCGTCCGCCGAGGCGGGGCTTTTGTGGTGCGGAACCGACGACGGGCTGGTCTGGCGGACGCAAGACGATGGGAAAAACTGGTCGAACGTCACGCCGAAGGACCTGGCACCCTGGTCGAAGGTCGGGACCATCGAAGCGTCCCGCTTCGACGCCCGCGTCGCGTACGCGTCGATCGACCGGCACCGGCTCGACGATCTCCATCCCCTGATCTTGAGAACGAGAGACGGCGGCGCGAGCTGGACGCGCATCGCGGCGGGGATTCCCGAGGGGGCGTTCGTCAACGTCGTCCGCGAAGATCCCGTCCGGCGTGGCTTGCTCTACGCGGGCACCGAGCTCGGAGTCTTCGTCTCCTTCGATGACGGAGATTCCTGGCAGCCGCTGAAGATGAACCTGCCGCCCGTGTCGATCCGGGACATCGACGTGCGGCACGGCGATCTCGTGGTCGGAACGCACGGCCGCGCGTTCTGGGTCTTGGACGATCTCTCCCCGCTGCGGCAAGTCGATGCGATCGTGGCCGCGAAGGATATCGCGCTGCTGCGCCCGAGGGACGCGGTTCGATTGCGCGCCGCGGGATTCCAGGGAACGCCCGAGCCCAAGGACGAGCCCATGGCGGCGAATCCGCCGCTCGGCGCAACGATCGACTACGTCGTCGCCGCGGGAGGCTCCGGTCCGGTCCGGCTCGAGATCGTCGATGGGGCCGGGACGACGGCGCGGACGTTCTCGAGCGACGATCCGGCGGATCCGCCTGCCAACCTCGCGAAGCTGCACGTGACGGCGGATTGGTCCGATCGGGGCTCGCGCGTTTCGGCCGAGCCCGGCTTGCACCGGTTCGTCTGGGATCTTCGGTACACGCTGCCCCAGGAGATCGCCGACGCGTCGCCTCGCGGCGACGACGTCGGAGGGCCGTGGGCGGCGCCGGGCCGCTACCGGGTGCGATTGAGCCGCGCGGGAAAGACCGTCGAGCAACCGCTCGTCCTGGCCAAGGATCCGCGCGTGCCGGAGGCGATCGGCGATTCCGACCTGGCGCACCAACACGCGCTCGCGGCCGACGTCGTGGCACAACGGCTTCGCGTCGCGAAGGGAATGCTCGAAGCGACGGCGCTGCGGAAGGCGATCGCTTCCGCACGCGAAAAGGCGAATGGCGATGCGGCGTCCGCCCTCGATGCGCTCTCGCATGCGGTCGACGAGGCCGCAGGGCCTGCCTATCGTCCCACCGACGATTACTGGACCGGCCGCGCGGCGCCGGCGACGACGCTCCGGCGCCTCACGTCCAGCCTCGAGGATTTCCAGTCGGCGGTTGACGGCGCCGATCTCGCTCCGACCCGGGACGCCCGTGACGGGTTGACAGCGCGAATGAAACAGGTGAACGCCGGCCTCGCGCTCTGGGGCAAGGTCCTGTCCGACGACCTCGCGCGCGCGAACGACGTGCTGCGCCGCGAGAAGCTTCCGCCCGTTCACCCATAAGGGGACATGCGGCTTTTTCTTACAAAGTCAGTTTCCGGTCGATCGACTCCTCCTACCGGCGATTGCGATATGTGGATCATTTCGCACGGCTCACGGCCCCCTCGCTCGCGGTAGCAGGAGCGGGCTCGCTCGCAAGGCCGTCTTCGGACCAGATCGACTCGAAACCGATTGTGTAAGAAAAAGACGCATGTCCCCCTATGGGTGCGTTAGCGCTGGAAGGCGTAGGAGAGCTTCAAGAAGAACGACCGGCTCGCCGGCTCGATCGCGTTCGTGTCCGGGGAGTACTCGTTCTCGTTGCCGTAGCCGACGAAGAGCACTGACTGCCAGTTGACCTTGTAGGCGACAAGCAGCGTCCCGTTTCGATCTTCGAACTTCGCGGGGGTCGAAAAGCCGTACAGCGCGGGGTCCTGCGTCTGCGCCTGCCGCTGGCCGATCAGCCTCAAGAAGCACCGGCTCGTGAAGGTGTACGTCGCCTTGATCCGCTGGACGCTCGCGGTGAACAGCCGCGATTCCTCCCCGCCGTCGTCGACGTCGAGCCACCGGCGGTCGGCGAGCAGGTCGATCGCGAGGTGGTCGGTCGGGCGGACGGTGGCGGTGAACGTCGCCTGGCCTCCGTGTCCGTTGCGCGCGCGGACGAAATCGGCGTCGAGCCCGTAGGTGCCGTCGAGCTGGACGCGGGTCAGCCACGACCACGGGCTTGCGGACAGCGACGTTCGAAATCGGCGTCGAGGAAGGATCCTCTTCTCGCCGGTCACCGCATCGGTCGCGCGGACACGCTCTTCGACGACCCAGAAGCGCAGGAACGAGTTCGCACGCCCGTCCATGCCGGTGCCCGGCGAGACGAACGTCTGGATGAGGGCGCCGTCGCGGTCCTCGACGTAGTCGTATTGAAGGAAGATCCGCTGCCGTGAAAGGAACCCGGTCGTCGGCCGGCGCGTGTACCCGCCCTCGAAGTAGCCCTCGCGAAAACCGACCTGCGGGACGAAGCCGGTGTCCGCGCGGAAGCCGTCCCCGTAATCGCGGTAGTTGGCGAATGCGTCCCAGGTGTGGTCCGTGTGCTGGTACCACAGCTCGGCCGCGTGGGATTGCATCCGGCGGCCGTCCCACTCCGCCGGGAAGCACGTGCCGGGGACGGGGCAGTGGAGGTCGGGCGTTCTCGTATCGCTGTAGACGACCTGACCGGTGAGCACCTCGCCCACCTTCGGCCGCCATTGGAAATCGGGACCGATGATGCGGTTGTAGCCGCCGCCCGCGATCTCGCGATCGGTGACGAGCCCGCTGACGAACGACTGTCCGATGTCGTGGCGGACGCGGCCGATCGCGACCGTCGACTCGTAGTCTTGCGGTGCGATGTCCGAGCCGTCGGGACCCGGAAGGATGACCGACCCGCCGCCCTTGTCGTGCGTCACGAGCGCCGTATACGCGGTGTCTCCGACCTTCCCCGTCGCGCGGGCGCCCCAGGCCGGATCGGTGATCGTCCGCGTGTAGACCGCCTGCACGGGGGTCGAGAGAAGATCGACGCCCTCGAGGAAGAACGGCCGCTTCTCCGGATAGAAGAGGGCGAAGCGCTCGTTCGCGGTGATCTGCGGCACGTCGGATTCCACCTGCGAGAAATCCGGGTTCACGGTCAGGTCGACGGTCGTTCCCGCGTTCGGCGTCCATTTCGTGTCGATGCCCGCGTCGTAGCTGGGAGACGGGTTGACGATCTCGGTGCCGAGGTCTCCCCGGGGATGGCTGTCCTGATGGACCGCGACATACGGCGCGAAGACCCAGTTCCCACCGCGGGGCAGATCCTTCAGGCCGGTCAGCGCCTGCTCGTTGCAGATGAAGCAGCTCGATTCCTTCGGAAGCCGGGTCGTGAACATCTGGTAGCGCCGGTCGCGCGGCCAGTTCCGGTAGAGCATGACGCCCCACGTTTGGACCTGGTCCTTGGAGTAGCGCAGCGAGGAGAACGGGATGCGAATCTCGAGCGTCCAGCCGTGGTCGTTGATTTTCGCCGCCGAGTCCCAGAACCAGTCGGGTGAATTGTCCTCGTTCCCGTTGGTGTCGGAGTTCGACGCGTCGTACTGGATCCCGCGGGGGTTGGCGAGAAAGAGGATCGCGGTCTTCTTGTCGTATTCCGGGTCGATGATGATCCCGCCGTAGTCCGTGGTGCTGTCGACGTTGTCCCTGTCGGCATAGGGCGCCCGGATGTTCTTGGGCTCCGGGTCGTCGAACTCGAAAGCAGCGTAGAGGTACTTGTCGTCGTAGAGCAGGCGGCCGACGTTCCGGACCTTGGGCTCGACGTTGTCGCCGGGATTCGTCTCCCACCACCGTTCGATCGGGACCGCGTCCTTCCACGCCGGGTCGGACAGATCGCCGTCCACGACGATGGGCCCCGTCGCGCGCGCGATGGTCAGTGTCGGGGGTGTGAACGGCTCGGCGCCCACGACCGTCCCCGCCGCGAGCAGGATCGAGATGCCGCTCGCCAGCCGGCGCCATTTGGGCATGGACCGTACTACGCGCCGGAACGGCATTGGTTGCGGAAAGCCGCGAAAAGCCGCACGCCGGCCGGGCGCCCTCGCCGTAACTTGACTCGGTGAGATCGTGCCCGGCTTTGATCGTGGCGGCCGCATGCGCGGCGGGATCGTTCGCTTCGGCGGCCGGCCCGGCGGAGCAGTGCGCCCAGCGCCTCGTGATCCGCGTTGCGATCGCCGACCCCGCGCGCGAGATCCCGAAGCTGCAGCGGGCCGACGTGGACGTCGCCGGCGCCGACGTGAAATCCGGAACGATCGACGTCGTGGGCGATGCCTCGACGCTCCGGTCGCTCCGCGCGGTCGGGCTCACGGTGGAGGTCGAGCAGGTCGTCCCCACCGCACCCGACTCCAATCCGCTGACGGACTACATGGAGCCCGCGGAGATCGACGCCGCGATCGACGCGCTCGTCGCGGCCCATCCCGCGATCGCGAAGAAGATCGCTTATGCCGTGACCGAGGAGGGCCGGACGGCCTACGCGCTCAAGATCTCTCGTGCCGTCGAGCTCGACGAGGACGAGCCGTCGGTCTTCTTCGTCGCGCTGCATCACGCACGCGAGGTCATGACCCCGGAGATCGCCCTCGACATCGCGACCCAGCTGCTTTCGGGATACGGCACCGACCCGAAGATCACGGGCTGGGTGAGCTCGAGGGAGATCTTCGTCCTGCCGGACCACAACCCCGACGGCTCCTACTACGTCTTTCACCACGACAAGACGTGGCGGAAGAACCGTCGCGACAACGGCGATAGGACCTTCGGCGTCGACCTCAATCGAAACTATCCCTTTCACTGGAACGCCTGCGGCGGATCGTCGGGCGATACGTCGAGCGACGGATACCGGGGCCCCTATGCCGGAAGCGAGCCCGAGACGGCCGGACTCTTGGCGCTCGCGCAAGATCGGCGCCCCGTGATCAGCCTGTCGTATCACACGTACGGAGAACAGGTGCTGATCCCGTTCGGATGCTCGGGAGCCCACCCCGGCGAGAACGCCGTCTTCCGGAGCTTGTCGTCGGACATCGCCTCCCGTTCGATCAGCGACGACGGAACGCACTGGTACGCCGCGGGAGCGCCGTGGGAGATCCTCTACGGCGAGGACGGCGAGGCCAACGGATGGTTCTACGGCGTCAACGGGACGTATTCCCTCGAGATCGAGGCGAACTCGTCGTCTCAAGGATTCCAGCCGTCCTACGCGCAGTGGCGTGACTCGACCGTCACGCGCAGCCGCCCGGGATGGCAATACGCCCTCGACCGCATCGACGGACCGGGGATCTCGGGGCACGTGACCGACGCGTGCAGCGGGGCCCCGCTGTCGGCTTCGATCTCCCTCGATGAGATCTCGTTCGTCAACGGCGAGCTCCCGCGAACCTCGGAGCCTCGGTTCGGCCGCTACCAGTGGCTGACCAACGCCGGCAGCTTCCACGTGCGCGCCGACGCACCCGGATATGCGAGCCAAGTCTGGCCGGTCACCGTCGGTCCGGTGCGAGTCGATCGACCGATGCGCCTCGTGCCGGCGGCGTCGCGGGCGATCGTGGCGGACTCACCCGTGGTGGCCGACGCGACGGGTGACGGCGACACCCAGGCCGACCCCGGCGAGCGGATCGGGCTCGGGATTGCGGCGGTCAACGTATCGGCGAGCGCGATCACGGGAGCGGCGGCAACGCTCTCGACATCCGATCCGTACGTGACGATCACGGACGGCGTCTCCGTCTACGGAGCGATCGCAGCGGGAACCGGCGTACCGGGGGACGGCTTCAGTCTCGCGGTCTCAGCCGTAGCGCCGGAAGGGCACCTCGCGCTGCTCCACCTGCACTTCACGGCGAACGAGCCGCTCTGTGCCGCCGACCAGGACGTATCGCTGCGGATCACCGGTTCGCGCCCCGCGTGTCCGGTCGTCGAAAATCTCGATGCGCCTCCCGGGTGGGCGATCGACAATTCCACGTCCTCCGGCTGGGAGTTCGGCCCACCGGCCGGCGACGGGGGGGTGAGCGGCCCGGCCTCGGCCGCCACCGGCACCAACGTCTATGGAACCAACCTGGCGGGGCCGTATGCGAACTCCGCCGACTACAAGCTCACGGCGGGGCCGTACGACCTGCGCGGGATGTCGAATGCGACCCTGTCGTTCCGATCGTGGATCGACAACGAGCCCGGCCAGGATCCGGCGTCAGTCGACGTGTCGGTCGACGGCGGCGCAAGCTGGATTCCCCTCGAGACCGCGTTCGGCTTCGGAGAAGCGTGGAAGCTCGAGTCGATCCCGCTGGGCGCGGCCGTCGACGGCCAATCGGACGCCCGCATCCGCTTCCGGCTTCGGTCCGACGCGAGCGGCGTGCGCGCGGGATTCTACGTCGACGATTTCAGCATCTGCGGCGACAGGCAGCCCCGGGCGCCGAACGGCGTCGGGTCCACCGTCCGCGCGGTGCGCTCCGGCAGCGACGTCACTCTCGATTGGATTCGCCCCGGCGCCGACGCCGCGCACGATCCGCCGGTGGCGTATCGCATCTATCGCTCGACGAGCGCAGCTTCCGGGTTCGCGGTCGTGCTCGAGGCGGCGACGGCACCGGCGATTCTCCCCGGCGACGCGGCGACGCCGGACGCGGCGTTCTATCTGGTCGCCGCCTTCAACTCGGGGGGGAGCTCTCCCGATTCACCCCCGTGAGCGCTACGGACAAGAACCGGCGAGATCTTGCGGCCGGTCGCAGCCACCGACACCGGCCGCTTCGGGACGCTCGCCGAAGCTCGACGGGCCGTAGCTTCCTTCCTTGGTCGCGCTCTGGCCGACGATGACGAAATAGAGCCAGCTCCCCGGCGCGGGGTCTCCCGGATCGAACGTCGCATGGCCCGTGTTGCCGAGCGCGCAGAACGAGCCCGTGAAGCTCGCGGCTCCCGCGATCGGGCCCGACCCCCAGTACGCGGCGTTGTCGGTGGCTCCGCACGCCGGAGTGTAGAGAACGTCGATCGACGTTCCCGCGGCCCGGGAGGCCGTCATGTGGCCGTCGGCGCTCGGCTCTCTCGGCGTCGGGACGGTTCCCGTCGAGCACGTCCCGGGGATCAACGCGTTCGTGATCGCGATGTCGTCCACCCACCACCCCTGCCCGGTGACCCCCGGGTCGCTCGAGAATCGCCAGCGGAGCTTGATGCTCTTGTTGGCGTAGGCTGCGAGCGAGCCGGTGTACGGAGAAACCGGATACGAAGGCGACGCGATCGTCCGAGAGAAGACCGTGTTCGATCCGCTGGTCGGGATCCCGCACGAGTTCCCGGTGAAAGAGAGCGGATCGGGATAGTTGATCGCGAGCTTGCTCCACGTCGAATACGAAGGCCCGGTTGCGACCTCGACGATCCCGACGTCGTAGCCCGTCTCCATGTCGTACTTCGACGCAAAGGAGAGGCTCGAGGACAGGTTGAGCGAGATCGCCGGCGTCGTCAGCGCGGCGCACGTGTTGTTCGAGTAGCTTCCGGTCGCGTAGACCTTGGGCGCGGTCTTGCCACCGGAGGGCTTGACCGACCAAGGGCTCGCACCCGTCAGGGACGCGACGCCGGTGTCCCCGGCGTTGTCGATCCACGTTCCGAGCGAGTTCGGGCCGGTCGGGGTCGCGCTCATCGCGACGGTGTTGCCGTCGTCCGCGCCGTTCGACGCGTCGACCGCCCGCACGGCGTAGTAGTACGGCGCCGCGCTCGCGAGCCCGCCGTGATCGGAATACGAGGTGGACGAAAGCCCCGATGCGATGAGATTCGAAGGCTGCGGCGTGACGGGCGACGACGGCGACCGGTACACGTTGTAGGTGACTCCGCCCGCGCAGCGCGCGGAGGCCACCGGCCAGGTCAATGACACCGCGCACGTGCTGCTCGCGGCGTTCGTCGCGGAGGTCAACCCCGCAAACGACGGGCCGGCGGTGCAGGGGCCGGTCGTCTGCGCTTGCGCCTCGTTCGACGCGCCCGACTCGCAGCCCTGATAGGCGCGAACGACGTAGCGATAGGTGACGCCACCCGAGACGGGCGTGTCGTGGAACGTCGTCTGCGAGCCGGACACCGTGCCGGCGAGGACGTACGGTCCCCCGGCGTTCAACGAGCGGTAGACGTGGTATTCGTCGGCGTTGACCGCCGGCTGCCACGTGACGTCGATCGCGTTGTCGCCGGCGCCTGCGGCGGCGGCGGATTGGGGAATGCCGGGCTTCCCGAGCACGACGTCGACCGTCTGCGGCGCCGTCCCGACGGTGACCGCGCGCGTCGCCGTGCAGTAGCCCGGATACGAGTAGTCGACGTGATAGCTCCCGCCGCTGTGGACGAGCAGGTGGTAATGCCCGTTGGCGTCCGCGTGACGCGTCGCCTCGCCGTGCGTGAAGGTGACTTCCTCGATGGCGAGGTTGCCCGGGAGCGGATTTCCCGTCGTCGCGTCGGTGACGGTGCCGCGGATCTGGGCGCCGTCGAGCGTCTTGTCGAGGAAGTACTTCCAGGCCGTGCGCTGGCGCTGCACGGTGACGTTGCGCCACGTCGCGTAGTCCGGCTGGAAGCCCTCGGCGGACGAGCTGACCTCGATCACGTACGCGTAGACGCCGTACTGGTTGTACTGCGTGTCGATGCTGGTGCCGTCCGCCAGGTAAATCGTCGACCAGACGGGGCCGGTGGCGAACTGTCCCGTCACGCCCGCGTCGTTGGGGAGGATCGCGTTCAATCCCTGCGCGACCTCGTCGAGCGCCGACCGCTCGTCCGGATCGTTGCAGCCGTAGCTGTACATCAGGTACTCGCCGTAAGAGTGATACGAGAGCGCGAAGAACGGACGCACGCTCGCGGTCAGCTGCATCATTCCCTGCGTCTCGGGCTCCGAGCCCGGCGACGTGCCGCGGTAGGTGTCGTCGGTGCACGAGGTGCTCGAGCCGTTGCAGGCTCCCCAGATCGTCGGGTAGTTCCGGTTGTTGTCGACCCCGCAAGACGGGTGGCGGTTCCTCCTCCACGAGGGGTCCGTCGTGAAGACGTACATGCCGCCGTCCGGATTCACGCTGCCGACGACGTAGATGTTGATGTTGTCCACCCAGCGCTGCACCTGCGAATCGGTCGCGTACTGGGACGTCAGGGTGTCGATGAGGTCACGGGCGATCTCGGGCGTCATGACCTCGCGCGCATGGTGCTGGGCGTCGAGGATGAACGACGGCCGGCCGTTGGCCACGCCGACGTCCTTCGTGATGTGAAGGACGTATTGCGTCTGGCCCTCGAAGAGCGGGCCCGCGAGGGCCGACTTCTGGGCGAGATCCGGATGCGCGGCCACGACCTGATCCATGAACGCCGACAGCTCCTGCGGGTCGGTGTAGTCGGCGAGGGCGGAGACGGCACTCGGCTCCACGTTCGTCGAACGAATGGTCACGGGGTAGCCGAGCGCTTTCACGCGCGCCAGCCCGTCTTCGTTGACGACCAGCCCGACCGCGAGCGTTTTCAGGTCGAACCCGGCGACGTCGTATCCGGCTTTCGCCAGCTCTTGCGCGGCGTCCTGCGACGGGACGGTCACCTCGATGAAGTACTTGAGCTCGGGAGACCCCGCGCTCAGCGCCGTCGACAGGATCAAAAAGGCGCACCAAACCATCAAGGCAGCCATGACACGCCGGCTCATCCGGGCCTCCTTCGGGAAGTGAAGCCGAAAGAGTACGGTAAAAGGCGCTTTCGTGCAGGCGGCGATGCACGTCCAACGATCGACGGGCGGCGACTCAAAGTCGGAGCGCGACAGACACCCAAAACGCCCGGAACGAGCGGACTTTCTCGCCAAAGATCAATTTACAATTGCAAACATTCTCCGTACCCTTCAACGCATGGGGAGCAATCCGACAAGGCGCTCTCGCGCAGTCGCAGACATGCTTCGCGCACGCCGCCGCGCGCTCGGCCTGACGCTCGAAGAAGTCTCGAAGAGGCTCGTCGAAGACGGTCATCCCGTGCCGGTCTCATCGCTCTCGCTGATGGAGACCGGGCGTTCCGATCCGGGTGTTTTCCGCCTCCACCGGCTGCTGCAGTTGTACGAGGTCCCGGCGCACTTGGTCGCCGATCTCATCGAGATGGAAGAGCTCTCCGGCAGCGTGCCGGCCACGCGCGATCCGGAGGAGCTGCGCCGCAGCGGCCTCGATCACTGGAAGAAGGGGAACATCGGGCGCGCCCTCGCTCATTTGATGGCGCTGCGCGAGCTCGTTCCCGGGGATGAGGCGTCCCGCTGGAAGAAGCAGGAAGCGCTGCTCGATTTCTCGATCGCGGCGGCCGGACTGGGGCGCCTCCAGCTCGCGCGCGAGATCTTGAACGAGCTTCTGTGCGAGCCTCCGGACCCGCGCCTGGTCACGCGCGCGCTGCTTCAAGCCGCGACCGTGTGGTCGCGAAGCGGGGCTCCGGATGCCGCGATGGGCTTCCTGCGCGAGGCGGAGGCGCGGGCGGACCGCGCCGACACGGCGACGGTCGCATGGCTCCATCACGCGCACGCCCGGGCGCTCGTCGATCGCGGCCGCCTGAAGGACGCCGAGGCCCGGCTCGCCAAGGCGATCGCGGGCTACCGGCAGGCCAAGGACACGTACGGCGAGGCTCGCGCCCGCCTGCTGCGCGTCCGGCTGGCGGAGGTCCGAGGCGAGACCGAGCAAGGATTGAAGCTCGCCGAGGAGGCGCGCGAGTTCGCGGCGCGCCAAGGCCATCGCGCGCTGGCCGGCATGGCGCTCGTCCGCCGCGGCTATCTGTACGTTCACGCGCGCAAGCTCGACGCCGCGATCCGCGCGCTGCGCACCGCGCTCAAGGAATTCACCCGTCTGGGGGATCCTCACGGGAGCTTTCTGGCGCACTACTGGCTCTCCGTCGCATACTCTCGGTCGGGGAGCGACGATCGGGCGAGGTTCGAAGCCCGGTCGGCGCAACATTTTTCGGGATTCGTGGACAAGAGATCTTGTCCTGAAGCTCGGGACATGCGGACTTCGTTGCTTGGAGAAGCACCATGACGCACCGTTCGCCACGATCGATCCTCGCCGTGTCCGCCGCCGGCCTGCTGTGCGCGGCCGCATACGCTGCGACGGCGATCGTCGTCGACCCGCCCGATCTCAAGATCAACGCCGTGTCGGGGCTGATCGAAACCGTCGATGCGACGTGGTCGGGCTCCAATTACAACGTGCGCTATACGGTGGTGAGCACGTCGGGTCAGCAGTCGTCGACCCTCTTCCTCACGTCGGTCCCGGCCAACGACCTCGATCCCCGGATCGCGATCTCGAGCGGCGGAGACGCCTCGGTGGTCTGGTGGCGCGACACGAGCCCGAACGCCCTCATCTTGAGGAAGCACGTGTACGCGACCGGCGCCTGGAGCAGCGAGCGGACGCTCGGGACCTCGACGGAGAGCAACTCGAGACCGCGGCTGGTTTACTTCGGCGACAAGCTGTTCGCGGGATATCAGATTCAGTCCGGCAAGACTCGATGCGTCGCAGCCGTCCAGATCATCGACGACGATCCCGAGCCCATCCGATCGATCATCGCCTCCACGACGTATTACGGCGACCCGGACATCCGGCCGTGTTCCGAGAGCGGGCACCTCTGGGTGACGTGGGTGGATACGTCGTTGCGGGTCGGTTACTCGGAATACATCACCGACAAGAACCAATGGACCGTGCCGCTGTACGACTCCTACGCGAACGACTCCATCGCCGCGTCACGCAGCAGGATTAGAAGCGCGGTCCTCGGACTCTAAGAGGCCGCTCGCGCGATGCGCCCGGCCGTGTCGCGGTGCAGGCGCAGCAGTCCTCCACCGCCGGGCCTACGGCTCCGAACGCCGGCGCGGCATCTTGATGGGCCGATGAAGCTTACGCTCCTGGCGCTCGCATTCGCGGCCGCAGCCGCCGCTGCCGTTCACGCGGGCGAGGAGCCGCCCGCGGGGCCGCTCGACCCCGCGGACCTCACGGTGACCGAAACGTCGGCCCCCGTTCTCGTCAGCCCCGGGGACCTCCTCACGTTCACGATCGCCGCGGTCAACGAAGGGCCCGAAATCGCACTTGACGCGACGGTCACGGACGCGCTGCCGCTCGGCACGGTGTTCCGAAGCGCCGTCGTGTCGCCTCCCGGCACGGCCTGGATCTGCACGGTGCCGCCCCCCGGCACCAACGGAAAGGTCTCCTGCACGAACAAGACCTTCGGCGTGCACGAGACGATGACGCTCACCGTCGTCGTCGAGATCGCCGTCTGTGCCGGGACCGGCGTCCTTTCGAACCCGGCGACCATCGAGAGCTCGAACCCGGATCCCAATCGCGACGACAACACCGCGCTCGGGAGCAGCGCCGTCGTCGATCCCGGCACCTGCGACGACGGCAACATCTGCACGACGGACGACCGATGCGCGCCGAGCGTGGCGTTCTCGGAGAGCTTCGACGGCGTTCGAGTGCGCACCCTGCCGCCCGGATGGATCGCGACCGTCGTCGTCGGGCCGTCGGGCACCGGCTGGACGACGAACAACGCGGTCTTCGACACGCCGCCGAACAGCGTGTTCGTCAGCGACGCTCCGGAGGTGGTCGACGCCGTCCTCGACTCGCCGCAAACCAGCATCCAGACGCCGACGGCGCAGCTCGTCTTCATGAACCGTTACGACCTCGAGTTCGGCGCGGATGGAGGCGTGCTCGAGATTCAGATCAACGGCGGGCCGTTCATGGACATCCTCGCCGCGGGCGGCCAGTTCGAGAGCGGAGGCTACGACGCCCGCATCCGGACCGATCAGCTGAGCCCGATCGGAGGGCGCTTCGCCTGGACCGGCTTCACCAACGGCTTCCAGCGGACGGTCGTCGACCTTCCGGCGACAGCGGCCGGCCAGCCCGTCGTTCTGAGATGGCGGCTGGCGACGGACCAGTCGCTCGGACGCGTGGGCCAGTGGGTCGACTCGATCTACGTGACGGGGGCGAACGCGTGCAGCCCGGGCACGCCGCTCGGCTGCGACGATGCGAATGCCTGCACCACCGACTCGTGTGACGCGGTCGCCGGCTGCCGGCACCAGCCGGCCGTCTGCAACGATGGGAATCCCTGCACGGACGACTCGTGCGATCCGCTGGCGGGCTGCGTGTTCGCGAACAACGCGCTGCCGTGCGACGACCACGACGCGTGCACGCAGACGGACGTGTGCACCGGCGGGGTGTGCACCGGCACCAATCCGCTGGTCTGCGCCGATGCCGACGTCTGCACGATCAACGCCTGCCTCCCTTCGCTCGGCTGCGTCGCGCCGACCGCGAACCTCGACACCTCCTCGTTTTCGGCGGGACGCGTGGACGGCCGCGACCTGACCGTCTTCGCGAGAGCGTGGAACACGTGCCCCGGCGATGCGCGCTACAACCCGGCGGCAGATCTGTCGCCCGCCTTGCCCTGCATCGAGGGCGACGACTTCCACGATTTCATGACGGTGTTCGGCCGGCACTGCCCGGGCTAGGCGTCAGCCCCGCGGCGGTCCAGAAAAAGCGCGAGGTCCGAGGAAAGTCGCCGTATATACTCGTCGCTATCGCCTTGATGAATCGAGACTTGGAACGGAAACGGGGGAGCAGTTCTTGACGAGCCGGGACGACGCGCGCGAGCGCATCATCGAGATCGTGGCGGAGATCGCCGACGTGCCGGTCGAGAAGGTGTCGCCCGACGCGATGCTCGCGGATCTCGACATCGACTCGCTCCGGGGGTTGCGGATCGTCGCCGCCGTCGAGAAGCGGTGGGGGATCGTCGTCAGCGAGGACGCGATCGGCCGCATCCGCTCGATGCGGGACATCTTCGCGCTGATCGAGGCCGCGCCGTCCTAGGAGTTGTCGGCTGTGATCGCGAAGCCTTTCCGCGCGTGGATCACGGGGATCGGGCTCGTCACGCCGGCCGGATCCGAAACCGGGGCGTTCTGGAGCGCCCTCGTCGCGGGGACGTCCGCGGCGCGTGAAGTCCGCGCGTTCGACACCGCGGCGTTTCCGAATCACGTCGGATGCGAGGTTGCCGACTTCCATGTGCCCGAGCACGTAAGAGCGCACGTTCTCGGCGGACGCTGCTCGGAGCTCGCCGCGGTCGTCGCCGACCAGGCGGTCCGCGGCGCCGGGTGGACGGCCGGCGCGTCCGATCCGGCGCGGGTCGCCGTCGTGGTCGGAACCACGATGGGAGACGTCTCACGGTTCGAGGAAGAGCGAGCGCGCCACCCCGAGGGCGAAGCGGGAGACGACGACGTCCTGCTCCTCGCATCGCGCCCGCAGGACGTCATGGCGCGCACCATCGCGTCGATGTACGGCGTCACCGGGCCGGTCGTGACCGTGCCGGCGGCCTGCGCGGCGGGCAACTACGCGATCGGGCTGGCGGCATCGCTGCTCGCGCGCGGCCGCGCCGATGCGGCGATCGCGGTCGGGTGCGAGGCGTTCTCGCGTCTTGCGTTCGTCGGGTTCTCGCGGATGCGCGCGATGTCGCCCGACCTCTGCCGGCCGTTCAGCCGGGGCCGCCCCGGCCTGCTGCTCGGAGAGGGCGCGGGCGCGCTCTTCCTCGAGACCGAAGCCCACGCGCGGCGGCGCGGGGGCGAGCCGCTCGCGACGGTCGACGGGTTCGGCCTCTCGTGCGATGCCCATCACATCACCGGACCGCGGCCCGACGGCTTCGGCGCCTCGTCCGCGATGCGCCGCGCGCTCGAGAGCGCCGGCCTGTCGCCGGGGAGCATCGACTACCTCAACGCCCACGGAACCGGGACGCCGCTCAACGACAAGATGGAAAGCGCCGCGATCCGCAGCGTGTTCGGCGCCGGAGGCGGTCCTCCCGTGTCGTCCATCAAGGCGCTGATCGGACACACGCTGGGCGCGGCCGGAGCGATCGAAGCGGTCGCCTGCGTCCTCGCGCTGCGTCACGGCGTCATCCCTCCGACCTGGAACTTCGTCGAGCCCGATCCCGAGTGCGCGATCGACTGCGTGCCGAACGCGCCTCGGCCCGCGTCGCTCCGTCACGTGCTGTCGAACTCGTACGCGTTCGGCGGCAACAACTCGAGCCTCGTGCTGTCGGCACGGGCCGCCTGAGGGTGTGACGTGACCGGCGTGCACGCAGAGCCGTTCGTCATCTCCGGCACCGGAATGGTCACCCGCGCGGGAGTGAGTGCGGCCGCGGTCATTGCCTCGATCGGTTCGGGCCGGTCCTTCGGCACCGCGCCGAGCGGCGGATTCCATGCCGCGCCGATCGACGACTTCGATCCGAAGGCGCACATCGTGCGCAAGGGAGCGAAGGACCTCTCGCGCACCTCCCAGCTCGCGTGCGCCGCCGCCGCACAGAACGCGGCGGAGCTTCTCGGCGTCCCTCCGGACGACGTCGGCGTCGTGCTGGGGTCCGCCTGGGGCGCCGTCTCCACCGTGATCGCGTTCGAGCGCGAAGCCCACGTGCAGGGACCGCGCTTCGTCGATCCCATCCTGTTCACGGAAACGGTCAGCAACGTGCCCGCCGGCCAGGTGGCGATCCACTACGGATGGACCGCGTTCAACGCGACCGTGTCGTCGGGCTCGGCCTCGGGCCTCGCCGCGATCCGGCAAGCGATCGAGCTCCTCGAGGACGGGCGCGGCGCCGTCGCGGTCGCGGGCGGCGCCGACGAGATGAACCTCGCGGTGCTCGGAGCCCTGTCGTCCACGGGGTCGCTCCCAGGCGGCGCGTACGGCGAAGCGGCGTGCTTCCTGACGATCGAATCCGAGGACCACGCGCGCCGACGCGGCGCGCACCCGGCGGCCCGGTTCCTGGCATCCGGACATCGCTTCCGGTCGTCGATGGCGTCGCTGGTTCGCGAGGTCGTGGCGGCGGCCGGGGTCGCGCCCGATTCGGTCGATCTGATCGTGACGTCCGCAGCGGGAGGGAACGAGCCGCCCGGGGAAGAGAGCGCAGCCGTCGCCGAGGTCTTCGGGGATTCGCCGGTTCCCGTCGTCACACCGAAGACGTTGCTGGGCGAGACCTGGGGGGCCTCGGGCGCGATCGCCGTCGCGGTGGCGATCGAGGCGATGCGCGCGTCCGCCATGTCGGATTGGCCGCGGCGAGTGCCGAGATTCCGCCCGATGAGGACGGCGTTGATTCTCGATCGTTCCGATTCCGGGCATCAGCTCGCGGCGGTCGTCGCCCTCGCCGAGGCGGACAGCCGTGCACGCTGAGCCGTATTCGATCCTTCCGTGGTCGTATCCGTTTCGGATGGTCGATCGCGTCCTCCTGTGCGTGCCGCACGAGCGCGCGGTCGCGCTGAAGCAGGTCACGACGGGAGATCCCGCGCTCGCTGGCGACGGATCCCGTGAGCCGTGCTTCCCGTCCGCCCTCGTGCTCGAAGGGCTCAGCCAGACCGCCGCCTACCTGTTCCGGTCGACGTACGGTCCCGAGTCGTTGCGCGGCGCGCCGCTTCTCGGGTACCTCCGTGCGAGACTCCGCGGGGCCGTCCGCCCCGGGGACACGCTGGTGTTCACGGTGACCGCGGTCAAAATGACGAGCCGGCGCGGCGTGTTCCAGGCGAGGGCCGAGGTCTCAGGCCTCGTCGTCGCTTCGACCGAGCTCGCCTTCGGAGTGAGCGGATCATGAGGCTGACGTACGCAGTCGGGGGAGCGCTCGTGACGGGAGGCTCCGGGGGCATCGGATCCGCCGTGGCGCGCCGCCTCGTCGACGGCGGCGTCCCCGTGGCGTCCACCTACCGGCAGCACGCGGGACGGGCACCGGCGGGCGTCGTCGAGCTTCCGTGGTCGTCGTCTTCCGCCGAGGCCGCGTCCGAGCTCGTCCGCGAGAGCGAGCGGGCCGTCGGGCCGATCCGCCATCTCGTGGCGTGCACGGGGATCGCGCAGGGGGCCGCGTTCTACGGGCTCGACGAAAGGGAGTGGCTGGAGCTCGTGTCGGTCAACCTGACCGCGAACTTCGCCCTGTGCCGGGCGGTCGTCGCACCGATGATGAAGGCCGGATACGGCCGCATCGTGCTGGTCAGCTCGATCTCGGGCCGTCGCGGCATCGCCGGCCATTCGGTCTACGCCGCCACGAAGGCCGGGCTCGACGGATTCACCCGCGCGCTCGCGGTCGAGTGCGCGAGCTTCGGCGTGACCGTCAACGCCGTGGCGCCCGGCTTCATCGACACCCCGATGCTCGACGGGATGCCCGACGCGCGTCGAAAGTCCCTTGCCGCCGCGATCCCGATGGGACGCTTCGGAACGCCCGAGGAGGTGGCGTCTCTCGTCGCCTTCCTGCTGTCCGAGCAGTCCGGCTACGTCACCGGCCAGAGCTGGGCCGTCGACGGAGGACGATCGGCGTGAGCCGGCGGCGCGTCGCGGTCACGGGCATGGGTGTCGTCACCGGCTACGGCCGGGGCACGCGCGCGCTGTGGAGCGGCCTCCAATCGGGGGCGAGCGCGATCCGGCCGCATGTCGCGCGCATGGGGCGGAGCGCTTGGCTCACCCATCCGATGGCCGCGCTCCCTCCGGGCACGACTCTTTCCGCGGGACTTCCGAACCCCGCGTTCGTCGCCGAGAACCGTCTCGACGCCGATCCCGACCTGATGGCGATCGCCGATTGCGTGAAGCAGGCGCTCGAGGATTCGAAGCTCCGATATGACGCCGGCCGGAACGACGTCGGGCTCGTCGTCACGCACGAGAGCCCCGGCCTGGCGCCGCACGTCCAGAGCTTTTTCCGCTGGGGCGAGCTGGGCCGTGCGTGGCTGCGCTCGAAGGCCCGATTCAATCCGCCGGAGTTCCTCTACGAAGCGCAGAGCGACAGCGTCTATCGTCTTCATTCGTTTCTGTACGTCCACCACCTCTCGGCGGTGTTCGGGCTGCACGGGTTCACGCTGTACAACAACAACGCGTGCGCATCGGGCGCGTTCGCGCTGGCGGTCGCGGCCGACCGCATCCGCAGCGGCGACACCCCGGCCGTCGTGGTCGCGGGAGGGGACATCCCGGAGGACGGCACGAAGTACCGCTGGTTCCGGGATCGAGGGCTGTACTCGCCGAGCGGTGCCTGCCGTCCGTTCGCGAAGTCGCGCGACGGCTTGGTCCTGGGGTCGGGCGCCGCGGCGATCGTCCTCGAGGATCTCGAGCGCGCGCGTGACGAAAGCCGGCCGGTTCACGCCGAGTGGCTGGGCGCCGGCTTCAGCTCGGACGGGTGGAAGGTCACCGTTCCGGATGCCGAGGCGCGGCGGTACGCGCACGCGATCCAATCGGCGCTCGCCTCGGCCCGCGTGCGGCCGGAGGACGTCACGCTCATCGCCCCTCACGGTGTGGGCGCGCCGCTCCTCGATCGCTACGAGGCCGAATCGCTGGCGGAGGTGTTCGGGCGAAACGGAAACTGGCCCGCGCTGCTCCCGCTCAAGGGCGCGATCGGGCACACGCTCGGCGGGTGTGCCCTCGTCGAAACCATCGGGGCCATTCTCTCTCTCTCCCACGGCAGCCTCCCCGCCGGCGGAGCGCTCCACGAGATCGACCCCGCGCTTCCTCTCGGCGCCGGCCGGCGCGAGATCGATCCGCGGGACTGGACCCTCTTGAAGTGCACCAACGGATTCGGCGGCCAGAACGGCGCTGTCGTGTTCCGGTCGCCCGAGGCGCAGGCCGCGTGATGCGTCGAATCCTGCGCCCGCTCCTGCTGCCCCTGCTGCGCCGCGCCGACGACGAGGTCGAGGTGAAATCGCGTGCGTTCAGCATCGCGACCGAGCGGGGCCGGTTCCTCGTCGCATCCGTCGGCCGGTCGTTCCTCGGCGGCTACCACGCCATGCTGCGCGCTCGATCGCTCGACGACGTGCGCGAGGCGGGAGGGCGGGTGGCGGTCCACTTTCAGCCGTTCTTCTTCGAAGGCGCGGCGATGGGCTATCTGCCGCGCGCTTACTACACGCCGTCCGTCGGACCCGAGACGGTCGAGCGGGATCTCCTCGCGATGGACCCGAGATTCCTTTATCTCTACTACGTCGGTCTCGGGTTCTGGCACGGGTTCCGTCATCCTCGGCGCCCGGAGGCGCTCGAGGGGCTCGCGCGCCACCTCGACCCCTTCTACGTCCCGCTGTGCTACGACGGATTCGGGTTCAAGCTGGCGTTCTTCGACTATCCGTCGCGGCCTTCCGCGCTGCGTGTCCTCGATCGCGCGCCCGCGAATCGACGCGCCGCGATCCATCAGGGATTCGGGCGGGCGCTCTTTTTCGTCTGCATGGACGACGAAGACCGGTTCTCGCGGATCAAGTCCGACGTGTCCCCGGAGCATCGCGCCGATCTCGAGTCGGGCCGGTCGCTCGCGGTCGCGTTCACCGGACTCGACGAGCCGCGCCGCATCTTCGATCACCTTCATGCGGCGAAAGATCAGGCCGAGGCCGGGCTTCGCCTGCTCGGCGTGACGTGGGCGCTCACCGCCCGGCAGAGGAACGACGATCGCTACTTCGAGCGCTGCCTGGCCGGGCTCCCGGACGCGCAGGCGAGGTTTCTCCGCGGGCTTCCGAAGCTCTGCCTCGAGGCAGAGGGCGTATCGTCGGACTACCGGGAGTGGCGGGAGACGACTCAGGCGGCAGCGGTCGCGGCGCGCACGGCGTCCGAAGAGGTGCTTTGGACATGAGCGGTCTCTGGCGATTCGGGATCATGGCCGTGCTTCTGGCCGCAGGCTGGCTCGCTCTCCGGCCCGGTGGGGCGTCGTCCGTCGGGTCCGGCCTGTCGTTCGAGGAATGCGCCGATGCCGCGGGCCTGCACCACGTCCACTCGATGTGCCACCTCTCGGACAAGCTCGGGAACATCATGCCGTGGCTGACGTCGGTCGGTGCGGCCGTGGCCGTCGCGGACGTCGATGGGGACGGCTACGTCGACGTCTACGTCACGTCGAGCGGGCGGGGGGATTCGAACCATCTGTTCCGGAATCGCGGCGATGGGACGTTCGAGGACATCACCGCCGCGGCCGGCGTCGGCGTGGGAAACCCGGAAGGGGCTTCGATGGCCGCGGTGTTCGGCGACATCGACAACGACGGCGATCCGGATCTCTACGTCGTGATGTGGGGCGCGAAGAATCGACTCTTCGAGAACTTGGGAGGCGGGAAGTTTCGCGACATCACCGACGAATCCGGAACGGGATTCTGGGGGTACGGGAACGGCGCGACGTTTCTCGACTATGACCGCGACGGCCGCCTCGACCTCTACGTCGGCAATTACTTTCCGGAATCGCTGCCCGACCCCGCGACGGGAAAGACGAAAAGGCTCGACCTGTGGGATCCGTTCACCACGCGCGTGATGCACGAATCGTTCACCCGCGCGCGAAACGGCGGGCGCAACGTGCTCTACCGGAATCTGGGCAACAACAAGTTCGAGGACGTCACCGAGCAGGCCGGGCTGTCCTACACCGGCTGGACTCTCGCCGTCGGCGCGGCGGACCTCGACAACGACGGCTGGCCCGACCTGTACGCGGCCGACGATTTCGGTCCGGACGAGGTGTATTTCAACACGGGAGCGACTGAGAACCCGCCCCGCTTCCAGCCGTTCATCGGCCGGGAGGGGCATCCGGCGATCGGCGACGATTGGTGGAAGGGGATGAACGTCGACTTCGGCGACGTGGACGGCAACGGCTTTCTCGACATCTACGTCACGAACATCCTCGCCCCGCGCTACAAAACCGACGAAGGCAACATGCTGTGGCTGAACCTCGCCGATCCCTCCGCCCCGCACGGCCGCAAATTCGTCAACGTCGGAAAGAAAACGGGCACGCACGACGGAGGCTGGGGCTGGGGCGCCAAGTTCGCCGACTTCAACAACGACGGCCTGCTCGACATCCTCGAGGCCAACGGGTTCGTGACGGGGCCGGACCCGTCGAACACGTACTGGTACGACCTCCAGGAGATGGTCACGCAGCTCAAGAACGCGACCGCGGATGCCGCGGACTGGCCCGTGATGGGAGACCGGGACCTTTCGGGGTACGAGAGGAACCGGCTCTGGATCCAGCGCGAAAGCGTGCGGGGCGAGCTGCGCTTCGAGGAGGTCGCGGACGCCGCGGGCATCAAGGACCTCTACAACGGCCGCGGCGTCGCCGTGTTCGACGCCGACAACGACGGCGACCTCGACGTGTTCATCGCGAATCAGGGCAAGGTCGGCACGTTCTACCGGAACCGGCTCTATGCGAAAGACCGGCGGGATCCGAGCCACTGGCTCGGCCTCGACCTGGTCGGCGATCCGAAGGACGCCGCGTCCTCCGGCGATCGCCGGTTTGCGTCGACCGCGGATGCGGTCGGCGCCCGGGCGAGCGTGGCGTGCGCGGGGGTGTCGCAGCGTCGTGACGTCCAGGGCGGCACCGGCTTCGCGTCCCAGAGCGACAGGCGGTTGTTCTTCGGGCTCGGCAACTGCGCCTCGCCGGATTCGATCGTCGTGACTTGGCCGAGCGGGCGCGTGCTGACGATCGACAAGGCCCGTGCCGGCTCGATGGTCGATCGCATGACGCGCGTTCAGGAGCAGCCTTGACGGGACGGCTGATTCCGCTTGCGCTCGGCGCCGTCATGCTCGCGGCGGCATGCTCGAAGGTGATCGGGCTTCCCGAGGTGCCGCCTTCGGTGACCCGCATCGACGCGGGACTGGAGAGCCTCGCCACCTTCTCGGACGAGTCGCGCGCGATCGCACGTCCGCTCAGCTCCGCCGAGCGCAGCCGGTTCGCCTCGGCGCCGCCCTCGGATCCAGTCGATCGCATTCGCTACGCGGCCGATCTCATCGCGTCGGGGAACGACGCCGCCGGCGTGGTGCTCGGCTCCGGCGTGATTCTCGACCGGCCGTCGGATCTGGTCGTCGGCAACGCGTTCCGGATGCAGGTCTATCGGGCGAAGCGGGCGTTCCTGTCGTCGGCGCGCGCGCGGGGCGATCGCTCCGCGACGCTGCCTGGTTTTCTGAGCGACGAGCCGCTGTCGACGCTCCGGAAGGCGGCGGCCGTGACGCCCTCTCGGGAGATCTCGGTGCAGATCGCTTTGGCTCACGTCGATCGGATGTTCCTCGATCCCGCTCTCGAGATTCGCGCTCCCGCATCGATCGACTCGGTGCACGAGCTGACCCGCGTGCTCGACCACGAGCCCTACTACGTCCCGGCGCTCGTCGGCCGCGGGCTCAATCATCTGAACCGGCCGCGAAAGCTTGTCTGGCCCGAGCATCCCGCCCCGCCCGAGGATGCGGCGAGCAAGGATCTCGCTCTCGCCGCCGCCGTGGGAGCCAAGGTCGGCGGCGCGTCGGACAGGGTCAAGGGTTTCCTGCTGCTGCTTCTGGGAGATGCGTACGCCCACGAAGGGCGGGCGGGCCTCGCGCGAAGCTGGTGGATGCTCGCGGGCGAGGCCACGGAAGATCGGACGGTGCACGAGGAGCTGGCGGAGCGCGCCACTTGGCCCGAGAAGGAGATGCCGGACCGGCTGGAGGCGCGCCTGGCCGCCCGGATGGATGATGTCGAGGCCCCCGTATCGGACCTGTCGTTCCTGTGGGACGACGGAGCGCGAGGCCCGTGGTGACCGTCGCCGCGGAACGGCCGGCCCGGACGCTCGTCATCCCGAAAGCGGGGGATCCGCGCGTGACGCTGTCGGTGCTGCTGACCCTTTACACCGTCCTCGGACAAACGGTCCTCTACTTCAACCGCGACATCAAGCAGATCCTCCTGGCCGTGGTCACCGCGTGCGCGGCCGAAGTCGCCTTCTCCTGGATCTTCTCGCGCGTTCTCATCGTTCCGATCTCGGCGTATATCACCGGGCTGAGCATCGGGCTGCTCCTCGAAAGCTACGACGCGCGGGTGTTCGTGCTCGCGTCGATCTGGGGGATCGCCTCCAAGTACCTCATCCGCGATCGCCAGGGCCATTTCTTCAATCCTTCGAACTTCTCGGTCGTCGCGGCGCTCGCGTTGAGCCATGGGCTCGCGACCGTGGCGCCCGGCTCCCAGTGGGGCGGGAAGGCGTGGATCCCGATCGTCATCCTCGTCCTCGGCACGACGATGATGTACCGGGTCAAGCGCCTCGATCTCGCGCTTGCGTGGATCTCCGGCTTCGTCGTGATGGGCCTGCTGCGGATGGCACTCGGGCAAGGAGGCATCGTGTTCGCGCTCGGCCCGATGCTCAGCGGGGAGTTCGCGCTGTTCTCGTTCTCGATGCTCCCGGATCCTAAGACCTCACCGCACACGCGGAAGGGCCGCATCCTCTGGGGGGCCGGAATCGCCCTCACGGACGGCGTGCTCCGGTACCTCGAGATCCGCTACTCGATGTTCTTCTCCCTCTTCGGGTTCTGTGCCGCGCTCCCGCTGTTCCGCCGCGTGTTCGGCAGCAACCGTGCCGAAGCCGAGCCATGGAAAACCATCGAGCGGCCGATATAGGGGAC
>CAZYHZ010000011.1:31696-86773 GCA_964647625.1 uncultured Acidobacteriota bacterium
AGGGGACTGTCCCCTACGCGCCGCGGAGGGTTTCGGCGATCGGCCGCTTCGAGGCGCGCCACACCGGGAGCATGGCGGCGGCAAGCGTCGCGAGAACCGACAGGACGAACGCGAAGGCGACGATGCCCGGCACGATGTCAACCCCGCCGGTGAACGGGCGCGTCGCGCCCGGCGGCGAGGGGAACGGGATTCCGATCGCCGTCGCGGCGAGCGCGACGACGATGCCCAGCACGACGCCGAGCGCTCCGCCGAGGAGGCCCGTGATCAGGGCTTCGGTCATCAGGAGGCGCCCGATGATCCCGGGGCGGAGGCCGAGCGCCCGCAGTGTCGCCAGCTCCAGTCGGCGCTCGACGATCGACATGCCGATCGTGTTCGCGATTCCCAGGATCACGATCGCGGAGACGATCAGCTTGATCACGTCCAGCTCGCGGCGGAACAGGCTGACGACCTGATTATGGAAGAGCGCGAGCTCGTACCACGGCTTGACCTCGAGATCCTCGCCCGATGCGGCGAACGCCGTCTTCAACGCCGAGGCGACCGCATCGACGTTCTCCGTCCGGTCGAGCAGCACGACGATTTGCTCGACCCGGTCGTCGCCGAGCAGCTTCTGCGCGACCGGAAGCGGGACCTTGAGCGTCCAGTCGTCGTACTCCTTGAGCCCGCCCTCGAAGATCCCGCGAAGCGTCGCGGGCGCGGCGTTCAACGCACCGGTTTCTCCGTTGGCGGCCAGCATGAGCGGTGTGTCCGGGGCCGCATCGATGCGCTCGGCCAGGCCGCGGCCGGCGATCACGCCGTTCGGGTCCTCCGGGGACAGCGGGCGGCCCTCGCGGATCGTCATGTGACGGCTGAACTCGGGATCCCGATCGGGCTCGACCCCGATCCCGACGAACGCGACGTACCGGTCGTCCCGCGAGATCATCCCGGTGAACTCGCGCCTGCGCGTCACGCGCGCCACGTGCGGCGTCTGCTCGATCAGCGCCACGATCCGGGCCGCCTCGCCGGCGGGAAGGAGGTACCGCCGGGGATCGCGGCGGTGGTTGTCCGTGTAGCCGGCGCGATAGACTTGGAGGTGGCCGTGCCGGCCGTGGATCGCATCCTCTCGCAGCTCGCGGAAGATGTTGTAGATGACGCCGCCGTTGACGATGAGCGCGGCACATCCGATCGCGATCGCCATCAGCGCGACCGATGTCCGGACGCGATTCCGGAAGACGTTCCGGAGCGCGAGCGCGACGAATAACTTCACGGCCGTGGCTCCGCGACGCGGCCGTCCCGCAAGAAGAGCACGCGGCCGGCTCCGCGGATCAGCTCGGGGTCGTGGGTCGCATAAAGGAACGTCGTGCCGCGCTCGGTGTTCAACTCCCGGAGCAGCTCGACGACCGCCGCCCCGCTGGCCTGATCGAGGTTCGCCGTCGGCTCGTCGGCGAGGACGATGGCCGGATTGCCGGCCACGGCCCTTGCGATCGCGACCCGCTGCTGCTCACCGCCGGACAGCGCGGCCGGGCGACGGTGCGATCGTCCGGTCAGGCCGACGCGCTCGAGCGCGCCGGCCGCCGCGCGCCGCCGCTCCGCGGCGCTCCAACCCTCGCGAAAGAGAAGCGGAAGCTCGACGTTCTCCGCCGCGGTCAGGACGGGGATGAGGCTGAACTGCTGGAACACGAAACCGACGCGCGCCAGTCGAAACTCGGCGAGCTCCGCCGGCGAGAGCCGGCTGAGATCGCGGCCGTCGATTGCGATCCGTCCCGACGTCGGCGCGTCCAGACCTCCCAGGAGATTGAGCAGCGTCGTCTTTCCGCTCCCCGAGGGGCCCGACAACGCGACGAACTCGCCGGGCTCGATACGAACCGACACGGCGTCGAGCGCCAGGAATCGCTGTTCGCCCGCGCCGTAGGCCCGGCTCACGGAATCGGCGAGCAGCATCAGTGCGATTCCAGCATCCGCTCGATCGGGACGTCGGGCGCGGTCCCGGAGCCCTTGCCCGCCAAGGCGGCGTCGCGCATCGGGAGCAGCCCTTCGGGGGTGAACGACGAGCCGGGGACGTCGAGTCGCCTCAGGTTCGAGAAGGTCAGCGTGCTCGACTCCTTCCACGAGCCGACGCTGTCGATCGACAGCGTCATCGACCGGAGGCCCAAGGGGCCTTTCCGGAAATCGTGATACCGCACGACGCGAAGCAGCGCCCCGGGCCGGTCGTACTGCTCGAGCTTTCGCGGCTGGTTGGTCTTCTTCGCGACCCAGTAGAGCACGCGCGAGTACCGGAGGGCGTCGTCCCGCACCAGCTCGAGCCGGACGCAGGCCTCGCCGTCCAGCGGCTCTTCTCCGTCGAGCCGCACGGTGTAGCCGCGCAGGAAGTTCGTGCGGGCGATGTCTCCCGTCGCGACGTCGCCCGTTTGCATCTGCAGCACCGAAAGCTCCCACGGTCTGCTCGCCTTCGGGAGCAGCATCCAGTAGCGGTCTTCGGCCATGAGCATGAGCGTGCCGTACAGGGCCTCGGGTGCGCGCATCAGGATCACCGTGCGGTCCTTTCCGCTCGCGATCATCGAGTACGACGCGTCGCGCTCGCTCTTGGTCCCATCGGTCTTGGTTCCGTGGATCGTGAAGTCGACCGCGTAGGCCAGCTCGGGATTTCGCACCGATTCGGCCTTTTTCAAGATTTGTTCCGCGCTCGGTCCCGAGGCCGCCACCGGCGCCGCGAGAGCCAGCGCCAGCCACAGGAGCCCGATCCGGGACGTGACGCGCCGCATCCTAGCCGAATCGCCCGGTGAGCCAGGATGCGACCTCTTCGGGATGGAATCCGAAGGGCCCCGGCTTCCCCTTGTAGACGATCACGCCGCTCTCGTCGACGATGTAGAACCGCTCGGGCCATCCCGCATAGAGACCATTCGCCGGGTTCTCGATGCGATCGACGAGCAGCGGGATCTCGTAGCCGAACCGCTTGACGAAATCGTTGGCGATGCGGACGCGATCGCCGGTCGTCTTCGGCTGCGGATAGCAGACGCCCTCACGCTCGTTCGTGTCCAGCTGCCATTCGTCGTCGGGGTGCGCCTCTTTGATGTAGACGGTCACGAACCGAGCGCGATCGCCGTATCGCCGGTAGAGATCGGAGATGCGCTCGACCGAGCGCCGGAACGGCGGTCACGTGAAGCTTCCGAACACGACCACGGTGGGGCGCTCGCCCCATTGCGACGCCAGCCGGACCGGCGTCTTACCATCGAGGGCGAGCAGCTCGACATCCGGCGCGCGGTCGCCCACCCGCAGCGGCCCTTCCTTTCGCTGGTCGTAGCGGAGCATACCGATGACGTTTCGCGGTCCCATCATGGTGACGAGGACGGACGCCGCCACCAGGAGAAGCGCGCCGAGTCCGATCGCCAATCGCTTCCACATCGCGGAGATGATTACACGGTCAATTCCGTCGCGGCGCATGCGCTCGCTGCGCGGCGAGCAACGCAAATTCCTCTACTTCTTTTCGAACTTCCAAATCGGGGATTTCGGACAAATCCAGGTTGACTGGAGAGTGGTTGTCGGGTACACACCAATGATGTCGGGTGTCATGACGCGGGTCGTGACGCCATTGCCGTCAGAATCAAAAAACGATTTCGGCGACGGCCGGGCTTTTTTGCTGGGGGGGTCCATGAACAAGTCGTTGCGAACGGCTCCAGGGGTCTTTCTCCTCCTCGCGCTGTGTACCGTCACGGCGTCCTTCGATGCCCACGCGGCTCCCTGCGTGGTCCCCGACAACGGTTCGGGAACGGTGACGTTGCCGCCGGCGGGCTGCGGGTATCTGAGCCCGACCGACGTGCACATGATCATCGACGGGCTTCCCGCCGGGACAACCGTGCGCTTGACGGGCATCCACAGGGACTTCGTGTGCCACGGCGCGCAGGGCACCCCTCCCGCGGCGTGCGATTTCACCCCGTCGCCCGCGTGCGAGCAGCCGGGCGGAACTCTCGGCGGCATGGAGGAATGCTCCGATTCGACCTTGCAGATCAGCTTGCAAGGCACCGGCACTCTTTCCGGCTGGACTCGAGCGGTCAACCTCCCCGTCAGCTTCGAGACGCACGTCGGGCCCCGCACCCCCGGCCAGCCCGTGCAGCAGTTCCCGACCGACATGTACCGCCTTCAGGGCCAGCTTCCCCCCGGCGATCCTGATTTCGATCTGCTCCGAATCACCGGCGGCACCTCCAACGGGATGCCGAGCCCCGGTCAGACCAAGCTGACGCGGCAAGGGACCAACTGGGCCGTCGACAGCTTCTTCGACATCACCTATCGCATCGATTTCATCGGCGCCGCAGGCGGGCATCTCGGCGGCTTCTCCGGAAGCACGACCGGCACGATTCGGATGGTGACGGGATCCGGAACCCCGTGTAACCCCGCCGACTGCAACGACAACAACGCCTGCACGATCGACAGCTGCGACACGTCGACGGGAACGTGCGTTCACACGGCGGTCAGCTGCGACGACGGCCAGATCTGCACGACCGACACGTGCGACCCCGCGACCGGACAGTGCTCGCACGGCCCGGCCAACTGCGACGACGGCAATCCGTGCACGAACGACAGCTGCATCCAGGCGCTGCTCTCGCCCGCCTGCACGGTTCCCGATAACGGCAGCGGGACGGTCACGCTGCCCCCGGCGGGCTGCGACTACCTCAGCCCGTCCGACGTCCACCAGATCATCAACGGCCTGCCGGCCGGCACGACGATCCAGCTCGGCGCGATCCACAAGGACTTCATCTGCAACGGCGGCTCGGCCGGCGGCGGCGGGGTCTGCTCGTTCCAGCAGCTCGCCGGCTGCTCGCAGCCCGGCGGCAGTCTCGGCGGCGAGGACGAGTGCTCGAATTCGACCCTGGCCCTCACCGTTCACGGCACGGGCACGCTCGCGGGCTGGAACCGTACCGTGCCGATCCCCGTCAGCTTCGAGACCCACGTCGCCCCGAGGACGCCGGGCGCCCCGACGCAGTCGTTCGACACCGAGATGTTCCGGTTGTTCGGTCAGCTTCCGCCGGGCGATCCCGACTTCGATCTGCTGCGCGTCACCGCCGGAAACGACTTCGGCCTGCCGAGCCCCGGGCACACGACGCTGACGAGGCAGGGGACGAACTTCAAGGTCGACAGCTTCTTCGACATCACGTACCGGATCGACTTCGTCGGCCATGCCGGCGGCCACATCGGCGGCATGTCCGGAAGCACGACCGGCACCATTCGCATGCAGACGGGAACCGGGGTCGGGTGCGTCCACACGCCGGTCAATTGCGACGACGGGAACCCCTGCACGCTCGACAGCTGCGATCCGGCGAGCGGGCAGTGCGTCCACACCGCGGTCAGCTGCGACGACGGGAACCCCTGCACGCTCGACAGCTGCGATCCGGCGAGCGGGCAGTGCGTGCACTCGCCCGTCAACTGCGACGACGGGAACGCGTGCACGGCGGACAGCTGTGCGCAGGGCCTGGTGTTCAATGCGGCATGCAACGTGCCGGACAACGGCGGCGGCACGGTGACGCTGCCTCCGGCCGGGTGCGACTACCTGAGCCCGTCCCAGGTCCACCAGATCATCAACGGCCTGCCGGCCGGGACCACGATCCAGTTCGCGGCGATCCACAAGGACTTCATCTGCCACGCCCAGCCCGGGACGCCGTCGATCTGCTCGTTCACGCCTCCGCCGGGGCTGTGCGACCAGCCCGGTGGCACGCTCGGCGGCAACGAGGAATGCTCGCAGTCGACGCTGCAATTGGCGCTGACCGGGACCGGAGCGCTTGCTGGTTGGAGCCGCACGCTCTCGGTTCCGATCGAGTTCGAGACCCACACCGCTCCGAAGGCGCCCGGCTCTCCGGTGCAGTCGTTCGACACCGAGATGTTCCGGCTGCAAGGACAGCTCCCGCCGGGCGATCCCGACTTCGATCTGCTCCGGATTACCGCCGGGAACGATTTCGGCCTGCCGAGCCCCGGCCACACGACGCTGCGTCAGCAGGCGGGCGGGACCTGGAACGTCGACAGCTTCTTCGACATCACCTACCGCATCGACTTCGTCGGGCACCCCGGCGGTCACGTCGGTGGGATGTCCGGAAGCACGACCGGCACGATCCGTATGGCGACCGGAAACGGCGACCCGTGCGTTCACGTTCCGATCAATTGCGACGACGGCAACCCCTGCACGCTCGACAGCTGCGATCCGGCGAGCGGTTGCGTCCACACGCCGGTCAATTGCGACGACGGCCAGGTCTGCACGAATGACTCCTGCGACCCGGCTTCGGGTCAGTGCGTGCACACGCCCGTCAATTGCGACGACGGCAACAGCTGTACCGACGACAGCTGCATCCAGGCTCTCGTCTCGCCGGCGTGCACGGTCCCGGATAACGGAAGCGGGACGGTCACGCTGCCGCCTGCGGGCTGCCCGTACCTGAGCCCGCAGGATGTGCACCAGATCATCAACGGCCTGCCGGCCGGCACCACGATCCAGTTCGCCGGAATCCACCAGGACTTCCTCTGCAAGCAGCCGAACCAGATCTGCTCGTTCCCGCCACCTCCGACGTGCGAGCAAGCCGGCGGAACTCTCGGCGGGTCCGAGGAATGCCGCGGCTCGACGCTGCAACTCAGCCTCAACGGGACGGGCACGCTCGCCGGCTGGACCCGCGTGCTCAATCTGCCGGTCAACTTCGAGACGCACGTCGGTCCGAGGACACCCTTCGCGCCGACCCAGTCGTTCAACACCGAGATGTTCCGGCTGCAAGGACAGCTACCGCCCGGCGATCCGGACTTCGACCTGCTCCGGATCACCGCCGGTAACGATTTCGGGCTGCCGAGCCCCGGCCACACGACGCTGACGCAGCAGGGCGCGAACTGGAAGGTCGACAGCTTCTTCGACATCACCTACCGGATCGACTTCGTCGGGCATGCCGGCGGTCACATCGGCGGGATGTCGGGAAGCACGACGGGCACGATCCGCATGCAGACCGGAACCGGCGTCGGCTGTGTCCACACGCCGCACAACTGCGACGACAACAACCCGTGCACGGACGACGGGTGCGACCCGGCGTCCGGCTGCTTCCACAACAACAACACCGGGCAGTGCGACGACGGCAACAACTGCACGATCAACGACAAGTGCGCCAACGGAGCGTGCAAGGGCACGACGATCACCCCGCCGGCGGAGACCCAAAACGTTCTGGCGCCGAACAAGACCACGTACACGTGGACCTCGCAGCCGCTGGCCACGCGATACGACGTGGTCCGCGGATCGACCGCCGCGTTCCCGGTCGGGCCCGGAGGCGGTGACGAGTCCTGCTTCAACGATCTCGGAGCCGCGACGTTGAACGATCCGGCGATCCCGGCCGTGGGCGCCGGGTTCTGGTACCTCTCGCGCGGCGAGAACACGTGCGGGAACGGTCCGTGGGGGAACGCGACGAGCGGCCCTCGCATCACGACGACCTGTCCGTAACGATCGATCCCCCTTGGGGCGGGTGCCGGCACCGGCATCCGCCCCATTTTTCTACCCGGCCCTCCTCGTCACGATTGGCGTGACACGCGCCCTGCTCTAGGATTCCCGTGAGCCGTATGGAGGATCCCAACATGCTGCGACGCATTCAGTCCGCTTTCATCGGCCTCGCTGTGATTTTGATCGCGTCACTGGCCCCGGGCGCCGCCCACGCCGAGGAGAAGGGCCAGCTCAACTGCAAGATGAGCTTCTCGATGAAGGGCTGGTCCGCGATCTACAAGACGTCGAGCGGCTCCGGCACCATCCACTGCGAGAACGGCGCCTCGATACACGTCGCCATCAAGCTCACCGGCGGCGGGCTGACCTTCGGCAAGACGGAAATCAAGGACGGGACCGGCAAGTTCTCCCCCGTGAGCAAGATCGACGACCTGCTCGGCTCCTACGCCCAGGCCGAAGCGGAGGCCGGCGCCGTGAAGTCCGCCGAAGCTCAGGTCCTTACGAAAGGCGAGGTGTCGCTCGCGCTCTCCGGAACCGGCGAAGGCTGGAGCCTCGGCGTGTCCGGCGCGAAGTTCACGATCTCGAAGAAGTAGCCGCCCGCGCACCGTCGCGCCGGCGCAGCAGATACGCCCTTCCGAACCCGAGCGCCGGCCGGCGCCGCTCCACGAGCTCGAACGAGCCGTCGTCGACGAGCTGCCGCGTCAGCGCCTGCTCGAACCGCCGCCAGTCGAACCCCAGGTGATCGGCCCAGCCGTGACGCGGCGGATCCCTGAACACTTCCAGGTCCGACCCGCGCAACAGCGCGGACACGTACGGCCACTGCGGCGCGCCCTTGAAGAACCCCGAATAGTCGTAGCGCATCAGGACCTGCCGACCGAAGAACTTCAGCAGCCCGCGCACGCCGCGCTCGTTCGGAACCGTGATCAGCAAGTGACCGCCGGCGCGCGTCGAACGCCCGATGTTGTCGAGCGCGACCCGATAGTTCCCCGTGTGCTCGAGCGTCTCGAGGCACAGCACGACGTCGAACGCCGACGGCGGCGTCGCGCCCTTCGTATCGAGATCGAACTCCTCGAAGGTGGCTCCCACGATCCCGCGCGCTCGAGCGGCGGTGACGTAGCCCGCAGCATGATCGAACCCTGCAAGCGTCCAACCCGGATACGGAAACATCACCGCCCGCAGCCCTTCGAGGATGAAGCCGTTCGAGCACCCGAAGTCGCCCACCGACCCGGTTGCGGGCAGGGGAATCCGGCGGAGGAGCGATCGAATGGTGCGGAGGCGGGCACGATGGAGGAACGCCCGGATCGACAGGCCGCGGTAGCTCTGCGAGTGGTCGATCATCACGGGGCGGAGATTGTAATGGGGGCGGAGTGTGCTGCGGGTTTCTTGCAGTGATTGTGGAGGGATTCCGGTAGATAGGCGCTGGCAACGGGAGTATGTAGAGGACATGGTAAGGACAGGCCTTAATGGGCAAATGACGAAGGTGACTCACGTCAACGCGCTTGCCTCACGGCGCCCGACCGCAAGTTGCGCCGCTTTGCTGATGTTCTGCACGTTTCTCAGCGCGGCTCTGCCGCCGCGGGCTGAGGAGGGCACTGCCGACAGCCAATTAGTCGAACTTCACGTGGGCTGGGACTTCGGATCAGGGCCTGACAGGGTATCGAATTTCCACGTCGGGGATCGAGTCATGTCGGCGCAATATGACACTCCGGACTGCGCCTCGCGGTTCACGCTCACAGGAGCCTGGTACGGGAGTGCGCCCAACGCCCCAATCTGGGAGCAGATCGTCAGGCTCACCTTCGCGAAACACTTTGAAGGCGATTTCGAGTTGCTTCCTCGAGTGACGATCGTGCAACCCGGACAGACGGAAACGACGAGCACAGCAATCGTGTTTCCATATCGAGAAAAGAGAAAGGCCGTGCTTGTCGGTGCCAATCTGGAGGAACTACTACCGGGTTTCATGTACACGATTCCGAAACCTGAGTGGACCCACGCGGACATCGAGATCCAAATCGAGGCGCCCGGCGCAATGATGGAGCTTCGCAGGCCGTTTGAATGGTCGTCGATTGAGGTCACGTGCGACTGACGGGTGACCGAATCCAACGAGTGCCCAACGACGCAGTCAGCGGATCGCACACCGCGGTCACGGCGCGCGCATGCTGCGGCGCACGCCGCGCCGCACCTCGCGTGACTACACTTGCTAGGCAGACCAGAAAGGGGCACGAGATGAAGCGCTTGACCACGCGTCGCAGAACCCTTCAATCGGCCGCGCTTGTGCTCATGCTGCAGTCTGGAAGTATCCACATCGCGCAGGCCGGTTTGAAAGACGATCACATAGTGGAATTCGCGGAAGTAGAGGGCCGCGACTGCCTCCAACCGGTCAAGACGTCCGCCGATGCCACACTGGACGACTTTCACGCCGCCGAGCAGAGATGGCTCAGAAGCCACCTCCCTGGCCGACAGGCTCCACACTCGGAAATCGCGCTGTGGCCGACGGAAGGAGACAGCCCGCTTCAAGCCCGAGACGTCAGAACCGAAACACTTTACGTGGAAGCGTTGGGCGGTTCGGATATCGCCGTGTGCTTCGCATTCAACAAGCAGTAGACGCACCGCTGTGCGCATCGTCTTTAATTCAACACGCGATCCAATCTCGTGGATTTGCTTTGGGCTTTGGGTCGTATTGATTTCGGTGGGCATGCCGCTCGCCATGCTGTACCTGGTCACGGGTACATCAGAGCCAGCCCTGCTCGTGGTGTTTCTCGCGCTATCCGCTGTGGGTGTGTTTGGTCTCTGGATCCATTTCGGCACTTGGTACGGAATCGACGAGCGCACCTTGACCGTGCGCTGCGGCCCCTGGCGCTGGCGGATCCTGGTCGAAGCGATCGAAGACGTCGCTCCAAGTCGCGAAATCGTCAGCGCGCCCGCTTTGTCTCTCGACCGACTGAAAATCATGCATCGCGAATCAGCGTACGGTCTGCTCGTTTCACCGAAGGACCGCGAGGGATTTCTAGCCGCCCTTCAGAGAGTAAGCCCTCAGTTGCAGCGACGAGGAACTGGCCTGTGTCGACCATGACGTCGACTGGGCATGCGTCCGCTGCACCCGAACAATGACGAAAGAAGGTCTCGTTCGGGTCGGTGTGGTTGCTGCGTCGCGGGTGCTGACGGCGGCGTGTCCGTGTGGCGGCTCCGAGCTCTACAAAACCGTGTCACCCAAGGGCACGCGTACTCTGGTTGTCTGCACTCGAAACTGCGGAGCAACCGGCGGGTTCACGACGGTCATCAAAGAGCAGTCTGCGCAATTGTCGCGGCAGATCGAACTGATCGAAATAGGGGGCGGAGCGCTGGGGTGAGAAGGAGCTGAAGCTCGACTGGCTCGGGGAAGACGAAATCGTGCTGACGATCGATCCGAACATGGCTGTGGTGCCGGTGACGCCGTTTCCCAGTGATCTCAAGGTGGGGTATGCACCTGGCACTCGCCTCGGCAGCTAGCTTTGCGTAAACGCGGCATGATGGGCCGGTCGCAAGTGAACCGAACCGAAAGATTCCTGATATCCGTTAGATCGGCCGCGATGCTTGGCGGGCTCGCGCTGGTGATGTTCAGCGGCATCTGGCTTCTTGATCACTTGACGGAAGGCGTAAGGAATACTCCCCACGAACCGGGACCATGGCTCATCGGCGCAGGTCTAGCGGGAGTG
The DNA here is from genome assembly GCA_964647625.1 of uncultured Acidobacteriota bacterium. Lineage (GTDB taxonomy): Bacteria > Acidobacteriota > Polarisedimenticolia > Polarisedimenticolales > DASRJG01 > DASRJG01. Next base: position 42,812 of record CAZYHZ010000011.1, read on the forward strand.
GTGTTCGGAACCTATAGCACGCTCGCAGTCCTGGGATACCGAGTCTCTTTAAGCGGCCGAGTTCAAGCTCCGAAAGCCGTCACATGGCTCGTAACGGCGTTGGTTACCATCGTGGTCATGGGAGGCGTTCTTGCAATCCTCACTCGTAAGTGATTACGATGCGCCAGCCTTCGATCAAAGTGGATTTGCGGTGATCGACCGCGTCGTTGGTTCCGATGGGGTTGATGAACTCGTTCGAGAATGCGACGCGGTTGCGGCCGAGGCCATCTCCGCCGGCCGCGGCGGCGTGCGCGACATCTTGCGGCGGATTCCTGGTCTTCGTCGAATTGTGCGCCATCCTCGAATCGTGGAGATCGTTCGGCAGCACCTTGGCCCCCGCGCCTTCGCCGTTCGCGGTGTTCTCTTCGACAAGCACGAGTCGTCAAATTGGAAGGTGCCCTGGCACCAAGACTTGTCGATCGCCGTCCGGAGCCGCGCAAGCGCCGACGGTTATTCCTCTTGGTCGACAAAGGCCGGCGTCGTCCACGTGCAGCCGCCCACGGCTGTGCTCGAAGGAATGCTGACGGTTCGCATTCATCTCGACGATTGCATGTCGTGGAACGGCCCTGTTCGCGTACTTCCCGGATCGCACCGGTTAGGCCGCCTCTCCTCTGAAGACATCGCCGCGGTTCGAGACCGCGTGCCCGAGGCGTCTTGCGTCGTTTCCCGAGGTGGACTCCTCGTGATGCGTCCTCTTCTGGTCCATTCGTCGTCTTCGGCGGCTGTCGTCAGTCGTCGACGTGTTGTACATCTTGAATTTGCGGCGGGCGGCCTCGCGCCGGGTGTCGAATGGTTCGAACGGTGGCCCTGTGCCGCATGATATGCGCGGACGCCCGCCGACGGTGGAACAGCGTACGACAGACGCCGCACGCGACCACACCTTCAAGCCAACGTGCCCCCGGTGTGGAAACGCGAACGTCCCAGAATTGATGGAGCCTTCTGGTCTGGCTTTTTGCCCACGGTGCGGCAGTTTCCTGCGGCGTTCCGCGGGGCGACTTGTTCAAGTTGGCGTCAGCACGGACGCGCTCAGCGAGCTCGTCCGAGGTCGCTTGAGTGATCAGAGCGTTACGCTCGAACGAATTCGGCAGCGGATCCGGGCGCGGCTTGCGGAAAGGCTCGGGGTCGAGCTGTCTGCGGTTTCGTTGGACCAAGAGTTGGGCGGGCGCCTTGTTGGAGACTCGCTGGACATCGTAGAACTGGTGATGGCGATCGAAGAGGAGTTCGGCATCGAGATTGATTCGTTGTGATTGAGAGTTGGTCGCCCATCGTACGCGATAACTGCCGAGCGACGATACAAACGGGCGGGGAGCGATCGACCGGAAGTCGATGAAAGCGGCAGGCCACCAATGATGGCGACCTGCCGCTGGGTTCTAGCGTGATCCAAAAGTAGTGAGCGCGCTCTGCTCCGTCATAGAGGCCAGACGTCATGCAGCATCGCTTGAAAGCGCCTCCCGGAACCGCAGGGGCAGGGGTCGTTGCGGCCGAGCTTTTCGCAGAGCTCTTTCTCGCCGCCGACAACCCGCCTGCCGTACTTCGCGTGGGTTTCGGACGGGAAACCCCTTCGGCGTTTGCTAGAAACCTCGAAAGCAAGGCGGGTGGTCGAATTCTTGTTCGTTTCGCATGGCGCACCTCCGTGATGCCGAGAACTCAATAACTTCGGCACGAAAGCTCGCATATTGCCGTCGTTGCGCAACTCCGGCAAGGACCGAATGGTCGGGGAGATTGGTAACTCTTCACTCCGCGGACACAGATAACACTGGTTTTCGAACCCAGTGCCCATCCGATCCGCGCGATACTCATTGCGTTACCCAGCAGGGGGACTCTTGGACCGAGCCAAAGCCCTGACCCTTTACGAGAAGCTGATCGCGACACGGCCTGAGGTCGAGCTCAAGGGCGACACCGTCCCGTACACCTCGCTCAACGGCCACATGTTCAGCGCCCTGCACAAGGACGGCACCGTCGCTTTGCGGTTGCCATCTCCGAGCCGCGAGGCGTTCCTTGCAAAGTATCGAACGTCGTTGGCGGCGCACTACGGTGTCGTCCAACCGGAATACGTCGTCGTGCCGGACAGACTGTTGGCCAAGACGGCAGAGCTCAGGCCCTACTTTGCTGCAAGTTTCGAATATGTCGGGACGCTGAAGCCGAAGCCGACCACAAAGAAGAAGGCTGCCAAGCCTCGAAAGGATCGCGCATGAATGCTCGCATCGCCGTGAAACCGCCACTCGACTTCGTCACTGCGCTCAAGGCCGCCCCATCGGCGTGGGAGCGTTGGCTGGAGCTGAGCGCGAGCCATCAGCGCGAGCACGTGGACGCGATTCTCGAGGCCAAGAAGCCCGAAACTCGGGAGCGCCGGATCGCCGGCGCGGTCCGGATGATCGCGTCGCGCCCCGCAAAGAAAAATCCCCGGATCAGGAAGGCCTGACCCGGGGATTCCCAGAACGATCGATGTTGCGTCCTACGGGCACGCGACGGGCGATGACTGGATCGCGGCGTCGCGCGGGCCGGCCTGCGAGGGCGCACCCTCGTCGTACGCGCCCGTCCCGCAAGCGCTGACCGCGCGCACGAGGAACCAGTCGGCCTCGCCGGGTGACGGAACGTGAGCATCGGAGACCGACGCGGTCGGGACGTCGTCTCCGCTGCACGTGTCCACCGCGGCGGTGAAGCCGCTCGAGCGGAGCGTCGAGAGCGTGCCGCGGACGATGTCGTACGACGACGCGCCGGAAGGCGGCGTCCACGTCATGCTCGTCGCGGTGGTGAACGCCAAGTCGGTCGTCGGCCCCGGTGGGGGAACGGGGGCTCCCGGCACGCAGGCTCCGGACTGACAGGCGTCGGCGCTCGTGCAGTCGTTGCCGTCGCTGCACGGCGATCCGTCCGCCTTCGCGGGATCCGAGCACGCGCCGGTTCCAGGATTGCAGACGCCGGCGTCGTGGCACTGGTCGCTCGCGGCGCAGACGACCGGATTCGAACCGATGCACACGCCCGACTGACAGCTGTCGGTCAGCGTGCACAGATCCGCGTCGTTGCACGCCGAGCCGTTGGGCCTCGCGGGATTCGAGCACGCGCCGGTCTGCGCGTCGCAGGTTCCGGTGTCGTGGCATTGATCGGTCGCGTTGCAGACGACGGGGTTCGCGCCGACGCAAGTGCCTGACTGACAGGTGTCGGACTGCGTGCAGGCGTTGGAATCGTTGCACGCGGCACCGTTGGGCTTCGCGGGGTTCGAGCAGGCGCCGGTCTGCGCGTCGCAGGTTCCGGTGTCGTGGCATTGATCGGTCGCGTTGCAGACGACGGGGTTCGCGCCGACGCAAGTGCCTGACTGACAGGTGTCGGACTGCGTGCAGGCGTTGGAATCGTTGCACGCGGCACCGTTGGGCTTCGCGGGGTTCGAGCAGGCGCCGGTCTGCGCGTCGCAGCTCCCGGCGTCGTGGCACTGATCGGTAGCATTGCAGACGACCGGGTTCGATCCGACGCAGGCTCCGGCCTGGCAGCTATCGGATTGCGTGCAGGCGCTCCCGTCGTTACACGCGGTGCCGTCGATCTTTGCGGGGTTCGAGCACTGGCCGGTTTGCCCGTCGCACGTTCCGGCGTCGTGGCATTGATCCGACGGCGTGCAGACCACCGGGCTGCCGCTCGCGCACGCGCCGGACTGGCACGTGTCGCCTGTCGTGCACGGGTTCGAGTCGTCGCACGGGCTTCCGTCGGGGCTCACGGGATCGGAGCAGAGCCCCGTCTGCGCGTCGCACGTTCCGGCGTCGTGACATTGATCGGTCGGATTGCAGACGACCGGATTCGCTCCAACGCAAGCGCCCGACTGGCAGCTATCGGTCTGCGTACAAGCGTTCGCGTCGTCGCAGGCGGTTCCGTTGGCCTTCGCCGGATTCGAGCACTGACCCGTCTCGACGTTGCAGGTGCCTGCGTTGTGGCATTGATCGGATGCGCTGCAGACGACGGGGTTCGCGCCGACACAGGCACCGGATTGACAGGTATCGGTCTGCGTGCACGCGCTGCCGTCGCTGCACGCGGCGCCGTCGGGCTTCGCCGGATTCGAGCAGGCGCCTGTCTGCGTGTCGCAGGTCCCGGCGTTGTGGCATTGATCGCTCGCGGTGCAGACGACCGGGCTGGCGCCGACGCAAGTCCCTGACTGACAGGTGTCCGTCTGCGTGCAGGCGTTGTTGTCGTTACAGAGCGTGCCGTCGAACGCGACCGGGTTCGAGCAGACTCCGGTCGAGGTATTGCACGTTCCCGCTCGATGGCACTGATCCGACGTCGAGCAGACGACCGGGATCGATCCGACGCAGGCCCCGGACTGGCAGCTGTCGGACTGGGTGCAGGCGTTGCCGTCATTACAGGTGGCGCCGTTCGCCTTCGCCGGGTTCGAACAGGCTCCGGTCTGCGTGTCGCAAGTCCCGGCGTCGTGGCACTGATCCGACGCGGTGCAAACGACGGGATTGCCGCTCGTGCACGCGCCGGACTGGCACGTATCGCCGGTGGTGCACGGATTCGAGTCGGAGCACGAGGCGCCGTTGGGCTTGGCCGGGTTGGAGCAGACGCCCGTCGATGTGTCGCACGTTCCGGCGTTGTGGCACTGATCGGACGCGCTGCACGTGACGAAGTTCGAGCCGACGCAGGCGCCCGACTGGCAGGTATCCGTCTGCGAGCAGGCGTTGCCGTCGTTGCACGCGGCCCCGTTGGCCTTCTTGGCCGCGCTCAGCTCGGAGCTATTGACGGATTCCGTGGATCCGCCGGCGTCGCACGCGCCCTTGACGACGTAGTAGTAGGTCGTCCCGGCGACGGCGGTCGTGTCGGTGTACGTCGTCGTGGTGATCGGCATGCCGCCGAGCTTCGTATAAGGCCCGCCGGTGACTGTTGCGCGGTAGACATTGTACGAGCTGGTGGATCCGGTGCCGGCCGACCATGCGAGGTTCACACCGGCGCAGTCGCCAACCGCGCTCGTCAAGAGCGGGGCGCCGGGGGCTGTGCATCCGGTTCCGATCGTACAGGAGCCGCTGGTTTGCGCGTTGGTAACTGCGACGGTGTCGACGTACCAGCCGGTGCTGGCCGTATTGACATCGTCGCCTTCGTGCCAGCGGAGTTGGATGGTACGGCCGACCAAGTTTGCATCGCCTCCGAGGTTCGCCGTGACTTGCGTCAAAGCAGCGACGGTGCCGTTGCACCAGGCAGCTTTCGCGCCCATCGGGTTCGTCGAGTTCGTCGTTCCGTTGTATCCCCCCGCCGTGAAATCGGCGAGCGGAAGCACTGTCCAACTCGATCCAGCATTTGTCGTGTACTCGAGTGTGCCGCCGTCCCAGCAAGTGCTGGAGCTGTATTCGAACTTGTAGGTATGCCAGAAGCTCAGGCCTGTTGATGCGCCGACGCCAAACGCGGGGCTCACAAGGACCTTCTCCGACGTTGAACTAATGTCCTGCGCGAACCAAGAGTGCGTTCCGTCGTGGACGCGCGTCGTCGACCAGACCCAATTCGTCGAGCCGGAGATCGTGCTCTTCGTCCAGCCCGCCAAGTCAAAGCCACCGCCGGACTGCGCGCCCTCGAAAGTGTCGGTGAAGCTCGTCGTGGTCACCGGGCCCGTAGGCGCGCCGCTCTGTTGCGTCACGTTCGACTCTTCGGAGCCGTTCCCCGAATCGACCGCGCGCACGACGTAGTAGTAGGTGGTCCCGCCCGTGATTCCGACGGCGTCGGAGTATGACGTGGCCGCGACGCCCGTAGCGATGCGGTTCGCGACCGCCGGCACGAAGCCCGAGGTCGTGCTGCGGTAGACGTTGTAGGTCAGGCCGACGGAGCACGACGACGTGCCCGCGCTCCAGCCGAGGCTCAGAGTGCACGTGGCACTGCCCGGGTTCGTCACCGTCGAGAGGCCGCCGAAGGTCGGAGCCAGCGTGCACGTCCCCGTCGCCAGCGCGTTGACCTCGGTCGAGCCGGGCGAGACGCACGACACACCGTCACTGGACTTGACGACGTAGTAGTAGCGCGTTCCTCCGCTGACCGTGTCGTCGTGGTACGTGTACGACGGACCGTTCGCGACGCCGGGGGACGAGTCGTTGACCGAGGCGAGCTGCGTGTACGGGCCGCCCGAGACGGTCGCACGATAGATGAAGTACTGCGTGATCGAGCTGGTGGCCGAATCGTTCCACGTGACGTCGATCCGGTTGTTCTGCGGCGCGGACGCGCCGGCGTTCGGCGCACCGGGGACGGTCAGGCAGCCGCACTGGTCGAACTTGAACGCCGCGACTTTCGTCTGCACCTGCGAGTTCGAGGACATGTACTCGGTCGTGAACCAGAACGTGCAGTCGTCGCTGGGGTCGATTCCGATCCCCGCGTAGTCGCCCCATCGCTCGTTGACGGTCTTCGAGAAGCTGGCGTCGACGATGGGGTACTCGCCCTGCGGCATCGTGCCCAGGGTGTCGGTCGACAGCCGGCCCTTGTAATAGATGGAGGGGAAATACGGAGCGGCCGTGCCCGTTCTCGTGTAGCCGATGGCGATGTTCCCCGATCCGTCCATGGCGATCGAGCCCACCGAGCGGTGCACGTTCGCCTCGCCGCCGATCAGTCCTTCTTGATAGACGGTCCACGCCCCGGCACCGGTTTTTCTCATCTCGAACCAGCGAAGTCCCGCGTGGTCGGTGCCGTCGGTGTCGGCGACGAACGTGCCGACCAGCGACTGGTGGTCGCCGAAGTTGCGGTACTGGAACGGGAAGTGGAGCGGCTCGCGGATCGGGTCGATCTTCTGCGCGGTGCCCGGCTGCGGCATGCAATTCCAGGTCGTGCCCAGCCCGCACAGCGTCATGTCGTAGTCGGCGATGTGGAGGCTCGTCAGCTGCGTGAGCACCGAGTTCGCCGGCGTCGTCCAGTCCACCGACAGCGTCCACACGTCGAGCAGGTCGTAGCTCGTCGACGCGCCGTCCTGGGCCTCGTCGTCGTGCGGTCTCACGAAGATCGCCGGCTCGCCGTTCGGCGGAGCCGTCGGCCCCTGCATGTCGGACGGCAGGACCAGCTGGAAGCCTGAGTTCGGGAGGTTCGCCACCGACCACTTCTGGAACGTCGCGGCCTGGCCGAGGAGCATCTTGCCGCGATCGAGCGCGAACAGGTCGTGATTCGTTCCCGTCCCCGCGTTGACGCCGATCAGGTACGAGCCGCCGGTTCCATTCTGCGGCCAGACCCCGTACTTCGGATAGTCCGTGGTGCTCGATTCGACGGCGAACGAGTAGGCCCACCACGCCCCGGTGGGATCGTTGGTTTTCGAGACGTACACGCAGACGTTCCCGCCCGACGACGGAAGCTCGCTGATGAACCAGCGATCGGCGACGCGATCGTACATGACGACCGGATCGCAGTAGCCGCTGTTGCACGGCGAGGTGCTGGCCAGCGATTGCATCGTGAACGTCTTGACGATCACGCCGTCGGATTTCCGGATCACGGCGACCGTCGAGACGGCCTGGTTCGTCGCCTGGACGAAGTAGGTCGGACCCACGTCGCCGGTCGTGTCCGGCGGCGATTGCGTCGAGGACTGTCCGGCGTAGTTGTGAACCAGCGTGCTGAACGAGTCGACCCCAGGCCGCGGCGTCGTGACGCTCTGCGACGATTCGTACAGCGGATCGAGCTTGGGCTTGATCGGGTACTCGATCGGTATGAAGCCGAAGTCTTCGCGACGCTTCATCTCGAGGCCGAACAGACTCGGGTCCGGCTTCCAATCGGGGAGATCGCGCACGGCGGGCGTGCTGGTCGGCACGACCGGCTCGCTGACGAACACCGGATGCGTCGGAGGCGCGACCGCCTCATCGCCGGCGTATGCCGAAATTCCCAGGAAGGCGGCGACCCCCGCCACGAACAACGAACAGAGCTTCGCCCCAAGCCTAATCGTCATCGATGACCTCTTCGGCGGGTTCGACGCGCCGCGCCCCCTTGGTCCACCACGTGTCGGCCAGCGCCGCCGCGGCAGCATGGATGTACTTGTCCTTCGACCGTAAGGCCACAGCTAAATCGAGCTTTTCCCCGGCCCGCAGCAGAGATTCGGCGATTTCGAGGTCGTCGACCTCCGCGCGGTTGGTCCGGATGAAATACCCCCCCTCGATCCGGGAGCCGCTCGAGAAGGCTTCGGCCTTCCGCGACCGGTTCCCGCGGAACACATTGTGATAGAGGGGTTCGGTGCCGTTCCGGATCGCGACGGTCACGTATTCGACGAGAACCTTCCCCTTCGACGGCCCGCTCGGGGCATCGTCGTCGTGGATGTAGCGCTTCTCGTCCAGGCGGACCGAGTAATCGAGAGTGGCTCGACTGCCCAGCGGGGCCAGGGTCGGGTCGGACAGCATCGCCTGGATGCGGACGGCCCGCGGGTCCGGGGCGTGCGTCCCTCCGGCCGCACTCTCGAACAGCACGCGGCGCAGCTCCGGGTCCTCCGCGCGCTCGATCGCCCCCCGGAGCAGGGCGCGATCCTCGAGCATCCCGGCCGCCTTCAATCGAACCGCGCGGTCGCCGGATTCGCGGACGAGGCCCTCGAGGAGGCGTTGGTCGGATAGCAGCGCGACGGCATCGAGCCGCGCTTCGAAGGACTTCGCGCTCCGGGCGATCGCGGCGACCTGTTTCTCGTTCAGCCTGCGGGAGGCGGCGTGCCGCACGTCGATGTCGGCGTCCGTCGAGGCGATCGCGATCAGGGCCTCGTCGTCCTGGATGCGGTCGGTCGCCGCCCGGCGGACCACCCAGTCGGTGTGCGTCCGGGCGATCGCCGTCACGTCGGCAGGGGAGTCGAGCCGCTTGAGAGCGGTGAGGCGAACCGTCTGCGAGCGATCCTCCCGGCAGATCCGCATCAAGATCGCCGGGTCGGACACGCGCGGCACCGCGTAGAAGCGCACCTCCGACGCGGGATCGGTCAGCGCGAGCTTCTGAAAGAAAGGAGGATCGTCGGGCAGCTCGCGGATCGCCGCCGCGCGGACCGAGCCGTCGGCGTCTTGCGATGCGATGCGCTTGCGGGCGGCCGGATCGCTCAAGCGGGCGACGGCCGCCCTGCGCACCGAAGCGTCGGGGTCGGCGCCGGCCACGACCAGGAGCACCGCCCGATCGTCGATCCGCGACGCCGCGCGGGCGCGAACGCGCGCGTCCGCGTCGTGACCGGCGATGACGGCCAAACCCGTCGCGTCCGTCATGCCATCCACCGCGGCGAGGCGGACCGCCGGCGACTCGTCGCCCCGGGCAAATCCGTCGGCGACGCCGCGATCGATCAACCGCATGACCGCGGCCGCCCGGATCTCATCCGGAGCAGGTCCCTTGGCGATGGCGGCGAGAACGGACTGGTCGTTCACACGCGCGACCGCGGCGAGCCTGAGGTCGTCATCGCCTTCGGACCGCGCCAGCCGGGAGAGGACACCCTGATCGTCGAGGTGCTCGATCGCCGCGCGCCGGATGCCGTCATCGGTATCTTCCTGAGCCAGGCGCGCGACGATCGCATCATCTTTGATGCGCCCTATGATCTGCTCGCGGGAGGACGGGTCGTCGACCTGGCGGGCGATGCGCACGAGACGCTCGGGATCGGCGATCAGGGGAACGACGAGCGCCCGCATGTCGCCGGCACGATCCCGGACCGCGATCTCTTCGAGCCGGGCAGGGTCGGAGATGGCCTTGACGGCGTGGAAGCGCACCATCCGGCTCGGATCTTGAAGCGCGATGCGGGTCAGGAGATCCTGATCGTCGAGACGCCGGACCGCTTCGTCCCGTACGTACGGATCCGGGTCGTCGACCGCGGCCTGGATGAGCAAGCTGCGGGACGAGGTGTGCGAGACCACGGCGGCCCGGACGACCCAGCTCTCGTCCTTGAAGAAAGGATCCGCCGCCCCGGAATCGCCGAGCCGGAGCACCGCGTCCGCGCGGACGGACTCGCGCAGCGCACCGGCGGCGATCTCGGCCAGAACGGCACGATCGGTGATGGCTCGAACGGCGTCGCGCTGCGCGGGCTCCGCAGCGTCGCCGAGGGCCGTGCGCCGGAGCAGCTCGTCCGCCGTATTCGTCGGAGGTGAATCGCCCGCTACCGCCGCCCCCACGGCGACCGCAACGAGCAGAGCCGCCCCGAGGCCGCGGCCCCGGCCACGAACCGTCCCGGAATCCATCCTGCGAATTAGCCCTCGGAAAACGGAGAGGAAGGTGAGAAGGTAGCAGGCGCCGAAAAACCGCGGCCCTTGCCTCCATTCGGAAGGGAGTCCATGTTCTGCCAGGGATTCGGTCGTTCGACGAGGAGGAGCCATCCATGTCGGTGCGTGTGACCTTTGGTCCGAAGCGGTTCCTGGCGGGGTTGCTCGTCCTCACGGCGGCTTTCGGATCGATACAGGCAGCCACGGGCCGCGCAAAGCCGCTCTCGCGCTCCCACGCCAAGCCGGCCGTCGCGACGATCGCCGACGGCACGCCGGCATCCGCAGCCGACGTGAAGCCGCGCGTCGTCCAGCAGCACCTCAAGGCCTCCGCGCTCGCCACGCCGGCCAATGACGAATGCATCGACGCGATCGCCATCCCGGCCGGACCGTTCCCGATCTCCGCCGCTCCTGTCGACATCACCGACGCGACGCCGCAAGACACCGACGAAGGCATCCTGACCTGCGCCCCGATCGATCGGACGATCTGGTACAGCTTCACGCCGAGCCAGTCGGGGCAGTACATCTTCTCGACGTGCGCCGACAACGGCGCCGGCGGAAACACGGTGTACGACACGGTCATCGGCGTCCTCGACGCCTGTCCCGGCAGCCCGAACGAGCTCGGCTGCAACGATTCGACGGCGCTGTGCGCCGGAAGCCTCCCGGGCGCACCTTACGTCGATCAATCCGTGCTGTCGGTCGTCCTGGCCGCGAACACGACCTACTACATCGCCGTCGGGCATTTCGCGGACGATCTCGGCGGCGTCGTGCCCACGTTGAACACGGTGTCGCTGCAAGTCGATCTGTCGCCGGCGCCGGACAACGACAACTGCTCGAACCCGGCGCCGCTGGCGCTCGACCGCATCACGTTCGGGACCACGGCGAGCGCGACGAACGACTACCGCAGCATCGGCTGCCCGCAGACCGACAACGGACAGATCCCGACGACCGCCAACGGCCTCGACGTGGTGTTCTCGTTCAGCCCGCCGACCGACGGCCGCTACTCGTTCCGGTACGTGCAAGATGATGCCAGCGCCGCCCTGCGCACGCAGTCGCCCGTCCTCTATCTCGCGACGACGTGCCCCGATCCCGACCCGACCGTCGGCGTGCCCGGGTGCATCGCCGCCGCAAATCGCATGAACGATCAGACGACCGGGAACGGGAATCGATCGGAAGAGCTCGACTGCCTCTCGCTGACCGCGAACACGCCGTACTACCTCTTCTTCGACGACCGCTTCACGGCCAACCCCGGCGGCCCGTTTGCCGTGGAGGTCACACGCTGCAACCCCGAGACCGAGCCGAACGACACGACGGCGAATGCGACGGTCTTCGCGCCGAGCTCCGGTTGCTACATGGAAGGGGCCGCAACCCCGACCGGCGTGGCCGGCGACGTGGACTTCTACGACCTCGGCGCTCCTCCAGCCGGGTCGAAGATCTTCGTCGCGATCGATGCCGCCGCGGCGAACAACAGCGACTATCAGATGCGGATCACGAACGCGACCGACACCTTGGGCTTCGACGACGACGACGGGACGTCGATCATCGGATCGAACGCCCCCGTGATCGGCGGCGTGATCGCGGACGGCAGCGAGATCTACGCTCGCGTCAACGGCAAGCCCACGCTCTTAGGCGGCAGCGGCGGCGACCAGCCGTACCGGTTGTTCGCCCGGATCGAGCAAGGCCCCGCCGAGGGGCCGTCGCAGCCCGATCCGAATCCCGACGGGCTGGGGGACGACACGATCTATGAGGCGAATCACATCACCCTGGGAGGGTTCATCAAGGGCGTGATCTACTCGTGGGACACGACCAACGGGCCGGCGGACATCGACTGCTGGCGGTTCGTCGCCCACGAGGGCGACAACATCACGATGTTCTCGGACAACAACCCGACGCGCGCCCCCGGCACGATCACCAACGTCTGGCCGGTCATCGAGACCGTCGACGGCAACCCGCCCGCGCACACCCGCTTCGTCGGACAGGTGCTCCGGAACACCCTCACGCCGAGCCCCGGCACGTTAACGGGCACGACGCCGTCCGTGACCTCCGAGTTCCATCACTACCGGGCGCGCTACACCGGGTGGTACGCGGTCTGCATGCAGCCGACGGTCGACACGGGCACGCCGGAGAATCCGCCCCCGGCGGCCTATCCGCTGCCCTATCAGGCGAGCATCGCGATCAACTGCGGGCCGGTCCCGGCGCCGCAGCCGGCCGACGTGTCGATCACGCAGGCCGGACCGGCCGGCCCCGTTCAGGACGGCTCACTCATCGAGTACACGATCACGGTCACGAACAACGACGCCACGGCCATCGCCCAGGACGTCCGGCTGACCGACACCTTGCCGCCGGAGGTCGTGTTCGTGGGCGTGTCGGTCGATGACGGTTTCGCGGGCGGCAACACCGCCTGCCTGTCGCTGCCGACGCCCGGTGCGAACGACGCGGACGTCGACTGCACGAACTACTCGCTCGCCCCGGGGGCCTCGATCACGTATACGCTGACGGTCCAGGTCCAGAACTGCCAGGGCCCCGGCCTGACGGTGCACAACGACACCTCGATCACGACCTACACGACGGACGCCAACGCCGCGAACGACAGCGCGAGCTGGGAGTTCGTCACGGTGGACGACGGCACGTGCACGCCCACCCTGTGCGATCCGAGCGCCGGCTGCATCGTCGACCACTGCCAGGTGAACGCGGCGTGCGATGCGAGTCACAACTGCGCCGGCACGCCCCTGAACTGCGACGACGGGAGCGTGTGCACAGCCGATTCGTGCGACCCGTCGAACGCGGAGCACCCGTGCGTCAACGACCCGAGCCAGCTGGGCGATCTGTGCTTCGACGGCAATGTGTGCACCATCGACTCCTGCGATCCGATCGCTTTCTGCGTCTTCACGCCGACGCCGGCCGGCAGCCCCTGCGACGATTTCTTGAGCTGCACGCATGACGATGTGTGCAACGGAACGGGGACGTGCTACGGCGTCTCCGTGTGCGACGACGGCCTTCCCTGCACCGACGACTTCGCGGACGAGAACAACGCGTGCGCCTGCACGAATACGGTCTCGTTCCAGGGGACCCCCTGCGACGACGGCAACTCGTGCACCACCGGCGAGACCTGCGACGGCACCGGCGGAACGGTCGCCGCCTGCACCGGAGGGACCCCCGTCGAGGGCGCCTGCAACGACGGCAACTCGTGCACCTCCGGGGAGTTCTGTACTTCGGGAGTCTGCGGCGGCGGAGAGCCGGTGGTGTGCAACGACAACAACCCGTGCACCGACGATTCCTGCGACCCGGCGTCCGGCTGCGTCTTCACGAACAACAACGCGTCGTGCAGCGATGGGAACGCCTGCACGACCGGCGACACCTGTGCCGCGGGCGTCTGCGTCGGCGGCGCCCCCCTGTCGTGTGACGACGGCAATGCCTGCACGGACGACTCGTGCGCGCCCGCGACCGGCTGCGTCCATTCCAACAACTCGAACGTCTGCGACGACGGCAATGCCTGCACGCTCGGAGAGATCTGCTCGGGTGGGACCTGCGGGGGCGGCGAGGTCGTCGACTGCAACGACGGTGACACCTGCACCACCGATTCGTGCAGCCCCGCGACGGGCTGCGCGCACGTTCCGGTCGTGTGCACCGGCGACACCTGCCACACCGCGGGAACGTGCGACCCCGCGACGGGGCAGTGCCTGAATCCGGCGAAGCCCCAGGGAACGGCCTGCGACGACAACAACGTGTGCACGACCGGCGAGACCTGCAACGCCGGCGGGGTCTGCACCGGCGGCGCCGCCGTCGACTGCGACGACGCCAACGCGTGCACGGCCGACAGCTGCGACGCGGTCCACGGCTGCGCCAACGCCCTCGCCAACTTCTCGACCAGCGGATTCTCCGCCGACCGCGTGGACGGCCGGGACCTCGAGGTGTTCGCGGCGGCGTATCCACGGTGCCAGGGCGCCCCGGCGTACGACCCGGCGGCCGATCTCGATTCGACGGGATGCGTCGACGATACCGACTTCCATCTGTTCATGACCACGTTCGGTCAGGGGTGCCCATGAAACGCAGAGGCTGGACGGCTTCGCGATGGATCGAGATCGGGTTCGCTGCGGCGTTGCTTTACGCCGTCGGCTGCTCCAGCAGCGGAACCAGCTCGCCGCCGACGAGCGTCGTGTTCGCCTGCACCGATTCGGGAAACGCCGCGCCGGACGCCGTGACGATGTCGTGCGGCGCCGCGACCGCGGCGACCACCGAGCGCGTGGACGTGATCATCGGCGGCCCCGCGCTCGGGTCCACGACGATGCGGGGGATGAACTTCGACGTCGTCTATGACCCGGCGAAGCTCGAGTTCGTGCCGGCGGGGAGTTACTCGAGCCCCCTGTTCTCCGCGAACGCCCTCGTCGCCGTCGGCCTAGCCGGCGGCCAGCAAGGCCGGTTGATCGTGTCGATCCAGGAGCCGGGCACGTCGAGCGACGTGGCGGTCGGCACGGGCCAGCATTTGGTGCTGAGCCTGACGTTCCGCACGGTGTCGGCGGCGACGTTCTCGCCGACCCCGGTGACGTTCGAGAATGCAGAGGCATCGGGGGCGTCGGCGACGATCGCGTTCGGCAGCGCGCTGGCGCTTTCGTACCAGTAACGCGGTCGCCTTCCGCCCCGCATCGGCTGCCTCGGCTAGAGTAGGGTCGTGAGATTCTCGCTTCCCGCGGCTGCGCTTTGCGCCGTCGCACTCGTACCCGCGGCCCCGCCGGCCTCCGGGGCGCCGCCCGCCAACGACACGTGCGCGGGCGCCGTCGTCATCCCGGACGGTCCGTTTCCGGTCGTCTCGGACCCCGTGAACGTGCTGGACGCGACGCCGCAAGGTGTCGACGACCCCGGCGTCTGTCCCCCCGATGGCGCGTTTTTCGGCATGGACCACGACATCTGGTTTCGCTTCACGCCGAGCGTCACCGGCACCTACTCGTTCAGCTCGTGCGCGGGCGCAGGGGCTGTGGGCAGCACCGTGTACGACACGGTGGTCGGCGTCTTCGATTCGTGCCCGGCCGGAGCCGCGCTGGTCTGCAACGACCGGCCCCGCGACTGTCCGGCCGACGTTCCGTTCGCGCCGTACGTCGACCAGGCGGTCGCCACGGCGAGACTGACAGCCGGCGTGACCTACTTCATCGCGGTGGGCCACTGGACGCAGGACGTCGACCCCGGGGTCTACTCCGGATTCGACGAGCTCGCGCTCGCCGTGGATTTCACCAACGACTCGTGCCCGAGGACCGTGCCTTTGGCCCTCGACCGCATCACGTTCGGCTCCACGGCAACCGCCGAGGACGACTATCACGCGCCTGCCGCCTGCTTCACCGGATACGGACAGATCCCGTCCGCGGCTGCGGGTCCCGACCTCGTGTACTCGTTCACCCCGACCGAGGCCGGCCTCTACTCGTTCCGCTACGTGCAGGACGATGCCGATTCGCCGATGCGCAGCCAGTCGCCGGTGCTCTACCTCACGGGAACCTGCCCGCCGCCCGATCCATCGACGCCGGTCGCTTCGTGCCTGGCCGCGGCGAATCGGATGAACGACCAGACGACCGGTAACGGCAACCGCTCGGAGGAGATTCCCTGCGTCGCGCTCGAAGCGGACACGACCTACACGCTGATCTTCGATCACGACACCGCCGCCGACCCCGGAGGCGCTTTCGCGATCGAGGTCGCGAAATGTGCGCGCGAGATCGAGCCGAACGATTCGACGGCGACCGCCACACCGTTCGCCCCCGGGCCCGGCTGTTTCATGGAAGGCTCTGCGGTTCCCGCCGGCGCCGGCGGGGACGTGGACGTATACGATCTCGGCGCGCCGCCCGCGGGGTCGAAGATCTTCGCGGCCGTCGATTCCGCCGCGTCGGCCAGCAGCGACTACGAGATGAGGATCACGACGGCCACCGACACGCTCGGATACGACGACAACGACGGCACGTCGTGGATCGGCCTCGACGCCCCCGTCGTCGCCGGGCCGTTCGCGGACGGCTCGGAGATCTACGCGCGCATCGACAGCAAGGGCGGACCGGCCGCCGGCGACGAGCCGTACCGCTTTTACGCGCGGATCGAGACCGGCACCGCGCAAAACGAATCACTTCCCGATCCCGATCCGTCCGGCCTCGGGAACGACACGTTCTACGGCGCGACGCACGTCACCGGAGGCGGGTTCGTGCGAGGGGTCATCTACAGCTGGGACATCCTGTCCGCACTGGACATGGACTGCTACCGCTTCGTCATGCGCGAGGGCGACCAGCTTCTCGCTTTCTCCGACAACAACCCCTCTCGGACCTCGGGAACGATCACGAACGTCTGGCCGGTGCTCGAGACCGTCGACGGCGATCCTCCACCCGCGCACACCCGCTTCCAGGGCCAGGTCCTGAGGAACGACGTGACGCCGTCGCCCGGGACGCTGCTCGGCGTCACGCCGTCGGTGACGTCGAACTTCCTTCAGTACCGGGCGCGCTATACCGGGGCGTACGCGCTGTGCTATCAGCCGACCCGGAGCACGGGATCGAACGAGGACCCGCCGGCGTCCGCCTATCCGCTTCCGTACCAGGGGAGCATCTCGATCAACTGCGGCCCCGTGCCGCCGCCGGGGGCCGCCGACATCGCGGTGACGATGACGGGACCGGCCGGCCCCGTCACGACCGGGCAGGTCGTCACCTATACGATCCGCGTGGACAATCTTGGTACCGACATCGCCCAGGACGTCCGCATCTCCGACGTTCTTCCGTCCGAGCTGCTTTACATGGGGCTGCAGCTCGACGACGGATTCGGCGGCTTCAACACGGGCTGCCGCACCCTACCGACGCCCGCCTCCCACAACGCGCCGATCGACTGCACCACCTACGCGATCGCTCCGGGGGCGGGGGCGACCTACACCTTGACGGCTCAGGTGGCGAATTGCATCGGCGCGGGACTCGACGTGACGAACGCGGTGTCCGTGTCCAGCTTCACGACCGACGACAATCCCTCAAACGACGACGCACAGATCACCTTCACGACCGGCGAGGATGGATCCTGCCAGATCATCTACTGCGATCAGGTGGCCTGCGTCGTCGACGCCTGCACCGCGTCGGCGAGCTGCAACGCCGGCATCTGCGAGTTCGTCGACAAGAATTGCGACGACGGGAGCGTGTGCACCGAGGACTACTGCAACTCGTTCGTCGGTTGCGTCAACGACTCGAGCCTCCTGGGAGACCTGTGCACCGACGGCGACGACTGCACGGAGGACCTGTGCGATCCCGTCGCTTCGTGCATCTTCCCGCCGCTTCCGGCGGGCGCCGCGTGCGACGATCTCCTCGCGTGCACCACGGCAGACGTCTGTGACGGAGCGGGACACTGCTACGGCCGGTCCGTGTGCGACGACGGGCTTCCGTGCACGGACGATTTTGCGGACGAGAACAACGCGTGTGCGTGCTCGCACGGGATCTCATATCAGGGGAGCCCCTGCGACGACGGCAACCCGTGCACCACGGGGGAGACTTGCGACGGCACGGGCGGCACGGTCGCGGCCTGCAATGGCGGGACCAACGTGCCCGGGGCCTGCAACGACGGCAATGCCTGCACGACCGGGGAGACGTGCACGTCCGGCGTCTGCGGCGGCGGAACGCCCGTGGTGTGCGACGACGGCAACCCGTGCACCGACGATTCCTGCGATCCGGCCTCCGGCTGCACGCACTCGCCGAACACCGCGGCATGCGATGACGGCAACGCCTGCACGATCGGCGACGCCTGCGCCGCGGGCCTGTGCGTGAGCGGGGCCTCCCTGTCGTGCGATGACGCCAACCCCTGCACGGACGACTCGTGCGCGCCGGCGACCGGCTGCGCGCACGCTGCGGTCGTGTGCGCGGGCGACACCTGCCACACCGCGGGGACGTGCAACCCGGCGACGGGGCAGTGCGTGAATCCGGCGAAGCCCCAGGGAACGGCCTGCGACGACAACAACGTGTGCACGACCGGCGAGACATGCGACGCCGGCGGGGTCTGCACGGGCGGGGCCGCCGTCGACTGCGACGACGCCGACGCGTGTACGGCCGACAGCTGCGACGCGGTGCACGGCTGCGCTCACGCCCTCGCCAATTTCTCGACCATCGGGTTCTCCGCCAACCGCGTGGACGGCCGGGACCTCGAGGTGTTCGCGGCGGCGTACCCACGGTGCCAGGGCGCCCCGGCGTACGACGCGGCGGCCGATCTGGATTCGACTGGATGCGTCGACGATACCGACTTCCACCTGTTCATGACGGCTTTCGGCCTGTCCTGCCCCTAGATTCGGCTGAACTGCCACGTCTTTATGGCATGAAACTTTTCGAACTTGTAATCGGCCACGGGACCGGATTCGACGGTATGTTTTCACGTCGGGTCGGGAGGCGTTGCTCGATGCGAGTTGCGGTCCGTTGCGCCGTGACGGGGCTCCTTGCGGTGTGTGTGGTGCGTGGCGCCGCCGCCCGCGATCTCAGCTTCGATGAGCGCGTTCGCGCCGAGGCAGCTCTCCAGCATTACACGTACGCCAACCAGACCGGAAGCACGCAGCCGTTCGAGCAAGCGGTCTCGCGCGCCGACCTCGAGCGCTCGGTCGCGACCACGCTCGAGCAGTCCGCCGCGCTCGAGAAGACGTTCGGAACGCCGATCACCGCAGAGATGTTGCGGCGCGAGCTGGAGCGGATGGCGGGGGAGACGCGCATGGCGTCGCGCCTCCAGGACCTGTACGCGCTGCTCGGCAACGACCCGTTCGTGATCCAGGAATGTCTCGTCCGGCCGGCGCTGGCGGATCGCCTCATCCGCGCGGCGTTCGCCTCCGATCCGGCGATCCAAGCCGACCCGATGTCCCAGGCCGCAGCGCTCCGGCGTGACCTGAGCCGGTTCGGCGTCGAGCACTTCGCCGCGGATCCGAGACGCTCGGTCGTCGAGATCTCGACGAGCGCCGCCGATCTCCGTCGCGATCCCGCGAGCCGCTCGGTGGGCCTGTCGCCGGAAAGCTACGCGCGCTGGCGCGCCGCTGCTCCGGCCCGCGCCGGTCAGATCGGTGACATCCGGTCCGAGCTCGACGCGTTCGTCATCTCCGTCGTGCTCGAGGACCACGGCAACTCCGCACGGATCGTGAACTTCACGATCCCGAAGAAGAGCTTCGACGATTGGTGGGTCATCCAGCGCGTCGCCGTCGATCCCGATGCGGTCGCCGCGGTGGCCGACGGGAACGGTCTCCCGACGCCGGTTTCGGGCGCGCGCGCGTTCGACCCGGAGCGGGATTGGAACGACGGATCGCTCGACGAATCGTCGCACCCGCGCGCCTTCAGCGCGGGCGTTTGGACGGGAAGTCGTGTGGTGGCGTGGGGCGGTTACTCCGACGGTGTGGCGCTCTCGGGAGGCCGGTACGATCCGGCGACCGACACGTGGCAGTCGATGTCGCGGTTCGACGCGCCCGCCCGGGCCGAGCAGCTCGACGCGGGATGGGACGGAACCGAGGTCGCCTTCAAGACCGGCGGGCGCGGGGGGGCGATCGTCGGGCGGTACGACCCGATGACCGACACCTGGAGACCGGGCGAGGTCGCGCCGGCGGCCGGTGTCGGAGTGCAGGACAGCGGCTCGCGGGCCACGCCGCCGGCGGTCACCGACTCGATGAATTCCGTCGGAACTCAATCGGGCGGCTCGCTCGGAATCTCCTCCGGTCGGCTGCCGGAGCAGCCCATCAGCAACGACGACTCGCTCGCTCCCACCGTGGCTCCGAACGGAACCTATTTCCCGGTGACGACGCCGGTCGTGACGCAGATCTTCCTGGGGACGGAGGGCGGGTACTTCGGATACTGCGTCGGCGGGCCGAGCGCCGGCCTGACGTGCACGTCCGACGCGACGTGCCCGGGTGGCGTCTGCGAGCAGACGCTCGACAACACGTTCTGCGTTTCCTACAACATGTCGTGCTCCGGCGTGCGCACCAACGGCAAGGAATACGGATTCAACGACGTCCTCGAGACGACCTACGACTCGTCGCCGGCCCCGGGCCGGCAGACCTGGATCGAGCGAAACTGGAACTACATCTCGTCGTCGGGAACGTTCTGGCGGCCGTTCCATTTCGCGCTGGAAGTCGATGCCAACAGCACGTGCGTCGGTGGGACCAACCCCGGCGGGTACTGCACGCTCGGCGACCTCGCGGGCGTCTGCACCGGCGGCGGCACGTGCACGGGGGCGGTGCCGACGGGCGGCGCCCGCTGGACGTTCATCCCGAACAACCGGAACGGCAATACGGCGCTTCACCTGTCCTGGCCGTTCGCGGCGTTCAACCTGCGGATGGGGACCGACGAGTACTGGTACAACGGATTCTCGAGCTGGATGCGAAGCTCCGACATCAACCCCGGCGGCACGACGAGCGGGGGAAAGTTCGCGACCTATCTCGATCACACCAACGATCGCCGCGGCTACGGCTTGAACGGCCTCTATTCGATCATCGATTTCAACGCGACCACATCGACGGCGAAGTCGGGCATCGTCACCGCGGGCTATTTCGACGCGCGGATCAGCGGGTCGACGCCCAACCGGGAGATCACCAGCCTCACCGGCCTGCGCTCGGACATCAATCTGATTCCCGACACCGGGCCCGAGCCGGTCGGTCCGTCCTACGGGCTGTTCGTCCAGTTCAATCCCACGGGCAACGGCGTGACCTCGTCCGGCCATACGGGAATCTACGTCGCGACGCCCGGCGCTCCGGGCACCGGAACGACGATCGTCCAGCAGGACGGCCTTGTGATCGCCGATCAGCAGCTCGGACGATCGGGAGGCACGGGCGCCGCGATCCGGATCTCGTCGCAGACGACCTCCGACGGCACCGAGGGAAATCTGACGCTCGAAGGCGGCAACTGGAATACGGGCCACGTTCAGCTCGCCCAGGCGCACCTGTGGCGCGACGCGTCCGGCGGGCGCCTGCGCTACCGGAACGACGCCGCGCCGGCGGCGGAGAACGACGGCACCGCGGTCGTCACGGGCACGTCCTCGATCTCGCACGGCGTCGTGCTCTGGGGCGTCACGACGCTCGTCGATCCCAACTTCGACACCGGCAACAAGGTGTGCTCGTCGTCGGGGCTCACCTGCGTCGAGACGTCCGACCTGGGGAACTTCGCCACGATCCCGTGCGGCCAGCCCCACACGGCCTCCGCGAAGTGGATCGCGTTCTGCAAGTAGGGAACGCTCAGGGCACCGGGCCGCAGCTGTTGACCGCGTCGATCTGGTACCAGTAGCTGTCGGCGTCCAGCCGGGCCGCATCTTGATAGCTCGCCCCCGGCGAGGTCGCGAATGCGGCCGGCGCGCACGGGCCCGCGGTCGCCGTGCAGCGCCTGACGCGGTAGCTCGTTGCGTTGGCCGTTGAACTCCAGGACAGTGAGACGTTCGCCGCCGCGCCGTCGGCGCGAAGCGACGCCCCGGGGCTCGCCGGCGCGGCCTCGACTGTCAACGCAAGCGTGCCGGACAATCCGCCGGCCGGACTCGCGCCGAGCAGGCGAACGGCGCGGGATCCCACCGTCGTGAGATCGCCCGCTTGGACCGCCGTCGTCACCTGGTTCGACGAAACGAAGGTCGTCGTCCGCAACGCGCCGTCGACGAGCCCATTGGCGCCGTTCGCGAACCCCGTTCCTTGAAGGGTGACGTTGAGCCCCGGACCGCCCGCACAGGCCGCGCTCGGCGTCAGGGACGTCAGCGTCGGCGGAGCGCACGCGTTGAACGACGGCGCCGACATGAAATACGGCACGATGCTGTTCACGCTGCTCGCTCCGGCTCCGCGCGCGGGATAGGTACCGTCGAAGTTACAGCCGACGGCGCGCACCTGGACGTAATCGCCGAAGATCCTCTGATTCGAATTCCCGTTGTCCATGAACGGTGAGGTGAAGGCGGGGAAGCCCGTGGACTTCGCGAACGTCGTGCCGTTCGTGTACTGAGTGAACACCCACTGGAAGCTCGCGCCGTTGTAGGTCAGGTACAAAACGCCGACCTCCCCGTTGGGAAGCACGGCGACCGCCGGAAGGTAGGCGTCGATCGTGGGCTGCGAGACCGTCACCGGCGTGCCGATGAGGAGGCTGCCGGCGCTGTAGGTGACCTTCACGAGGAAGAGCTGATCGTGCGCCGTCAGCGACGTGCGGCGCCCGTAGACGATCCACGCGTTCCCCGAGCCCGGGTCGGCCGCGATCGCATCGACGCCGCCGAGCAGCGCGTTCACCCCGCCGACCTTCGAGCCGTTCCCCTGGAAGCTCAGCGCGTTGGCGAACACGACCTTGCCGAGCGATGCGTGATCGCTGTTGGCCGCCGAAAACGACAGCCCTGCGTCGGTCGACACGGTGACGATGTAGGTGAGCTGCTTGATCCCGTTCGACTGCTCCAGGCCGAGTCGCTGGAACACGTTCCAGATCTTGCCGTCGGGCCCGATGGCGATGCGAGTCCCCGGATTCATGCCGTCGTTGTATTTGACCCCGTCGTCGTTCGTCGCGACGTCTCGGCTGAAATCGAGCGGGGACGCCCCGGGCGAATCGGCCGCGTGCGTCTCCGAGTTGGAGTAGCCGGCGTCGAAGACGTCGTAGCCGACCGCGACGTGGGTCTGGCCGTTGTCGCCGGGAAGCGGGCCGCTCCAGAGCCAAGGCTGGTCCGGCTGCGGATAGATCGGGCCGCTCGTCGTCTGTGCGACGCCGCCGGGCGCGCGGTACGTCCACGACGCGGCGTTCGCCGGGTCTTGCGCCTGGGCGGAGAACACCGATGCGGGCGAGCCGTTCGTGTACTCGAAGAGAAACGTTCCGTAGAGGAGGCCGTCACGTCCCCAATCCAGCGTCTGATCGCAGGGGCAATTGACGTTGGTGGTCTGGCCCGGCGGCGGAGGGATCGTGGCGAGGAACGACCAGCTCGCGCCGGCGTTGCTGGAATACCAGAACGACGAGTTTCCGCCGACACCCCAGTTGCTGCCGGAGAAAGACGTCAGCACGATCTGGCTCGGGGTCTGTGGATTCGCGGTGATCGCGGGCTCGTTGCCGACGTCGTAGCCCGCAAGGTCGTAGCCCGCCGCCGTCATGACGTCGATGTAAGTGATCCCGTTGATCACGCTGGCGGGCACCCTCGGGGTCTGCGTGGATTGAATCGCCGGGAGGACCGGCGGCTGCACGTGCAGCGTCGGATGCTTCACCGGATCCGGATCGGCGACGTACCCTTCCTGGCCGAACACCGAGGCAAACCCCGCCACGCAGACGAAAACACTTGCCGCGACCGTAGCGCGCGTGTGGAGAATCATGGCACCCCCTAGAGTCTCAATGAGCCCCGTTGAGACGACTCTACGTCGGGTGGGTCTGCAGGACAAGGTTCAGATTGCGAGTGCCCACGCGAAGCCGAGCGCGACCAGAGCGGCGAGAGCGAGCGGAATTTGAAGCTTCTCGAATCGCGACAGCCGGGGGCCCGCCGCCCCGACGACGGCCCCGGCCAGAAGGCCCATGCCGAAGCCGAGCACGTGCGCCCAGACGTCGATTCTCGGAGGCGGGACGAGAACGGGCTCCGTCGGGCGCGTCTCGCCCCCGAGCCATGCGAGGAGGACGGCGCCGATCGCGATCGGAGCCCAACGCCTCCAGACGTCGCTGTGACGGCGGCGCCGCGTCAGCCAATCGTGAGCGGCCTGCGCACCGAGCATCGCGAAGATGCCGGTGGACGCGCCGATCGACCTGTGTGACGGCGCCTGGACCCAGGCGTTGGCCAGATTCCCGAGGCCGCCCGCGACGACGAAGATCGCCCAGGCGAGCCCGACGCCGATGCTCTGCGCGAGCATGATCCCGAACGCGGCGCCGAACACGACATTGCTGGCGAGGTGGAGCGCGTCGGCATGCAGCGTCAGCGCAGTGAGCGCGCGCCACCATGCGCCGCCGCGGATGAGCGCGGAATCCGCGCGCCCCGCGTCCCACCAGCCGGCGCCGAAGGCGTCGCGCCGCTGCAGGACGTCGCAGCCGAGCAGGACGATCAGGTACGCCGCCGCCGCCCCCACGCTTCGGGTCAGAGGGCGGGGCGTTTGCTCGAGGGACGGCGCCTCGACGTTCTCGCGGACGTACCGGAACAGCTCGAGGACCGCGCGATCGGAGTCTTCCGCGGGAACGACCAGCACGTGCTGGCCGTCGGCGGCGCCGATGCCCCACGGGATGCCGAGCGCATCGAGCACGAGCGCGTGATCCTCGATCGTCTTGCGCGACGGCGCGCGGGAGATCTCGACCCAGGACGTGCTCAGTGGGGGCTCCTCGCCGTACCCTCGCGCCATGGCGTCGCGCGGCCGAACGCCGCAGCGATCATCGCGATCGAAAGGCCGAGCGCCAGCACGGAGTTCCAGTAGTAGGTCGTGAAGTACTGGTCCCACCGGAAGTAGAACGCGAAGCCGAGCGCGGCGAACAGGAACAGGTAGATCAGGCCCAGCGTTCCACGGAGGCGGTCGGGATGCGTGGCGAAATAGAGAAACGGCAGCAGCAAGACGATGTAGTAGTAGTACGTCGGCGCGGCCAGCGCGAACGTCGGCACGAACCCCAGCGCAAACGCACCGGCATCGTCGAGGCGGAGCGCGGCGATGAACGCCGCGAGGATCAGCGCGGCCTGGAGGAGCCGGATTGGAACCGCGCGGCGCGAGAGGTCGCCTTCCTCGAACCACGCGTTCCCCAGCCAGGTCCGCAGCAACGGCGGGCGCGCGGCGAGCGCCTCCTCCCGGGGACCCGGCGGGTCGAAGCGGGCGATGACGACGGACGTCAGCCCGACGTTCCACTGGTTGTAGGTCTTCCGGTGGAGCGCGATCTTCCGTGCGAACCCATCCCAATCCGCGAGCCCGCCCGAGTACGCGACCGATGCGAGGCCGAGCGCGAGCATGGTTCCGGCGCAGCCGGCGAAGAATCGCGCGTGCCGCGGATCGATCCACGATCGCGAGGTGGCGACGAGGGTCACGGATGAAACGAACAGGATCGCGGTCACGACGATCGTGACCCCGGCGAGCGCCGCTCCCTCTCCGCCCGCCGCCGCTGCGAGCGTCTCCCGCATCCCCGCTCCGGCGATGCGCCAACCGGCCCACGAGATCCCGGCACCGAGCGCGATGTGCGCGGCGACGATCGCCGAGCTTCGCGCGGCGCCGAGCTTCGCGGCTTCCCCGCGGACCACGGGCGCGAGCGAGGCCAGAAGCTTGGCCGCCGGCCCGAACGCGAACAGGATCGGGAAGATGCGAATCATCGCGGCGTACCCCAGCAGCGCTCCGGCGCAGGCCGGCCTGGACTTGCGGAGCAGGCAGGTCGCCGCGACGAGCGCGACGACGAAGTCCGTCCGCAACAGAGCCCCTCTCATGTGGACGTGCGCCATGAGATAGGACGACGAGACGAAGACGACCATGAGCAACGCGGGCCATGCGTTGAATGCCCAGGAAACGCACACCACGGCGGCCGCCAGGAGCACGAGGTCGAGCGATGCGAGAAAGAAGAGTCCGGCCGGCTGATCCGTGCGGATCCGTCCGGAGAGCGCGCCCCCGGCGAGCATCGTGTAGACCGGCGTGCCGTTGTAGCCCATGTCGCGCAGGATCTCGGACCAGTCCTGCCTCGAGAGCCGGCGCTTGAAGTAGCTCACGTCGGCGACCCACTCGCGCCACCGCTCCGGCGTGAACCGCGCCTTGATCGCGTCGCGGTCCGCGAGGACGTCGCCGACGCGCCGGTAGGTGTACGTGCGCAGGTCCCAGATGTGGCCGTCCACCGGCCGGAACGCCATCCCGGTCTCGTCGTCGGCGACGAGCGCGGCGTTGTACATGTCGAAGTAGCCGATCTCCCGCGCGTACTTCGAGCCGAGGTAGTAATGGAAGAACTCGTGCGGGTTGACGAACCCGCCGTAGTGGAAGTTGAAAAAGTTGAAATAGACGGGGACCGACAACGCGGCGAGCACCCCGAGGGCGGCGAGCACGCGGCGCGCGGCGACGGCGTTCCCGGCCTGCGCGGCGACGAAGCGGGCGATGACGAGGACCGCCGCGGCGGCGGGGAGGAGGTAGTAGCCCTTGGCCTCGATGAAGACCGGGAGGAGGCGCTGGATCGCGGCCATGGCCGCGGGATCTTACTTCAGCGCTCCGGGGGGGTGAATCTGGTCGAGCTTCTCCTGCTGATCGGGGCGCAGCTCGGCCCGGATCTCGCGTCGGGTCTCGTCCAGCACCTCGCGCATCCGCTGATGGCCGCGGTCGAGGATGGGCTGGACTTTCTCGCGCTGCGCCGCGTCGAGATCGAGCTGCTTCATGATCCGCTCGTGAAGGCCGGCGCCGCCCCCATGGCTTCGCGGCGGTCCGAGACGCCCCCCGTGGTGGACGATCACGAAGCACAGGGCGACGCCGAACACGACGCCGAGCGCGAAGATCCCGACGACAGCGAGCGTGCCTTTCATCGATCGCGCCACGGTCTCAGCCATCCGTGCCCTCGGGGGCGAGCAGCGCGTCCAGTACGTCGTCGCCCGTCGTGCCGGAATCGCCATCCAGGACGACCGATCCGAACGTCGAGCCCGCGGTGCCGGAAGCCGGCCGCTCGAAGCGGATGACCGCCACCGCCGCCAGGACGACGAACACCGTCGCGACCGCGACGCGCGGAAACGCCCACGTCGCGAGCCGTTCGACGACGAGGCCGTCCCAGGCTTCGGCGCGCCGGCGCCGCTCGGCCTCGCGCATCAGCCGCGGAACCGCGGCGACGAGCCGCGAGACGTCGTCGGAGGCGCCGCGCTCGGCCGATCGCAGCGCGTCGCGGAGTCGATGATCCCGGCTCATGACGGTCCCTCCGGTTTCAGCAGACCGGCGAGCTTGCGGCGGGCCCGCATCGCACGCAGCCGGACGGCGAGGTTGGTGGTTCCCAGGATGGCGGCGGCCTCAGCCATCGAATGACCGTGAAGCTCGACCAGGACGATGACCGCACGATCGGTCGGTGATAGGCGCAATAATGCCGATCGCACGGCCATCGTCGCTGCTGATACGGGTCCTGCGGACAGGCTCTCGGGCAGTTCCGCGCCGGCGTGGCGGCGCGCGGCCCGGACAGAGTCGAGGGCCTTGCGTGCCGCGATCGCGCGCAGCCAGCCCCCGATGTCGCCGTGGGGGAGGGCCGGTGTCGTCAACGCGGCGATGAATGCCTCTTGCACGACGTCCTCCGCATCCTGTCCGCCGTACCGCCCGAGAACGTGCCAGGCGGTGCGGAGCATCGACGGGCCGTACGTCTCCATCAGTCGCCGGCCCGCTTCGTCAGAGCCTTCGCGGGCCGAGGACAGGACGTCGCGATCGTCCGTGAACGGTCCTGCCACTTCGGCCGCGTCCACCTCCAAGTTTCAGTTCGACTGCGGTCCGAAACGCCGTTCCTTCCAATCGGCCTTCAGCTCGTCGAGCTTGGTTTTCTGATCGGGCGTCAGGACCGCCTGCACCTCGATCATCATACGGTGCTGATTGACCGCCCGTTGCGCGTCCAGGGCGGACACCGCGGCCGCCGCATCCCGAACCTGGGCATCGGTCG
Source organism: uncultured Acidobacteriota bacterium (assembly GCA_964647625.1). Lineage (GTDB taxonomy): Bacteria > Acidobacteriota > Polarisedimenticolia > Polarisedimenticolales > DASRJG01 > DASRJG01. The sequence continues at coordinate 70,473 of CAZYHZ010000011.1, forward strand.
CGGACGGGTCGTGGATCGTCCGGGCCAGCGTCTCCCGCGCCGCGCGCATCGAGCCTTGCGGGAGGGCCGAGTCTTTTTGCTTGTCGATGATCGACTGGACCTGCGATTTCTGCGCGTCGCTCAGCCCGAGGACGTCCGCCATGCGGAGGAGGTGCTGGCCGACGCCGTCGCCGTCTCCGTTCCGGAATTGGCCCGGGCCGTGGGCGGCCACGGGGATGGCCGCGGCCAGAAGGCCGAGGACCGCGACGGTCACGAGGGGGAGCGTTCGAAGTCTCATCTGCGGGTCTCCTTTCAAAGCGCCTCACCCAGGAGACGACGGCCGGAGGCGGTTCGTTTCCGAGCCCCGAAAAACGTTCCCCCTGCCTCCCCGGCGGATTAGAGTTCCGGTTCCCGTGGCCGCCCGAGCGATCCACGCGGCCGGTGAACCAAATACGGCGCACCGTCGTACTTAGTGCCGGACTTTTTGTGCCCGCAAGGGGGAGGATCCCGATGCACGTACGCCCCGGAATTGTTCTGCTCGCGCTCGTCGCCGCCGTTTTCACGGGGATGCCGAAGGCAGCGGCCATCACCGCGGAAGAGCTCGTTGCCAAGAATCTCGAAGCGCGCGGCGGGGCCGACAAGCTCGCCAAGATCAAGACGATCCACACCGTCGGGAAGGTGCGCGCGGGAGGCGGCCTCGAGGCCAAGGTCGAATCGTGGGCGGTGGCGCCGACGAGCTATCGAGGCGAGTTCAGCCTCCAGGGCATGACAGCGATCCAGGCCTGGGATGGACACGAGGCGTGGACGATCTCGCCGTTCCAGGGCCGGCGCGAGCCCCAGCGGGTCACCCCCGACGACGCGAAGCCGCTGATCGAGGAGGCCGACGTCGCGGGGCCGCTCGTCGATTACAAGGCCAAGGGAAACAAGATCGAGTACCTCGGGACCGAAGACATCGAGGGGACGGAGGCGCACAAGCTCCGGGTGACGCTGGGCAACGGCGACAACATGGTGCTGTTCATCGATCCCGATCAATTCCTGGAGATCCGTGTCGTCAACCACCGCATCGTGAGAGGCCAGGAAGAAGTCCAGACGACCGACCTCGGCGAGTACGAGAAGGTCGATGGAATCTATTTCCCGTTCGAGTCGGGCAACCGCCACCTGGACAAGGTGGAGCTGAACCCCCAGATCGACCCGAAGATGTTCGCGTTCCCGGGAGGTGCGAAGTGAGGGCGGCCGCGCTCGCGGCGCTTTTGCTGTGCGCGACGCCGGTAGCGGCCGCGGAGACGCAGGGACGCCTGGATCCGGGCGTGATCTCGGGGCTGGGGAGCCGGAACATCGGATCGGCCGCGATGAGCGGCCGGATCAGCGCGGTCACCGCGGCGCACCGGAAGGACGGCTCGATCGTCCTCTACGTCGGGGCCGCCAGCGGCGGCGTGTGGAAGTCGACGGACGGGGGAACGACGTTCACTCCGAAGTTCGACAAGCAGCCGGTTCAGTCGATCGGCGCGATCGCGATCGATCCTTCCGACACCGACACGGTGTGGGTCGGAACCGGCGAGGCCTGGACGCGCAACTCCGTCTCGATCGGCGACGGGATCTACCGCTCGAAAGACGGAGGGGAGTCGTGGACGAACACCGGGCTTCCCGCGTCGGAGCGCATCGTCAAGATCTTCGTCCATCCCGGAAACTCGTCGGTTGTCTACGCCTGCGTGACGGGAAAGCTGTGGAGCGATTCGGATGAGCGCGGCGTGTACCGGACGAAGGATGGCGGGGCCACGTGGTCGAAGATTCTCGCGGGCGGCAACGGCTCGACGGGCTGCGGATCGATGTCGATGGACGCCTCGCATCCCGACACGCTCTACGCATCGCTGTGGGATTTCAGGCGCAGGGGATGGACGTTCCGTTCCGGTGGGGCGAACGCGGACGCGCCCTCCGCGAGCGGTCTGTACCGGTCCGACGACGGAGGAGACCGCTGGACCGAGATCACCGAGGCGGCGAACTCCGGCTGGCCGCAGAAGCCGTACGGCCGCATCGCGGTCGCGGTGGCGCCGTCGGATTCGAAGGTCGTCTACGCGTTCGTCGAATCCTTGAAGGGCGCGCTCTACCGGTCCGGGGACGGCGGCAAGACCTGGGACCGCCGCGACAACAGCCAGATGATGGTCTGGAGGCCGTTCTACTTCGCCAACCTGATCGTCGACCCCCGAAACCCCGACCGGCTGTTCAAGCCGGACGGCGACCTGATCCAGAGTCTGGACGGCGGCCGGACCTTCGCGTCCGCCGGCGGCGGCGCGCACGGCGACTTCCACGACGTGTGGATCGATCCGAGCGACACCAAGCAGGTGATCGTCGGCGACGACGGCGGATTGTGGTTCTCGAAGGACGCCGGCAACCGGTGGTGGAAGGGGAACAACCTCCCCGTGTCGCAGTTCTACCACGTCAGTGTGGACGACGACGATCCGTATCACGTCTACGGCGGGCTGCAGGACAACAGCTCGTGGGTCGGCTATTCGTCCTACCCCGGAGGAATCGGCAACGCCCAGTGGGAGAACCTCTACGGAGGCGACGGCTTCTGGATGTTCGCCGACCCGTCGGACCCGGACTACGTCTACGCCGAATCCCAGGGCGGGAACATCGGCCGCGTGAACCGGCGGACGCATCAAGGCCGGGACATCCAGCCGCGCGCCAACTACGGCGAGAAGCTCCGTTGGAACTGGAACACGCCCATCCACATGTCGCCCCACGAGAAGGGCACGATCTACATCGGGTCGCAGTTCCTGTTCCGGAGCCGGGACCACGGCCAGAAGTGGGACCGCATCTCGCCCGATCTCACGACCAACGACCCCGAAAAGCAGAAGCAGGAGGAATCCGGCGGGATCACCGTGGACAACTCCGCCGCCGAGATGCACACGACGATCTTCGCGATCAGCGAATCGCCGAAGACCGCGGGCGTGATCTGGGTGGGGACGGACGACGGCAACGTGCAGGTCACCCGCGACGGTGGGGGCAAGTGGATGAACGTCACCAAACAGGCGGGTGTTCCCGCGGGGTCGTGGGTCTCCTACATCGATGCGTCCCACTTCGACGCCGGGACGGCCTATGTCACGTTCGACCGCCACACGTTCGGCGACCTGACGCCGATGATCTACAAGACCACCGACTACGGCAGCCGCTGGACCGCGCTCGTCAACGCCGATTCGAGCAAGACGCTGAAGGGCTACGCCCACGTCGTCCGCGAAGACCCGGTCGTCCGCGGCCTCCTGTACGCGGGGACCGAGCTGGGGCTGTGGATCTCGAACGACGACGGGGCGAGCTGGGCCAAGTTCGAAGGGGAAGACTTTCCGGCGGTCGCGGTCCGCGATCTGGCGTTCCAGGTGCGCGAGAACGACCTCGTCATCGCGACGCACGGGCGGGGGATCTGGATCATCGACGACCTGACGCCCCTGCGCTCGCTGACACCGCAGCTGCTCGCACAAGACGCCGCGTTCCTGCCGACGCGGCCCCAGCGGCAGCGCATCGCCGCGCGGGGCGGGTGGGTCGACGGCGACGCCGCCTGGTCGGGGCCGTCGGCATCGAGCGGCGTGACGATCACCTACTACCAGAAGTCCAGGCACCTGTTCGGCAAGCTGAAAATCGAGGTCGTCGATTCCGCGGGAAAGGTCGTCGACACCCTCCCGGCCAGCAAGCGGCGGGGGATCAATCGCGTCGTCTGGCCGATGAACGTCGCCCCACCCCGCGTCCCGCCGGCGGCCCAGGTCGCCGGCAGCGCGACCCGCGGCCCGCGCGTCGTACCGGGAACGTACACGATCCGCATGACGAAGGGTGCGAAGACGTATGAGACCAAGCTCGACGTCGGCCTCGATCCGCGGTCCCCGTTCACGTCGGCCGAGCGCCGCGAGCAGTTCGATGCGGTGATGACCGTTCACGCGATGTTCGGGTCGCTCAGCGATCTCTGCGACCGGATCCGGGCGGTGCGCGACGGCGCCACCGCGTCCCTGACGAAGCTCGGAGACGGCGATCCGTTGCGCGCGCGCCTGTCCGGGCTCGTCGACAAGCTCGACGCCGTCCGGAAGAAGATCGTCGCAACCAAGGAAGGCGGGGCGATTACAGGTGAAGAGCGCTTGCGCGAGCACATGGACGATCTCTACGGCGCGTTGATGTCTTACGAGGGGAAGCCCGCCGCCACGCTCGTCGCCTACACCGGGGTCCTGCGGCGGGACCTCGACGACGTCCAGCACGAGTTCGACGCCGTCAAAGCCAACGAAGTCAAGGCCGCCAACGCGGACCTGAAAGCCAAAGGCCTCGCGGAGCTTCCGGGGTCCTAGCCGTCCCGCTCCGTGCAGCCGGGGAAAGTTGGGCGTATCGTCTGGGCTGGCCGCCCATGACGACGCTCTCCCTACGCCCCGTTTTCGTGCTCGCGGCGGCCGCGTTCCTTGCGACGGGACCGGCGTCCTCAGCGGAGCTGCGCGGGCGGCTGTCCGCCGAAGGCGGGAAGCCGGTCCCCAAGGCAGTCGTTCGCGTCCTCCCCGAAACGCCGGCGGCCGCGGTCAAAGGGGCCAAGCCGGTCCGGGTCGAGTCCGGCGCCGACGGCAGCTTCGCCCTGGCCGGGCTCACCGGGGAGACGTTCCTCGTCCGTATCGAGGCGAAGGGCTACGCATCGCTCACCCAGCCGGGGATTCCGGCGGGCGCATCGCTCGAGCTTCACCTTCGAGGCGGCGTGCGCGTGGCCGGGATCGTGCGGGATCGCGGCACGAAGGTGCCGATCGCGGGAGCGACCGTGGCGGCGTGGGAGAAGGGGGCGGACGCGTTCGGCGAGGATGCCTACCGGAAGGCCACCAGCGGGAAGGACGGCCGGTTCACGGTCGACGATCTGGCGGCGGGAAAGGTCACCGTCGAAGCGAAGGCCGCCGGGCATTCGAGCGCGCGCGCTCCCAGCGTCTCTCTTCCGAAGTCCGATCTCGAGCTGCTGCTCGACATCGCCGGCGGGCTGAACGGCACCGTCACCGACACGACGGGCCAGCCCGTGAAGGACGCGGAGGTCAAGGCCTCGCTTCGAGGCGGGAAGTCCCGCGCCGCAAAGAGCGGCCCCGACGGCTACTACCGGATCGCCGACGCGCCGCCGGACGCCGTCGACGAGATGCGGGTCAAGGCACCGAAGTTCCTGATCGCCGAGCACCACGGCGCCGCCCCATCGGACGGAATCGTCGATTTCACGCTCGAGCGCGGCGGCAGCATCGAGGGCACGGTTCACGGCTTCGACGGGAAGACGCCCGCCTCGTTCCACGTCAAGCTGCACCCCGACGGCTCCGGCTCCGGGATCCATGCGGTGGAGCACGATTTCAGCGACCCTTCGGGTGCGTTCCGGCTCGACGAGCTCGAGCCGGGCAAGTACGTCCTCGAGGTCTCGGCCGACAAGTACGCCGCCTCCACGAAGAAGGACATCGACGTCGCGCCCGAGCAGATCGCCCAGGCCGGGACGATCACGCTTCAATCGCGGTCGGTCCTTCGGGGGCGCGTCGTCACCGCGCGGGACAAGGCGCCGATCGCCGGAGCGACGATCCACATCTCGCTCGTCGAAGCCGGGTCGACGCCCACCCCCGGCTCGGACTCATCCTGGTCGGCGACGTCGTCCACGGACGGAACGTTCTCGACCACGGCGCTTCCCGACGGCACGTTCGACGTCGCGGTCGAACAGCCGCAATACGCGCCCGCGCGGACGCGCATCACGTTCCATCCCGATGCGGATACGCCGGAGATCACCCTCGAGATGTCCCACGGCGGAACGCTCACGGGCAGCGTCGTCGACGGCAAGCTCGAGCCGGTCCCCAACGTGAGGATCGTCGCGTCGCTCGGCACGGATGCCGACTCCCGCGTGGCCGACACCGGCTCCGACGGCCGCTATTTGATCGACGGTCTGGCTCCCGGCACATGGACCGTGTCCCGCCAGCAAGCGCCTCAGGCCGGATCGACCGCCACGGACGTGAAATATGCCTCGATCCGCGAAGGCGAGACGACCGAGGTGAATTTCGACGAGCGGCCCCGCGTTTCGGTCAGCGGCGTCGTGATGAAGGGAGATGTGCCGGTCCCCCAAGCGTCGATCTACTTCGTCTCGATCGACAACACCACGGCGCACGACGGCAAGTCGACGCAGTCGGACGCGCAAGGCACCTACCAGATCGGGCTGCTCCACGGGGGGAAGTACCAGGTCTCCGTGGTCATGGGCAGCGGCGCCAACCCCAGCGCCCACAGCGTCGTGACGCTCAACATCCCGGATCAATCCGACGTCCGGCAGGACATCATTTTCACGGTTCATGCGATCACCGGCCACGTGTACGATCCCGATCGCAAGGGCGTGAAGGGGGCGATGATCATCGGGCTGCGGGACGGCACCGTTCCGGGGGACGCCCCGCGCCAGTCGACGACGACGACCGCGGACGACGGCTCGTACCGCATTGACGCCGTCGATCCCGGAACCTACAAGGTCACCGCGCGGGCGAAGTCCTACACGTCGGCCGATGAGTATCCGGTCCTCGTCTCGGACGACAAGCCCGACCCGGACGTCGATCTCACCCTCCAGCGCGGGTGGGTCATGCGCGGCCACGTGCTCGACCCGCAGGGCAGCCCCGTGCCGGGGGCGCTTGTTGTGGTCGCTCCGAACGGAGCGGCGGAATCGGGCTACCTTCCCTCTCAGAGCGACGCGAGCGGCGCGTTCCGCATCACCGCGCCATCCGACGGGCCGGTCAACGTCGCGGCGATCTCATCGAGATTCGCGCCGGCGGTCGAGCTCGACATCGAGCAGCCGGCCGACGGCGGGACCACCGACATCCAGCTGCACGCGACCCCCGGCGGCTCGCTGCGCGTCCGAGTGGCTCATCGGAGCGGCGAGCCGGTCGCGGGGATCCAGCTCGGATTCTCACCCGTGCCGTTGTTCCCCGGCTGCGACGTGGTCAGCGACCGCAACCGGCCGCGGCCCACGGACGCGGACGGCACGACGCTCTTGACGCAGATGTATCCGGGCGACTACGTCCTCTCGATTCCGGGGCGCCGCGACGTCGCGCCGATCCAGGTCCGCGTGAGCGAGGGCGCCGAGAGCGAGGCGCAGATCGAAGTGCCGTGACGCCCCTGCGCTACTTGTCGACCCCGAAGTCGTAGACGATACCGGTCATCTCGCCTTTGCCCACATAGATTCCGTACTCGCCGGGCTTCAAGTCCTTGGCCGGCGTCAACCGCCAGAGGCCCGGTTTGTCCTCGACCTCGTCGCAGGCGACCCGGTCGTCGCCATCGGGGGCGCTCGACATGACGCCCCCCCACATTCCGGGCGATTCGACGTCCATCGAGCGCTGGACGACCTTTCCGTGCTCCTTGTCGGGGTCCAGCTTGACGAACCAGAACGTCTTCCGGGGATCCTTGTCCGTGGCGATGGTCACGGACGGCTTGTGGTCGGTGATCCTCACGCCGGACGTGGGTTCCGGGAAGATGATGAACCGCTTCATACCGACGAACGGGGCGACGATCGTCTTGACCTCGCCGTCGATCGACTTGAGCGGGACGGACTTGTCCTTGGCCACGAGCGTCACCGTCGCCCCGGCCACCGGGTCCGCGGTACCCGAGTGCGCCGGCGCCGCCGCAGCAGCCGGCGCGGCGGGTGCCTGACGCTCGATCATGGCCGTGATCACCCCCTCGCTGACCCCGGCTTGCTTGAGCTTGATCAGATCGTCCGTCCCCGTCGCAAAGTGAACCGCGGGGGCCTCCTTGATCTTGGCCTTGATGACCGCGTCGCCCAGTTTGAGCTGGGTCAGCTTGACGATGTCCGAGTTGTCCAAGGGCTTCTCGGCGTCGGCCGCCCTCGTGCCGGTCGGAATGGTCAAGATCGCGAACAGGAGCAAAACCGGCACATGTCTGATGCGGATCATCGCGTCGTCCCTCCTTGGCCGCGCGGCCGGCACGAGCCGGACTCCGGCGGCTGCCGGAGTGTAGCGCGACGCCGGGACGCGGCGGTCGCATCTCTCCGAGAGTCGCAAAAAGAGACGGTCCTGGATAACGCCGTCACGCGGAGAACGAACAGCGAAACATCTTGACTCATGCACTTCTTCCTCGTATTTGTCTCTCGTTTTTGAGTGGCAACTGGGGCGCGAATGCTTTTGGATGTCCATTTTTTCGTCAATCACGCTCATGCGTTCAAACGGGGTAGTCGGCCCTAACACATCGGCCAGGAGGGTGCATTCATGTCAACTGTGAGAAGTACACGCTGTCGAACGGGCGGAGCAAGCCCGTATCGCTGGATGGCGGTGCTGACGGTCTTCGCGATGTTCGTGTTCGCGGGGATCGCTCTCGCCGACGCCAGCAACCAACAGGGCGCGAAGCTCGTGCGTCCCAATCACGACGGGACGCAGCGCAAGATCGGCGTCGTCGACGGCGACGGAAACCCCGTCGCTCCGAATCCGCCGGTGCACAGCGGGCCGATGCCTCTTGCGCCGCCGTCGAACGACGACTGCACCGGGGCCATCGCGATTCCCGCACCTCCCGACACCTCGACGATCGAAGTCACCGCGCCCGTGGACATCACCGACGCGACGCCGCAAGACGTCGACGAGACGATCATGTCGTGCGCGACGGTCGACCGGACGGTCTGGTACACCTTCACACCGACCATCAGCGGCCAGTACGTGATCAGCTCGTGCGGAACGACCGCCACGGGCGACACCGTCTACGACACCGTCATCGCGGTGTACGACTCGACCGCTGGATGCCCCAGCGGCGGCGCGCAGCTTGCGTGCTCGGACTCCGCCGCGTGCTCCACCGCGGTCGCCGGCGCCCCCTACACCGACCAGGGCACGGTCGCGCCGATCCTCGCCGCCGGAACGACCTACTACGTCGTGGCCGGTCACTGGTCCCAGGACCTGGGCGGCGTATCGCCGGGCTTCAACAACATCGTGGTTTCGGTCCAGCTCTCGCCCGCGCCCCGCAACGACAATTGCAACGTGGCGGGCGGCGGCTATGCCGCCGGCGGCCAAGGTCCTGCGCCGCTCGCGCTCGACCGCATCACGTTCGGCACGACGGCGAGCGCGACGAACGACTATCGCAGCATCGGCTGCCCGTTCCCGGGCCCCGGACAGCTCGCGACCACGTCGAACGGTCTCGACGTCGTGTTCTCGTTCGAAGCGCCGACGACCGATCTGTACTCGTTCCGTTACGTGCAGGACGACGCCGGAGCCGCTCTGCGATCGCAGAGCCCGTCCCTGTACCTGTCAACTCAATGTCCGAGTCCTGACCCGACGATCGGCGTCGCCGGCTGCTTCGCCGCGGCGAACCGGATGAACGACCAGACGACCGGCAACGGCAACCGCTCGGAAGAGATCAACTGCGTTCAGCTGACCGGTGGAACGACCTACTACCTGTTCTTCGACGACCGGTTCACCGGAAACAACGGCGGCCCGCTTGCCGTCGAAGTCACCCGGTGCAAGCCGGAAACCGAGCCGAACGACACGACGGCGACGGCGACGCCGTACGCCCCGAACTCAGGCTGCTGGATGGAAGGCGGCGCGATCCCCAGCGGTCCGGCCGCCGACATCGACTTCTACGACCTCGGCGCGCCTCCGGCCGGTTCGAAGATCTACGTGGCGGTCGACTCGGCCGCTTCGACGACCAGCGACTACCAGCTGCGCGTCACGAACTCGACCGACACCCTTGGTTTCGATGACAACGACGGCTCGTCCTGGATCGGCTCGAACGCGCCGGTCGTCGCGGGCCCGATTGCCGACGGCGGCGAGATCTTTGCCGAGGTCAACGGCAAGACGGTGAGCACGGGCATGCAGCCGTACCACCTGTATGCCCGCATCGAGACCGGAGCGCCGATTCTCGAAGACCCCGAGCTGCAGCCCAACGGTCCGACGTTCTTCTCGGACATCTACCTCGGCACGACCCGCATGACCGGAACGACCGGGCAAACGGGCGGCATCCTGTCGACCCTGAACGACCTCGACTGCTTCCAGTTCACCGCGAACGAAGGCCAGAACATTGCCTTCTTCGCCGACAACGACCCCGCTCGTACGCCAGGCACGATCACGAATGCATGGCCGGTGATGTACCAGATGACCGACAACCCCACGCCGTCCGCGACGCGGTTCGTCGGGCAGGTGGTGCGGAACATCGGAACGCCGGGACCGGGCGCGGGATTGAGCGCAGTCACGCCGTCCGTGACCTCCAACTTCGCTCACTACCGTGCTCGTTACACCGGCGTCTACATCTTCTGCTGGCGCGAGACGCAGGACATCAACACGACCGACAATCCCCCGGCCAACGCATATCCGCTGCCGTGGGGAGGCGATGTCACCGTTGACTGCGCGCCGCCCGCCGGGCCTCAGTCGGCGGACGTTGCGATCACGAAGACGGGTCCGGCCGGTCCGGTCCAGGCCGGCTCGATCATCGACTACACGATCACCATCACGAACAACGAGGCCAGCGCGATCGCCGAGGACATCGAGCTCCTCGACACTCTGCCGGCCGGAACCACGTTCGTGGCCCTGACCGTCACCGACCCGCTGCCGGGCAACGGCTTCCGGAACCACCAGGTTCTGAACCTGCCGACGCCCGGCCAGAACGACGCCCCGGTCGACGTCGTCAACGTGTCGATCGCCCCGGGCGCCAGCATCGTCTACACGCTGACGGTGCAGGTGACCAACTGCCAGGGCGCCGGCCACACGATCTTGAACACGGCCACGATCAGCGGTCCGTACGACTTGAATAGCCTGAACAACACGGCGAGCTGGTCGTTCACGACCTCCGACAACGGGACGTGTACGCCCACGATCTGCGACACCAGCGGCTGTATCGTCGACAACTGCCAGACGAACAACGGAGTCAACGGGCAGGGTGCCTGCGACCCGGCCGGCGCCTGCGTCGGCCAACCGCTCGACTGTGACGACCACAGCGTGTGCACGGCGGATTCGTGCGATCCGACGAACCCGACGCATCCGTGCGTCAACGACTCCAGCCAGCTCGGCGATCTCTGCTTCGACGGCAACGATTGCACGTTCGACACATGCGATCCGGTCTCGTTCTGCGCGTTCCCGCCGAAGCCCCAGGGAGTCTCCTGCAATGACTTCCTGAACTGCACGCACAACGACGTCTGCAACGGCCAGGGCGTCTGCTTCGGCACGTCGGTCTGCGACGACGGCCTGCCCTGCACCGACGACTTCGCGGACGAAGCCAACAACTGCGCGTGCGATCACGCGACGTCGTTCCCCGGAACGCCGTGCGATGACGGCAACGCGTGCACGACCGGATCGACGTGCGACGGCTCGGGCGGCACGGTTGCGGCCTGCACCGGCGGCTCGCCGGTCAGCTGCGACGACGGCAACCCCTGCACGGACGACGCGTGCGATCCGTCCTCCGGCTGCACGCACACGCCGAACACCGCGGCCTGCGATGACGGCAACGTGTGCACGGTCGGCGACACCTGCGGCGGCGGCACCTGCAATCCGGGTGCTCCGGCCAACTGCGACGACGGCAACGGCTGCACCGACGACTCGTGCGACACCGCCTCCGGCTGCGTGCACGCCAACAACTCGAACCCGTGCAGCGACGGCAACGCCTGCACCACCGGTGATGTCTGCAGCGGTGGCCAGTGCGTGCCGGGCGGTCCGACCAACTGCGACGACGGCGACTGCTGCACGATCGACGGGTGCAACCCGTCCACGGGCTGCACACACACGCCGAACCCGACGACTCCGGTCTTCACGACGCAGCCGTCGCTCAGTCAGTACAACCTCTGGTCGCCCAACCACGGCTACGTCGACTTCACGGTCGCGGACACCGGTGCGGCGGCTTCGAGCGCGTGCGGCATCTCCTCGATCTCGTTCGCGAGCTGCAGCTCCAGCCAGCCGGAGAACGCGATCGGAACGGGAGACGGCAACACCCTCCGCGACTGCGTGTACAGCGGCGGGACGGTCAGCATGCGGGCCGAGCGTGACGGCGGGTGCAGCCCGATCGGGCGTCTGTACACCACGCGCCTGATCGCGGTCGATGCCTGCGGCCACACGGCCCTGTCCAACACGACCAGCGTGCCGGTATGGCACGATCGGGCGCACCCGCCGGTCCAGGGCACGGTGCGGTTCTCGACCGGTAACTCGCAGGACGTCCGGGCCGGCACGAACGGCACGTACGGGACCGACTGCGGCACCGGCGGCCCGACGGCCAACGGCTCGATCCACGATCACTCCGATGCGGATCCTGAGATGGAGATCTCGCAGGGCGCTGCGGTCGACGTCAACTCGCTCCGTGTCGGCAAGAACAGCGGCAACGTCGTCCTCACGTGGACGGCGCCGGTCCAGATCGGTCAGGTCACCCGGTTCCACGTGTGGCAGCTGGATCCGATGACCCTGTTCTGGACGCAGATTGCGGAAGTGACCAAGCAGACCACGTCGTTCACCGTCACGGGCGACGCCAGCTCGTGGCAGTACAAGGTCTCGGCGGTCATCAAGTAGTCTGACCTTCGAGTAGTCGAGTCCCACGACCCGGGACGGTGCACGACGCACCGTCCCGGGTTTTTTTTTGCCCGCCGAAACCGCTTGACTCGCGAACCCCTTCCTCGTATGTGTGTCTGGGTCTAGAGAGGCAATGGGGCGGGGAATGCCTTTCGGTCGTACTTTCAATCTCACTCATTCATCGACACGCTCAGGCGTTCAAACGGGGTAGTCGGCCGTAACCAACCGGCCAGGAGGGTGCATTCATGTCAACTGTGAGAAGTGCTCGCTGTCGAACGGGCGGAACGGGCCCGTCTCGCTGGATGGCGGTGCTGACCGTCCTCGCGTTGCTCGGCTTCGCGGGGCTGGCTCTCGCCGACTCCGGCAACCACCAGGGCACGAAGCTCGTGCGTCCCGGTCATGACGCGTCGCAGCGCAAGCTGGGCTTGGTTCATGGGGACGAGCCGCCGGCCGTTCCGAATCCGCCGGCGCACGTCGGACCGTTGCCTCTCGCGCCGCCGTCGAACGACGACTGCACCGGGGCCATCCCGATTCCCGCCCCTCCCGACGCTTCGACGATCATAACGACCGCGCCCGTGGACATCACCGACGCGACGCCGCAAGACGTCGACGAGACGATCTTCTCCTGCGCGACGGTCGATCGGACGATCTGGTATTCGTTCACGCCGACCATCAGCGGCCAGTACGTGATCAGCACCTGCGGGGCGACGGCCACGGGCGACACCGTGTACGACACCGTCATCGCGGTGTTCGACTCGACCGGCGGATCGTGCCCGCAGGCGGGCGAGCTCGCCTGCTCGGACAGCGCTGCGTGCGCGGCGGCGGTCGCCGGCGCGCCGTACACCGACCAGGGCACCGCGGCCCCGGTTCTCAACGCCGGCACGACCTACTACGTCGTGGCCGGTCACTGGTCCCAGGACTTGGGCGGCGTCTCGCCGGGCTTCGAGACGATGGTCGTCTCGGTCCAGCTCTCGCCCGCGCCCCGCAACGACAGCTGCACCGTGACCAACGGCGGCTACACCGCCGGCGGAACGGGCCCAGCGCCTCTGGCGCTCGATCGCGTCGTCGAGGGCACGACGGCCAGCGCCTCGAACGACTATCGCAGCATCGGCTGCCCGTTCCCGGGTCCCGGCCAGATCGCGACCACGGCGAACGGTCTCGACGTCGTGTTCTCGTTCGCGGCGCCGACGACCGATCTGTATTCGTTCCGCTACGTGCAGGACGACTCCGCGGCGGCGCTGCGGTCGCAGAGCCCGGTGCTGTACCTCTCGGATCAGTGTCCGGATCCCGATCCGACGGTCGGCGTCCCCGGCTGTTTCGTGGCGGCGAACCGGATGAACGATTCGACCACCGGCAACCAGAACCGCTCGGAAGAAATCAACTGCGTTCAGCTGACCGGTGGATCGACCTACTACCTCTTCTTCGACGACCGGTTCACCGCCAACGCCGGCGGCCCGCTGGCCGTGGAGGTTTCACGGTGCAAGCCGGAAACCGAGCCGAACGACACGACGGCGACCGCCACTCCGTTCGCCCCGAACGCCGGCTGCTGGATGGAAGGCGGCGCGATTCCGGGCGGACCGGCCGCCGACATCGACTTCTACGACCTCGGCGCGCCTCCCGCCGGATCGGTCATCTTTGCAGCCGTCGACTCGGCGGCCGCGAACACCAATAACTTCGAGATGCGCATCACGGATTCGACCAACACCCTGGGTTACGACGACAACGACGGCTCGTCGTGGATCGGCGCGGGTGCACCGATCGTCGCCGGTCCCATCGCCAACGGCAACGAGATCTACGCGCGGATCAACTCCCAAACGGTGAACACCGGAAACACGCCGTACCAGTTCCACGCCAAGATCGAAACGGGCCCACCGCAGCTTGAAGATCCCGAGCAGCAGCCGGGAGGACCCGTGCTCTTCTCCGACATCTATCTCGGAGCGACGCACTTGACGGGCGCCACCGGATTCGTCCGCGGCGTCATGAGCACGAACGACGATTCCGACTGCTTCCAGTTCACCGCGAACGAGGGCGACAACCTCGACCTGTGGTCGGACAACAATCCGGACCGCGTGCCCGGAACGATCGTCAACGTCTGGCCGACGCTCTACTTCGTCACCGACAATCCGCCTCCGGCGCAGTTCGTGTTCGGGGGCCAGGTCGTTCGCAACCTCGGCATGCCCGGACCCGGCGCCGGCTTGACCGCGGTGACCCCGTCGGCCACGTCCGAGTTCTCGCACTATCGGGCCCGGTACACGGGCGTCTACATCATCTGCTACCTCACGACCACGGACGACGGCGGCAATACCAATCCGCCGACCAACGCGTTCCCGCTGTCGTGGGCGGGCGACATCGTCTCGAACTGTGCCGCGCCCGCAGGGCCCCAGCCTGCGGACGTTTCGATCACGAAGACCGGTCCGGCCGGTCCGGTGCAGGCGGGCTCGCTCGTCGACTACACGATCACGATTACGAACACCTCCGCCACGGCGATCGCGCAAGACGTCGAGCTCCTCGACACGCTGCCGGCGGGAGAAGTCTTCGTGGGCCTGACCGTCACGGACCCGCTCCCGGGCAACGGCTTCCGGAACCACCAGGTCGTGAACCTGCCCACGCCGGGACAGAACGACGCCCCGGTCGACGTGGTCAATGTGTCGATCGCACCGGGCGTCAGCATCGTCTACACGCTGACCGTGCAGGTGGCCAACTGCAGCGGCGCCGGCCACACGCTCAATAACACGGCGACGATCAGCAGCTACACGCTCGACGCCAACCTGCTCAACAACTCCGCGAGCTGGAGCTTCTCGACCGCGGACGACGGCTCGTGCACGCCGCTGCTGTGCGACAGCACGGGCTGCGTCGTCGACAACTGCCAGCAGAACAACGGCACGCCCGGTCGCGGCCAGTGCGATGCCGGCGGCGCGTGCGTCGGCCAGCCGGTCAACTGCGACGACAACAACGTGTGCACGGCGGACTCCTGCGATCCGACGAACGCCGCGCATCCGTGCGTCAACGACTCCAGCCAGCTGGGCGACCTCTGCTTCGACGGCAACGACTGCACGTACGACACGTGCGATCCGGTCAACTTCTGCACGTTCCCGCCGACGCCTCAGGGAACCACGTGCAACGACTTCCTGAACTGCACGCACGACGACGTCTGCAACGGCCAGGGCGTCTGCTTCGGCACGTCGGTTTGCGACGACGGCCTGCCCTGCACCGACGACTTCGCGGACGAAGCCAACAACTGCGCGTGCGATCACGCGACGTCGTTCCCCGGAACGCCGTGCGATGACGGCAACGCGTGCACGACCGGATCGACGTGCGACGGCTCGGGCGGCACGGTTGCGGCCTGCACCGGCGGCTCGCCGGTCAGCTGCGACGACGGCAACCCCTGCACGGACGACGCGTGCGATCCGTCCTCCGGCTGCACGCACACGCCGAACACCGCGGCCTGCGATGACGGCAACGTGTGCACGGTCGGCGACACCTGCGGCGGCGGCACCTGCAATCCGGGTGGCCCGCGCAATTGCGACGACGGCAACGTCTGCACGGACGACTCGTGCGATTCCGCGACGGGTTGCGTGCACAGCAACAACACGGCGCCTTGCGGCGTCCAGGGCAACGCCTGCGTCACCGGCGGAGCCTGCAGCGGCGGCTCCTGCGTGCCGGGCGGTCCGGTCAACTGCGACGACGGCGATTGCTGCACGATCGACGGGTGCGACCCGGCGACGGGCTGCACGCACACGCCGAACCCGACGACTCCGGTCTTCACGACGCAGCCGTCGCTCTCCCAGTACAACCTCTGGTCGCCCAACCACGGCTACGTCGACTTCACGGTCGCGGACA
>CAZYHZ010000012.1:0-86570 GCA_964647625.1 uncultured Acidobacteriota bacterium
ACGGCACCGGACGCGCTCGCGGTTCCAACCGATCAACAAGCTCGCGGCCACCGTGCCCGGGACGGCGCCGCCTCGGAATCTTCGAATTTCGGCGTTAGTCGACGACGGCGGCATCGTCGGCGTCGGCGGAGCGCTCCGCCTCGCGCGTTACGAAACCCATCGTTGACGCCCTTTCGTTCTCCGCGTACCCCAGAGAGGCCCGATGTCGAACGTCCACCTGGACGCGGAGTCTTCAATGGCCGCACTGGTCTTGATCGTGGATAAGGTTGCGGACCGATTGGTACAGACGCGGCGACTGGTCGAGGGCGAGGGCGCGGAAAGCGTCACGGCCTCCGATCCGCGCGATGCCATGCGGCTGTTCGTCCGACGAAGGCCCGATCTCACGCTCGTCCGGATCGATGCGCTGGACGACCTCACGATCGAGTTGTGCCGCGACATCAAGCTCCTCAGCGCCGGACGCCAGCGCCGCCTCGTGGCCGTCGGGCGTCAGGCAGTCCGTTCCGTCGCGCTGAGCACGGGTTGCGACGAGTTCATCGGCCGAAAGTCCGAAGGGAGAGCGATCGTCCGAGCCGTTCGTCTGCTTCTGGCGTCTCGCCGGAAGCCGCTCGCGACGGCGGAGCTGCACATATGAAAGCCCCCATGCATCCCGGAGCCTTCGAAGGCGACCTTCAGGCGCTCAGCTTCGTGGAGCTCCTGCAGACGCTCAATCTCGGCGGAAAAACCGCGCGCTTGGCGCTGCGTGCGAATTCCGGGACGGGAACCGTGTGGTTCCAGGATGGTGCGGTGGTCCACGCCGATGCGGGACCGCTCCTCGGCGATCTTGCCGTCTACGAGATGGCCGGATGGACGAGTGGTCGCTTCCTCGTCGAGTACGGCATCACCACCGAAATCCGCTCGACCACGGGCGACACGACTCAACTGCTGCTCGAGGCGCTCCGCCGCATCGACGAGCGGGCCTCGGATCCGACGCCGAAGGCACCCGGCGCCGACACCCCGCTCGCGCCGCCGGCCGACGTACGGGCGGTTCGTTCGCGCGGAGCTCTTTTCGGCATGTGCGCTCTCGTGTTGATCTGCGCCGCGATCGCAGCGGCGTCCGTGCACGACGCAGGCTCGACGTCCACGACGGATTTGACGGCTGCGATTACACGCGCTCCACTCGTTCCCCGCGTGAAGGTCCACGCACCGCCCCGGGCGAAACGGTCCACACCGGCGCGTCCGAAGCCTACGGAAGCTGCGGTCGTCGTCGAGCCCCAGCCCGTGGTCGCGCCCGAATCGCCGCTCGCGGAAGAGTCGGTGCCGATGGTCGAGTCCACCGCGCCGCCCACGGTCTCGAACGAACAAGCCCGCGCGACCGGCGCTCCAGCGGTCCCCTCGCGCCTGCGGATCGCCGGAAAGAGCGGCGCCGGCGGAGGGACGCTGAAGGTCCTCGTCGACGGCGCGCCGGTGTTCACTCAGGAGCGTCTCGACAAGAACGAGCCTTTCGAGGGCGAGATCGAGCTGGCGCCGGGCGAGCATCTGATCGTTGCACGCGTCGAGCACGGCGACGATGCGCGCGTCGAGGAAGATTCGGCACGCGCGACATTCGCGGGAGGCGAAATCGGCCTGCTGCGCGTCAGCGCCAACAGGTTTTTCGGCTCGCGGCTGAAGGTGAAGCTCGACGCACCGTCCCGAACGGCCGGCGAGAGCTCCGCCGTGCAGTAGAGCCTCGCCGCCGGCGCCCGAGTCCACTTGGACTCAGCGTGCCGACCCTCCCGGAATTGAATTTGTAAGAAAAAGGGGACTGTCCCCTATTGCGGCGCCGACGAGGGCGAGGGGCCCGATGTTGGCGAGGTATTGGAGGTGGTCGGCGACGAAGGAGAAGCGGAAGTAGTACACGTTGAAGACGTCGAGCACGGGGAACAGCGTCACGACGAAGTAGGCGAGGGCGAAGGCGATCGGGCGGAGGCGGCCGTTGCGCCCCCGCCATAGGACAACCGCGACGGCGAGCGCCGCTACGAGCGGGACATAGGCGAGAAGCTGCGCCGGATCGATGGACCAGCGCGGATAGATGAAGATCAGCGGGTGCGGCCACGCGAGCTTGCCGGCGTAGAACCACGGCACGCGTGAGGCGACGATCAACCGCTCGGCCCACGTCTGCGCCCATTCGCCGCCCGAGGCGCCGGCGTGAATCCGCTGCTCCCAGATCGTCCACAACGACGCCGCTCCCGAGACGAACCCGAACGGCACGAGCGGCGCGGCGTCTCGAAAGCGGAACTCTCCCTCGTCCCACCACTGGCACAGTGCCAGGATGACCGGGAGCATCACGGTCGACGACTTGCTCGTGATCGCCGCGGCGGCGCAGAGGATCGCGAGCGCGTACACGCCCCAGGCGTGCGACCTGCGCCACCGCAGGAACGCGAGCACGGCGAGCAGGAAGAACAGGCACGACTGCGTGTTCTTCAGCTCGGTCACCCAGGCGACGGATTCGACTTGCACCGGATGGAGCGACCAGATTGCCGCGCCGAGCCACGCTCCACGCACACGGAGCCGCTCGAGCACGCGCCACAAGAGCAGCCCGCACGCGGCGTGAACCAGGACGTTGACGAGATGGTAGGGAAGAGGCGCCAGGCCCCACAGCTTGTGCTCGATCCAGAACGTCGTGAGCACCAGCGGGTAATAGGTCGCCTCGGCGCTCGTCCAGATTCCCTGGAAGCCCAGAGGTCCGACGACGCACGGGTTGTGCGTCAGATGGAGATCGTCGTCCCAGATGTAGCCCGCATCGAGCACGGGCAGATAGGCCGACGCGACCGCCGCGACGAGGATCGCTCCGAGCGCCCACGACTTCACGGCGAGGGGCTCCGCGCGCCGCTCGATTCGAGCCAGCGGAGGCGCTTCGCGACCTCGGGCGCGTCCGCATACTTCAGGGACTGCCGGTACTCCTCGATCGCCTCGGCCGGCCGCCCGAGCCGCTCGAGCACGAGGCCGAGATTCTGGTGAGCCTTCGCGAACCCGGGCTTGAGCTGTACGGCCTTGTGGAAGTGCTCGTACGCTTCGTCGTACCGACCGCTTTGCGCGAGCACGATGCCCAGGTTGTTGTGCGCGTCGACAGCGTTCGGGTCCGCCGCCAGCGCGCGCCGGTAGAACTCGACCGCCTCGTCCACCCGTCCCTGGCGCTCCCGCACGAGGCCCATGTTGTCGAGCGCGTCCGCATCCTGAGGCCGGATCGCCAGCGTCGCGCGGAACAGGGTCTCCGCCGCGTCGACCTCGCCGCGCAAGAGGAGTAGACCGCCGAGATTGTTGTTCGCGATGAACGCGTGAGGATTCTGCCTCAGCGTGTCGCGCCAGATCGATTCTTCGCTCCGGTACGCGTGCGCGCGCTTCCACGTCATGACGCCGAGGCTCACCAGGAGGACGAGCGGGATCGCGACCGATCGAGCCGGCTTCACTGGCCGGGCTCCCGTGAGAGAAACGCCGCGACCTCGGAATCGACGGTCGCGCGGAGCTTCTCGCGGTCGGCGGCGTCGGCGCGCAGGTCGATCTGCTCGTTCCACGTCAGGCGGTAGCGCGAAGCGGCCTCGGACCGGTCGGGGACAGGGGCGCGCGCGCGCCGCGCGGCGGCGGACAGGTCGGCCGAACGATCGAGCGTGAGCAGCGCGTAGTCGACGGTGAGGCGGGCGTGGCGCACGCGCCGCAGCCGCACGGGATCCTTTCGCACGGCGGCCTCGGCGTCGTCGAAGATCCGCTCGGCGCCGACGACGAAATCGGCATCGACGTGCTTGAACGCGGGGGCTTCGGACTCCGCGCCGATGTACCCGGGCTTGCGATCGGCGGCGCTCTCCAGGAACGACAGATAGCGCCGGATCGGCCCGGCCGCATCCCCGTAATAACCCTCGGTGAAGTCGGCGATCAGACGCGCGAGGTCCCGGTCGGGGTCTTCCATGAGCTTCACGTAGAGCCAGACCTTGAGGTCGCGGAGGTCCGACGCGATCGGGAACTCGTGCTGCACGAGGATGCCGGAAACGCCATGGTCGCGGTAGAAGCGGAGGTCGTCGGCGTAGTACCGGTAGCTGGGAATCGGCAGATTACGGTCGTTTTCGAAGAAGACGACGGCGTAGTCCCAGATCCACAGGTGCGTCGCCATCCGGCTCCACGCCTCGACGGCTTCCCGGAACCGCCGGTTTTCCGGCGCGGCGATTCCCCTGGAGAAATCGCGCTTCCCGTATCCGGAAAGCCGCACCACGATGCTGTCGGCGGGGCGCACCGTCCCCGGATCGAACGTGTAGGTGTAGGCGAGCGTGGTCAGCAGGACCTCGGGATGATCCCTGCGCACGCGGGCCGCGACGTCGTTCAAGAAGGTCACGAGCGTCCCCGACTGTCCTCCCGCGCTTTCCGCCTCCGCTTCGCACGCGGAGCACTTGCACCAGCCGCCCCAGTCGTTCTGGGAGAAATCGACGAGACGCGGCGCGGGAATCCCAGATTCACGCGATCGCGCCTCCGCCTCGTCGGCATGGCGCGTCAGCGTCCCGGCGACGAGCGCGGGGAGGTCGGGATTGCTCAGGCACAGCTGCGCCTTTTCGGCGGTACGAGCGCCGTCACGCTCGGAGAAATACTCGGGGTGGGATGTGAAGTACGTCTGCGGCGGGACGACGTAATTGAACGAGTGCACGAACCACGGCGTCGCGAACCCCTCGTAGCCGCCGAACCTCCACGTGATGCGCGCGAGCGCGCCGTTGACCCGGTTCCGGACGAGAAACTCCGCGCGCCCGTCGGCGCCGGACAGATCGCGCTGCCCGAAGGCCGGCTTGCCGCCGTGCGCGATCTCGCCCACGCGCAGCGTCGCTTGCCTCGGAACGGACTCCTCGAACGCGTTCCACCACCGGACACCGAGGTCGTCCTCGAGGAAGTGATACACGGCGTAGAGCGTTCCCCGCGGACGCCCGCCCGCGAGAACGATTCCATCGCCCGACGCACGCACCGCCCACTCTTCGCGCCCCAGGCGCTCGGGCCCCAACCCCAGCCGGCGCGCGAGCCGCGTCGGGCCGACGTAGATTCGCGGGCCGGCGGGCACAGGCCCGGTCTCGGATCGCACCTCGAACTTCGCGCCCGTGATCTTTTCGAGATAGAGCGCGAGCTCCGAGGCCGCGGTGGCCTCGGAGGGGATCGTGCTCGCCGCGAGCACGATCGTAGCCCTGGCGGTGCCGCCCCTCGCGAGCACGGCCGCAGGCAGCGGCGAGACTGCGATCGCCGCGAGGACGATCGCCGGCAAGACGCGTCGCGGTCCCGGGCTCAATGGGACGCGGCGGACGCACGCGAATCGAGGATGGCGAAAATCGCGTCCCGGCCGTCCGCCTTCGAGCAATGTTCGGCGAGGTCTCGCGGCGACCGGCCCTCGCCGTCCTTGACCGTGACGTCGGCGCCGGCCTGCGCGAGCAGCGTGACCATGAGCTTTCGGCACATGTCACACGCGCGCGCCAGCGGCGTGCGGCCGGAATCGTCCTTGCGCTCGAGATCGGCCCTGGCTGCGATCAGCTTTTGAGCGATGTCGGCCTCGTTGAACGTCGCGGCGCGGTGAAGCGGCGTCGAGCGGTCGCTCGCCGCCGCGTTGACGTCGGCGTGCGCGACGATCAGCGCGCCCGCGGCGCCCGCGCGTCCGTCGGAGACCGCCTCCCACAACGGCGTTTGACCGAAGCCCGCCTTGGCGTCGACGTCGGAGCCCGCGGCGACGAGCACCTCGACGATGTCCTTGGTCGCCGCCTTGTGAAGGGCGGTGCGGCCGAGGCCGTCCTTCGCATTCGCGTACGACGGCTGCGATGCGAGCGCGGCCTTCACGCGCTCGACGCCGCCGGATTGCGCGGCGCGCATCATGTCGTCGAGACTCCACGTCTGAGCGGACGCCGCTCCCGACGCGGCCAGCGCGACGGCGACGATCCAGTTGCGCCCGAGTCCGGTCACCTTGAGAATCTAGCCTGATTCCACCGCAGGGTAAAGCCGCGGAGGCTCGGGACTTCGCGAGAGGACCGCTCATGTCGCGCACCGTCGCCGTCCTGCTCTTATCCTCGGCCGCGCTGACGGGAAGCGGCTGCTCGGTATTCACGAGCGCGCAGAGAAGCCACTATGCGCTCGATACGCCGATCGCAACGGAAGATCCGGCGTTCATCCGCTCGCTGGACAGCTTCGGCAGCGTCATGGTGCGCGGCAACGATGGAGCCGTTCTCGAGGACGGCGACGGCGTGTTCGGCGCGATGCTCGACGACATCGCGAAGGCCAAGGTCTCGATCGATCTCGAGATCTACATCTTCATGCCCGACGAGGCGGGACGCTTGTTCACCGATGCGCTGGCGGGCGCCGCGCGGCGCGGCGTGCAGGTCCGCCTGCTGGTCGACGGGGAGGGGAGCACGCTGAACGAGCTTCGCTTCGAGCTCGAGAAGGCCGGCGTCAAATGCCGGGACTATCGCCCGGCGTCCCGCTTCGCGATCTACGGGAGGCGCACGCATCGCAAGCTTCTCGTGATCGACGGCGTCATCGGCTACACGGGCGGGTTCTGCATCGACCGCCGCTGGCTCGGGAGCGCGCGTGGACCTTCCGAGTGGCACGACGCGTCCGTGCGCGTCACGGGACCCGTCGTCGCGCAGATGCAGTCGATCTTCAGCGAGGACTGGACGTTCACGACGGGGGAGATCCTCACGGGGGACGTGTTCTATCCGGCGATCGAGCCCAACGGGTCGATGCTCGCGCAGGCGATCAAGGCCTCGAAAGGGGATTCCTCCTCGCTCCCGAAGATGCTCTACTTCCTGGCGATCCGCTCGGCGCGGCGGAGCATCCACATCCAGAACCCCTACTTCCTCCCCGACAAGCAGATCCGCGCGGCGCTGACCGACGCGGCCGGCCGGGGCGTCGACGTCAAGGTGATGGTCCCCGGAAGTCACATCGACGTCCACGCGGTGCGGATGGCCTCACGATCGGATTTCGGAGAGCTTCTGACCGGCGGGGTCAGGATCTTCGAGTACCAGCCCACGATGATCCACTCGAAGACGCTCGTGGTCGACGGCGTGTTCGCGACGATCGGCTCGATCAACTTCGACGCGCTGTCGATGTCGAAAAACGCCGAGGTGAGCCTTCTCGTCTACGACCGTGGTTTCGCCGCCGAGATGGAAGCGATGTTCGAGCGAGATCTCGGCCGCTGCAAGGAAGTCACCTACGACGCCTGGAAGCACCGCGGCGCCTCCGCCCGCATCGCCGAGACATTTTCGCTGTTGTTCCGGCCGTTGTACTGAAAGGGGACAGTCCCCTTTTTCTTCTAAAGCTTCTGGTCGCCGCCGCCCCCGCAAGGTTTCGCGTTTGGCGCTACCATCCCAGCGCCTCGGGACCCTATGTCCCGCACAAGGGTTCAATCATGCTCAGCTCGTTGTTGGCGCATCCGGTTCAGTATTTCCTCGCGGCAGCCGCGACCTTGTTCGTCCTGACCCTGGTTTCGACCTGGATCCGCTACATCCCGAACACGCGCGTCGGAATCGTCGAAAAGCTCGTCTCCGCCAAGGGCTCGGTGAAGTCCGGACTGATCGCGCTCGACGGGGAGGCCGGCTTTCAACCGTACGTTCTGCGCGGCGGATGGCACTTCCTGACGCCGTTTCAATACCGCGTCCATCGGATGCCGCTCGTCACGATCCCCCAGGGAAAGATCGGCTACGTCTTTGCCCGCGACGGCAAGGACCTGCCGCCGACGCAGGCCCTGGCCTCGAACGTCGGCGGGAACGACTTCCAGGACGTCGCCGCGTTCATCCGCTCGGAAGGACAGAAGGGCCCGCAGCGCATGATCCTCCGCGAAGGCACCTACGCGATCAACCTCGCGCAGTTCGTCGTCCTCACGCCCGACCAGATCCTGTATCTGCCGCTCGATCGCTCGGAGGGCGAGACTTTCGTCAAGATGGCCGCGGTCATCGGGGAGCGCGACGGCTTCCGGCCCAAGGTCATCAAGGGCACCGACGACGAGGTCGGGATCGTGACCGTGCACGACGGCCCGTCGCTCCAGCCGGGCGAGATCATCGCGCCGATGGTCGGAAACGACGTTCAGAGCAAGGCCACCTACCACAACAACTTCCAGGACGCGGACAAGTTCCTGGCCGCCGGCGGCCAGCGCGGCCGGCAGCTGCAGGTGCTCGTCGAGGGCACGTACTACATCAACCGCCTGTTCGCGACGATCGAGATGATCCCGAAGACGATCGTCGAGGTCGGGACCGTCGGCGTCGTCGTGTCCTACACGGGAGAGATCGGCCCGGACATCTCCGGCGCCGAGTACCGCCACGGCGAGCTGGTCGAGAACAACCGCCGCGGCGTCTGGCAGGACCCGCTCCTCCCCGGCAAGTACGCCTTCAACACGTTCGCGGGAAAGGTGCTTCACGTCCCGACGACCAACTTCATCCTGAAGTGGGTGCGCAACGAGCGCGGATCCCACGGATTCGACGAGAACCTGGCCGAGGTCAGCCTCATCACGAAGGACGCCTTCGAGCCCAGCCTCCCGTTGTCGGTGGTCGTTCACATCGACTACCGCAAGGCTCCGCTCGTCATCCAGCGCTTCGGGGACATCAAGCGGCTGGTCGAGCAGACGCTCGATCCGATGGTCTCGGCCTACTTCAAGAACATCGGTCAGACCCGGACGCTCATCCAGCTCTTGCAGGACCGCAGCGCGATCCAGCAGATCGCGGGCGAGCAGATGAAGGAGAAGTTCCAGCAGTACAACCTGGAGCTGCTCGAGGTCCTGATCGGCACGCCGACGGCGGGCGCGGCCGCCGGCGCCGGCGGCACGCAGATCGAGCAGATCCTGATCCAGCTCCGCAGCCGCCAGATCGCCGAAGAGCAGGTCGAAACCTACTCGCGCCAGGAGCGCGCGGCGGCGAAGGAGCGCGAGCTGCGCGAGGCGGAGGCCAGGGCGAAGCAGCAGACGCTGCTCACCGAATCCGAGATCTCGATCAGCGTGCAATCGAACCAAGGAAAAGCCGACTTCGCGCGCGCGCAACAGCAGGCCGCGCAAATCCAGACCCTGGCCCAGGCCGAGGCCGAGCGCACGCGCATCACCGGCGAGGGCGAAGCCAAGCGTATTCGCGCGCTCGCCGAGTCCGAGGCGATGCGCGCCGCCAACGTCGGCATCGCGCAGGCGCTGGCGATCGAAGAGCAGGTCCGCGCCTACGGCGGTCCGCAGTTCCAGCTCGTCCAGCAGGTGATGAACCGCTTCGCGGAGGCGGTCGAGAAATCCCAAGTCGACGTCGTCCCCAAGATCACGATGGGCGGAAACGGCGACGGCAAGGGCTCGGGCCTGATCGAAGGCCTGCTCGGGACGCTCCTGACCGAGAAGCTCCGGAACCTCGCCGTCTCGACTCAGAGCACCCCGCGCGACAAAGAAGCCCAGGCGATTCGAGACGACATCTTGAAGAGCGTCAAGGACAAGCGGAGCGACCCGCCGAAGGGGTAAGCGGCCGTCAGGCTTCGACCTCGAGGTAGCGCAGAAACGCCCGGGTCAGCTCGCGCTTGAGCGCCTGGTCGTCCTTGGGCAGCAGGTCCTTCCATTCCCTCGGGCGGACCGGCATCACGATCAGCTCGTAGATCGTGCTGACCACCATCACCAGGCCGAGCGACACCGCGATCCGCGGATTCGGATGGCGGATGTCCTTGCGCGAGGCCAGGATGAGATCGACGACGCGCTCGAACGACCGGATCTCGAGCTTCACCGCCTTCCGGGCGAACTCCGATTCGAGCCGTGTCTGGGCGAACTGCCGGAACGCCCGCAGCAGGGCGGCGTTGGCCCGGTAGCTCGTCACCATTCCGCCGATGATCTGCGCCGCGAACACGTCGAGCGGGATCTTCGCGGCCATGTCGGGCGTCATGCCGGCCTTGAGGCGCTCGTCCTGCCGCTCCAGCACCCCCAGGATCGCCGCCTCGATCAAGGCGTCCTTGTCCCGGAAGCGGCGATAGATGGCTCCCGGTGTCAGTCCCGCGTGCTGCGCGATCCGGGGGACGGTCGTCCCGTCGACCCCGCGCTGACCGAGCACCTCGGTGGCCGCCTTGAGCAATTTGCGCAGTGATTCGCGGCTGCGCTCCTGCTGGGGCTCCAAGGAATCCTTCGGCTTCGGCATCGCTCCCTTATACCGGCTCCCGGCACCCATCGGGGCCGAAATTTTCGCTTGACCGGGTCATAATGTAAATGTAAACTCACATTTGCATATGATGCAAGCCCGGGAAAAAGGAGGAGCCCTCATGAACGCCGCAAGCATCCCTGTCCCGCCGAGGCCGGCCGTGACGACCCACCCCCTGCGCAACAGCCAATTCGTGCTCTGGTGGATCGGCGCGACGACGTCGTTGTTCGGCGACCAGTTCTACATCGTGGCGCTGCCGTGGGTGGTCTTGCAGCTCACCGGCTCGGGCGTGGCCATGGGGACCGTCGCGATGTGCGCCGGAATCCCGCGCGCCGCGCTGATGCTGATGGGTGGGGCGGTCACCGACCGGGTCTCACCGCGCAAGGTGCTCCTCATGACGGCCTCCGCGCGGAGCGTGCTCGTCGCGGCGATCGGGGGTCTCCTCTGGCTGCACGTGGTCCAGCTCTGGCACCTCTACGTGCTCGCGCTGGCGTTCGGCATCGCGGACGCGTTCGCCATGCCGTCGGCCGGACCGCTGATGCGTTCCTTGGTCAAGCCGGAGCAGCTCCCCGCCGCCAACTCCCTCTGGCAGAGCAGCGCGCTCCTGACCAGCATCGTCGGGCCGGCGCCCGCCGGCGTGCTGACGAAGGCGCTCGGCGCCGCGTGGGCGTTCTTCCTCGATGCGTTCAGCTTTCTCTTCGTGATCGCCGCGCTGTGGGTCGTCCCCGATCCGCCCCGCGCGCCTGCGGCGGCGCAGGGGAAGCCGAGCATCTGGGCTTCGATTCGCGAGGGCTTGAGCTACGTCATGAAAGACGTGTCCCTGAGGTCGCTCCTGCTGCTCGTCGCCGCGCTGAACTTCTGTCTCGCGGGGCCCCTTTCCGTCGGGCTGGCGTACCTCGCGAAGACGAGATTCTCATCGCCGACCGCGTTCGGCGGGTGGATCTCGTCCGTCGCCATCGGCACGCTGGCCGGGATGCTGCTCGCCGGCGTCTACAAGTCGAAGCGCCGGGGGATTCTGCTGGTCGCGACGGGCGCAATCCTCGGCATGATCATGGCCTGCATGGGACTGCTCGGCGGCTTCTGGCCCGTGGCTCTCGTGCTCCTCGTGATGGGCGCGTTCAGCGGATTCATCAACGTGCAGATCCAGGCGTGGCTTCAGCAGCGCGTGGACCGCTCGATCCTCGGGCGCGTCAGCAGCGTCGTGATGCTCTCGTCGTTCGGACTGCTCCCGGTGTCGATGGCGGTCGCCGGAGTCGCGGTGGAATGGAGCGTCCCCGGGCTGTTCGCGATCGGGGGCGCGGTCGTCACCCTCGTCTCGATCTTCGGCGCGATGCAGCGCGACGTTCGCGCGATCGAATGACCCGCTGCGCTAACGGGTCATCTTCACCGCGCGATCGTTCTGCGGCTGCACGGGACGCGCGTTTCCGGGGTAGCGCTTCCCGAACCGGTCGATCTCCGACGTGGAGACCGTCACGGGAGTCTTCATCACGAACCAGGTCACGCCTTCCGTGCACGGGGGCGTCGTCAGCGAGCCCTCGAACGTGTAGTACCCGCGCTCGCGGGGGAGCAGCCCGGCCGGATCGAGCGTCACCGCCGGGAAATCCGACGGCTCACCGCCGGCTTGCGGGAGCGAGCCCCACACCAGCTCGACCACGCCGTTGGAATCGCCGGATGTCAGGAGGACGGCGACCACCGCGAGGTGGCCCTTGTCGTCCTTGTGGACCAGGTGGACGACCATCGGAAACTCTTTGCCGTCGACGTGCTCCTCGCTCGGCTTGTGAAAATGGAACTGCACGAGCGCGAATCGCTGCTTGCCCACGAGAATGCTGCTTCCCGGATCGACGTTCACCATGATCGTGTGGCCGTTGTCGACCACGTGCAGTCCGGTTCGCTTGTAGTCGAACTGGATCGGCGGCAGATCGGCCGGCTTCGCGTTGTGGATGTCGATCGGCGACTGACGATGCCCGTGCGAGCACGCGGCGAAGTCGCTCTCGAGATCGCCCCAGTGCTCGGGGCCGGTCGCACCGGTGTAACCCCAGTGGGGGGGTGTCGCATCCGCGTGCTCGGCGGCGCGGACGCCGGTCGCGGCGATGATCGCGAGCAAGACGACTCCGATCGAGCCGAGCGATCGTACGAGACTCATGGGCGGGTCCTCCTCGGGCGCGCCATTAGATCACGACCGCCCGCCGCTGAGATTTTCGCCGAATCCGAATTAGGATGCTCGCGGGGGGTTGGCGTTTGGAGGGTGCGCACCGGCATGCGACCGTTTTCGCGGTGTTGCTCGCCATCTCGATCGCGCCCCCGGCGCGCGCGGCCGAGGTCGATCCGCCGAAGCAGAGCATCCGAGACCTGAAGCTGTTCCGCCTCGAGTTCGACAACGACAACCTGCTGGGCTCCGACGACGCGTTCACCGCGGGCTTCGGCATCCAGTTCCACTCGGAGCTGAACGACACCTGGCACCGCGGCTATGCCGGCTGGATCGGCAAGCTGCCCGGCCTCGGCGACGACGGCCCCGGCGGCCGGATCGTGCGCTGGGCGTACAGCATCGGCCAGATCATCCTCACGCCCAAGGACATCACGAATCCCGACCCGCAGCCCAACGACATCCCGTGGGCGGGGATGCTCGGCATCACCGGCACCTGGTACTCGTACGACAACAAGAGGCTCGCGGCGCTTCAGGTCTACGTCGGATGCCTGGGACCGTGCTCCCACGCCGAGCAGGTTCAGCGGTTCATTCACGAAGACCTCGGGCTTGGCGATCCTCCCAAGGGATGGCACAACCAGCTCTCGAACGAAGCGCTCGCGAACTTGAACTACGAGCTCCGTTACAAGCTGGTCGCCTCGCCCCCGGCGGCGTACTGGGATGGAGCGTTCGCCGGTGACATGTCGATCGGCGCGCAGGGTGCGGTGGGGAACCTCACGACGCGGCTGGTCGCCGAGTTCGAGGCTCGCTGGGGCTGGGCGCTCCCGATGGGATTCGCGAAGGTCTCCGACCCGCCGGGGATCGGCATGGCCCTCGACCCGACTTACATCGACCCGAAGCAGACGCCAAGCGACGTGAAGCGTTGGCGCTTCTTCTTCAGCTTCGTCGCCCGGTACCACTGGATCTCGTATCTGGCGGGCGCCGAAGGCGGGCCGACCGAAAACGGCGGATACCACCCGCCCTTGCGTCCGTATCCCGGGACGAGGGACCTTCTCTTCGGAATGCACCTCCTCCGATTCCCGTACGGCTTCCACGTCACCTATTACCGCTACGTCGATTCTCCGCCGGCCGGCTACTTGGACAAGCTGGACTGGATGAACTTCTCGTTCGAGTATCGTTTCTAGGCACGATGAGCGGAGCATCCCGGTCGACGTGGAGCCCTCTGGCGCGCCCGCTGTTTCGCGCCTTGTGGATCGCCTCGACCGCGTCACATGTCGCCTCGTACATGGCGGACCTGGGCCAAGGCTGGCTCATGTCGTCGCTCACCGCGTCGCCGCTCGTCGTCTCGCTGCTCCTGACAGCGGAGAGCTTGCCCTACGTGCTCCTCGGGTTGCCCGCCGGGGCGCTGGCGGACATCGTCGACCGGCGCCGGCTCTTGGTGGCGACCCAGCTCGGCCTGGTGGTCGTCGGGGGGACGCTCGCGGTCGTGACGCTCACCGGCGTCGTGAAGCCGTCCGTGCTGCTCGCACTGGCCTTCGCGTCGGGGACCATCACCGCTCTCAACGACCCCGCGTGGTATGCGGCGCTGCCGGATCTCCTTCCGGGTGGCGAGCTCGAGGCGGGCGTCACGCTGAGCGCGGTGGCCATCAACATCGCGCGGATGCTCGGTCCGAGCCTGGGCGGATTCATCGTCGCGGCCACGGGACCGGGCGCCGTGTTCGTGCTCGATGCGCTTTCGTTCCTCGGAGTCGTCGGCGTGCTCGTCTCATGGCGGACGGAGCGGCGACCCTCCGTTCTTCCGGCCGAGCGCGTCCTCCCCGCGATCAAGGCCGGCCTGCGCTTCGCGCTGAACGCGCCGGCGCTCCAGCGCGTGCTCGCCGGGTCGTTTCTCTTCATGGTCTGCGGTGTCGGCGTTCTCGCGCTGATGCCGGTGCTCGGTCGAGCGACCGGGCACGGCGCGGTCGGGTTCGGGCTTCTTCTGGGGTCCCTCGGCGCCGGCGCGGTGACGGGAGCGACGCTCCTTCCCCGCGTCCGCGATCGCGTCTCGCCTAACTGGCTGATCGCCGCGGGGTCGCTCGTGTTCGCGGCGGTCGCGATCGGGGCCGCAACCTCGCAGACCCTGGTCGTGCTCTGCCCACTGCTCGTCGCGGGGGGAGCGGCCTGGATGTCGGTGCTCTCGGTCCTGAACGTCGCCGCCCAGCAGGCGAGCCCGCCGTGGGTCCGGGCGCGCGCGCTGGCGGTGTACCTCATCGGCTTCCAGGCGGCGGTCGCCGTGGGGAGCGCGCTGTGGGGCCTCGTCGCGTTACGCGCGGGGCTCAGCGCCGCCTACCTCGGGATCGGCGGCGGGCTCGTCGCCGGGGCGCTGCTCGTTCCTTGGGTGAGGCCCGCCGCACGCGAGGCGGTCGACCATACTCCTTCCCATCACTGGGCCGACCCGGTCGTTTCCGGGACGCCGTCGCTCGAAGCGGGGCCGGTCATGATCCAGGTGGAGTACACCGTCGATCCGTCCCACGCGGAAGAGTTCCGGCTCGCCATGGACGAGCTCGGGCGGAACCGGCGCCGCGACGGCGCGATCCAGTGGTGGCTCTTCCAGGACTCGGCGGAACCGACGCGGTTCGTGGAAACCTGGATCGAGGAGACGTGGGCGGAGCACCTCCGCAACCACGATCGCGTTTCCGTCGCCCACAAGGCGCTGGAGGAGCGGGTCGGACGCCTGACTTCAAGCCCCGAGACGATCACGACGCGCCACTTCATCGCACCCGAGATGCGCCCGTCCACACGAACTCCGATTTCCTGAGGCGACTCGTCGTCATTGCTCGTAGTTCTCGACGATCTCCGGGGGCCGGACCTTCGCATGGCTCGGATCGTCGCCGAACTCGCGCAGCGCGCGTCTCTGGCGCAGTAGATCCCAGCATTGATCGAGCTCGACCTGGATGTCTTCCAGGCGCTTGTGCTCGGCATCCGAGCGCGTCTTCCGCTTGTAGAGCGTGTGCTCCTCGCCGACGAGCTGCTCGAT
Source organism: uncultured Acidobacteriota bacterium (assembly GCA_964647625.1). GTDB lineage: Bacteria > Acidobacteriota > Polarisedimenticolia > Polarisedimenticolales > DASRJG01 > DASRJG01. The sequence goes on from CAZYHZ010000012.1 coordinate 15,266, forward strand.
GTGTTTCAGGACGGTGCGGTCGCCATCGCTCCCTGCCATCGCGATTCCTCCTTTGACCCGTGCCTTTCGTGTATAGCACGAATCTACGGACGGGAGTGCTCCAGCAGGACGATGCCCGACATCCGGCGGCCTTCTTCGAGGCGCTTTTCCGACATGAACCGGGCCATGAGCTTGTAGATCCATCCGCCCGGCATCATCCGGTCGAGGCGCATGCTGTCTTCCCAGAGCGAGCGCCACTCCGCCTCGCGCCAGCCGTGCGGCTCGAAGAACTTCGTCCCCTCGGCGGGTCCGAAGATCATCGGCGCGTTGCCGGCGGCCAGCATCGGCTCCCAGCGCTTCTTCAACATCGCGAGCAGGCGCGGCGAGGCGAGGTCGGTGATCCAGTAGCGGATCGAGGAGCGCGCGGCGAGAGCGCGTGAGAGAGCGGCGACGTGCTCGGCGGTCAGGTAGACGAGAAGCCCTTCCGTGACGGCGAGAGCAGGCCCGCCCGCGCGCTCGACGCGATCGAGCACGTCGGCCAGCGCTTGCGGCTGCGTCAGGTCGGCGGCGACGTACTCGAGCGCGCACACGGGCGTGGCGCCCGACAGCTGCTCGCGGACGTAGGCGGTCATCTCGGGCAGCTCGACGTGAAGCCAGCGCAGCGCCGGCGGCAGATTCAACCGGTACGCACGGGCGTCGAGCCCCGCAGCGAGATTGACGACGGTCCGGACGCCGTCGCGCGCGACCGCGCGAAGGATCAGCTCGTCCATGACCGCGGTGCGCACGACCATCGCCCAGGCCGATGACGGTCCTTTGGGCATCTCGCGGACGATGCGCTCTCCGCGCTCTCCCGCCAGCCGCCGCGCGAACGGGTCGCTGAAGATCGCGTCGGCGCGCTCCGATTCCATCGCGCGGTAGATCGCGACCCATCGTGCGGTGTCCGAGACGTTCCGGATCGACGTGCCGGAAGACGGAGTGTCGTCGCTCATGCCGGGATTCTAGGCGATTCGAGCGGATATCCCGCCGCGCGCCACGCGTCGAGCCCGCCCTCGAGCGGATGCACTTGCTTCACGCCGTAGCTTCTGAGGATGAGCGCCGCCCGGGCACTCGAGGCTTCGTTCGGTCACGTGCAGAACAGGACGATCTCGCGATCGAGCGGAAGCTCGTGCCTCCGTGCATCGATCTCGTCGATCGCCATCCGGATCGCTCCGGGGAGCGTCGAGGGGTCGGCGGTCCACTCCCACGCATGCCGCAGGTCGACGATGACCACGGACTCTCCCGCGTCGATCCTCTCCTTCAGCTCGGAGGGGGTGATTCGAGCGGTGCGCAGCTCGCGGAGCACGGTCCGGCGGCGGACGTATTTCCAAGCGACATATCCGGCGACCATGGCCAGAAAGATCAGCGCGGTTCGCCCTCCGGATCCCGCGAGCCAGTCTCCGAAACGCCGGAACGGCTCTCTGAGAAGCCAGCCGATCCCGAGGAGCACGGTGGCCTGCACGACGACGCCGATCGAATCGAGCGCGAGGAAGCGGGCGATCCCGATGCCCACCGTGCCCGCGAGCGGCGGCGTCACGGTGTTCAAGCCGGGCACGAACTTCGAGGTGAGGATCAAGATCGGACCGTTCTGCGAGAATCGATCCCGCGTCTCCCGCACGCACGAGTCGGGCACGAGCGACATGCGGCACAAGAACGCGAGGATCCGCGCGCCGTAGCGCTTCCCGAGGACGTACCAGATCGAGTCGGCGAGCAGCGACGCGAGGAGGATGTCCACGACGGCCGCGCCCGGGTTCATGCGCCCGGTCCCGGCCAGGGTCCCGGCCGCGACGATGACCGGGGCCGACGGCACCGGCACGCCGATCTGTTCGGCAAACACGAACAGGAACAGGACCCCGGCCCCGTGCCGGGCGAGTACGTCGAGCGGATCGGTCATCCGCGGAGTCTACCGCTCCGCTAGAATCGCACTTCCGTTTTTCGAGGACGCCGCTTGGCCCTGTCTCCCGGAGATCGAATCGGCCCGTACGAGATCGTCGGCACGATCGGCGCCGGCGGGATGGGGCAGGTGTTCCGCGCGAGGGACACGCGGCTCAACCGCGACGTCGCGATCAAGGGCCTTCCCGCGGCGCTGGCCGCCGACCCGGAGCGCCTCGCACGGTTCAAGCGCGAGGCGCAGCTTCTGGCCTCGCTCAATCATCCGAACATCGCCGCGATCTACGGGCTCGAGGAGTCGGGCGGCGCTCCGTATCTCGTCCTCGAGCTGGTGGAGGGACACGATCTCGCGGAGCGGCTCGGCGGCGGCGCGATCCCGGTGGACGAGGCCATCGACATCGCGCGCCAGATCGCCACGGCGCTCGAGGAAGCGCACGAGAACGGGATCATCCACCGCGATCTCAAGCCGGCCAACGTGAAGGTCACGCCCGCGGGGAAGGTGAAGGTGCTCGACTTCGGGCTGGCGAAGGCGAGCGCCGGGACGTCCGACGCCGCGGCCTCGGCCGATTCGGGGGACTCCCCGACGATGACGAACGCCGCCACCTCCGCGGGGATGATCCTCGGCACCGCCGGCTACATGAGCCCCGAGCAGGCGCGCGGAAAGCCTGCCGACCGCCGCGCCGACATCTGGGCGTTCGGCGCGTTTCTCTACGAGATGCTCGCCGGCCGCCGGCCGTTTTCCGGCGAGTCGGTCGCCGAGCTGCTCGCGTCCGTGCTGCGCGATCCGATCGATTGGTCGAAGCTTCCGCCCGCGACGCCGGATTCAGTCCGCCGCCTGCTCGCGCGCTGTCTCGATCGCGACCCGAAGACGCGGTTGCAGTCGATCGGCGAGGCGCGCGTCGCGCTGGAAGAGGCGTCGGGTGAAACGAGAAGCGGCGCGGCGCGCGCGACCACGAATCGTCGCGTGTCCTGGGGGCTCGTATGGGGCGCCCTCGCGGTCGTCGCGGTCCTGGCCTCGGCGTTTCTGTGGACTCGCGGCCGAACCGGGTCGTCGACCGCCGCGGCCCCCGCAAGCGCGGGCCGATCCATGGCCGTCTTGCCGTTCGTCAACAGCAGCGGAAGCGCGGATGACGACTATCTCGCCGACGGGATGACCGACGAGCTGATCGCCGCGCTCGGCAAGGTGCCCGGGCTGCACGTCGCCGCGCGCAGCTCCGCGTTCGCCTTCAAGGGGCAGAAGGTCGAGATCCACGACGTCGCCAAGCAGCTCGGCGTCGACTCGATCGTCGAGGGGACCGTAAGGCGTTCGGGCTCGAAGCTGCGCGTCACCGCCTCGCTGGTCAATGCAGCCGATGGTCTTCAAATGTGGTCCGACACGTTCGAGAGCGAAGGCGGTGATGCGTTCGCGATCCAGGACCAGGTGACGCACGGCGTCGTCTCGGGCCTGTCGCTTCGGCTCGGAGGCGCGGCGCTGGGCGCCAGCCAGGCGGGACGAACGAAAGACCCCATCGCCCACGACTTGTACTTGCGCGGCCTCGCGGCGGCGAACGCCGGAAGCGAGGCCGATCTCCGGCGTGCGCTCGCGCTGTACCAGAAAGCGCTCGACCGCGATCCCGACTTCGCGCTCGCATACGTCGGCATCTCCTGGGTGTACGCGTTCCTCGCCGACGCGTACATGGCCCCGGTCGACGCCTATCCCAAGGCGAAACAAGCGGCGCTCGAGGCGCTCAAGCGGGACGATCGCCTCGCCGACGCGCATGCGCTCCTCGGCTACGCGACCTGGGCGTTCGATTGGTTGGACCATGCCACGCCCGACCGTGAGCTTGCGCGTGCGCTCGAGCTCGATCCGAACTCCGCGAACGCGCTGTTCCTGCGAGGCGGCTACGGATGCTTCTCGAACCGCCTCGATGAGTCGCTGCGGTACCTCGAGCGCGTGGAGCAGCTCGATCCCCTCTCGCCCTTGGCGCCGATGGCCGTCGAGCTGTGCAACTACATGGGCGGACGCTACGCCGCGGTCATCGAGGCCCATCGCAAGACCGCCGCGATCGACCCCTCGTTCATCTACATGCAGTCGTGGGCCGCGGCGGCGTACAGGGAGCTGGGGGATTACGCGTCATCGGAGCGCGAATACCTGGCGTCGGAGAAGAGCCTCGGCGGCCTGCCGCCGTACGGCCTCGCGCTGACCTACTTCCGCATGGGCCGGCGCGAAGACGGGATCAAGATCATGCGCGCCCTGGACGAGCAAGTGAACACGCGCTACGTGCCCGCATTCATGCGCGCCGCCGTCCATGCCGCCGCGGGCGACATCGACGGCGCGGTGCCTCTCGTCAAAGAGGCCGTCAAGAGCAGGGAAGGGCATTTCCTCGGGTCGAGCGTGCTCCCGGAGTTCGCCGCGCTCGCCAACGATCCCCGACTGCGCGACGAGTTCGAGCTCGCGAACCGTAGCCTGAACCGGCGCTGAGTCGTCGGGGCGCCGATTACGCCCGTCAGCGGACAAGAAAATCTCGCCGACCGGGGCGGCGGTCGGTATATCTATTCAAGCGCGTCTCCCGCTTTTCGCAAGGCCGAGGCGCGTACGGGAGGTCACGATGAGAGCAGGACGACTCGCGCGCGCGAGCGCATTCGTTCTGTATTTCGCGGCGTGCATTAACGGAGCGCCCCTCGCCGGCGCGCAATCGGTCCGCGAGGATTTCTACGTCACGAACGGGACCGTGAGCGCGACGGCCCTGTCGGGGAACACACTTTACATTGGCGGGCAGTTCACGAGGGTCGGTCCCGAGACCGGGGGATTCATCCCGATCGATCGCACGAGCGGAGCCCCTCTGACGGCGGGCATGGCCAAAGTGCTCGGCGCCGTCTACGCCGCCGCGCCGGACGGCAACGGCGGCTGGTTCGTCGGCGGAGTCTTCAGCGCCGTGAATCGCGTCCCCCGCTCGAACATCGCTCACATCCTGTTCGATGGCACCCTCTCGCCGTGGAACCCCGGCGCCAACAACGCCGTTCGAGCCTTGATCGTCAGCGGCGGCACGGTGTACGCGGCAGGGGATTTCGGGACGATCGGTGGGCAAACGCGATTCCGGATCGCGGCGCTCGACGCGTCGACCGGTCTCGCGACCGCGTGGAACCCCAGCGCCAACGGCAGCGTCGCGGCGCTGGCCTTGAGCGGCGGGACGATGTACGTGGGGGGTGGCTTCACGGCGATCGGAGGACAGTCGCGGAACACCATCGCCGCGCTTGACGTCTCGACCGGGCTCGCGACGTCGTGGAACCCCGGCACCGACGCGAGCGTCCAATCGCTGGCGGTCGGCGGCGGGATCGTCTACGCGGCCGGGGGATTCGGGACGATCGGCGGGCAGGCGCGGCACTACATCGCAGCGCTCGACGCCTCGACCGGGCTCGTGACCGGATGGAACCCCGCCGCCAACGGCAGCGTCTCGGTCATCGCCCTCAGCGGCGGGATCGTCTACGCGGCCGGAGGCTTCTTGACGATCGGCGGGCAGGCGCGGCGTTTCATCGCCGCCCTCGACGCCTCCACCGGGCTTGCGACCCCGTGGAACCCCGACGCCAACTACGTTGTCGACTCACTCGCCGTCAGCGGCGGAACGGTGTACGCCGGCGGAGCGTTCACGGCGATCGGCGGGCAGACGCGCAACCGGATCGCGGCGCTCGATGCCTCGACCGGGGTTCCGACGTCCTGGAACCCCGACCCCGACGGCAATTGTGTCTTCTCCCTTTCCGTGAGCGGCGGGGCGGTTTATGCGGGCGGGGATTTCACGACGACCGGCGCGCGGACTCGGAACAACGTCGCCGCGATCGATGTCTCGACCGGGCTTGCGACCTCGTGGAACCCCGACGCCAACGGCCTTGTCGACACTCTGTCCGTCATCGGCGGGACGGTGTATGCAGGGGGAGATTTCACGACGATCGGCGGGCAAACGCGGAACCGGATCGCGGCGATCGACGCGTCGACCGGGCTTCCCACTTCCTGGAATCCCAACGCCGGCGATGTCGTCCGCGCCCTCGATGTGAGCGGCGGGACCGTCTACGCAGCGGGAAGCTTCGAGAGGATCGGCGGGCAGACTCGAAGGGGGATCGCTGCTCTCGACGTTTCGACCGGGCTCGCGACGTCCTGGGATCCCGAGGCCAGCCACACGGTCTACGCTCTCAAGGTCGACGGCGGGACGGTGTACGTGGGTGGCTACTTCATCACCATCGGGGGCCAGGCGCGGAACCGCATCGCGGCGATCGACGCCTCGACCGGGCTCGCCAACGCCTGGGACCCCAACGCCAACAATTTTGTCTACGCGCTCGATGTAAGTGGCGGGACCGTCTACGCGGGAGGAGCGTTCGCTTCGATCGGCGGGCAGACGCGAAACCGGATCGCGGCAATCGACGCATCGACCGGGCTCGCGACCGCGTGGGACCCCGACGCAAACGACATCGTGAACGCTCTGGCGGTGAGCGGCCCGACTGTGTACGCGGGCGGGGTGTTCACGACGATCGGCGGGCAGGCGCGGAACCGGATCGCGGCGATCGACGCGTCGACCGGGCTCTCGACGCCCTGGGACCCAAACGCCGATGACGTCGTGCGCGCGCTCGCGGTCGATGGCGGAACGGTGTACGCGGGGGGAGACTTCACCTGGGCGGAAAGTTCGTACCGGCGCTCGTTGGCCGTGATCGACGGTTGCGTGAACGAGCCGGACGGCTCGCCTTGCATCGACGCGAACACCTGCACGCAGTCGGACGTGTGCCAGTCGGGTGTATGTACCGGCGGGACGTCGGTGGCCGACGGCACGATCTGCGACGACGGCAATTCGACGACCTGCGGCGACTCGTGCGAGCAGGGCGCGTGCGCCGGCACGGTGGTGGCGGAGCCTGCCGAGATCGACGACAGCGTGCGACTCGGCAAGACGCCGACCGGCGCCACGTTGTCGTGGACCGATCAGCCCGGGCCGTACAACGTCTACCGCGGCTCCAACTCCAGCGGATCCGCGTGGGCGTACGACCAACTGTGCTTGGTGACGGGTACGTCGCAGCAGACGGTGGCGGACGACTCCGTTCCCGGGGTGGGGCAGCTCTTCTATTACGTGATCTCGCGGGTCAACCCGTGTCGCGAGTCGGCGCTGGCGGAATCGAGCGCTGCGATCCCGATCCCGAACGAGGCGGCCTGCGGTCCATGACGGTCACCTCGATCGGCCCGACGCACATTCTCGCGCGCGAGCCAAGAGCAGCTCGCGCTCGCATCCGTTCTCGGTGAGCGCCGCCGCACGCTCGAACTCCGCGCACGCTTCGCCGGCTCGTCCGAGCTTCGTCAGCAGATCGCCGCGGACGCTCGGGAGCAGGTGGTACGACGCGAGCGAAGGCTCGTCGGACAGCTCATCGACGATCTCGAGCGCCTCGGCCGGGCCGAACGCCATCGACACCGCGACCGCACGGTTCAACGCGACGACCGGCGAGCGGGTGATCTCGACCAGCGCGTCGTAGAGGGCAACGATTCGTCTCCAGTCGGTCGCATCGCCCGTGCCGGCCCGGGCGTGGCATGCGGCAATCGCCGCCTGGAGCGCGTACGGGCCGAGAGGGCGGCCCAGCCGTTCGGCGCGTGCCAGGGCCGCCAGCCCGCGCTGGATCAGAAGCCGATCCCAGCGCGATCGGTCCTGGTCGAGGAGGAGGATCGGCTCGCCCGCGGGACCGGTGCGCGCTCGGCTGCGCGACGCGTGCAGCTCCATGAGCGCGACGAGACCGTGGACCTCGGCGTGCGACGGAACCAGCGCGGCGAGGACGCGCCCCAATCGCAGCGCGTCGTCGCACAGCTCGGTCCTCATCCAATCGTCGCCGCGCGTCGCGGCGTAGCCTTCGTTGAAGATAAGATAGATGACTTCGAGGATCGAGGGCAGGCGAGCCGACAGGTCGTCGCCGCGCGGAACGTCGAACGGCACCTTCGCCTCCGCGAGCGTCCGCTTCGCCCGCACGACGCGCTGCGCGATCGTCGGCTCGGGGACGAGAAACGCCCGCGCGATCTCGTCGGTCGTGAGCCCGCCCAGCAGCCGCAGCGTCAGTGCCGTGCGCGCCTCGGCCGACAGCACGGGATGGCACGCGATCAGAATCAGGCGCAGCACGTCGTCGCCGACGTCGTCATCGAGCGACGCGGCGTCGACCGGAGCGGCCCAGCTCGCCGTGTCCGCTCCGATCGCGTCGTGCTTTCGCTCGAGCCTCTGTCGCCGCCGCAGCTGGTCGAGCGCCCGGTTCTTCGCGGTGGCCATCAGCCACGCGCCCGGATTGTCGGGGATGCCGCTTCCCGGCCACGACTCGAGCGCCGCGAGAAGCGCCTCTTGCGCCAGGTCCTCCGCGAGATCGACGTCGCGAACGAGACGCACCAGGCCGCCGATGAGCCGCGCGGATTCGATCCGCCAGACGGCTTCGACCGCCCGGTGCATGCCGGTGACGCCGCTCAGGACCGGTACGCTTTCTCGAGCGCCGCGATGTCGAGCTTGATCATCCGCATCATCGCGTCGCTCACGCGTTTCGAGCGGACCGGGTCTCTGTCGGCCATCATGTCGATCATTCGCGACGGAATGATCTGCCAGCGCAGTCCGAACCGGTCCATCAGCCAGCCGCACGCCTGCGGCTGCCCGCCGCCCGCGAGCAGCGCGTTCCAGTACGTGTCCAGCTCGCCCTGATCGTCGCAGATCACCATCATCGAGATCGCGTCGTTGAAGTCGTGGTGCGGACCGGCGCTCATCGCCTGGAACTTCTGCCCGAAGAGCATGAAGTCCACGACCTTCACCGATCCCGGCGGGCCCGACGGCGACTCGCTCATCATCGACGTCACGCGCTCGACACGGGAGTCCGGGAAGATCGACGCGTAGAACCTCGCTGCTTCTTCCGCCTCTTTCGCGTACCAAAAGAACGGAACGATCTTCTGCGTCACCTTGGACACCATCGCCTCCTTTCTCAGCCCTTGTGGCGTCGCTCGATCTCGGCGCGCTGCCGCGCCTCCAGAGCCTGCAGCTCCGGGGTGTAGGCCTCGCCGAAGTCGGCCGGCTCGAAGACCGGCCGGATCTCGATCTCCGATTCTTCTCCGGGCATCGGATCGGGGCAGCGCCGTAGCCACTCGAGCGCCTCGTCCATCGACCGCACCTGCCAGAGCCAGTAGCCCGCGACCAGCTCCTTGGTCTCCGCGAACGGCCCGTCGATGACGGTCTTCTTGCCGTTCGAAAAGCGCACGCGCTTGCCCCGGCTGCTCGGATGCAACCCTTCGCCGGCCAGCATGATCCCCGCCTTGACCAGCTCGTCGTTGAATTTCGTCATGTCCGTCAGGAGCTTCTCGCTCGGCATCAACCCGGCCTCGGAGTTCTTCGTCGCCTTCACCATCACCATGACTCGCATCGTCGTCTCCCTTCCGGAAGGTCGGTCGGGGCCAAAATCGGCTCGAATCGCCTTCCTTCCGTGATGGCGACGAACGAGCCGGCCCCGGATCGACACGTGCCCGAAAATTTTCTCCTGGAGGAACGGGAGCGGCAAGGGCCAGATCGAGTTGGGGCTGCCGGGCCTGGGTTGGACGGCCTCGAGCCGCTTCTCGAGCGCGGGTTCCGTAAACTCGCCGCTCGTCTTGGTAAACGAGAAGCCTGCAGCGCTACTTCGCGGCCGGAAGCGACAGGATGTAGGCGGCAACCGCCGAAGCGTCCGCGGCGGAGAGCTTGACCGGCTTCATCTTGCCGATGCCGTGGTGCACGACCTTTTCGATCGATGCCGCCGTCGCGGTCTTCTTGAACTCGGGGTCCTTGAAGTTCTTCGAGCCGGCACCGCTCTTCTTCGCGACCCCGTCGCTGCCGTGGCAGGCGCCGCATTTCTTTTGATACAGCGCTTTTCCGTCGGGCGAGGCGGATACGGAGCCGGCCAGGAGGAGGACGGCGGCAATCGCGGCGATGGTTTTCATCGGAAACTCCTTCAGAACGAGTAGTTGAACAGGACTCGCGCCCACGTGAAGTCGTAGCCGGGAATCTGCGCGCCGAGGAACACGCTCTCGCTCGCGCCGCCGTCGAGAGCGCCCATCCACGGAATCATGACGTCGCGCTGGAAGTTGTCCTCGTTCCAGTTCTCGTGGGTCACGGCGAAGGTGAGACCCATCGAGGCGCGCATCTTCCACGTCACGCTCCCTTCGACGACGGTCAGGTCCGACCTGATGTCCGGGAACGATGTGGCGTCTCCACCGGGCGCTCCGCCGGGGTTGAACGACCCGGTTTGCCGTCCGGTCGCGTCGGTCTTGTTGGCGCGGAAGTCGAGAACGACCTTGCTCTTGGCCAGCAGCGCGGTGAGCCCGAGCCCGTAGTCGTGCGTCGTGTCGTCGGTGTCGATGAACCAGTCGTCCACCGCGTTTTCGATCTGCGCCAGGCGATAGCTCGACGCCATCGACCAACGGAACCGGTCCTGACCGTAGTTGCCCGAGACCGTGACGCCCGAGCCGGCGTCCACGGCGAAGTCGACCGCCCAGCCGTCCGACTTGTCGGAGGTCCGGCCGAACGCGGTCGAAGGATAGTCGTCCTTGATCGTGTGAGCCTGCACCCCGAGATCGAGGCGCTCGACCGGGGTGAACGTCGCCATCAGGCTGTACTTGTCGCGGTCGCGGTTCGACTGATCGAAGTTCTGCGTGCCCGCCGGATTGAACGGGGTTTCTTCGTCGTACGAGTCGTAACGGCGCTTTCCGTGGGCGTAAGCGATCCGGATGTTCCCCCAGGCGGCGGGAACCCAGCCGGCGGAGAGGTCGTAAAGATCTTCGTTGGTCGTCGGCGCGAAACGGAACTTCCGATCCCACGTCTCGCGCCCGGCGCCGGCCCCGAGCGTGAGCCCGTGTCCCGGACGGAATGCGACGCGGCCGCCGTACGAAAACGTCTTGTAAGCGAACGGTTCGGCGACGACCGCGGATCCCGCCAGCTCGACGTCCGCATTCACCCAGTCGGGCGTGAGGTACTCCGGCGTGTTGTTGTCGTAGTTGTACTCGTGCGCGAACGCCTCGAATGAAAACCAGCGCAGCGGCTGGCCGTTGAACCGGGCGTCCCAGCGCGTGATGTCGATCGACCCGTCGTAGGCGGTGACGGGATTCCCGTCCTTCAAGACGACGAGTGGCGTCGCCGGGACGATCGCGGAGTTCAGCGTGAACGGCAGGAACATCTCGTCCTGACGGTTCTGGCCGATGGAGTACTCGAAGCTCGCGCGCCCCCAGTCGGCGACGCGCACCCCGGCGTGCAGGTTGAGCCAGGCGGCGCGGCTGTCGGGCGGCGCCGACAGCATGAGCGTCGCGGCCGCAGCCGTCAGGTCGCCGAGTGAGGGCGTGCCGTCCGTGGATCGCAGCGGATTGTCCACGACGTACGCGTCGTGGAGCGTTCCGCTTCCGGTCTCGCTCGTCAGCCGGTTCGTGAACTGCGACCAGACCACGGAGCCCCCGACGTCGAAGCGGTCGCGGGCGTAGTCGAGCCCCACCCGCGCCTCGCGGCTGATGAAGTCGGTCCGGCCGGCGAACTCGGAGACATCGGCGCCCACGGTGAAGTCCGTCGCCATCGACTGCGGGTGCGTGCCGTTCCGCTGCGCCTGCGTGAACCCCGCGTCGAACGTCAGACCCTGCACGGGCGTCCGCCAGGTGACGTCGCCCGACGCGGTGTCCCGGCGGCTGCGTAGATTCGGATACGATTGCGCGGCATCGAGAGCGGCCGAGAGGATCCCGCCGCGGGCAAATCCGGGAGCGTTCTGGATGTCATCTCGGATCGGTTCCGGGAAGAGCATGCGTCCGCCACCCGCGGACGCGAACAGCGTCTTCGACGTGTTCGAGTACCAGTCCGGGATCTGATCGTAGCGGACGTGAGCGCGGAAGGCGCCGGGCTTGGCGACATCGAGATCCAGCCGTTGATCTTCTTGCAGCAAGTCGACGGCCGCCAGTCCGAACGTGACCCCCTTGGCCCCCGCGTCGAACGTCAACCTCTCGAGAAAGAATCCGTTCGGGATCTCGCGAAACTCTTGAGCCTTCGACGACTCGTTGAGATCGTCCACGGTCCCGAGCCCGATCGCGACGGTTCCTGCCGTCGACGGCGCGGGTGAGGGCGCGGGCGCCGGCTGGGGCGCATCCTCCGCGCGCGCGACGATCGCAGCCGCTCCGACGATCAGGGCGAAGAGCCGGCGGCGCGTCTTCATCATCGCCCTCCGCTACCGCATCAACCGGCTGCCGCTCGGGTGATTCGATCCGTGGATCGCCGGATGGCAGTTGATGCAGGCCCGATTGAAGACGAATCGGGACTGCGCGGTTTGGGGGATCGTCGGGTGCAAGTACCCGATATGGCAGCTCTGGCACAGCCGCGGCGCGGCGGCGACGAGCAGGTTGTCGTGAAGCGACCCGTGCGGGTCATGACAGTTCAGGCAGTTCTCCCGCACGGGAGGATGCTCGAAGAGGTTCGGCCCCCGTTTCTCGTCGTGGCAGCGGACGCAGTTGTCGTTGACCGACGCGTCGACGAGAAGCGCACGAGTCGAGGTGCCGTGCGGGTTGTGGCAGTCGGTGCACTGGAGCTTGCTCTCCCGAAGCGGCATGTGGCTCGACATCATCGTTCGCGTGCGCTGCATCTTGTGGCAGGTGAAGCAAACGTCGGATTGATCGGGCCGCTTCAAGAGGCCGGCGTTCCGTCCGTGCTCGTTGTGGATGGCGTGGCACGACAGGCACGACACGTCGTTTCGCTCGTGGACGGATCCCATCCACCCGCGGACGTGCGCTTGGTTGTGGCAGGCGAGGCACGTCTTGGCGCTCGCCTTCGCGTCGAGCTTCGCGGGATTGACGATCTTCGACGCCTCGCCGCCGCCGTCGACGTGCGCCTTCCCCGGGCCGTGGCACGACTCGCAATCGGGGACTCCGGGATGGTCCGCGAAGTGGCGAAGCGACTGCGCTTGGACGTCGTGACAGGTGACGCAGACATCGGCGCCGACGCGAGCGTTCGGGTCGGGACTCTCCGCAAACGCCGGCGCGGCCAGCAGCAGCGCGACGATTCCGGCGATGACGAGCGGCCGACGCGTCACGAAGCGTCCCCCGGATCCGGCTTTAATACCACCGGCGTCGCGAAAATCAAGAACGTTCTTCGTGGGCTACTCGACCAGCAGCTCACCGCCCCATTCGGCCGGATCGGAGTCGAAGATCGTCTCCGACAGCGTCCAGGGGTGTCCCCACGGGTCGACGAACGAGCACTGGCGCTCGCCGTACATGTGATCGGTGGGCTCGGCGAGGACGCGCGCACCCGCGGCCTTGGCGCGATCGAAGAGGCTGTCGATGCTCGTCACGCGAAGCATGACGACGTGCGCCCCCGCAGCCTGCAGCGTCGAGGGATCGGCCTCGGCATGCCCGCCGGGGTTGGCGACGATGAGGGCGCCGCCACCGTGGACGAGCTGGCAGCGATGGTCGCCGATGCGGAGCCGCGCAACGAACGGCAGCGCCGTCGTGAGCCACTCGACCGCTTTTCGAACGTCGGAGTAGTAGAGCACGGGGATCACGGCGGTGTCGGGCGCGGCACGGTTCTTCTTGAGCATCACCGGCCGCCTTTCTCCGCCAGCCAACGGTCGATGCGCGCCGAGATCTCGTCGCGCGCAGCTCGGAACGCGTCGAGCTTCGCTTCCTCCGTCCCCTCGAACGCCGCCGGGTTTTCGACCGGCCAGAAGTCGCGCGTGATGACGCCCGGGAAGACGGCCGGGCATTTCTCATTCGCGTCATCGCAGACGATGATGAGGTGCCGAACGGGCAAGCGCCCGAGGTAATCCTTGACGCTTTTCGGCCGCTGGCTCGAGATGTCGATCCCGATCTCGCGCATCGCGGCCACGGCGAGCGGGTGAACGGAGGGCGCCGGCTCGATCCCGGCGCTGTGAACTTCGAAGTCGGTTCCCGTCTTCTTCCGCATGAGGCCTTCCGCCATCTGGCTCCGGGCGGAGTTTCCCGTGCACAGGAACAAGACGATGTGATTGAGACTCATGCGTCCTCCACAGTCGGTTGCGCTGATTCCATTATTCTACTACTATCGAAATATGAAATCCACGGCAGGCGCCAGAACAAGGGCGGATGCGACCGTTCGCTATGCGGAGATGTTCGCGGCCCTCGGAAACGAAAGCCGGCTCCGCATTCTCAGGGTGCTCCTGTCCGCCCATCCCGATGGAATGGTAGCCGGGGACATCCAGGCCGAGATCGACATCCCGCCTTCGACGCTGTCGCACCACCTGGAAAAACTGAGGGTGGAAGGCCTCGCCACGGTGAAACGGGAGAGCACGTTCCTTCGCTACGCCGCGAACACCGAGGCCCTCCAGGAGCTGCTCGGCTTCCTCTTCGCCGAGTGCTGCTCGAGGAGCAAGGCCGTGAGCGCCGAATCGATCGTGAAGCTTTCCGAGATTCGAACCCACCGGAGGTCATCGTGAGCGGAGACCTCAAAAGCGCAGTCAAAAAGAAGTACGCCGAGGCGGCGACGCTCGCGGCTCAGGGCGAGGCGGCGTCGTGCTGCGGCGAGTCGTGCGGCTGCGCGAGCGACGCGCAGGCGATCGACCCCATCACCTCCAACCTTTATACCGACCACGAGAAAGACTCCGTCCCCGAAGGCGCGCTCCGCGCGTCGCTCGGCTGCGGCAACCCGACCGCTCTGGCGGAGCTGCATCCCGGCGAAATCGTCCTCGACCTCGGCTCGGGCGGCGGGATCGACGTCATCCTCTCCGCCCGCCGCGTCGGGCCGGCAGGAAAGGCCTACGGCCTCGACATGACCGACGAGATGCTGGCGCTCGCAAGGCGAAACCAGGCCGACGCGGGAGTCGAAAACGTCGAGTTCCTGAAAGGGGAGATCGAAGATATCCCCCTACCGGACGCCGCCGTCGACGTCGTCATCTCGAACTGTGTGATCAATCTATCGGCCGACAAGGACAAGGTGCTCCGCGAGGCGTTCCGCGTGCTCAAGCCCGGCGGCCGGTTCGCCGTGTCCGACGTCGTCGTTCAGGGCGAGGTGCCGGCCGACATCCGCCGAAGCGTCGAGCTTTGGGTCGGCTGCGTCGCCGGCGCGCTGGAAGAGAACGAGTACAAGGCCAAGCTCGAGCGCGCCGGGTTCGGATCGGTCTCATTCGAAGCAACCCGCGTCTACAAGCTCGAGGACGCCCGCGAATTCCTGTCGGCGCGCGGGATCGATGTGGTGGACGCCGCCCCGAAGGTCGAAGGCAAGTTCAGGAGCGCGTTCATTCGCGCAGTGAAGCCGGGCCAACGCCCTCGCAGTATTACTTGATGATCGCAGTCACCTTGTACTGCCAGTTGTGACCGTCGTTCATGCTCGGGTCGTTCCAACCCGTCTGAGACTTGTTCAACTCCATCACCATCGTCCAGGCGAGGGTCTCCGGGTCCCGACGATACACATGGAATCGCGTGACGTTGACCGGCGCGCGTGGTGACGGCATCGACCAAGTGAGCTGGAGGTTGCCGTTTACCTTGTTCAGCTTCAAGTCGCCGACGTCGATTCCGGCGCTCTGCGAGATCTCCATCTCCGGATCGACATCCGAGTGATCCGCGACGGTGCCGTTCGCGCAAGCGCTGCCGGATCCGCACCCATCGACGTCCGAGTTGTACGTCCCGTTCACGCCGTCGCGCTGGTCGTTGGTGCCGCCGCGGGCGCCGTAGATCGTGCCGGCCGGCTGGTGAGTGCGATCGTTCCACACCGCGACATCGATCGGATTCGACGTCACGGCGTTGCCGCACGTATCGGTTGCAATCAAGGTCATCAGATAATCTCGGCCGATCGGGCTGCAGGCACCGTTTCTCTCCGCCCGTAGGTGAACCGCTCCCGGCTCGTAGACGCAGTCACGCGTCGAGTTGCCGTCGCCGGTCCCGTAGGCGTTTTCCGGCTGGCTCGAAGCGCAGCTCGCGAACGAGATCGACGCGATGCCGCACTGGGCCTGGGCTTGAGCGCCCGTGTCCTGCACGGTGAAATCAACGTAACCATGATTTGGCGGCCACAGGACGGGGCATGCGCCGAGCGAGGGCTGCGTCGTGAAAACCGGAGGCGTCAGGTTCGGCGCGTGATGGCAGCCCGTCGCCGGATCGCACGTGTCGGTCGTGCAGCAGTTGCCGTCATCGCAGCTGGTCGGGGCTCCGGGGCGACACGATCCGCCGCCGCAGACGTCTCCGGTTGTGCAGGCGTTGCCGTCATCACAGGGATTGGTGTTGTTGGTGTGAACGCAGCCGGAAGCCGGGTTGCAAGAGTCCGACGTACAAACATTGCCGTCGTCGCAGTTGGGCGCGGGTCCGCCGTGGCACGCTCCGCCGCCGCACGTGTCATTCGTCGTGCACGCGTTGTCGTCGTCGCAAGAGTTCGAGTTGTTGGTGAAGACGCAGCCTGACGTCGGGTTACAGGAATCGGTGGTGCAGACGTTCCCGTCATCGCAGGCGTGTGGCGCGCCCGGATTGCAGCTGCCGCCACCGCAAGTGTCGTTGTCCGTGCAGACGTTGCCGTCGTCACAGGGGTTCGTGTTGTTCGCGTGGACGCAGCCGGAAGTCGGGCTGCACGTATCGGTCGTGCAGACGTTGCCGTCGTCACAGTTGGGCGCAGGTCCGCCGTGGCACGTTCCGCCGCTGCAGACGTCGCCGGTGGTACAGGCGTTGCCGTCATTGCACGGACTCGTGTTGTTGGCATGGACGCAGCCCGAAGCCGGATTGCAGCTGTCGTCCGTGCACGGGTTCGCGTCATCGCAGTTGGGCGCAGGTCCACCGTTGCAGGCTCCGCCGCCGCAGCTGTCGTTCGTGGTGCAGGCGTTGCCATCGTCGCACGCGTTCGTGTTGTTTGCGTGAACGCAGCCCGAGGTCGGGCTGCATGAGTCGGTGGTGCAGATGTTGCCATCATCGCAATTGGGTGCGGCGCCGCCATGGCAGCTCCCGCCGCCGCAGACGTCTCCAGTGGTGCAGGCGTTGCCGTCGCTGCACGGGTTCGTGTTGTTGACGTGGACGCAACCCGAAGACGGATTGCAGCTGTCCGTCGTACAAGGATTGCCGTCGTCGCAGTTGAGCGCAGGCCCACCGTTGCAGGCTCCGCCGCCACAGGTATCGCTCGTTGTGCAGGGATTGCCATCACTACACGGGGCGTCGTTGTAAACATGGACGCAGCCCACGGATGGATCGCACGAATCGTCGGTGCAGACGTCGCCGTCGTCGCAGAGTCGCCTCGGGCCAGACTGACAGCTTCCGTTCAGGCAACTGTCGATCGTGGTGCAGGCGTTGCCGTCGTCGCAGGGATCGGTGTTGTTGACGTGTACGCAGCCCAAATACCGGAGACACAAGTCGGTCGTGCAAGCGTTGCCGTCGTCGCAGGAGGGCGTGTTGTCGACGTGGACGCACCCCGTGGCCGGGTCGCAGGAATCATCTGTGCACAAATTGCTGTCATCGCAGTTTCGCGGAGGGCCGCTGTGGCAGGTTCCGGCAGCGCAGGTGTCGTTCGCCGTGCACGCATCGCCGTCATCGCAAGGGGCGGCGTTGTAGGCGTGAGAGCAGCCCGAGATTCCGTTGCAGACGTCGTCGGTGCAGACATTGCCGTCTGAACAAAGTAGGCTGCCGTTGTCATCTATATTGCCATTGCAATCGTCGTCGATGCCGTTGCAGGTTTCCGGCACTCCCGGGTGGACCGAACGGTTCGTGTCGTTACAGTCGGCACCGTTCGTCACATACCCCGCGGGAATGATCCCGTCGCAAGCCTCAACCGAATCTCCTGAGGTCCCGTAGCCATCTCCATCAGCGTCGCGGTAGCCAATCACGCCGTTCGGACAGGCGCAGTAGATTCCTCCCGTCGGAGTGAGCGTGTCTGCTCCCCAGACGATCATTTGTGTTCCCGTCCAAACCGCGGTGTGCCCATAGCGCGGCCCGGGAAGGCCCGCGCCCACGGAGGTGGCCGTCCAGGTATCCGTTGATGGGTTGTAACGGCCGCCCGTGTTGAATTGGTAAGGGGAGAAGTTAATGTTGTACCCGCCCCAGACGATCATCTCGGTCCCCGTCCAGACCGCACAGTGGGCGTAGCGTGAGACGGGATCATTCGGTCCGGTCGATGTGGATGTCCACGTGTCCGCTGATGGGTCGTAGCAGCCACCGGTGTTGAAGAATACGTGGCTGGTGCCCACGAGCCCACCGTATCCGCCCCAGATAACCATCCGTGTCCCCGTCCAGACCGCGGTTTGGTATGCGCGTTTCTCGGGGGCGTTGACCTGCGTAGACATCGTCCTCCATGTGTCCGTCGACGGGTCGTACAGCCCTCCGGTATTGAAGAACGAGTTGTGGCTCGACCCACCCCAGACGATCATGCGAGTCCCCGTCCATACAGTCGAATGTCCCGCTCGTGCGTCGGGGACGTTTGGCCCCGTCGAGGTGCGCGTCCATCTGTCAGTGGTCGGCTCGTAGCGGCCGCCTGTGTTGAAGTAGACGTACGAGGCAGAGGAGTAGTCATAGATGTATCCGCCCCATACGATCATCTGCGCCCCTGTCCACACTGCGGTATGGCCCTCGCGGGCTTCGGGGACGTCGGAATTCGTCGCAGTCGGAGTCCAGGTATCCGTGGACGGGCTGTAGCGGCCGCCTGAATTGAAGTCGGAGGAGCCCACGGAGGGTTTTCCACCCCAGATGATCATCTGGGTCCCGGTCCACACCGCGGAGTGTTCAGAACGCGCCGCGGGGACGCCTGTACCGGTCGAAATCGCCGTCCAAGAATCCGTCGACGGGTTGTAGCGACCGCCTGTGTTGACGTCGAAGGCGGACGTGCCCGATTGGCCGCCCCAGACGATCATCTCCGTGCCCGTCCACACTGCGGTGTTCCCGGAAAGCGGCGCGGGAACGAAGGCTCCCGAGGCGGTTGGTGTCCACGTGTCCATCGACGGGTTGTAGCGGCCCCCGGTGTTGTAAGTACTGTAAGGGTAGTTGGCGGTTCCACCCCAAACGATCATCTCCGTCCCCGTCCAGACCGCGGTCTGGTAGGACCGTGCGCCGGGGGCGTTCGTCCCCGTGGAAGTCGTCCTCCAGGTATCCGTCGACGGGTTGTATCGGCCGCCTGTGTTCAGCAAGATCGAGTTGGAGCCATTCAATCGGAATCCACCCCAAACGATCATCTCCGCCCCGGACCAAACTGCGGTGTGCCCGCTTCGTTGGCCTGGGACGTTTGCGCCGGTGGACGTTGCCGCCCATGTGTCCGTCAATGCGTTATAGCGGCCACCGGTGTTGAGGACAACGTAGGACGACGTCGGGTAGTCGTAGATCCATCCGCCCCAGACGATCATCTCCGTTCCTGTCCAAATTGCGGTGTGTCCCTCGCGCCCTGGGGGAACGTTGGTGCCCGTGGAGATGGCCGTCCAAGAGTCCGTCGATGGGTTGTAGCGCCCACCGGTGTTCAAGTACGTGGTCGAGGTTCCGGAGTAGCCTGATCCGCCCCAGACAATCATCTCCGTCCCTGTCCAAATTGCGGTGTGCTCCTCACGCGCTGCGGGGACGTTGCTGCCCGTGGACGTCGGGTTCCACGTGTCCGTTGATGGGTTGTATCGCGCGCCGGTGTTGACGGAGGCGCCGAAAGAGGAAGCGGACTCTTGGAACCCGCCCCAGACGATCATCTCCTCCCCGGTCCACAACGCGCTGTGGCCTGCACGCGCGCCAGGAGCGTTGGTGCCTGTAGAGGTTGGCTTCCAGGTGTCCGTTGCCGGGTTGTAGCAACCGCCCGTGTCTAGGTAATCGTACGGAGGGGATGCGCCACCGCTCCCGCCCCAGACGATCATCGTAGTACCCGTCCACACCGCCGTGTGATCCAAACGCGCCGATGGGACGTTGACGTCCATCGAGGTAACCACCCATGAGTTCGTCGAGGGGTTGTAGCGGCCGCCCGTGTTCAAACCTGTATAGCTGTCGTAGGTTCCGCCCCAAACGATCATTTCAGTTCCAGTCCACACCGCGGTATGTTGACGGCGCGGATCGGGTTCGTCGATTCGAGTCGGCTCCCAGGTGTCGTTAGTACAAATCGTCGGTGGGACGGGTGGGGCTTCAAACGGTCCCGTTGACGGTTCGATCGCAAGCGCGATCCCGGTTGCGGTTGTTTCCCACCAGTAATCAAACGTGCGCTTCGGCCAAACGACGTTAGCCGTTTCGATCCCTGCATCATTTCGAGCGAGGATCGCGGAAACCACGAACGCGTCGGGTGTTTCCTCGAGCCCGCTGAGCCGGTTCGTCGGGAGAGATTCGGCGGTCGCATTGAACCGCCTCGCGAGGGCGCGGAGCTGCTCGTGCCATTCGTCAGCGTTGAGCATCAGCGTTCGCTTGTGAGTTTGGTCCACCTCTGAACTGGTGTCGTGGATTCCGAGCTTGATGCGACCCTCGACAAAGTGTCCGCCCATGGACTTCATGCACTCAACGCCCTTACACGCGGCCAGCGCTGCCTCGGCCCTTGCCTTCACGTCACCGTGGAATCGAGAGTCAGCGGAATACCAGTCGTGGATCAGTCGGTCGACCAGCGTCTGCCGTGCAAGCGTCTCTGCGATGACGTACGGGTCGTCGCCGAGAGCGTGGAACAACTCGCGCAGGATCGCGCCGTCGCGCGTCTCGCGCGCCATCCGGTTCAGCTCGGCCTGGAGATCGGCCGCCGTCACCGGATGCTGCCAGTACGCCTTCAACGCGTTCGACTTCTTGAGGTAGCCCTCGACCTTCGCTCGGAGTGCCGTGTCGGGCATCACCGCCGACAGCGGCGGCTTCGGCGTCTTGTTTTCCGCCGGCCAGATGCGATGGTTCCAGTAGACCTGCTCGATGGAGCGCTGGTACTCGACGCGCTCATCGATGGTGAGGCTGCGGGCGAAGCTAGGCGGAGCGCTCGCGACGATTGCGAACACAACGCTCGCAAGCAACGGACGCCACGCACCGACGGATCTTTTCATTGGAAGCTGCCCCCTCACTTGAAGCGTCCAGTGAAGTTACGACGGGCGAAAGCGGGGGGCAACGAGATTAAGGGAGTCGGGGTCCACGTGGCCCGCACCCGTCGTCGCGGCCTACGACGGCGAGTGCGGGCCACCCTTGCTTCGAATCACGCCGCGTTCGGCAGCTTGGCGCCGAGAACCTCGACGCGCTCGATGACCGGGGGCGACGCCAGCAGCGTCGGGGCCTGCGCCATCAGCGCCTGCGCGATCGGACCGTTGAGATGGGCCTGGCGCCCGGTCTCGTCCTCGAAGGCGTCGAAAACGCCAAAAGTCGACGGGCCCATGCGCAGCGCGAACCACACCGACGTCGTCCTCTCCTTCCGCGCGAGCTCGAGCGCCTGCTCGAGAAACGCGGCGACCTCGTTCTCCTTTCCGGGTTTGGCTTCCAATCGGACCAGCAAGCTCAGCTTCGGCATCGTCGTTCTCCTTTCTGCCGCGGCAAATCGCCGAGGCTGCCACTCACGTTAGGACCGGGACCCCGAAGTCGCTATTGGCACGATTGCCACTAATGATATCGTTATTGCCATGCGGGTCCATGTGCTGGTCGTGGACGGTGTATTCGATCTGGGCCTGTCGGCCGTGCTCGACGTTTTTCAAACGGCCAACGAGCTGATCGACGTCTCGGGCCTCGACGTCGAGCGTTTCCAGGTTCGGACCGTCGCCGTCCGTCGTCGCGTGCGCACGTCGCAGGGCTTGCTCGTACCTGTCCATTCGCTGGACCGGCGAGCGCCGGACTGCGTCGTCGTCCCGGCCATCGGCACGAAGATGCCGGACCCGCTCGAGACGGCTTTGGCGCGATCCGATGTGCAAGAGGCGGCGCAGCTGCTGCGCGACTACGCAAAGCGCGGCGCGACCGTGACGGCCGCCTGCATCGGAACGTTCATCATGGCGGAGTCGGGTCTGCTCGACGCCCAGCGGGCGACGACGACTTGGTGGCTCGCTCCGCTCTTCCGCCGGCGCTACCCGGACGTCGTGCTCGAGGATTCGAGCATGATCGTGGAGTCCGGTCGTTTCGTCACGGCGGGTGCCGCGCTCGGTCACATGGACCTCGCGCTCTGGCTCGTCCGGCGCGTGAGCCCCCAGCTCGCGTCGCTGACGGCTCAATACCTCATCGTCGATTCCCGTCCGTCGCAGTCGGCATACGCGCTGACCGACCACCTCGTTCACTCGGATCCGCTCGTCCAGAGATTCGAGTCGTGGGTCCGAGCGAATCTCGCGAAGGGGTTCTCGCTCCGCGATGCAGCGAAAGCGGTCGGGGCCAGCAAGCGCACGCTGGCGCGCAAGCTCCATGCGGTTCTCGGTAAATCGCCGCTCGAGTACTTCCAGAGCGTGCGGGTCGAGCGGGCAGTCCATCTCCTGAAGACGACGCCGGCGACCGTCGACGAGATCGCCTCCCGCGTCGGCTACGCCGACGGCGTCACGCTGAGGTCGTTGCTACGGCGACGACTGCACCGCGGCGTGCGGGAGATTCGAGTTTCCGGCTAGCCCGCCGGACACGCGCCCGGCGGGCAGCCACGGTGCAGCTCCTAGTTCGTGGAGATGGGCTCCGGCCCGTCGCTGATGCTGACGACTTGACCGGCGGCAGACACCGACACCGAGACCGTCGCTCCGCCTGCGACCCCGAATTTTGCGCTGGTGAGAACCTGCGTCGTCCCATCGTCCAGCTGAACCGTCATTTGAACGCGCGCGACCTCGGTTTGAAGTCCCGAGTTGTGCACGGCGACGGTCACGACGGTGTTGTTTACTCCGGCGACCGTCGCCTGGACGTCCGACAAGCTCGCGAGCATCGGCGTGGCTGAAATGGCGAGTGCGCAAAGAACGGCGAGAGACTTGTGAGTGGTCGACATGTTGGGCTCCAAATGGAAAGAGTTGAACGGACCGATCGGTTGCCGACGGAACTGGTGCTGCGTTGTCACATCGATATGGACGGGTCGACCGCGCAGAATTCGCAGGGCGGATCGCGTGTCCGAATCAACTCATCGACGGGCCAGGCGGGAGATGAGTCCGTACGACGCCCCCACCGGGGCGAGCGGCGCGAAGACTTGAGGAGAACGGTGCGACGCCTTTACGTCGCCGGTGGGCCGATCGATCGCGATCGGCGGGTGCGTGGTGGTCGCGCTACTTCAGCTGCAAGAGTCCCCTCAGCTCTTTCGCTTCCTGGCTCGCCTCATCGATGAATTGCAGGTAGTACCCTGCGTTGTCGCGCTCGTGGATTGCTTGGACCGCCGCGCCGACTCCCAAGTACGCTTTCCACAGGTAGAAGTGCGCGTAAAAGCGCGCGACGTTGTCGGACGACGTGACGGCGTCGGCCAGGACCGACCGGAGGATGACCAGCGCAGGCTCGTACGTTTTCGCGGTCAGCTGCGCTCGCGCCTGTTCGACCGATGCGAGCAATCGAATCCGCGCATATCCATTCTTGCTCGCGATTGCGATGGCGCGGCGTGCGGCGAACGCCGCACTCTTCGCGTCGGACATTTCCACGTAGAGTCGTGCGAGCGTCGTGAGGCACATCGCCTCGTCGTATGGACGGCGCGCCGCTCGAAACGCTTTGATCGCCGACTGCAGATTGGCTTCCGCGCGTCCGAAGTCGTTGGTCGCGATCTCGATGCACGCCCTCAGGTGGAGCACCCAACCGCGCTCTACGTGCGACGACGCGGTGAGACGCCGCTCCGCGCGGTCGAGGTATGCATGCGCGGATTCCGGAGAACCGAGCGAATTCCACGACAAAGCGAGCTGAATCAGGATCCCGACGAGCAGCGATGCATCGGGGCTTTCGGTCAGGACCTCTTCGAGCATCTGGCGCGACAGGTGGTGCTTCCCCAGCTTTCCGGCAAGGACGGCGAGGGACAGCGTCGATTCGTGCCGCTCTTTCGTCAGCGCAGGATCATCGGAGGTCATCCGGCGTACGGCGAAGAAGGTTGCGACCGCAAGGTCGGTCTTACCTTCCTGCCACGCCTTGTGCGCGATCTCCCGGAGCTGCTTCGCGCTCTTCTCTTCGGGGAGGCCCGTCGCCAACGATTCCATTTCGAGCAGGTCGCCCGCGGCCTGGATCGGAAGCCCGTAGAGCTGAAGAAGGGCATGGAGGCGCCTGAGGCCGGGGTCGACCGCGCCGGATTCGATCTTCCCGAGCGTCGTGAATGGAATCGGGCTTCCCGCCTGGGATGCCCGCCGATCGACGTCCCTCAGCGTCCATCCCAGACGCTTGCGCCGCGCGCGGAGGAAGTCCGCGACCGCGGGAGAGGGCCGAATCGCGACGCGAGCCATGAACTAAGCATACGCAAAATTTCTCTTGACGGGGACACTTTGTGTCTGTATTTAGCTACACAGCATAAAGGGTTGGGTAGGGTGGGAAAAAAGTCGTGGGAGTCATTCACGACGCCGTGTGCGGCCCCGCGGACATTCCGCGGGGCCGCTTGCGGCTACTCAGCGATCTCGCCCGAGGAAGGTGGGAGGATCCGGTGAAGCGAACGATTCTCGGAGTCACGGCCGCCGGCCCTTCGGGCAAAACGATTCGTGTGACGACTCGTTACTGCTCGTGCCCGACCGACGCGTGCGGCAGGTATGGATCGTGGTCTTGTCTGTAGGCAAAAACACCAGGTAGCGCGCCGACGGGCCACGGTTGTCGCGACCAGTCGGCGCTTAGAAAACGCGCGTAACGCTCGGTGCCGATGAGATCGATAGCGTACCGTCATCCCTCCCGCCACCGCTCCCAGTCCGTCACGATGGCGCCTTCGAGGCCTTTCAACGCCACGACGAACTTTGACCCCTTGATCCGCTGTAGTGCGGCCAAGAGTCGCTTTCGACCGAGGCCGCCGAGATGGATGTTCGCGGTCTCGGCGCCCATGCTGTGGAGCACGCTGCCGATGTCGCCTCGCCGGGAAACGTATGCCAGCTCGATACGCCCATTTGACGGCGACAGTCGGCGGCCGACCCAGCGCTTGCGACAGATGAGGAATGGATCGGGGCAGCGCACGGCACGCCCAAGGACCGTCGAGTACCGGATCGACCTGGATCGAGGATCGCTCGCCCAGGCTGACGCCGCAGGAACGAGCTCTTTCACCTCTCGCGCGATCAGGCCGCCGGCCAGCTCGCCGACCGCGGTGAACCGTCGCCTGCCGAGACTGCCGAGACCCGCAATGCGACACACCACTCTCGTGCCGCGCACGCCGTCCGGAGACAATTCCTCGAGCAACCGCCTCGCCGGCTTCGGCGGTGGCGATTCGACCGTCTCGAGGCTCTGCAGCTTTTTCCAGAACTTGGTCGCGTCTTTCAATCGCTCTTCGGCGATCGCGCGAAGTGCGGGATGACGCTCTTCGAGGACGAACGGTTGCCCGTGCCCCTTGATGCCTTCGTGATAGCCTTCGAGGATGGCGAGCGCCGTTCTGCGCGGGCCGAACCGCCGCCCACCGGCATGCAGGGCGATGAGAGCGCTCACCCCGAGGCGCAGCAGGTCCGAGGCGAACGGCAGCTCGTCCGCCTCATCGAAATCGTTGACACCCCACACGAGCCGGCCCTCGGCGTCACGCCACGTGCCGAAGTTCTCGACGTGGAGATCACCGACCGCCGGAACGGAAGGCGTGCTCGCAAGCCCTCCGGCCGGCTCCGACCAAATCTGCGACCAACGATAGTAAGTCGCGCACAGGAACTCGAACGGTCCTCGAGACATCTCGCGGTGCTTCAGCTCGAGGTGTTCGGGAATCAGCGGGGCTTGACCGCGAACCCACTGCTCATAGCTTTCGGTCGCGTCGAAGATATTCACGACTCACTCGCCCTCGGTGGCGGGAACTCTAGCGCAACCCCCTGCGCGCGGACACTCGATCAGATGTTCTGGTCCTAGCGGAGAAAGCGAATGAACTCCCATGTTCCGTCCCAGACACCCCATGCCGATCAGGCGCCCGACCATCCCCCACATCACGCGAAGGCGAACCCTCCGACGCGGCGGATCAGACGTTGGTTGAGGCACCACAAGGTCGAAATCATCCTGGCGGTGATATTCGCGGTCCCATTCGCCTTTCTCGCGGAGCGCCTCGTGGGGGTTCATGAGCACGACCCCTACAAAATCCACGTCGTCGAATCGACCGATACCGACAAGGAAACGAAGGAGCTATTCGACGACCTGGCAAACCATTCGCCGCTGCGAGTTCAATCGATGGGCGACGTGCCGGTCAAGCTCGAGGTCAGCATTCTGCCCAATGACGACATCGCCACCGCGCAGAAACTGGCGGCCGACTTGGCGACCGCGCCGGATACGCTGATGATCATCGGCCATCTACCGAGCGGAATCACAGAAGCCATTCTGCCGATCGTCATGAAGGAGCGTCCACAGATCCCATACATTTCGACGTCGGCGAGCGCGGATGAGCTGTTGGCGAATTGCGACCCAAAGGACGTCGCCGTCAATGGATTCGTTCCACTGATTCAGCCGTCGCCTCGAAATTGTGATGAAGCCGCAGCCGCGGTGAAGTATGCGCTACAAGAGAAGAAGCAACGCTTCCTGCTCGTCACGGACAAACCTCCGGAAAAGGACCCGTATCTCGCCTCGCTCAGCAGCGCTTGGGAGAAAGAAATCGTCAAAGGGCACGCCTCCGTCGTCGGCAACCACGCGATGGATCTGCCGCTCTCGGACGAGCAGCTCAAGAATTGGAACCCCGACTGTATTCTCTACGCGGGTGGGGTCGGCGTGGCCCAAACGCTGATGAACTCGCTGGCAAGCTCCGAGTCCCTCGCCAAAGCTTTGATGGCATCCGAGGTGAAGCTTCTCGCGATTTTCGCCGATTCCGTGATTGAGTCTCGCGACAAGGACACAAATCTCATCAGTCTGTCCACCGCCCCGCGGGGGAAAGTGACGAACCTCAACGGGCTTACGGACCTACGGTTCACGTACGCCGCCAACGCGGATGACTATAACGTGCACGACAACGAGTACGCGCAGGATGCGCTCAGGATCGCGACACAGCTGATCGCCGACCTCAGCGAGCGCGGAGGAGATCTTCGTTACCGGCTACGATCTCTCTTGCACTTGGAGACCGTCAAGGACGCACGGCGGAACCTGATTCAGATCATGGCGCAAAACGCCCACCTGAGATCCTGGTACGAATGCAACGGCGGAGAACCGTGTGTCTTCACGAAGTTCTACGGCTCCGAAGGAATGTTTCACTCGAGACGAATCAACGGAATGTTTCACGTGTGGGAGGCGGACAGCGGGACCGCGAAGATGAAGGATGTCGACTACTGGCACCCGCCCAAGAGCGCGCTCCTTTACGCGTCCGCGATCAAATGACCAAGCGATGACCGTCGAGAGCGTGGCTCGGGCTATTTGTCCGACGGGTTCGTCGCGACGCGACGTGGGTCCGCTTCTCGAAGGGCGGTGAACTTCCACAGGCTGGCGGCCGCCGAATGACGCACACCCGGATCCCGGTCGTTCAGCAACGCCTTCAGCTGGGGCGTGAACTGCCTGACGGCAGCGGGTCCCATGGCCCCCACCTTCTCGGCCGCCCCACGCCTGATCTGTGCGCTGGAGTCGTTCAGCTCCTCCAAGATGCTCTGAACGGCCGACTTGTCGTTGTCGCTGAAATAGCCGATCGCACTGAGCGCATCGACGGTCTTGAGGCGAACCGACTGGTCGGGGTCGTTCAGCAGGGGCGAAATCTCGGTGCTGAACTTCGCGGCGCTCGAGGGATCATGAGCGGCGGCGTAGGTAAACGCGGCGAGCGCGCTCCCGCGAACGGCGCTGTTCGAGTCTCTCAGGAGTCCGGTCACCTCGGTCAGACGTGGAATGGTCGACGAAGTGCCGAGGCTTCCGAAGGCCGTTGCCGCGCTTCCACGGACCGAGGCGTCCGGATCCCGAAGCAGCGAGACGAATTCCGATGCGTAAGGCGCGGCCGCCTGGTCGCCCAGGGACGAGAGGTCGGTGACCGCCTTCGCGCGCACCACTGGGCTGGGCGATTTCATGAGCGACGCGAGCGTGTCTGCGCTCGGGTGCGTCACTTGCCACCACCGGAGGGCCCCCAGACCTAACATGACGAATAGAACACTGGCTGATCCGAGCCAGGCTCGCCGCCTGAGGCGCGTTGACTTGGACTTGAGCGTCTCGATGTGCAGCTGAGCTTCACGGGCCGACTGTTCCGCTTGCTCGGCGCGGACCGCGGCCTCCCGAGCCACTTCCCGGGCGTGGGAAAGCTCGACTCGCTGGTTCGCGACCTCTGCGTGCGTGGCCGTTTCTTCGAGGGCGGTCCAGTCCAGGCGATTCGACAGAAGCGTTGCCAGCCTGGCGTACGCCGCGCCGAGCGATGTCGGATCCAGTCGCTCCCGCTCGCTCTCCAGGACGGGGATTCGCTCACCGAAGCTCCAGCCGGCGACGTAGGGGATGAAGAGCCGGTTCAACGCGTCCGACGGGGCGACGTCATGGGGCAGCCACTCCCGGTAGAGATCGCTGAATTCCTCCGCGAAGATGCGCTGCCATTCGAGCGACTTGTCGTACTCCTTGTCCCGTTCGTCCCTCGCCGGAACGGGCACCCCCAGCAATTTGTTACGGTTCACCGGCAGCTTGGAGCGCGCACTGATTGCACGTGCCATCACGTTCTTGATTCCGGCGATGTTTTGGAAATTCGTCACGAAAAGGAGGACCAGCACATCCGGCAGGATCACCGTGCAAACGTCGCCGATGTCCGTGATTCCCGTCCGGCTGTCGACCAGGATGAAGTCGTACGATTCACGCCATTCGTTCCGCAATGCGTCGATGTGGTTCCCGATGTTGTGATGGCGGTACAACGTGTCCCAGTCGAGTTGCTGGATGCGCTGCCGGTAGTCATCGCCGCGGCGCCCCGCCGAGATGATGTCGATCGGGTGGCCGAACACATCCGCCGTCAAGCGGCAGTTTCGCCAGTCGAGTGGCGCGCCCTTGCCGTACCCCTCGACGACGTCGACGACGCCGGGCGTTTTCGCCGGGTCGCCCACGAGCCGGCCGGACTTCTCGAAATAAATCTCGAGACCCGGCGCCTCGAGATCCCAATCGATGAGCAGGACACGATGACCTGCGGCCGCCATGACCGCACCGACGTTGGCGAGCGCCATCGAGCGGCCCACGCCGCCCTTGTAGGAATAGAACGTATAAACGAGGCCGAGGGGGTTCTCGGTAGATCCATCAATCACCGGCAGGCCTCCTGATCGGCTGTTCCGGTGTGACTCCATCCTCGGGGACTTCGACGACGGGGAACCCGTCGTCGTAGGGAGGCGCGTTGAGGATCGTCTGGGCGAGCTCGTGCGCGAACGGCTTCAGGATCTGATTCTCGAAATCGACGGCGGATTCCGTCTTCCAAAACATCGGCAGAGTCGATGTGAACTGACTGAAGTCCCGAGAATGCTTCGCCGTGGCGAGCGCCGGGAAGGATTCGCCGTCAAAGTACCGCACCGGGACCACGAGGTCGCAATGAGCAACACGCTCGCGCTCGACGAAGGTCATCCACTCCGAAACGCACCAGCGGGATCGGAAGTACAGGGGCGACCAGACGCACAGGATGCAGCGTGACCGCTTGAGCGAATCCGCCATCTTCTTTCGCCAGTCGACGCCTGTCTTGATGTCCTCGGTATCGAAGAATATCTGGACGTCCTGGCGCTGAAGCTCCAGCTTCAACCAATAGTGCAGCTTGGTCTTGACGGTCTCATGCCACGCGTCGCTTTCCCGGTCGCGCTTGTAGCTGAAGAAAACGTCGTACAGATAGTCCAACGCTCACCTCGCCGATCGAACCCGCTTGAATCGCGAGCGAAGAGATGTCGCCGTCGAATCTCAGCCTGGCTATGGGGCCAGCGAGCCGATTCTAACCCCGAACGTTCTGCCGAGGCACCACTTCTTGTCGCCGTCCCTAGACTCGCCGGGCCACCCACGATCGATGCTCCCGGGAAACGACGGCCTCGACGTCATTGACCAATCGCGCCAGATCGGCCTCGCTCTGAACTCCTTGGGCGCGCGATTTCAGCTCGTTGAGGTCGCTGTGCGCGGCGCTGTAGGCGCCCGCCAGCTCCGAGAACTTCTTGGCCTGGGACCACGCCAAAAGGCAGGCCGATAGGGCCGCCACGGCCCCGGTCGGGTTGTATTCGCGGATGACGAACATACGGGACGCCGCGGCGATGATCGCGAGGACCTCGAGCACGGTGATCGCCCGGAACGAAATTGAATCCGCAACCGCGTTCGCCTTCGCGCTCTCGCGGTACCAGTCGATCTGGTCCTGGAGGCGGTGCGTCGAATAGACGTCCGTCCGCTCCGCCAGCGTCATCGACCGGAGCCGCAGCATCGCGGGAGTGATCTCGTCCCCGGAGACGCCGAACCGCGCGATGTGTGCGTCCATCCGGGGAAAGCGCCGCCGCAGTTGGTGAAGCTCATCCAAGAAACTCTCGGCGTCTTCGGCTCCGCCCGGCCTCATCACGAATCGCCACGTTGCGGCCTTGACGCTCTCGGCGATCGCCCTCGTGCGGAACCATCTGTCGTCCAGCGCGGCCAATTTGAGCGTCAACGTCAACACCAACGCGAAAAACATCAAAATCGCAATCAGCCCGTCGACCCGATGCGCGAGCGGCAGGTCGCGTGGTGACCAGGCCGACAGGAATGCCGTCGCGCCCAGCAGCAGAAGGTGCGCTCCGAGCCAACGTAGATAGGAGCGCTGATAGGCCCGCGCGGCCGCAGAGCTCGACTGCAAGATCGCGGGGCCACCCTGCAGCGGGCTTACAGACGCCTTGGGCATACATTCTCCGAACCGATTGCGCTCTGATGCGGTATGATCCCGGTCAGATAGCCACCCGAGGAATCGGGCATCCCGCCCAATTCGAAACGGTGCACGTCTTACCACAGCGGGGTCACCATCGTGTACGTCCTCAGCAAAGATCCAAGATTCAACAGCCTCTCCGTGGCGGATCTTCTCGAAGCGCGTGATCTCTATCACACGCATCTGATCCACAAGAGGAACGTCGTCGGCACGGCGATCGGCCGGTACCTCATCCGGAAGGACGACAGTGCGCGGCGCAGCGACGGCTCCAAGCCCGAGCGCCGTTTCGACAACTCAGAGATCAAAGATTGGTCGTGGCCCTGCGTGATCGTACTCGTCGACCAATGGGAGGACTCGGCGGCGCCCTACGACCTGGTTCCCAAGACGCTCTATCTGCCTGACGGACGAAGCGTGCCCGTCTGCCTCGTCCTCGTGGATCGACAACCCCACGATGGATCGAAGATCCCGCATTGGGTCTGGCCCGACGGTTTGTGGGGCGGGGGCATGCCTCTCATCGTCGATGCTCAACGCATCGAGCGAGTCGCAAGCTCCGGCTGCCTCGTGAGCGACGGTCACACCCTCTACGTGTTGACCAACCGGCATGTGTGCGGAAACCCGGGCCAGGCCGTGTACACCCTGCAATCGGGGCGACGCAAGCTCGTTGGTCACGCCAGCGACAAGCAGCTGACCCGGAGGGCGTTCAAGAAGGTGTACACGGGTTACGTTGGCCGCCAGACGTGGCTGAACCTCGACGTCGGTCTGGTCGAGCTCGACGACGCCAGTGCGTGGACGTCGCAGGTGTACGGGCTTGGCCCTGTGGGCCAGCTCGCCGACCTCAGCGAGATCAACATCAGCCTGCGTCTCATCGACGAGCCCGTGGTGGCACACGGAGCGGCCTCCGGTCAGCTCGATGGAAAGATCATGGCGTTGTTCTATCGGTATCGGTCCGTGGGCGGGTTCGAGTACGTGGCCGATCTCTTGATCGCTCCTCCCGGTCGCGGAAAGCTCCAAACGCAACCGGGAGACTCGGGAACGATTTGGCATCTTCGAGACACCGATACCAAGAAGCTGCTGCCTCTCGCCATCGAGTGGGGCGGCCAGACGATCGCCGATCCGCAAGCCGGGGGCCTCGTCAATTTCGCGCTCGCCACCAACCTGAGCACCGTGTGCCGTCTCCTCGATGTCGACGTCGTGGGCGACCACAACGTCGGCGTTGCGCCCTACTGGGGGCAAACGGGTCACTACAGCATCGGATCGCTTGCGTGCGACCTCGTATCGTCGAAGAACCTTTCTCAGCTCATGACTTCGAATCGTGATCGGATCGCGTTCGCTACCGCCGAGCTGAATCCGGCGGACATCGGGGACGCGATCAAGACCGCGAAAACGGACGCCGGATTCATTCCGCTCGCGGACGTTCCCGATCTCGTCTGGAAGACGCTCGTCGGAAAAGTTGCCGGCGGCCGAGATCCGTACCGTGGCGCCAAGGGGCGCTCGAACGGCCCGGAGCATCCGACCCATTACGCCGACATCGACGAGGAGCGCGAGAGCGACGGCAAGACCCTGCGTCAGTTGTGTATGGAAGATCCGTCGAACGTCGACGTGGAGGTGTGGAAAAAGTTCTACACCGACCTTGGCCACACAGAGTACGGGAAACGCGGTCTCCTTCCATTCCGGGTGTGGCAGTTCTACGACGCGATGATCGCCGCGGTGAAGTCCAAGAAGCTCGATGAGTTCGTTTGCGCGGCCGGTCTCGTCTCGCACTACGTCGGCGACGCCTGTCAACCGCTCCACGGCTCGAAGCTGGCCGACGGATACGCCGATCAGCCAACCACGGTGGAGCACACCCGAAGGGCGACGGGCGAGACCTACGAGGAGGACTCGCACGTCGGTGCGGGAGTGCATTCCGCGTACGAGACGAACATGGTCGACCGGTTCGCATCGGAGCTGGTGGCCGGTCTGACAAAGGCGATCAAGGAGCCTTCGAAGGGGCCCAAGCCGGTCGCATCGGGGCATGAAGCGGCCGCGGCCATCGTCGCTCTGATGGATCGCACTGCGAAACGCCTTCCGCCGGAACAGCTCATACAGACGTATCTCAAGGCCGGCGGAAAGAAGGCCGTCGCCGTTTACGAAGCGCTCTGGGATGCGTATGGCG
Source organism: uncultured Acidobacteriota bacterium (assembly GCA_964647625.1). Lineage (GTDB taxonomy): Bacteria > Acidobacteriota > Polarisedimenticolia > Polarisedimenticolales > DASRJG01 > DASRJG01. The sequence goes on from CAZYHZ010000012.1 coordinate 48,047, forward strand.
ACGCGACCATCGAGACGATGCTCGATGGGTCGCAGGTCCTGGCGATGATTTGGGACAGCGCGTGGTCGGCAGGGAAGGGCGATTCGATTCCCCAGGGGTCGTTGGCGGCGATCAAGAAGGAGACGTTGCAGGAGCTGTACGAGAACACGGAGTTCGTCCCGTCGCTCGACCTGGATCACATCGGCGCCGTCCTGAAATGACGGCGCTCGAACAGGAGACGCGACGATGACGCGTGGCGCATTCGGTTTCGAAGTGAACGACGAGGGGGACCTCCTCAACTCGGTACGGAACGTCGAGACGCTGCGACGATTGTTCCTGGATCACACGTTGATCACGGGCGACGATCTCGGCCCGGGCGATCGAGGGGACTTCGACGTCGGGGCGTGGCACGTGAGCTGCCACTTGGCGGGCGCCGGCGGCGTCCGGAAGAGTCGAACCGGTAAGCTGCTCTGGCTCGAGATCTCGCACGATCACGACCGCGATTCGTACTATGCGAGCGTTTCCTTGCGCGACGGTGGATCCGTTCGCACCGTCCGGATCGAGACGGCGGAAGGCCGGTCGATTCTGAGCGGCTCGCGGCTCCTCGGGTTCGTGGAGGGAACCTCGATCGGTCCCATCTCCGCGCACGGCGTGCAGGACCCTCCCGATCTCTTCAATCTCTGGCGGAGGCAAGATTTCGACCAGCCGATCGGCGAGACGATCGAAGGCGGGAAGGTCTGGGAGCACTGGTGCACGCTCCGCGATATCCGGCCGACGCATCGCATCGGGACCGTCACCTTGAGCGCGTACGTCGCCCTCGCCGCGGCGCTCGGAGATCGGTTTGCCGCGACGGTGGCTCGTGGCCGCAGAGAGTACGGGCACCCGGTCCAGCTCGCAGCGTTCGTCTGGTCGGGATTCGTCGGACGTCGTTCCGCGACGTGGGACACGAAACCGGCCCCGATCCCAGCCGCTGCGGAACCCTTGCTGCTGAGCGCCGATCCCGCTCAGGCGCTCGAGGCCGTCGAGCGCTTGGACTGGCCGTCGCTGCGCTACTACATGTACCGCCGAAAGATCAAAGGCTGGAGCGCGGCCGCCCATGTGAGCAAAGACATCAAAGCGTTCAAGCCGGCGTGACGAGCCAGAGGACAACGATGCCGAAACATCTCATTGTTCGCGACGCCGCGGCCGTCAAGGCCGTCGAAGCGATCGGCGACCACACGGATAGCTGGAAGGCAGGCTGGGCCGCAATCAAGTCCGGTGGCGAGGTCATCGCAGAGATCCAGTCGATCGCGCGCGCCCGGTCCTGGACCTCGCTCACGGACGCGACGCCGTTTCTCAACGATCACGCACAGCGCCTCCTCGAGATGCGCCTCGAAGCGATCCACAAGTTCAAGATCGCTCCGCATCACCGTCGCGGTTTCAGGATGAATGTGCGTTCGGGAGCTCGGAAGCCGCGAAGCGTTCGGGCGCTGTGTCTGATCAGCGGGTACGAAGGCCAGGAAATCCCCGGCCTCGTCGATGCCGAAAGGGTCGTGGTCGACGCCGAGCACATGGAGCAGGCGCTGGGTCCCGCAGCGATCGCGGAGATCTTCAAGATCCGGAAGCGCATCGGGGAGAACGTCCTGATCTCCACCAACGTCTCCGAGTCACCGCAAATCGTGAGGTCGGCCCAGACGGGCGCCGTCGATGTCCGCTCGACCGCGGCACTCTCCGCGTCCAAGGTGATTGCAGCCATCAGCGCGGGAGCCGACGTCGTCAAGGTCGGCTTCGCCAATCCAAACCCGTTCAAGGGAGATCTCGGCTTCGAGGTGATCCTGAGTCAGATGAAGCTGATCCGTTCGATGATCGACGACGTCGTCAAGGAGAGACTGGTCGTCTTCCCGCTCAGCCGCACGGAAGGACAATTTCCGCTGATCAGCGTTTTTTTCCCCGAGATGGGGATCGACAGCGCGGGCGAGCGGCCGGTCGAAATCGCACAGAAGGGAATCGAGCTGACCAAGAAAGCCGGCTGGCAGGGGATGCTGATCGATACGTTCGAGAAGTACACGGGCCGCCGGTACCCGGATTTCTACTCGCTGGCTGATACGGCGGCGCTTGCAAGCGCCGCGCACGAGTCGAAGCTCGAGTTATGGATCGCCGGCTCCATCCTCCAAGCGGAGGTTGCCGCTTATCTGAAATGCGGCGTCGACCTCATCTGCTTCGGCGGGGCTGCCCGTCATGCGGAGGGAATCCGCGTCACGTCGAAGGGGGCCAAGCGGGACGAGTCCATCAAGCGGCCTCTCGTCGAAAAGCTCGTCGCGACGTTCAACAAGCTCGATCCCAAGGGCCGCTGATGCCCCAACGCGCCAAACGTCGCGGGCTCCTCTCGGACGCTCGCGTCTATCTTTCGGGGCCCATGGATTTCGTCGCGTCGCGCGCCGACGAAAAGACGCACGGGTGGCGCAATAGGGTCGGAGAGTTCCTGCGGGCTCTCGGAGTGACGGTATTCGACCCGTGGTTCAAGCCGGAGGTCCGCGGGCTTCATCAATACGGCATCGAATCCGAATCCACCGTCAATGCCCGCGAGAGCTGGACGTTCGCTCGTGGGAAGCTCGGCGGTCGCGCCAGGGCCAAATGCGTGGCGCAGTACTGGCAGACTCTTCACACGGATCTCAGGATGGTCGACACCAGCGATTTCATCGTTGCCTACGTTCCCACCAATATTTACAGCGTGGGCACGCCGCACGAGATTGCGCTCGCTCGCCAGCAGCGCAAACCCGTGCTCTTCGTGAGTCCCGCGGTGGAGATTCCTGCGCTCGACGAGCTGAAGCGTCATCTGGAAGACCGCAACGATGCACGAGGCCGAAAACTGCTCGAAGATCTCTGCAACGAGACGCCGATCAAGCCGAACCCAAGGGGCATTCCCAGCCTCTGGTACATGCCTCTCGTCGGCGGACAAAATTTTTTCGACGGTTTCGGTTTCCACCAATACGCCAGGCTATTCCCGGACTGGAAACCGATCTCTATCGACGGCCAAGAAGCGAAGAAGCGGCCTGTCCGACCGCTGCTGCCGTTTCTCGAGCGGGTCAATCGAGAGCTTCCTCTCAAGTGGGACGCGGCAGGCAGGCGTCCTCGACCCGACGACGACTGGCTTCTCTGGGACCTCCGACGCGCCGGTCGTCGAAAGGCAGGGGCACAACTCAAGGGCGTTCGAAGCTCGACCGAGTCCCTGGGCTGACGATTCGGTCGGCTACTTTTCGAGGACCGCCTCGCGTGCGGCCTTTTGAATGGCCAGGATGGAAATCCCTTCGTTCGCCTGATAGGGGTTTCCCGAGCCGTCGATCGCCGTCATTCGGTCTTTCCCGCTGTGGTGCAGCGCGACTGCGCGCCACCCGTTCGGCTCGAAAACCGGACTGCCGGAGCTTCCGCCCTCGGTCGGCGATCGGTAGTGCAGGCGGGTCTCGTTGAACGCGACGAGACGATTGTCGTGGAGCGAGATCTCCAGATCCCTCCCGCCGGGACACCCGATCACGTACATCCGGGGAGCGGGTGTGGTCATCTTCATCGGCGCGGGGCACAGAGGAATCGGGACGGAGTTCGGTAGAACGCCCTCCAGCTCGAGGAAGCTGGCGTCGAGCTGGTCGACCGGAGAGCTCCAAACGACCCTTCGGACTCCCAGCATGCTTCCGCCGTTGGGACCGCCGAGGAAGTGGATCTGGGCCTCCCACGGAAGAAGAGGCGGTACGCCGACGCCACCGCCTTTGGCCGGCGGGTTGGCGATCACGTGCGCATTGGTCAGCAGCACGATCTCTCCATCCGGGCGCGACGGGAAGAAGTCGCGTGCGCGAACGAGCCACCCGGTTCCGACCCCGCGCCCCGCCTGCTCGATCCGTGCCACGCTCTTGCTTCGCTCAATGGCCATCAAGAGCCAAGCGATGCTCTGAGAACCTTCCGCTCCGAACCGGCGTTGCAGGCCAGCAGTGTCGGGGTTCAGCGCATCTCGACTCAAGTTGATTCGTCCGGCCGGTCGCTTCGCGAGCGCGTCGCGAATCAGCGGAAGGATCTGTTTGCCCGGATCGGAACCGTCGCTGAGTCGCCAGATTTCTTCGAGCTGTCGCCGCGTTCCCTCGAGCGCAAAGGACGTGATGCCGGCGGCACGGAAATACTCCCGCGCCGCGTTGACGGCCTCGTCGTTTCGGCCGAGGGCGATGTAGGCCTCCATCTGGCTCGCGATGACCCACAAGTCATCGTCCGTGGCCATTGCGCCGTGGGTTTTTCGGTCCAGGCTCTCGAGGATCTTCGCGGCGAGATCGGACGCCGACGCTCGGTCGCCTTTCCGGGACAGCAACGCCGCCGCGTTGACTCCCTGCCAGTGGTTGGACTCCGCGTTCCGGGAATATGCGGCCGAGTAGTAGTCGATCGCCTTTTGCAGGTCTTCCGGCCGGCCCTCGCCGAACTGTTTTTCGACGTTCACGAAGGCCTGCTTGTGCAGCCGGCCCATCAAGCCCGTGGCCTCGTCTCGTTCCTCGGCCGGTGCGCCCTGATCGGCGATGAGCCTTTCCAGGATGAACTGCGCTTCGGGAAACCGACCGACGTCGAGGAAGGCCTGAGCGGTCAAGCGCTTGATCTTTGCGCTGTGGAGGCCGGACTTTTCGATCGCGCCGGAAAGTCGAACCAAAGCATCGAAACGCCGATAATCCCGCAGCGCACCGACCGTATGTTTCGCGAGTTGCTCTTCAACCGGCTGCCCGAGGGCAGAGATCGCACGGATCAGCTCATCGACGATCGAATCGACTCCCACCCAGTCGTATTCGCTCAGCCGGTCTTTGAGTCGTTTCTCGAGCTTCTCGAGCGGTGTCCTCGACGTGGAGTCGTTGTCGAGGACGACGTCTACCCAGCCGTTGATGGGCGTGTAGATCTGCTCCGCGGATTCGAATCCGGCCTCGGAGGGCTTCTTCGGATCGAACTCTCTCAAACTTCCGAAGTCCAGATGCGTCAGCTTCTCGAGCGTGACGATCGGAAGCTGGTACGTACGAAACTCGCCGAACGCGAATTCCAGGCCGGAGATCATGTCCGCTTGGCTCAAAATATACGCGGTCGCGGAAAGGCGGCCGGCGTCTCCGATAATGCTGACCACCTTCCAGAACTGAAGCGGGATTTTCGCGCCCCGGTATGGCATGTCCTCGTCGCTGAACACCGGTCCCGTGAAAACATTGACCTTGAGATTCTCTTGCCCCGCATTCCGGTAGATGTACTCTTCGAGATCGTTCCAAATTTTCTGATTCAGGTCTTTGTGTTGTGGGCACGAGTTCGTGTAGTGGAAAGTGTCGGAATTTGCGCCCTCGGCGTCGTCCCCCCAAACGGGATCCAGTCTCCTGACCATGTGCCCGCGGTCGAGGTCGTTGTCGACGTAAAGTGCGTTGTCGAACTGGGCCTCGTCGGCGAGGCGCGGATCCAAGCGCCAGGGGACCCCGTCCCTGCCGAGACTCTGGAGCGAAGTTCCGAGGATGTTCACTGCGGTGAACATGCTCAGCCGACGTGAGCGACTCATGACGACCGAAAAATGGGTGTACGGAAGGACGGTCGAGGTCGTGTTCTTCGTCGTCATGTATGAAAGAACGTCGCCGGCGAGCGGTCCTGTCGGCGTGGGCAGCGGGACGGCAATGCCGATGAAGTTCTCGTCGTACCCTGTGCGATCGTCGTATTCCGAGGGATCAACGCGTCGTTCGAGGCCCTCGAGCGATTCCGCGAGCCTGATTGCGGTTCGGCCCGGCGGGAGGCTCAATCCGAGTTCCTCGGCCAGCGCCGCGATTCGCGAGACTGGGATCACCCCGCCGCCGTCCGCCACGAGACCGATGGCTTCGCCGGAAGATAGGGAAACGATCGGCGCGCCCAGGGCGCCATTCGGGAACGGTCCATCCGCGTCGAGCCGGGACAAAGGCTGTCCGGGGGAGAATCGTCCGAATCCAATCCACGAGCTCGCGCGCGAGCCCAGCACGGCGGCATCGTCGTCGGTAGCCGTCCGAGCGACGGGGATGTGAGCAGGCAACGAACCGTCCACCTCCACGATGGCGAGATCGGGATCGTTGCGGCTTCGAAGCACCGCGCGCACGCGCACCGACTCTCCCGACCTGAGGCGAACCACTGACCCGACAGTGGGGTCCGTGCGGAAGGCGATCACACGTCCGGGTGCGATGACCCACCCGGCGGCGAGGACACTCGACGCCGGCTCGAATTCGCAGACGGCCGCAGCGGCTCGGCGCAGGTCGTTGACCGCGAACGCCGCGCAGCGATACCAACGCTTCGATGCGTCCTTTGCCAGGACGTCGAGCACGCTGCCGGGATCGGCGGTCGAAGTCAACGTCACGAATGGCATTGCTCGCTCCCTCGTCGCGTCATCCTCGTCTTCCGCCGCGACCGCCGCCTGTTCCGCGACCTCCGCCTCCGCCTCGCCCACCAGGCGACCTTCCGGCGCCGCCGCCCGATCGGCCGCTCGAGCGGGCACTCGGTGATCTGGGCGAGGGGCGGCTCGCGCGCGAGGCGGGGGATCCCCGGCGGGTTTGCGCTGCGACGCGGGCTTGTCCTCTCCCGGCCGTTGAAGTCGGCCCTCGCAAGACGGGTGCACTCATGCGCGCAGCGTTGCGTAGGATCGACTTGACGTACTTTTGGGTCTCTTTGAACGGTGGGACTGAGTTTCCCGCCTTCTTGACGTTGCCGGGGCCCGCGTTATAGGCGGCCAGTGCGAGGGCGTAGTTTCCCTTGAAAGTCTTGAGCTGTCGCGCGAGGTACTTCATCCCACCTTTGATGTTCTGCTCGACGTTCGTAGGATCGACTTTCAGCTCTTTCGCTGTCTTGGGCATCAGCTGCATGACGCCGATCGCTCCGACACGGCTCTTGGCGCTTTGCAGTCCGCGTCTTTCTTGCCAGGCCTGCTCTTTGGCGATACCGGTATGCACGCGCTGCCCCTTACGCCAGCTTTCGATGTACCGTTAGACGTTCTTGGGGAGCTGCGGAGTGCGTGGGTTTCGATCGGGCATGAAATCCTCCAAGAGTAGGAGCGACCGGCGAAGCTGAACGGATCATAGGCGATGTCCGTCACCGAACGAAGCAGAATTACTTGGCCTGCAGACGACGAATGCCGGCCATGACATCGGGCGCGATTCGACTCTGCAGCTTGTGGGTGGTCAATTCATCGAGTGCGGATCGATAGGAATCCAATGCACCCGTGGTTTGTCCCGCGAGTTCTTGAAGCTGCGCCAACATGAAATGGAACGTCGGTCGCTTTTCTTCCGGAACGACGTGTATCGGGAAGAGCCACGAGAAGGTCCGCAAGTGGTCGGCCGGTGGGACGATCTTCAGAAACACCGCCCGATCGCGCTGAGCAACGAGGCGGTCGTAGTAGACGTTCCAAATGTCCCACAGCGAAGTATCCGTCTCGTTCGAGATCGGGAACGGAAAGTCCTCGGCGTTGGCGCTCATCTCTGAGAGCACGCGCACCAAGCCGGCTTGCAGCGGCAAATCGGCGGTCAGCAGATGCCCGCGAAGCTCCATACGTCGGACGTAGGTCCGCTCCCGCTCGGAGGCCACCGCTCTAGAAAAATGAACCTCGGCATCTGCGATCGAGCCATTCGACGTTAGGATGAAGTAGCCCCACATCGCATGCGCGAACGGATTGTCGGCGTCTCGCTCGATCGCTCGCTCGTAGTACACCGTCGGATCGATCCGCGTGACCACGTCCTTCGACCGGAGATACGCCGCCCAACCTAGATGCGCGAGCGCGTCCGCCGCGCGCTTGGCGTCTTTCGCTCCCGCCGCTCGAACGAGCGTCGGTTCCACCTTGGCGGCGACGTCCGTGAACGTTTCGGTTCGGACGATCGCGTGGACGTTGTCGAGCCAATCCATCGCCACGCCCTCACAGCCGAGTCGCACCACATCGCTTTCCCCGTCGAGGGCGAGCGCGGTGGAGCAACGATCCCACGCCGCGGTGTAGTTCGACGACTTCCGGTCGAGATCCGCATGGGCGACGAGCCGCGCCGCCTCCTGGCGGGACTCCAGTCGGAGGTACCCGCGCCACAGCCCGAGTCCCCCGGCGATCGCGAGGACCGTCAGGATTAGGGCGACGCGAACCGATCTGCCGAGCGACCAGCGCGAGTGCCCGAATCGGCGGACCGCGTCCCCAACCTCGGCCGCGACGTTTCCCTGCGGTTCCAGAATCACGACCGCGCGCAGGTAGGGAGGGATGGCGGTGCGATCGACGTGCCGCACGACTACGGGTAGGACTCGTCCCGCGGGATTGGGCCACTTTTCCTCGGCAAATCGAATCTCGCTGAGGGTATAGCGACCCGCCGCCACGGCTTCCGGGCTCAGCAGGAACACGAACAGGTCGGCGTCTCGGATCGCATCGCAGATTCGCTCGTCGTAGGCGCCGCCTTCGGTGAGATCCGAGGCATCGAGGAAGACTTCATCGCCGTCCTCGCGGAGGGCCAGCGCGATTTCCTCGGCGATCGTGCGCTGCTCCGAAGCGTGGGACAGGAAGATCTTCAAGGCGAGCCTCGTGCTGCCAATCCAGGGCAGCTATAGCTGGAGGCAGTCTAGTCGAAAGTTCGTTGAATGTTCACCCCTGTTTTCGTGTAATCTTGCTGGCAGATACGCGTTCCGACCTCATCCGGACGCAGAGTGATCGTCGCCCTGGAGCGACGAGGAGGGTTCCCAACGTTGAGCGTCGTCGCGCTGGCCGGTCGCCGGATCGACGCGATGGGAGCGTCCCCGCGCTTCGCCGAGTCGCGGATCGCTATCGTTCGAATCCGGATTCGCTCCATGCTGGTGTCGCAACGGGCGCGAGCGCTCGTGTGCTCGGCAGCCTGCGGCGCAGACCTGCTCGCACTCGAAGCCGCCGGCGAGATCGGCCTCAGGCGCCGTGTCGTGTTGCCGTTCGACGCCGAGCGGTTTCGGGAGACGTCCGTCATCGACCGCGGCGGGGATTGGGGCGGACGTTTCAAGCGCATCATCGATGCGGTCGAGGCCACGGATGATCTGATCGTGCTCGATGCGGAGGCGGGTGACGAGGAAGCCTACGCCAGCGCGAGCTTGGCCATCTTGAACGAGGCCGAATCGCTTGCCGCGGCAAGCGACCCCCCCGACAAACTGGTCGCGGCGATCGTGTGGGAGGGGGCCGCTCGCGGTGAAGACGATTTGACCGGCTATTTCGCGACGCAGGCGCGCGGTCGCGGATTCGAGTTGATTGAAATCTCAACCAGGTGACACCGATGCCCACGGATTACGAGAAGACTTGTTTTGTCATCATGCCGTTCGGGAAGAAACCGGTAGACGGCACACTCGTCGACTTCGACGAGATCTACACGCGCATTCTGGAGCCCGCCGTTCGCGGAGCCACGCTTCCGGAGGGCGGATCGTTGGAGCCCTATCGAACCGACAAGGACTTTGCCTCGGGAGACATTGACGTCGAGATGTTCGGCGCGCTCGAGCACGCACGCATCGCGATGGCGGACATCACGGGGCTGAATCCGAACGTGTTCTACGAGCTGGGCACCCGGCATCGCGCACGCGCGAGCGGAACCGTCATCCTTCGCCAAGTCGGTGCCGCGCTCCCGTTCGACATCAACAAGATCAAGGCCTTCTCCTACGACCCGGACCCCTTGAAGACTCAGGACGCCCGGACTCTGATTCGAAACGTTCTCGACGCGTCACTCGCCGAGAACCGTCTCGACAGCCCCGTCCGTGTGGCGCTTGCCTCGACGAGCGTGTCGCACGAACCCGCAGACGACCTGGTTCGCGAGGCCGTGAACGCGCTCCGTGTCGGAGACAAGGCCAATGCAGTGGTAAAGCTCCGCGCTGCGGTGGCCGCCGATCCGTCCAACCCGGGAACGCGCGTTCGCCTCGGGATCATCCTTCGAGATTCCGGACGCTGGCAAGAAGCGCTCGAGCAGTTCGCGGCCGCGACCGCGGCCTCGCCCGGCTACGCCGAAGCTTGGCGAGAGCGAGGGATCGCCGAGAACAAGCTCGACCCGAGCCGGGGCGAAGCTTCTCTCCGGCGCGCCATCGTCCTCCAAGGCGACGATTTCGACGCCTTATCGTCGCTCGGAGGAATCCTCAAGCGTGCCGGACGGCTCGACGACGCCCTCGAGATGTACCGGCGCGCCGCCGATACGTCGGACAACCACCCGTATCCGCTCCTCAACGCGATCACGCTCTCCGTGCGCCTCACCCGAAAGCTAGACCTCGACGTCAGGACGAATCTCCTGCTGGCGAGAAATGAGCGGTCGCTCCGGGCTCAAGTTGCACAGAGTCCGCCTTACAACGCGCCCTGGAGCTTCTTTGACCTCGCGCAGACCCGGCTCTTCTGCAAGGACCGATCGGGATTCTTGTCCGGCATCACGGACGGCGCGTCGAGCTGCGACGCCGCATGGCAGCCCAAGACGTTCCGCGAGACGCTCGCGCTAATGGATGGCGCGGACATCGCACTCGACGGCCTCGCGGAAGGGCTCGCGCAGCTGAATGAGGTGATCGCGGCGCTGGGGAGTTGAACGGGCGCACGCGCACAGACCTAGGAATCAATAATGCTTAATGACGTTGTTCGACCAGCTTTGCCGGCGCCGTCGCGACCGTCCTGACGCCTTCTGGAGATGTGGTTTCAGCGGTGTTCTCGCGCGACGACCGGCACATTCTCACGAACTGATCCGACGGGACGGCCAAGCCCTGTTCGCGCGACGGCGCGCTCGAAGCGGAGATGAGAACTCAACCATCAGTCAGCCGCGCGCTGTCGTCCAACGACCTTCGGTTCATTGCGACGGCTTCCAGTGACGGCAAGGTCCGCTTGTGGGATGCCTCAGGCACGCTCCTGGCGACGCTGCCTGCGGGCGAAGGAAGCATCAGTTCGATCGCGCTTTCGGATCAAGCCTGGAGACATCTCCAAGGCGTGGCGGGAGCGCTCCTTGAGCGGGTCGATTTCACCAATTGCGCTCATTTGGCTCAATGAGGCGCGCGGCCTTCGCTTGCTTCGCAACGCTAGAGCGCCTGCTTGATGGCGACGCGGATCAGCCGCCGACGGTGAGCGTGGGCTTCGGCTGAATGACGTTCCTATATGGCGGGGCGCCTCGACTGACAGCATTCACTCCGCGAAGCAATGAACGCTCGATCATCGGCGCAAATCACGAGCTTGTGTGGTAGTCTTTTCTCAGCTTCAGCTATCTCGGGGCCTTCCCGGAGGTACTCATCCGTGGCCGAGCTTGCACTACGAGTGCGCGTATTCATCGCCTCCCCTAGCGACGTCAAACCGGAGCGCGACATCGCTGAGGAAGAGATCCGCGGTCTTGCGGATGAGGCCGCGCGGAGCGGCCTGCTCATCTCTCCCGACCGCTGGGAGCGCCTACGTCCGACATTCGCGCCAGGACAGCCGACCCTGAACGAGGAATTGGAAAAAGCGGACCTGACCATTGCAATTTTCTGGTCGAGACTTGGCAAGGCGGTAGAGGGCGCTGAAACCGGCTCAATGCAGGAAGTCAGAATCGCGGGCGAGCGAGTCACACGCGGTCTTTCGGACGACCTGATCGTCTACTTTCGCACCTCGCCTGCTCCCGCAAACTCGTCTGCCGAACAAGTCGAAGCAGTCGCAGCATTTCGTCGCCGGCTCCACGAAGGGCACTTCCTTGCGACGACGGAGTACGAAAGCGTTGACGAGTTCAGGTCCTTGATTCAGCGCCACTTGCGCGAATGGCTCGAGCGCTGGAAGCCGGTGCCGAGGATTTGCGAATATGCGCTCAGTCGCTCCAGTCCGTCCGTAGACGCTCGCCAGCCTCTCGGAGAGAACCGCGTTCAGAGAGTGCTCAATCTATTCGACGCCTTCGAGAGGAAGTCGGTTGCAACCCATTTAGGCCGCCTGGCCGTAACGCGATACCAGCAAGATGGGCCCATGGCGATGCGGCGCCCGTTCTCTCAGCGCGAGACGGGTCTACCTCACGACAATTGGAATGAAGTGTCGGCGATGGCCCGAGAGAATGGTGAAGCGGTCACCGACGTTGCGGATATTCTTCAGGTTTACCATCTCTCTCCGGCGCCGTTCCTTAAGCACAACCGTGACCAGTACCGTTTCTCTTGCGCGGAATGGTTCTACTTCTTTTGCGCCTGGGGGTTAATAGCGGAGATAACCGAGGGCAACGTCGAAGCGGTCGAAAGACGACCGTACATCAATCCCGTACACCAGTACATCAAGGGTCTGACTCGGCGCCGAGCGGCGAACGTAAGTACGAATCTGATCGCGTGGCTTCTCAACGAGACTGGAATCACCGATGGTAAGCCGATTGCGCGCAACTTCGCCGCCTACGTTCTCGGCATGATCGGAGCGCGCGAGGCCGAGGATGCGCTCGCGCGCGCCCTCAAGGAGGACGACGGTGATGACGTACGGTTGTATTGCCTGACGTCGCTCGGAAAGCTACGGTCCCGCCGCTACCTGTCGTTGGTCGTCGACTTCTACGACGCCGCCCCTTCGGACGAGTTTCGTCTCGACGTTGCGAGGGCGGTCAGCCGGATTACCGGCGTTGCGATGTTTGAATTGTAGAGCTTCACAGGAGGTTGATGAGATGCGAGTTCAGATCACGGTACTGAAGCGGGCATTCATCGCAGTCGTGCATTGCCTTCTGGTCGGTGCCCCGTTCTCCGCCAAGGCAACGAGCCCACAATCGGCGGAGCCGGACATGCTAGTGCTCTCACTAGGCACCCTCGACAACGCCACCGAGGACCATAGGGCCCATATCCGTGAGCGCCTGACCAACGACCCAGATCTGGCCGTGGATCTCGATAAGCGACTCCTCGAAATCCAGATGGAGATCGCGCGGAAGACCGCTCCATTCGGGCCAGTGCTTCTGGTCGCTCCCGATGAAGCGACGAAGAACGCGATCTACGCTCGATGCGCAGAGTTTCAGATTTGCGATCTTATTCGACAGGACAACATGCGTTTGAAAGTGGTGGAGCACACCGGCGTCTGGGTGCGGGACTACGGCCCCCATGTTCAACTGGTAAATGGCGCGGCACGAGTCACGCATTGGAGATACTTCGATAATCGATCCGAAGAAGGAAAGAATCAAGACATCAAGCAGCTCAACATGTACCTCCTCTCGCTGATCGAGACCCGCCTGAGACTCATCAACCCCGACGGATTGCTCGACGAGTCCAGCGATTTCTCGCTGGGCAATGCGGTCGCTGAGCTGGATTCCCAAATCAACCTCGTGCGCGAACTCACACAGACCCTCTCCGAAATGTCGCCCCAACGAAATGAAGACGACAGTTCCGCATTCGACATCGCCGATGCGGCGCTTGCAAGTCCGGGATTCAGTTACGCAACGTCCAAGGTCGCGCTCGATGGTGGAAACTTATTGAAGCTGGAGGGAGATAGATGCCTGACGACACGTGCACTCCTCTCCAGAAACAAGGACCAACAGGTCGATGTCTACAAGGAGCTTCGGGACGTTGAAGGATGCAAGGAAGTCGTGTTCCTAGACCCCTTGCCCGGCCCAGTGATCGAACACATCGACATGTTTGCTCTTCCGCTCGGCCCAAAGAAGCTATTGTTGGCTTCCTATGACTTAACGGATCCGCTTGTGCACGCACATTGGAGGGAGCTTAGCGACCCGGAGCGTTTCATGATGTTCGGCGCAGCTCTAGCGATGGACCGAAATGCCGATCGGCTGAAGCAACTCGGATATGAAGTCATCCGTGTGCCCTCGCCGGCTCCCAGAATTCCTCGCCACGGCGATCCGTACTATCCAACTGTTCTCAATGCGGTCGTGCGAACGAACCGGGACAACCACCACCAGCTCCTCGTTCCCTTCTACAAAGGGTATCAGGAAGACATACAGGCGGCCGCACGATCGGTAATCAAATCGGCGTACGGTCGAGACGCGGACGTCGTTACGATCGAGTCGAGCGAAGCCGCCAAGGCACAAGGCGCGATCCACTGCCTGACGCTGACGATTCCTTTGGAGATCTCGATATTCGGAGATCGAGCCGAAGCAGAGCGACGAGGGCAGTACTTGGCCCAAAAAGAAAAACTGGACCGCGACATCGCGACCGAGATTGCTGCGAGGATCCCTCCAACGGGCGTTGACGGTGTCTGGGCGATCCTGGACGAGGAGGACCAGCAGTTCAGCGCGGACATTACCGACCCGTCGCCGATGAGGATCTACTTTGGTCGAGGCCGCCTCGAGCTCGGCAGTTTGAACACGCGGCTAATGTCCGGGACGTACGAAGTCGAGAACGAGAACCTGGACTCATGGTCATTGCGTATCAAGTTTGAAGATGATGACGAAAAGGCAGCAGCGCTCAAGTGGATGGGCAAAGACGAGGCCACGCTCCAATTGGGCGACGAGGATACCTGGGTGTTGAAGCGCTTGAATTACGGCGCGGCGTCACCGTTTGAAGACACGATCGTTGGGGAGGCCGTGGCACCGGAAACACTCAAGGGATCACGCATTCAAGAATCGGCCCCACACCACCGAAGGACGGGAACGGTGAAATAAGAGTATGGACGGCGGGCAAGCCGAACGACGGGATTAGGAGGCCACGCTGAATGACGGGATCGCTGACTGCGTTGCCCACAGCTCAGAATTGGGTCGCTTTTCGCGCGCCGCATAACGGAAGCGCGTACTTTGCACATCTGGGAACAACGAGCCGAACGCCACATTCGGAAATGAATCTGCCGCTTGCGACGCGAGCGGTCGAGTGGAACCTCAAGTTGCGGACAAAGGCAGCAATAGGAACGCTAGCACCCGCAACCGTACGCCAGCGAAAAGGAGCAGCCCATGATCAAGAACGATCCGTTCGGCAAGAAGTCGCCATTCCCCGCTATCCCCACGGTGACGGCGAGAGATCCGAAAACCGGCATGAAAGCTACGGCGCTCACACGGGGAGGAGCGCAATTCAAACTGGAGTTCAAGACGGGAAAGAAGGTCCCGAATCCCACGTTCAAGAGGAGCTAGGCAAGCAGAGTTGCGCGTCGGACCTCCGGGTCCGGTGCGCAGCTTCGTTCGTCACCCCTTCAAATACGCCACCACCTTCAGCTCCACGCTGATCGGCGTCGGCAGCGCGCCCACCTCGACGGTCGTCCTCGTCGGCCGATTCGTCGCGAAGTGCTCGGCGTAGAGCTTGTTGAAGGCGGGGAAGTCGGCGTGCATGTCGGTCAAGAAGACGGTGACGTCGACGATGTCGTCCCACGACGCGCCGGCGTCCTCGAGCACGGTGCGCACGTTGCGAAAGACGGCGAGCGTCTGCGCTTCGATGCCTTCGGGGATCTCCTTCGTGCCGCGCGAGCGCGGGCCGATTCCCGACAAGAACAGAAAATCGCCGACGCGCTTGGCGTGCGGGAAGGCGCCGACGGGCTCGGGGGCGCGCGAGCTGATGACGTCCTTGGGCTCGGTCATGTCTTCACGCACACGTTCTTGGGCTCGGTGAAGAAGCGCATCGAATCGTCGCCGCCTTCGCGGCCCATCCCCGAGCCTTTGACGCCGCCGAAGGGGACGCGCAGGTCGCGCACCATCCAGCAGTTGACCCACACGGTGCCGGCTTCGATGCGGTCGGCGACGCGGTGGCCGCGCGCGAGGTTCTGCGTCCATACCGAGGCCGACAGGCCGTAGGTCGTGGCGTTGGCCAGCGCGACCGCGTCGTCTTCCGTCTCGAACGGCGTGACGGTGGCGACGGGGCCGAAGATCTCTTCTTGATTGGTGCGGCAGTTCATCGGCAGGCCGGTGATGACGGTCGGCTGGATGAAGTAACCGTTCTTGCAGCGCGGATCGTCGGGCGAGACGGCACGGCCGCCGCACTGGATCGTTCCGCCTTCGGTCTTCGCAAGCTCGATGTGGCCCATGATCTTCTCGAAGTGCTGCTTCGAGACGACGGCGCCTTGCTCGGTCGCCGGGTCGAGCGGGTCGCCCTGGCGCAGCGTCTGCGCGGCGGCGACGAAGCGTTCGAGGAACGGCTCGTAGGCGCTCTTCTCCACCAGGATGCGCGAGCCGCAGAGGCAGATCTGGCCTTGGTTCTGGAAGGACGAGCGCAGCGTGGTCTTGACCGCCTCGTCCATGTCGGCGTCGGCGAAGATGACGTTCGGATTCTTGCCGCCCAGCTCGAGCGAGAGCTTCTTGAACGTCGGGGCGACGACCGAGGCGATCGAGGCGCCAGTCGCCGTGCCGCCGGTGAACGAGACGGCCTTGACGTCTTTGTGCCCCGTCAGCGGCGGGCCGATCTTCGGGCCGACGCCGTGAATGATGTTGAGCACGCCGGGCGGAAGGCCGGCCGTCTTGACGATGCGCGCGAGGTGGAACGCGGTCATCGGCGTGATCTCGGACGGTTTCGCGACGACGGTGTTTCCCGCGGCGAGGGCGGGGGCGACCTTCCACGTCAACAGGTAGAGCGGAAGGTTCCACGGCGAGATGCACGCGACCACGCCGAGCGGGCGGCGCAGCGTGTAGTTGATCGCGGGCGTGTCGGCGACGTGCAGCTCGGAGCTGATGTGCAAGATCGCGGTCGCGAAGAAGCGGAAGTTCAAGATCGCGCGCGGGATGTCGCTTCCGCGCGCGAGCGTGACGGGCTTGCCGTTGTCGATGCTTTCGATGCGCGCCAGCTCGTCGGCTTCCTTTTCTATGGCGTCGGCGATGGCGAGCAGAATGCGCGAGCGCTCGGTCACGGGCATCTGCGACCAGGCGGGGAAGGCGGCCTTGGCGGCGGCCACCGCGCGATCGACGTCGGCGGCGTCGCCGTCGGGAACGAGCGCGTAGGCAACACCGGTTGCGGGATCGACGTCGTCGAAGTATTTGCCCGAGGCGGGCTCGACGAAGGCGCCGTCGATGAACTGCTGAATCTTGATCATAGGGATGCGATCCGCCCGCCGTCGACGGGCAAGCTGATGCCGGTGATGTAGGCCGCGGCGGGGCTCGCGAGGAAGCCGATCGCGGCCGCGATCTCCCAGCTCTCCGCCAGCCGGCCGACCGGGATCTGCCGGATCATGTCGGCGCGGATCTCGTCGACGGAGCGCCGCTGGGATTTCGCGCGGGCATCGATGATGGAGTCGAGCCGGCCGGTGTTCGTGTAGCCGGGGAGCACGTTGTTGACCGTGATGCCGAAAGGCGCCAGCTCGCCGGCCGTCGTCTTCGCCCAGCCGGCGACCGCGGCGCGCGTCGTGTTCGAGACGCCGAGCCCCGGGATCGGCTCGCGGACCGACGTCGAAACGATATTGATGACGCGGCCGTACTTCGCTTCCTTCATTCCCGGAACGACCGCGTGCGTCAGGATCTGGTTGTTGATGACGTGCGCGCGGAAGGCCGTCAGGAATGCGTCGGGCGTCGCGTCGACGATCGCGCCGCCGGGTGGGCCGCCGGTGTTGTTGACGAGGATGTGAACCGTCCCGCGCTCGCGGAGCTCGGCCGCGATGGCCTTGGCCACGGCTTCGTTGTCGCTGAAATCGGCGACGCGGACGGTGTGGCCGCTTCCGGACAGCTCCGCGCAAACCTTCTCCAGTGCGGCGGCGTCGCGGGCGCAGAGGGTCACCGTGGCCCCCCGCGTCGCCAGCTCGAAGGCCGCGGCGCGGCCGATTCCCTGGGTGCTGCCGCAGACCAGCGCGCGGCGTCCTTTGAGCGAATGCACGTCCATGACGAACGGAGGATAGGAAGCCCGCCGGGAGGCTGTCAAACGGGATCTCGCGGCAGCCACAGCGACCGGGCGGTCAGCTCCCGATGGTCCATTCCGGCCGCCTTGTCGAGGAGCTTCATGCGCTCGGGGAGCGTCGCCGGGAATCGCCAGGTGTCGGAGCGGCCGCCGGCCGCGGTGAACGCCTCGCTCCACTCGGCCCAGAACGGAACGGGCGTCTTCGCGATCGGCTCGATGACGAGCACGCGCGACCCCCGGCGGTTCGCGGCGAGCAGCCGGCCCAGAAGCCTGGCGCGGGCGGCGTCGGACAGCTCGTTGACGACGTACGCGGCGATGACCCCTTCGCGGTCGGAGCCGAAGCCGGCTTTGCCGAGGTCCCCGCGGTGGAACGTCGCCGACAGGCCGAGCGTCTTCACGGTCCATTCGGCCTCGCCGACGGTCCATGCCCGCGAATCGAAGCCGGCGATGTGCGCCGTCCCGCCGGAGGCCACCGCCCACGCGGCCCCGCCGGCGCCCGTGCCCGAGCCCAGGTCGACGATGCGGGCCGGGGGAGGGCGGTGCGCGTCGAGCGCCAGGACGATCGCACGGACCGTCAAGAAGTGGAGCGGTCCGTAGAACAAGGCGAACGCCGCGCGCTTGCCTGCGCCGTCCGTGGCCGCGCCGCGCTCGATCCGGTCGCGCTTCTGCACGTAGACGGCCGACAAGGCCTGGAGCGCTCGCCGGACCTCCTGGAAGGTCAACGATTGCAGATGGCGCTCTTCGAGGGCCCGATACCACGAATCGACGTCGATGCCCGCACGCCGCTCCATCGCGTCATCGTACAATCGCCGGCCCGATGCGCGCGCTCTCGCTCCTCCCGATCGGCATCGTGGCGAGTTTGGTGCTCGCCGATGCCCCGCGTCTGACCCAGCCGGAAGCCGAAGCCGCGGTGGCCGAGGTCCTTCCCGATCTTCAAGTGATCCGCGGCTTGAGGTTCAAGACCCCGGTTCCCGTCACCGTCATCGACGACGCCAAGGCGCGGGCGTATGCGCTCTCGCGCGTCAAGCGCATGACGCCCGAATCGAAGATCCGCGCCGACGAGACGGTATTTCATCTCCTCGGGATCGTGCCGGAGACGACCGACGTCTTGAAGACGCTGCTCGACGTTCTCGAGGAGCAGGCGGGCGGGTTCTACGATCCCGGGTCGAGGTCGTTCTATCTCCTGGACGACATGCCGAAGGACATGACGGCGCTCCTCACCGCCCACGAGATGACGCACGCGCTCGAGGACCAGCGGTACGACATCGACGGACGCCTGATGAAGATCCTCGACGATGACGACGCCTCGTTCGCCCTTTCGGCCGTCGCCGAAGGCAGCGCAACGGCGGCTTCCGCGGTGTACGTCGCGCACGCGATCGCCGAGGGGAAAATCGACGCCGCGAGGGCCGGCGCGATGAGCGAGACGCTCAAGACCGACCGGTTGAACGCGATGCCGCCCGCATTGCGGCGCGAGCTGCTCGGGCCCTACATCCTCGGGATGAGCTTTCTCCTTCGCGGGCACGTCGAACGGCTCCAGAAGGGCTTCCCCAAGGACGACGTCGATGCGGCATGGGCCCGGCCTCCCAAATCGTCCGAACAGATCCTGCATCCGGAAAAGTACTGGGATCCGGCGCAGCGGGACGAGCCGAAGCCGGTCACGATCCGCGATCCGCAGAAAGTGCTCGGGCCCGGCTTCAAGCGATCGGGCTTCGGCGTGCTCGGCGAGCTGACGATCGGCAGTTTGCTCGGCGCGCCCGCACCCGACGCGAGCGAGCTGGCGGAAGGCAGCGCAGCGGCGTGGACCAACGCCGCGGCCACGGGGTGGGGCGGAGACCGCTTCGAGCTGTGGACGAAGGGCGACTCCTCCGTCGTTCTCCTGGCGACTGTGTGGGATACGGAAAAGGACGCCGCGGAGTTCGCCGCGGCGCTCGCGGGAAAGCCCAAGCTCGCGTTTCGTAGAGAAGGGGTCCACGTCGGGATCGTCGCCGGGGCTCCTCCCGACAAGCGCGACGCGCTGCTCCAGCTTCTGGCGCACCCGTGAAGCGTCCGATCCCCCTGCACTGGAAGATGCTCGCCGGCGGGCTCGCCGGAACGATCCTCGGCCTGCTCGCGAACGAGCTCGCCGAGGGCAGCGCGGGGCTCGACACCTTCATCAAGTACGTGACGACGCCGGTCGCGCAGATTTTCCTGCGCCTCCTGTTCATGCTCGTGATCCCGCTGCTGCTGTCGGCGCTGGCGCTCGGCGTGACGGGCTTGGGCGACGTGCGGCAGCTCGGGCGGATCGGGCTACGGACGCTGATCTACACCGTGTCGGTCTCGATCATCGCCGTCGTGCTCGGCGTCGGGCTCGTCAATCTGCTCCAACCCGGCACGGGGATGAGCGAAAGCAAGCGCCAGATCCTGCTGGCGCGCGCGCAGGCAGCCTCAGGAACGCTCACCACGACGACGACCGCGCCCAAGGCCGGGTTCGACCTGCTCGTCCAGATGATCCCGGACAACCCTGTCAAAGCCGCCGCGAACGGCGACATGCTCGGCGTCATGGTGTTCGCGCTGTTCCTCGGAATCGGACTCTCGCTGACGCGCACCGAGGCCGCGCGAAGGCTCGAGGAGGCCCTCCAGGGCCTCTACGACGTCGCGATGACGCTGATCGGCATGGTCATCAAGCTCGCGCCGTACGCGGTGTCCGCGCTCTTGTTCAACCTGACGGCACAGATCGGATTCGATGCGCTGACGCTTCTGGCGCGATACGTCGGCGTCGTCGTGCTGGCGCTCGCGATCCACCAGTTCGTCGTCTACGGAGCGCTCGTCCAGTTCCTGGGAAAGATGAGCCCGCGTGCCTTCTTCTCCGGGATCGAAGAAGCCATGCTGATGGCGTTTTCGACCGCATCGTCGAATGCGACGCTACCGACGGCGCTCGAGGTCGCCGAGAAGAAGCTCAAGCTTCCCGCGCACGTCAGCCGCTTCGTGCTGACGATCGGCTCGACGGCGAACCAGAACGGCACCGCTCTGTTCGAAGGGGTGACCGTCCTGTTCCTCGCGCAGTTCTACGGCGTCGAGCTGGGGCTCGCGCGTCAAATGATCGTCGTCGGGATCTGCGTGCTCGGAGGCATCGGGACGGCCGGCGTGCCGGCGGGGTCGCTGCCCGTCGTCGCGCTGATCCTCGGCATGGTCGGCGTTCCGCCCGAAGGCATCGGCATCATCTTGGGCGTCGACAGGTTCTTGGACATGTGCCGCACCACGCTGAACGTCAGCGGCGATCTCGCGGCCGCGGTCGTGATCTCGCGCGGAGAGCGCTCGCCCGCCTGAGCCGGGGTCCAGCGCTGCTTGATGCGCGTGCGCAGGCGGGCCATCGCCTTCGATTCGATCTGCCGCACCCTCTCGCGGGACATCCCGAGCGTCTCGCCGACCTCGGCGAGCGTCATCGCCGGCCCCCCGTCCAGGCCGAAGCGCCGGATGATGATCTCGCGCCAGCCCTTGGGAAGCTCGAGCACGCACGTCAAGATCAGCGCCGCGCTCTCGGTGGTCACGACCGAATCGATCGCCGCCGGCCGATCGCGATCGGCCAGCACGTCTTCCCAGCGCAGCGTGCTGCCGGACGCGACCGGGCCGTCGAGGGAGACGTCGTCGCGATCGCGGTTGTTCCCGTTTCTCGGCACCGGACGGCGGACGACGCGGGCATGATGCGCGACGAACGATTGCATGCGGCGACGCGCCCACCAGGACGCGTACGTCAGAAACTGCACACCGTGCGCCGGATCGAATCGCAGCGCCGCCTCGAACAATCCGAGGCGGCCTTCGGCCTCGAGATCGTCGCGGGAGACTCCGGAGTACAGGAACTCCCGCGTAAGCCACGAGACGTAGTTCAGGCCCGTTTGAACGGACGCCCATGCGCTGCGAATGCGCTCGGCATCATCGATCGCCGCTTCGATCGCTTCGCTCATAAGAGCCCCCCTTCGATAAGCGACCGTCTCTGCTGTGCTCGCTACTTAATTACCCCCCGGAACGAAGTCCGGAAAGGCGAGAAAGGGGTGTGCGTGCGGATCGTGCGGATCGAACTCCGCAACCCAAAACGTCAGAGCCTTCGACCCCGCGAATCGAATTTGCGCATGCCGGACGGCAGCTTGACGGAGAGGACGCCGCGATCGAGGAGTTTCCACGAGATGGGCTCCGCGTCGTTCCCGTAGCGCCATCCATAGATCCATTGAGTCCCTTCGGCGACGTCGAACACCATCACCCCGCGCTCGTTCAGGGATTCGTCGCGAAAGGCGACGTCCGCGGCGACGAAGCCGCCGTCGGACGATGCGTCGATCCTCAGGGTTTCCCCGTAGCCGTCGGGCACGCGCACCTCTTCGTTGCCGTTGGCGTCGAGGACGCGCACGTCGGTGGGGCCGGATCTCGGGACGAACGTCGTCGCCACGACCCCGCGATCGCCGGAGAGCGCCAGGATTTCCTTGACCCAGCGCGCCTGCTCGAGCGTCACGCGCCAGCGCCCGTCGGGGTGGGTGGGATCGACGAGCGTCAAGGTCGTCGTGCTCGTCACCGTGTCGTCGGCGTCGGTCGCCTTCGGGGAGAGGTTGACGCGGCTGACGTAAGTCGTGCGCGCGACGACCGCGCTGCCCCCGTCCGGCGCCACCGCGGCCTTTTCGGTCGTTCCTTTTTCCTCGACGACCGCACCGGATTCCGATCCGTCCTTCGAGTCGGCCAAGCCCATGTCGCGGACGCAGAGCCCTCCGTGAAACACGAGCAGATGAGTGGGCGCCTCGGGGGAGGTCTTGTACGAGCGTGGGATCGCCAGCGCCTTGTAGTCCGCATCGGACGCCGCCAGAACAACCACGCGGTCCGGGTGGGGCTCGGCCGCGGCCAGCACGGTCGTGGCCAAGAGCGCGCTCGTGGCAAGCCTCGCGATCATCCCGCCTATTCTACGGGCCTCGGGCTAGAATGCCTTCTTTACACCCGAGGAGGAACACCATGGCCTTCCAGCTTCCCCCGCTTCCCTACGCCTTCGACGCGTTGGAGCCGCACATCGACGCCAAGACGATGGAAATCCATCACGACAAGCACCATGCGGCGTACGTCACGAACCTGAACAAGGCGCTCGAATCCCACCCCGACCTCCAGAGCCTGTCGATCGAGAAGCTCGTCGCGGACGTCAAGCGCGTGCCCGATTCGATCCAGGCCGCCGTCGTCAACAACGGAGGCGGCCACTTCAACCACACGATGTTCTGGTCCTTGATGAAGAAGGGCGGAGGCGGGGAGCCGGCGGGCGATCTCGCGGCCGCGATCAAGTCGGCGTTCGGATCGTTCGCCGATTTCAAGACCAAGCTCGCGGCCGCAGGGATGGCACGCTTCGGTTCGGGCTGGGCGTGGCTCGTCATCCGCGACGGAAAGCTTGCGATCGAATCGTCGCCCAACCAGGACAACCCGCTGATGAGCGGCGCCAAGCCCGTCCTCGGCGTCGACGTGTGGGAGCACGCCTACTACTTGAAGTACCAGAACCGCCGCGCCGACTACCTCGAAGCATGGTGGAACGTCGTCGACTGGGCCAAGGCCGCGGAGCACTACGACGCCGCGAAGCGGTAGCGCAGGACCGACCGCCGGTGGGTGATTTCTCGGACGCACCGAGGCGGCACCGCATCGGACGAGCAAGGGCGCGGGCAGCGCGCGGCGGGCGCACGCCCATGATCCTCTCGACGCACCCGTATCCCGAGGCGCGCATCGCCGAGATCGGGCGGTACCTTGCGGAACAGGGAGGTCGCTAGGAGCATGAACCCAACCTACAGGCTCGACGATCTCGAGGCGATCTTCACTCCTGCGCTCGTGTTCTATCCGGAGCTGATCCGGCGCAACATCGCACGCGTGATCGAGATGGCCGGTGGTCCCGCGCGGCTTCGGCCGCATGTGAAGACCCACAAGACGCGGGAAATCGTCAAGATCCTTCTCGACGCGGGCGTGACGAAGCACAAGTGCGCCACGATTGCCGAAGCGGAGATGCTCGCATCGATCGGCGCTCCGGACGTGCTCATCGCCTACCCGCTGGTCGGGCCGAACGTCGGCCGCTTGATCGAGCTCATTCGCGCCCATCCCCGCACACGGTTCTCGACGCTCATCGACCATCCGGACGCGACGCTCGCTCTGGCGGCGCAGGCGGAGAAAGCCGGGGTGTCGGTCGGTGTGATCCTCGATCTCGACGTCGGGCAGCACCGGACCGGTATCCCGATCGGGGACGACGCGCTGGCCCTGTACGCCCAGGCCGCGGACTCGCCGGCGCTCACGCCCAACGGCTTTCAGCTCTACGACGGGCACAACCATCAGCCGGATCGCGCCGAGAGGGAGGCCGGCGTCCGCGCATTCTTGGCGCCGGTGCTCGCGCTGCGCGAGAAGGCGCTCGCGCGCGCGATCCCGGTCCCGCGTCTCGTGTGCGGAGGCACGCCGAGCTTTCCGGTCTACGCGAAGATGGAAAACGTCCCTGGGATCGAGTGCTCCCCCGGCACTTTCGTCCTCCACGATGCAGGGTACGGGCCGGCGTACGCCGACCTTGCCGGCATCACGCCCGCCGCCGTGCTCGTCACGCGAGTGGTCAGCCGCCCGACGCCCCACCGTGTGACGCTCGACCTCGGGAACAAGTCGGTCGCCGCGGACCCGGCCTTGGAGAAGCGCGTCGCGCTGCTCGACTTTCCCGAGTGCAAGACGGTGGCCCACAACGAGGAGCACCTCGTCGTCGAGACCCTGCGCGAATCGGCTTTCAAGCCGGGTGACGTCGTTTATGCCTTGCCCGGGCACATCTGTCCGACGGTCGCGCTTTACAAGGACGTGCTGGTGGCAGAAGCCGGAAAGATCGTCAGTCGCTGGAGCGTCGCCTCCCGAGACCGAATGCTCACGGTGTAGGCGAGCTACGCCGCACGCTTCTCACGGACACCCCGCTGCCGGCACACGCTCCGTGGCCGACGAATCGAACCCGTAGCCGCCGTTGCCGCAAACGTTCTGCGCGCGGATCAGGTAGTAGTAGCCGTCCCCGCTCGACGGGTTCGACCGCGTGTCGCCATAGCTCGTCGCCGCGACGTCGTTGGCGAGGCACGTCGCGCCGGCCGCCGCCTGCACGCGCAGATCGCTCAGCGTCGACGAGACCAGGTCGTACGTCGTCCCGCCTCCGAGGCCAGACCAACTCACGGTCGTCGTGGCGTGCCCCGACATGCCGACGACTGGAATCTCGGGAGGCGGACCGGGCGTGCCGGCGCAGACACCGCCGCTGCACGTGTCGTTGTTGGTGCACAGCGCGCCGTCGTCGCAGGGTGCGGTGTTGAACGTATGCCCGCAGCCGCCGGCACCGTTGCAGGTGTCGGTCGTGCAAACGTTCGAGTCGTTGCACAGCGAGGCGCCGCCGTTGTCGATCGCGCCGTCGCAGTCGTCGTCGACGCCGTTGCACGTTTCGGTCATTCCGGGATGCACGCCGTTGTTGGCGTCATTGCAATCCAGAGTGTTCGTTACGTACCCGGCGGGCACCGTCCCGTCGCAAGCGGGTAGCGAGATCGCGGCGTTTCCGTATCCGTCGCCGTCGGCGTCGCGATAAACGATGAGACCGCTGGGGCAGGCGCAGTAGATGCCGGGATAAGTCGGCGTAACCTGTCCGCCCCAGACGATCATTTGCGACCCGGTCCACACGGCCGCGTGCGACTGTCGGGCATCGGGCACGTTGTCGCCCACAGACGTCGGCGACCATGAATCGGTCGAAGGATTGTAGCGTCCGCCGGCATTGAGCAGGACCGAACCGGAGTACCCACCCCAGACGATCAGTTCCGCGCCTGTCCAGACCCCTGAAAATTGATCGCGTCCCGCCGGAACGTTGGCGCCGGTCGAAGTCGGAAGCCAAGAGTCCGTGGCGGGTGAGTACACGCCGCCCGTGTTGAGGTAATTCCCGTTGTACCCGCCCCACACGAGCATCGAGCTTCCGGTCCAAACATCGGCGGAACGCATGCGCCCCGGCGGGACGTTGAGACCCGTCGACGTCGCGGTCCACGAGTCCGTTGCGGGGTCGTAGCGCCCGCCGGAATTGAGGTAGAAGCCCGCTCGGGTCCCGCCCCAAACGATCATCTGGGAGCCCGTCCAGACTCCTGCATGGCCGGCGACTCCGAGGGGAGCGTTGGTCGTGGAAGTGGGAAGCCAGGAATTCGACAGCGGGTTGTAGCGTCCGCCCGTGTTGGTCGGTCCATTCGAGTTGCCACCGCCCCATACGATCATCTCCGTGCCGGTCCATACCAACGAGTGGCCCGTGCGTATGGACGGCGTGTTCGCGCCGGTTGACGTCGTCGTCCAAGAGTTGGTTGCCGGATCGTAGAGGCCACCCGTTGCGACGGAGCTGCCGCCTCCCCACACGATCATTCGACGGCCGGTCCAAATCGCCGGGGTCGACGGAAGGTTGGCGGCCGTTGCCATAGACATCCAGTTGTCGGTCGCCGGGTTGTAGCGCGAGCCTGGGGTCGAGTCATTGCTCCCATTCCAGATGAGCATCTCCGTGCCGGTCCACACGGCCCCGACGCCCGCGCGAGACGGCGGAGCGCCCGCCTTGAACTGGGTCGGCAGCCAGGTGTCCGATGACGGGTTGTAACGTCCGCCGGTGCTCATCACGGTTCCGTTGGTGCCGCCCCAGACGATCATCTCGCTACCGGTCCAGACCGCCGTGTGTCCCCCCCGTCCCGCCGGAACGTTGGCGCCGGTCGACGTCGCCAGCCACGAATCGGTCGAAGGATTGTAGCGACCGCCGGTTGTGAGATATGGCCCCGCAGTTCCACCCCAGACGATCATCTCGGACCCCGTCCACACCGCGCTGAACCCGCTTCGCCCGGTGGGCACGTTTGCGCCCTCCGAGGTCGGCGTCCAGCTGTTGCTCGCGGGGTTGTAACGGCCGCCTCTGCTGCCCGACCCACCCCAGATGATCATCTCGGTGCCGCTCCACACCGGAGGTCCGTTGGGTGCAGCGAGCAACGTCGGAACGGGTGCCGTCATCGTCGACCAGGAGTTCGTGGAAGGATCGTAAAGCGCGCCGCCGCCGTTGAAGCCAAATCCGGCCTGCCCGCCGTAAACGATCATGCGGGTTCCCGTCCACACGGAGACTGCGCTTGCGCGAGCCGAAGGCACGTTGGCCCCGGTCGAAGTCGGGGCCCAGGTATCGGTCGAAGGATCGTAGAGCCCGCCCGTGTTCTGGTATGAACCGCCGAACCCACCCCACACGATCATCCGCGTTCCCGTCCACACGCCCGTCGCCGCGCCTCTCGCGGAGGGCACATTCACTCCGGTCGATGTCGGGAGCCAGGAATTCGTCGAGGGGTTGTACCGACCGCCGGTGTTACCGGACGTGCCCCAGACAATCATCTCCGTGCCCGACCAGACGACCACGGGAAGAACTCCTGCGGCCGGAACGTTCGCTCCGGTCGATGTGGGCGTCCAACTGTCCGTCGCGGGATTGTATCGGCTGCCGTCGTTGCGTACGTTGGAGTCGCTTCCCCCCCAGATGATCATCTCGCTGCCGGTCCAAATCGCGGCGTGACCCGACCTTGCGCTGGGCTCATCCACGGTCTTGGCCCACGTGTCGTTCACGCAAGGGCCGCTTGACGTTGCGGCGAGCGTGTAGGTCGCAGGCGCCGCGGTCAGCTCGGGGCTGATGCTCGCCTTCGCTTCGGACCACCACGCGTCGAACGAGCGCTTGGGCCAGACCACCGAGACCGTGATCAGCTCGTCTTTCGACTGCGAGCGGACGGCGGTGACGACAAATCCGCCCGGCGTCTCTTCCAGTGCGGTGAAGTGTCCGACCGGAAGCCGGCTCGGTTCGGCGTGGAACGATTCTCCCAGGCGGCTGAGCTTGTCCGTCCATTCGTCCGGGTCGAGCACGATCGCAGAGATTGGCTCGACGCCGCGCATCGTCCACGTGGTTTCAGAGAGCTGGCCGCCGAGCGTCTTCGCGCAGTCGAGGCTCGAGCAATGATCGAGAGCGCGATCAGCCGACGCCTTCACGCCTCCGTGGAACCGCGTGTCGCTCGCGTACCAGTCGTGAATGAGACGATCGACCAGCGTCTGGCGTCCCAGCGTTTCCGCGATCACGAAGGGATCGTTGCCCAGCGCCGCGTACAGCTCGGAGAGCATCGCAGGATCCTTCGAGCCGCTCGCCATGCGGTCGAGCTCGGCTTGCAAGACGACGGGCGTCACCGCATGCTGCCAGATCGAATCGAGCGCGTTCGACTGCTGGAGATAGTCGATCACCTTGGCGCGAATGGCCGACGCCGGCATGACCTCGGACAGTGGAGGTTTCGGGCCGGGGTTTTCCTTCGGCCACACGCGGTGGCTCCAGTAAACCTGCTCGATCGCCGTCTGGGCGGCAATGCGTTCTTCTAGCGTAAGCGTGCGCGCCTGGGCAGCACTTATCGCCAGGAGAACGAAAGTCACGGATAGAAAGGTCGAGACGCTGCGCCCGCAAACTCCCCCGCGTGAGACCATCGTCGGCCTCCTCTCTTTTGTCGATTAACCCTACGACCGGAATGCCGCGTCGCCAACCGATTTCGCCGCCGGCGGCCCCTCGCCCCGAAGCTGATAGGCTTTCATTCATGGGTGAGCGGTCGAACAAGACGATCCGGCTGACGAGCTACGCGGCGTGCGCCGGTTGAGCCAGCAAAATGGGGCCGGAAGCCCTGGCGCAGGTGCTGCGCCCGCTCGCTTCGATGTTCGATCCGGCGAGCTATCCGAACCTGATATTGGGACTCGAGACTCCGGACGACGCGCTCGTCTGGAAGCTCGACGATGAGCGGGCGCTCGTCCAGACGGCCGATTTTTTTCCGCCGGTCGTCGATGACCCGTACTGGTTCGGCGCGATCGCGGCGGCGAACGCGCTGTCGGACGTCTACGCGATGGGCGGCACGCCGCTGTTCGCGCTCAACCTCGTCGGTTTTCCCGACGACATGGACCGCGCGATCCTCTCGGAGATCCTCCGAGGTGGCGGCGACAAGGTGAAAGAGGCCGGCGCCGTCGTCGCCGGCGGACATACGACGTCGGACAAGGAGCCGAAGTACGGCCTCGCGGTCACGGGCGTCGTGCACCCCGATCGCGTGCTCGCAAAGGGCGGGGCGAGGGCGGGGGACGTGCTCTTCTTGACCAAGCCGCTCGGGACCGGGGTGTTGACCACCGCGGGGAAGCGCGAGAAGGCGGAGCCGGCGGATCTGGACGCCGGCATCGCGAGCATGGCGCGCCTTTCGGCGGGGGCCTCGCGTCTGTTTCGCGACGCGCACCCACACGTTCACGCGCTGACGGACATCACCGGGTTCTCGCTCATCGGCCACGCCCACGAGATGGCGCACCTTTCGGGGCTGACGCTGCAATTCGACTTTGATGCGTTGCCGCTTCTTCCCGGTGTTGCCGGCTACGCCGAGGCGGGACACCTGCCGGGCGGCGGACGCCGCAACGCCGCGTACTACGGGTCGTTCGTCTCCACGGCGCGCACACTCCAGCCGTGGCAGACCGACCTGCTCTACGACCCGCAGACCTCGGGGCCGCTCCTCGCCGCGGTCGATCCCGCTCACGCCGATGCGATGGCCGCGGCCTTTTCGTCGAGCGGCGAGCCGCTGTGGCGCGTCGGGCGCGCGGTCGCAGGCCGAGAAGGCGGAATCGAGATCGCGTGATGGCGTCCGCACCCGGCGCCAATGGGGAAGCGGGTTCGACAAGGCCGCCGTCGATCAGCTGGTCAACGCGTGCGCGCTTCCGGTGGCCGGACGTGACTGATCTCGGCAGGGCTCGACGAGGTGCCGATGGCCGCCCAAACCGACCTCGTGGAGCCGGTCGCGACGTTTCGCCCGCGGATTGTCAAGATGGCCCCGGGAAATGAGCGCCCCGAGGACTGATCGGGCGTATTGTTAAAGAAGAGGGGCGTTCGAGGGACGCCATGGGGGTTTCAGGCCGTCGCGTCTGCGTTCTCGCGTTCTTGGTGCTCGGCACCGCGGTATCGGTGCGTGCCGGTGATCCCGCCAAGCCGGCCCCGGTCGATCCCGGACTGAGCGAGCACGCCGAATCCCGTCTGGTCCAGTTCGAAGTCCGGGTCACGAAACACGGCACCGGTGTCCCCGGCCTCGGCGCTTCCGATCTCGACATCGAGCTGGGCGGAAAGACGCTCCGGCGATTCACCGTGGACGACATGTGCCTCGACCGCGGCCGCGCGGCCGCGCGGCCCGGCAGCTTCATCTTCTATTTCGACGATCCCGAGCTGACTCAGGAAGGCCGCCTCCGCGCCGTCGAGATCGCCCGGCTCGTCGCACCGATGCTGATCGCTGGCGGCCACGACGTGATGGTCCTCCAGAACGGCAAGGTGCTCCGCAAGCAAGCGGGGTGGTCGCGCGATCCGGCGGCGATCGCCGCCGCGCTCGACCGGATCGCCGCGGACGCCGGGCGTTCCGACTACCTGCAGGTCGCGGCCGACGGTCGTGGCACTGAGAATTTGATCGACGACGCGCACCAGACCGTCTTCGCCGGGGAGCGGGCACGCGAGTCGTACATGGAAGACGCGCTCGAGCACGAGTACAACGATGCCCGCCCCGCGCCGGACGCCACTGCGCTCTCCTGTCCGGCGGCGCTCGAGCAATCGCGGAAGAGCCCCTCTCCGAACGGCGGAGCCCGGCAAGACATGTTGCTGGCGAGGACGATGAACCAGATGGGCGATCAAGAGATATTTGGACTCATTCACCACCTCGACAACACGGTCCAGAGCGAGCTCCAGCGAACCGGCCGCGATCTCGACCGGCTCCGCGGCGCCGTGCGCGCGCTGACGCTGCGCGAATCGCCCAAAGGAATCGTTTACTTCGCCGACATGCTCCGCAACGATCCCGGCGGGAGCATGCAGCGACAGCTGGAACAGATCCACGACTTCACGGATCGAAACATGGACGATCGCGGGCCGAGCGTCGGCCGCCGGGATCTCGCGTCCACGTCGACCTGGACCTCCGACGTCGCGATCCGCTCGGTCGTCAACGAGGCGGCGCTGTCGGGCGCAAGATTCTACGCGGTCGAAGGCCGCGGCCTGATGGCAACGACGGACTGGATCCGCACCGCGCAGGACACGATGGTCGGACTGGCCGCGGAAACGGGAGGCGCGTCGTTCGTCAACGGGCCGGCGGCGAGCGTCGTCGCGAACGGGATCCAGGCCGATCAAGCCTGCTGGTATCTCGTCAGCTTCGATCCCAAGGGCTGGGACACGGATCGGCCCATGTCTCTCGAGGTGTTCCCCAAGAAGCCGGGCCTGCGCGTGAGCACGCGGTCGTCGCTCGTCATCCCGAGTGCTGCGCGGCTGAACGAGACGCGGCTGCTCGCGGCGTACTTCGGCGACTCCGGGTCCAGCCGGTCGCTCGACGTGTCGGTCTACCCGGTCGGAGGAACGGCCGACCGGTTGAATGCCCTGGTGCAAGTCGTGCTCCCCGAGCCGGGGCCGGCCTCCGATGCGAGCTGGAACGTCGGGATCAGCGTCGTCTCGAAGGGCGCGGTCGTCGCTCAGCGCTCAGGGCGCATCGCGGCCGCCAAGGGCGGACCCGCACCGGTTTACCAGTCGTCCCTGTCGATTCCCGCGGGGCCGTACGAGGTCGTCGCGGTCGCGCAGGACGCCGCCGGCGATTCCATCGCTTCGGGACGGCTGCCCGGCGCGTGGCCGGCCGCGACGGGAGCGCACATCGGGTTGAGCAAGCCCGTGCTCGCCCAGCCGAGGACCGGCGGCATCGTCGTTCGCGGGGCGGGCGAGACGATCGATCCGCGGGTACCGACCGCGTTCGTCACGGCGGCGTGTCTCGACGCTTCGGGCGCGGGGGCGCTCCGGGCCGAGCGGAGCATTGCGGGGGAGACGACGGTGTCGTTCTCTCCGATGGATCTGAGCGCGGACGAAGGACGCTGCGTTCAGATCCGGGACCTCGTGGCGCCCGGATCGTTCGGCGCGGGACGCCTCACGTACACGGTGCACATCCTCTCGGGCGATGCCGAGGTGGCGACGGAAGAGATGAAGTTCGACGTCGCCGACGTCACGAGCCTCGCGTCGCTTTCCAACTGAGTGTCCCCTATGATGGGCGGCCATGGACAAGCTCTATGCGCCGCTCATGCAGGCAATCGAGGGGACGGTCCGGACCCCGGATCAATTCACCTCTGACCAGCTTCAGAACTACGGGCGCATCTTTCAGTGGACGCCGAGGTTCGTCGTCCATCCGGCCACAGCGGCCGATATCCGGGCGCTCGTCGCCTTCTGCCGCGCGCACAAGCTGTTTCTGACGACCCGCGGCTCGGCGCACTCGCAGTCGCAGCTTGCGATCAGCAGTGGCGGTGTCCTGGTCGAGATGTCGTCGATGAATCGCATCGGCGCCGTCGACGAGAAAAACCTCACCGTCGACGTCGAGGCCGGCGTCGTCTGGCGCGATCTCGTCCATCACCTCAAGAAATTCGGGCTGGTCCCGCGCGTCCTGACGAACAACCTCGGCGTGACCGTCGGGGGGACGCTCGCGATGGCCGGCATCGGGGTCGCGTCGTTCCGCTACGGCTCGCAGGGCGACAACGTGGTCGAGATGGACGTCGTCACGGGCGAGGGGAAGTTGGTCACGTGTTCTCCCGAGAAGGACGACGATCTGTTCTGGGGCGCGATCGCGGGCCTCGGAGCGGTCGGCACCATCACGAGGGCGCGGCTCGCGCTGCGGCGGATGAAGCCCATGACGCGGACCTATTACCTGCTCTACGACGATCTTCGCGTGTTCCTCGAAGATGCTCGCATCGCGATGGACGGCGGTCGATTCGATCATCTCGAATCGTGGGCGGCGCCCTGCGCGCAGGGAACCCGGCCGGTCGCCGGGCGGCGCCAGGTGTTCGCGCGCTGGTTCTATCCGTTCCATCTGACGATCGAGTTCGACCCCGGATCGCCGCCCGACGATGCGGCAGTGCTTCAGGGGCTCCGGCCCTACGACAACGTCTACACCGACGACGCTCCGACGATCGACTTCCTCGATCGCATGGTCCCCGTGTTCGAGCTGTGGAAGAAAGCGGGTACGTGGGAGTTCATGCATCCGTGGATCGAGTGCGTGCTCCCGTGGGAGACGGCCGCCGACTGCATCGAGCAGGTGCTCGCCGACACGCCGCCCGGGATCCAGCTCGGAGGGCACGTCCTGCTGTGGCCCGCCAAGGGAAACACGACGCGCTCGAAGAACTTCATGGTCCCCCAGGGAGAAAATCTCGTGGGCTTCGGCTTGCTGCCGGCCGTCCCGCAGAAGTTCTGGGGCGAGATGAGCGAGCGATTGGAAAACGTCAGCCGTGTGATGGTGATGTTCGGCGCGAAGCGCTACCTGTCGGGCTGGGTCAACTTCACGAATGACGAATGGAAGGCGCACTTCGGAGCGCGATGGGACGAGCTGGCGGCGCTGAAGCGGCGCTACGACCCCGACGCAATCCTGAACCCCGGATTCCTGCCCTTCGAGGAGGGCTCGTGAGTCTCGTCTTCGGCACCGACGCCTGGGCCGAGGCCCTGTGCTCGGAAATCAACGCTTCGAGCGAGTACCGGAACGCCGCCGCGAAGTGGGGGGACGGCTTCAACGGCAACGTGCTGCTCGTCTTCCAGGCCGACCCCGCCTCGTCGCAGTCGCGGTCGCTGTTCCTGAGCCTCGCCAAGGGAGCCTGCGGCGGCGCGAGGTTCATCGAGGAGGGGGCCCAAAAGGACGCCGGCTTCGCGCTGCGCGCGCCGTTTTCGGTCTGGCGGGACATTCTCTCGGGGAAGACCCTTGCCGCGACGGCGATCCTGACCGGGAAGATGAAGATCGACGGAGAGACGATGACGCTCCTGAAGCACGCCGGAGCCCATCGCGCGCTCATCACATGCGTCGCGGCGCTCGACACGACCTTTCCGGGCTGAGGTCTATTTCTCGGGGTCGCAGATCTCGATGTCGGCCCGGTCGAACGCCTTCTTGATCCGCCGCCGCAGCTCTCTTTGAACCTGTGGGCTGTCGTGGGGCTGGGTCTTGACGGTCACGCGCAAGACTGCCGCCGCGCCTTCGAACATCACGACGCCGGGGTACTCGAACGGGCCCATGAGCTTCTTCGCATAGGCCGGGTCCTTGGCCATTTCCGCTCCGACCTCGCGCAGAACCATGTCGCAGCGGTCGGTATCTTCCTTGAGCGCGACCGGAACGTCGACGATGGCGCGCGACCAATCGCGCGTCGCGTTCGCGACGACGGTGATCGCGCTGTTCGGGATGACGTGCGTCGTCCCGTCCTGTCCACGGAGCACGGTGGTGCGGAGGTTGATCGCCTCGACGACGCCGGTCGCGCCGGCCGCAGTGACGGTGTCGCCGACGCGGATCTGATTTTCGAACAGGAGGAAGAACCCGGTGATCACGTCCTTGACCAGCGTCTGCGCCCCGAAGCCGACGGCGAGCCCGAGGATGCCCGCGCCCGCGAGCACCGGCTTGAGGTCGATTCCGAACTCCTCGAGGACGAGCATGATCGTGACCGACCAGACGATGACCGACGACGCCTGGCGCAGGATGCGGCCGATCGTGTGAGCGCGGATGCCGTCGTCTCCGCCGGGGTGACGCTCGTCGGAGATCCGCTCGATGCGCTTGATGACCGTGAGGAAGACCCGCCGGACCAGCCACGCGAAGACGATGATGACGCCGATCCGCAGCGTGTTGGGGGTGTGGGCCAGGACGAATTGGCGAATCGAGTCGAACATGACCCCTCCGGAATGCGACAGAATACCAACCTCGCGGAGGGGCCGCGCGGCGTGGATCAGCGCAGGCTGACTCGCGCGGTCCGCACCCGGCGCGTCGCCGCGACGTCGGTCCAGGCGACGATCACGTCGTCGCCCCCGGCGGCCACGAGCGAGGGGTATCCCGACGCGCGCGACGCCGACGTCGTGGCGACGTCGACCGACGGCATCATGTTCCCGTCCGGACGAACGCGCCGGAGGCGCACGCTTGCCGCGTCGCCTTTCCGCTCGAGCCACACGGCGGCCGCCGAGCCGTCGGGCAGCATCGCCGCGTCCACGCGTCCGACGGGCGCACCGCCGTCGAGTCTCTCGGGAGCGCCGAGCGCGGCGCCGTTGCCGGTTCCGCGGGTCAGGTAAATCGCGGGCGTCGCCGCGGCGCCGGTGAACCAGGCGATCGCAATTTGTCCGCCGCCGCACGCGACGGCGGGGCCGTTCGTCGGGCACGCGGTCAGATGCCAACCGTCGACGCGCACCTCGGCCGGAGCGGACCAGCCGCCCCCCGTGCGGCGGACGAACGCGATGTCGCGCCGCTCGCCGTCGCCGCGATCGCGGTACGCCACGATCGGGCCCGACGCGGTCCAGGCGGCCGACGTCTTGCAACAATCGCACACGCGCGGATCGAGAAGGGTTTCCGGTCCGAACGAGTCGCCCTGCCATTCCGCCCAGTAGAGGGACGTTCCGCCCTCGCCGTACTCCGCGTGAGCGCCGGCGCGGCCGTCGAGCCACGCAATGCCGAAGGCCCCGTTCCCCGACGGGATCACGGAGGCCATTCCGTGCTCGCTGTCGCTGTCGTCCCGATGGGGGCTGACCGGACGGCTCCACGTGGCGCCGCCGTCATTCGAGATCGCGACCAGGAGGCTCCGTGCGACGCTCGAGCCTTTGCGCTTCACCGTCCAGTACGCGGCGAGCCGCCGCTCATCCAGCGGCACGACGCCCGGAACATCCGCGGAGTCCGCGGCGAGATTCGGATCGCGGGCGACCGGGCGCGGATCGCTCCAGCCGTCGCCCGATCGAATCGCGAAGCGCAGCGACGGAGCTCCGGAAGCGTCCGGCTCGACCCAGCTGAGCGCGATACGGGACCCCAGGCGCGACAGGTGCGGCCCGAAGCTCCCGGCACCGGCGGAAACGCCGCCGCGCGGCGCCCGCGCGCAGGAACACAGCGCAACGAGTGCGAGGACCGCCCGTGCTCGACGCATCGGGCATTTATAACTCGGATCAGCCCTCGAAGGGCTCGATCACGAAGGTCGTGTGGTTCGGGATCGTGTCGAGCACGATTCCCTTGTACATGTGGTGCAGCGCGGCCGAGAGGTTCGGATCCGACGTCACGATGCTGAAACCCACGATGACGCCCGTCGACGGCTCGGTCGGATTGCCGGATCCGTCGACCCACAGCTCCCAGTCGTACTGGTAGTCCTGGTTGTTCCAGACGAGACGGCCCGAAAGGTACGACGTCAGCTCGGGGGGCTCGACGCCCGGCCCCTGATCGGCGGGGAACCCCCCGTGATCGGCGTAGTACTGGTGGACCATCGACCGGAGCATGTTGTAGTCCTCGATGATCTTTCCGGCCTTCGCCCGGTAGATGGAGGACTGGATCTCGGGGATCGCGATGTTGGCGATGATGCCGATCACGCAGCACACGATCATGAGCTCGAGCAGCGTGAACCCGGCCTCCTTGCGGCGCGGGCGAGCGGCCTTCGGCGCGGCGTTCGTGATCATCGCGTCACTCCCATCGACAGGATCGCCTGCGGCGATCCGAACACGGTTTCCTTCGGGATGTTCGAGTCATACTGCATCGTCTGGCCGTCCCGGGCGTGGAACCCGAGGACGTAGTGGCCCGCGTCCACGCGGCGGTAGTCGTAGGAGACTTGAGGGAGGTCCATGTCCTCGATCGTCGTCGGGGTCACGCCACCGTGCGCGCGGCGGTACATGTCGACCTTCGCGACGCCCAGGTAGAGCGCCTGCTTGACCTGGAACGGCGTCGGCGGCGGAAGCGGCGCCGGCCCGCTCGTCATGCGCATCACGTTCCAGGCCGTCAGACCGACGAAGGCCGCGCACAGAGCGAACGCCGCGGGCTTGACCCACGGCTTGGCGGCTTTCTTCGGCTTGCCGGTCGTGACGATGATCGTCGAGCGGGCGGGGTCCACGCCGTCCCTGATGAGGTAGGCGTCATCCGGCGCCCCCGGCTGTGCCGGCACATCCTCGTCGACCTCGGGCGCGGGAACGTCCGGGTCGATCAAATCGTGCTGTGTCTGAAAGTTCATCCCCACTCTCCGTTGACGTACGGCCCCGGGCGAATATTGGGACCGGTCAACGGATCGTCAAGTCGAGGACGAGCTCCGAGGCCGCCGATTACGAATTCGTACGCCGCGGGCTACTTCAGGAACAGCATCTCCCGGTAGGTCGGCAGCGGCCAGATATCGTGGGGGACCAGCATCTCGAGCCGGTCTCCCGTCTCTCGGAGCTGGGCCATCGCGGGAACCACCTTGTCGCGATAGTGCTTTGCGTGCGATTCCGCGGAGCCCTCCGCGGCGTGATCGAGAGCGTGCTGCAAGGCGATCGTCCGCCGCCGCAGCTCGCACGTGAGGCCGCAGACCTCGTCGAGCAGCTTGCGCCCTTCGGTGCAATCCACGCCGGCCGTCTTCGTCGCCGCCACCGACTCCGCGACCCTCTTCTGGTATTCGAGCGCGGAGGGGAGGATGTACCGGTTGGCCATGTGGGTCATCGACTGACCCTCGATGTTGACGACCTTGTTGTACTGCTCGACCGCGACCTCGAAGCGGGCGCGGACCTCGCGCTCGTTCAGGACCTTGTACTTCTCGAAGGTCTTCAAGACCTCGGGCTTCACCAGCTCGGTCAAGGCGTCGACGGTGTTCCGGTGGTTGAGCAGGCCGCGGCGCGCCGCTTCGTCCTGCCACTCCTGCGCGTAGCCGTTGCCGTTGAAGATGATGCGCTTGTGCTCCTTGATGAGGCGCGTCAGCAGCTTGCTGACCGCGTCTTCGAGCTTTTCGCCGCCGCGCACCGCGTTTTCGAGCTCGGTCGCGATGACGTCGAGCGACTCGGCGACCGCGATGTTGAGACAGATGTTCGGAAACGCGATCGACTGCGACGAGCCGACCGCGCGGAACTCGAACTTGTTGCCCGTGAAGGCGAACGGCGAGGTCCGGTTGCGGTCGCCCGCGTCGCGGGGGAGCTGCGGAAGCACGGACACGCCGGTGTGAAGGATCCCGCCCTGCTTGGTGCCGGTCGCCCCGCCGCGCTCGATCTGCTCGAAGATGTCCGTGAGCATGTCGCCCAGGAAGATCGAGATGATCGCCGGCGGCGCTTCGTTGGCGCCCAGCCGGTGGTCGTTGCCGGCGAAGGCGATCGACATGCGGAGCAAGCCCTGGAACCTGTCGACCGCACGCAGGACCGCCGAGCAGAAGACCAGGAACTGGATGTTGTCGTGCGGCGTCTCGCCGGGGTTCAGGAGGTTGTTGCCCTCGTCGTCGGACATCGACCAGTTGAGGTGCTTGCCCGAGCCGTTGACGCCGGCGAACGGTTTTTCGTGGAGGAGGCACGCCATGCCGTACTTCGGCGCGACGCGTTTCATGACCTCCATCATCATCATTTGATGGTCGGTCGCGACGTTCGCGTTCTCGAAGATCGGCGCGACCTCGTACTGGCTCGGCGCGACCTCGTTGTGCCGGGTCTTCACGGGGACGCCGACCTTGTACAGCTGCTGCTCGACCTCCATCATGAAGGCCAGGACGCGCTCGGGGATGTGGCCGAAGTACTGGTCTTCCATCTCCTGACCCTTGGGCGGCTTCGCTCCGAACAGCGTGCGGCCGGCGAGCGTCAGGTCGGGGCGCGCGAAGAAGAAGTG
Organism: uncultured Acidobacteriota bacterium; assembly: GCA_964647625.1. GTDB lineage: Bacteria > Acidobacteriota > Polarisedimenticolia > Polarisedimenticolales > DASRJG01 > DASRJG01. Next base: position 86,287 of record CAZYHZ010000012.1, read on the forward strand.
CCGGTCGATCAGGAAGTACTCCTGCTCGGGGCCGCAGGTGGTCACGACGCGCTCGGCCTTCGAGCCGAACAGCCGCAGGATGCGCACCGCCTGCGTCGAGAGCGCCTCCATCGAGCGCAGGAGCGGCGTCTTCTTGTCGAGCGCCTCTCCGGTCCAGCTCACGAACGCGGTCGGGATGACGAGCGTCGCCCCGTTCGGGCTTTCGAGGAGCCACGGCGGCGACGTCGGGTCCCACGCGGTGTAGCCGCGCGCCTCGAACGTCGAGCGCATGCCGCCGGACGGGA
>CAZYHZ010000013.1:0-86511 GCA_964647625.1 uncultured Acidobacteriota bacterium
AGCCCCAGCCGAGCGCTCATCCGTCGGCCGGCCGCAAGGAAAAGCCCAAGGGGAACGACAAGGAGAAAGACTCGAACGGGCAAGGCGAATCGCACGGACACTGAGCCGGTCGGCGGAGAACGGTCCGCAGACCCGATAGGTGTTACGCCGGCAACAGCCTCCCGCGGGGCCTTCGACTGCGGCGCGACGCAGCTTGCGCCGGCGTTTCCTTAGTTGCTCGAAGCTCCGAGCAGCGCGGTCCAGTCGAGGATGAGCCGGATGTCTCGCGGACGATTGTCGGTGGCGATGCTCACCAGGCTGTGGATCCCATCTCCGAAAGCGGCCCCGCCGGTCGCATCGCGTGGAATCGTGAACAGCTTGCGCGGCGGCCCCGGCTCGAACTCCGCTCCCGCCTTCACCGCCACCGCGAAGACCGCTCCGGCGCTGACGTAATCGAGCTGCGTGCCGCCATTGACCCACTTCGGGTTCTGTCCTCCGCTCGGCGACACCCTGACCTTGTGCCCCGGCTCGGGGAACGACTGCACGTAGACCTCGTTTTGGCCGGTCTCATTGGACCCGTAGGCCAACCACCGCCCGTCGGGCGAGATCTTGCCGCCTCGTTCAGCCGCAGGTCCTGTCAGATAGGGCACCGGCTTCCGATCTCCGTTCATGGGAAGAATCCAGATATCGAAGTTGGTCTCGACGCTCACCGAGGTGAAGACGATGTAGCGGCCGTCGCGAGACCATTCGGCCACGTACTTGAACGCGTCGCCGGTCGTCGGCACCGGTTCCGCGCGGCCGTCCATCCCCGCGATGTGGATCTCGTCGCGGCCATCGTGCTTCGTGATGAATGCGAGCCGGCTCCCGTCCGGAGACCACGCAGTCGTCGGGCTGTTCGATGTGCTGGTCGCGAAGCGCATCGGCACGGAGCGAACGAGGTCCACGATCCAGATGTCATCGCCGTTCGTGACCGCGGCACGCCGTCCGTCCGGCGCCACGCTCGAGACCTTCCACGGCCCGGGAGGTAAGTCGTATCGGGCGGTCGTCGTGCCGGTGTCGTCGATCATCTCCAGTCGCGTGCTGGCGGGCTCGCTGCGCAGGATCGCCAGCCGGCCGTTTCGCGAGGCCGACGCCACGGGCGCCGCATCCATGTCCGAATCTTCCGGCGCTTCGGCGATGGCGGTTGCGTCTCCCTGCAGCTCGAGCCGCCCGGCGTCGAAGCGCTGTGCCATCACGTGCCCGTCGCGCTCGAACAGCAGATACCCCGGCTCCGCATAGACCACCGCCGACCGCGCGGACAGCAGGCGTTTCACGGTTTTCGACCGCAACGATCCCACGTACGTGTCCCAGCCGGCCGGGCCGTCCGGGAGCGCCGTGAACAGGAAGTGATCGCCGTCGGGCAAGAAGCAAGGGAAGCGGTGCCCGCTCTCGTGCCGCGCGGCGTCGAGGGCGGTGACGGCGACCGGATCGCCTCCCGCGGACGCCACCCGCATGAGCGGGCCGCCCGTGGTGGGGCCGAACACGATCGTGCCGTCGCGATTCCAGCTGCCGCCTCGACCGTTCGGCGCATCACATACGATGGACGGGCTCCCGCCCGCGGCCGCGACCCTCATGAGCTTCCCGGACTTGAGATCGAAGTAACCGACCGTACGGGAATCGAACGACCAGAACGGGTTGATGGTGTTTTCCGTGCCGGCAAGGTGCATCGCGGCATCCGACCCAAGCGGCCGGATCCAGAGCGAGCCGGCGGCAACGAACGCGAGCGTTCGGCCGTCGGGGGACAGGATCACCTCGGAGCCCCGAGCGGTGACGGGCGAGTCCTTCGGCGCGTCGATGAATGATTGGATCGCTTCGGGTGCCGGAGCCCGCAAGCCCAGCGCCCGCCACGCCAGCGCCGCCGCGGCGATCAGTCCCACTGCCGCGAGCATCCACGCGAGCCGTTCGCGACTCTTGCGCTTGATGGCGACCGGCACCGGCACGCCCGCCTGCGAGCCGCCCTCGGCGAGCCAGACGAGCTGCATCCGGATGTCGTGCGCGCTCTGCAAGCGGTCGGCCGGGTCTTTCGCCAGGCAACCCTGGACCAGCCGATCGAACCCCGGTGGAGCCAGCGGCACCTGCTGCGAGATCGGCGGCGGCGCGCTGCCCATGATCGACGTGATGAGCGACGCCTGGCTCTTCCCCTCGAACGCGCGCCGGCCCGTCGCCATCTCGTAAAGGACGCAGCCCAATGCCCACAGGTCGCTGCGCGCATCGGCCTCTTGGCCTTCGAGCTGCTCCGGCGCCATGTACTGGAACGTCCCGAGGATCGTCCCTTCGGCGGTGAGCGGTCCGGCGACCGTGGGAGAGCTGGTCAGCTCGCTCGCCGAGCCGAGTCCGGTGGCGCGCGCGAGGCCGAAGTCCATCAGCTTCGCGCCCGACCTCGTGAGCATCACATTCCCGGGCTTGAGGTCGCGGTGCATCACGCCCGCGCGGTGCGCGCGATCGAGGGCGTCGGCGATCTGCGCGCCGATCTTCAAGACCTCCGCGAGCGGGAGCGCGCCCTTCATGAGCCGCGCCGCCAGCGTCTCGCCTTCGATCAGCTCCATCACCAGGTAGTCGGTCTCGCCTTCACGCCCGACGTCGTGGAGCGTGCAGATGTGCGGATGGTTGAGCGACGAGACGGTCTTGGCTTCGCGCTCGAAGCGCGCGCGAACCTCCGGGTTCGAAGAGAGGTGCTGCGGCAGCACCTTCACCGCGACCTCGCGGCCGAGCCGCGTGTCCTTGGCGCGGTAGACCTCGCCCATGCCGCCCGCGCCCAGTGGCGCGACGATCTCGTAGGGGCCGAGGACGGTACCGGGGGCGAGTGGCATCGCGGGAAGCTACAACAGTGTGCGGGGGCAGGCCATGTAAATCTGCCGGCACACCTTGGAAACCTTCGACCCGTCTTCCTCGGCGTTGACGCCTCTTGACGTCTTTATATATCGCATTACATACTATATGGCATGGCGAGCACTAGGAACACGGATGCCTCGAGCGCTTCCCACATCGACAGGTGGGAGATCCAGCTCCGCAAAGGATGTCTGGAGCTCGCCATCCTCGGAATTCTCTGGCCCGAGAAGCTCTACGGTCTCGAGATTCTTCGCCGCCTGGAGAACGACTCCGACATGGCCCTCTCGGCGGGGACGGTCTATCCGCTGCTCGCGCGCCTGAAGGCGGAGGGGCTGCTCGAATCGGAATGGGTCGAAGCCGATGCCGGCCATCCGCGCAAGTACTACCGGCTCACGGCGGTGGGGCGCAGGCGCGCCGTCGAGATGGGGCGGATGTGGTCGGAGTTCGCGTCCAGCTTGGGGGATCTGCTGTCGCCCGTGCTGAAGGAGAGGCGCTAGGTGAGGACTCACGCTGACTCGAATTCCAGGATCGACTCGTATCTCGCGCGATTGCGAGCGGCGCTCCGCGGCATGCCCGAGCCCGAGATCGACGACATCCTTCGCGAGATCCGCAGCCACATCGCCGAGCTCACGGCGGCCGAAGGCTCCGACGTCGAAGCGGCGATTCGCTCCCTCGGAGATCCGGTCGATCTGGCGAAGACCTACCGGGCCGAGAATCTCATCGTCCAAGCCGAATGCAGTGGATCGCCCTTGGTGATCCTGCAGGCGTTGAGGCACGCGACCCGAACGCGCGCGGGTCGATTCACCGCCACCTTGCTCTACGTCACCGGCTACGCCACCGTCATCTCGCTCTGGCGCGAGGCCGTCCACGGGATGTTCGTTCCCACCCGTACGGGGCTGTGGTACACGCCCGGAAGCGCGTGGCCCCTCATGTTCGCCACCGACGGGCCGGTTCCCGCCGGATCGCGGGAAGTTCTCGGATGGTGGCTCATTCCGGCCCTCATCGTCGCAGGCGTGATTCTCAAGTTTGCCGTCGATCGCGCCGCCAAGTGGTGGTTGCGCCGCTACCGGCATTCGGACGAAGGAGGTGGGTCGTGAGAGAACCGCGGCTCCAAGACGATTTCGTGGTGTTCGGCCGATGCAACGTCCGATCGATCCAGGGGAGGTACCGCACGAGAAGGCTCAGGAACGTTCGCGCCGCCGCCGCGTTCTTGACGTCCCTGTTTGCGACACCCGAGCTCGACGAGTCCGCGGCGTCGGCGGCATCCGAGGTCGTCGGCGACTGGCGAGGAGCGATCGCGGCCGGCAGCGTGTCGCTCCGCGTGGTCTTCCATCTGGCGCAGGACAAGCACGGCAGGCTGACGGCAACGTTGGATAGTCCCGATCAGAACGCCACCGGGATCGTCGCCAGCTTCGTCTCCTACGGGCAGCCCGAGGTTCGACTGGCAATCGAGCAATTCGAGATTCGGTACAGGGGCACGCTCGACAAGGACAAGCTTCAGATCGTCGGAACGTGGACGCGAGGTCCCACCTCATTCCCCTTGACCCTGAGCCGCGCCGCCAACCGTTGACTCGTTGCCACCTCATCTGAGTCATTCACTCCGCCTCGATCCACTCCGCTTTCGCCGCCGGCTGCGCAAACCACACCACGACGACGCTGATGAAGTAGAGGCTCAGCAGGATCGCGCTGAAGAAGATCGTGGTGGCGACGACGTCGCCCGGCGTGAAGAAGGCGCTGAAGATCACGACGGTCACGGTCGCGTGGCGCCAGTACTTCAACATCCAGCCGGCGGTCACGATCCGGAACTTGGCGAGGAAAAAGAAGAGCACGGGCAGCTCGAACATGATCCCCGTCAGCAGCAGCGTCCCGAGGAACAAGTCGAGGTAGTCGCTCATGTGGATGTTGGGCCGGACGCCCATCGTCACGGCTTCCCGATAGAGGACGTCGGCCAGGAAGGCGAAGGCCTGGAAGTAAGCGAACGCGCAGCCGCCGAGGAAGCACAGGCTCGTGATCACCACGAACGGCACCGCCAGCCGCCGTTCTCGCGGCAAGAGTCCGGGGCCGATGAATGCCCAGAGCTGATGGAAAATCACCGGCGCCACGACGAGCGCCGATGCCCAAAGCGCCAAGCGCATGCCGCTGAGGAAGGGCTCCGCCGGATCCGTGAAGCCGAAGGGGCTCACCACGGCCGCAGTGCCCGCCGTCTGATGCTCGACGACCTTGCTCAGGGGCAAGCTCGCCCAGGCCCAGAGCGTGGACCGAAACGAGTAGGTCACTGCGAAGGCCGCTCCGATTGCGACCACCACGCGCAGCAGGCGAGAGCGCAGCTCTTCGAGGTGCTCGCGGAACGTGATTCGACCGGTCGAGATCAACTCAGTCCCCGCCGGTGATCTCGCGCGTGGCCTTTTTGAACTCCTGGATGCCCTTGCCGAGGCTCTTGCCCAGGTCCGGCAACCGCGAAGGCCCGAAGAACAGAAGCAGGATGACGCCGATCAGAAGAAGCTCGCCGAATCCGAGGTTGCCCATGGTTCACCTAACGACGATCGTGCCCGTCATGTGCGGGTGGATCGAGCAGAAGTAGGGGTACGTCCCTGCCTTGTCGAACGTGTAGGAGAACTTCTCGTCGGTGTCGAGCGTCTTCGACTTGAACGTCTTGTCGTCGGCGACGACCGTGTGGGGGATGTCGTCGCGGTTCGTCCAGGTGACCGTCGTCCCGGGCGCGACCGTGAGCAGCACGGGGCCGAAGCTGAAATTGTCGATCTTGACCTCCGCGGGGGCGGGTTGGGTCGCCTCCGCGTGCGCCAGGCGATTCACCAGGCCTCCGATGACCAAGGTCGACGCGAGCGAGACCGCGGCGATCCTGACTGCCTTTCGGGTTCTCTCTCTCATTTCCATTCCTTTCATCCTGCCGCTCACTTGAGCGACGAATCGACGATCGCGAGCGCGTGGCGCCCTTGAACGAAATTGACGTTGGTGATGCCGAGCAGGCCGCGCAGCTCGCCGGCCGGGACCACCATCGGGCCGGGGGAGTCGGCCTTGCCGGGCTGCGGCTGCGGGAACGCCGTCGACGCGGCCGTGTGGAACGTCACGTTCCCCTCGACCTTCTGCATCAGCTGATGGATGTGCCCGTTGAGAACGGTCACCGACCCGAACTTCTTCAGATACGACAGAGCCTGCGCGCAGTCCTCGGTGCCCCAGCCCCACTCGGGGTAGACCGACCACAACGGCATGTGCGCGAACACGACGATCGGTGTGCTCGCCTTCCGGTGCTTGACGTCGTGCTCCAGCCACTCGAGCTGGTCGTGGCCGAGCGAGCCGAGCCCGCCGGGCTTCAGATTCATCACGTTGACGAGGCCGATGAAGTGGACGCCTTTCTTGTCGAAGCTGTACCACCCCGAGCCGTTCGCGGATTTGCCGTAGCGCTCGAGGTACTGCTTGCCGTCGTCGTTCAGGACGTCGTGCTCGCCGGGGACGAAGAAGACATCCTTCGCCACCGCACCCTTCAAGATCTGATCGACGGTGTCGAACTCCTCCGGCTTCGAGAGGTGGCTGATGTCGCCGGTGTGGAGGATGAATTCCGGCGCGGCCGGTAGGGCGTTGATCCGGTCGATCGCGGTTTTCAGCGTCCCGACGACGTCGCCGTTGGCGGCCTTGTTGAACCCCATGTGGCTGTCGCTGATCTGGACGAAGCTCAATTCGCCCGCCGGCGTGCCGGAGCCCGGGCCCGGCGACGCCCCGAGGGCGCGCGATTCCAGCACGCCGCCCTGCATGACGTAGACCGCCCCCGCTCCCGCCCAGGCCATGCACTTCAGGAACCCGCGCCGGTCGACGCCGTCGTGGTGGTGGTCGTGCAGGATCACGTCGTTCTTTCGGTTTGTCTCGTCGGTCATGGCGTTCTCCTTGTTCGCGTTCGCTGGTCTAGACCGGGGCGGGAACCCGCGTATTCCCTCGATCGGCGCTCTTTCGGCTTTCGAGAAATAAAGTCCCGGGACGGGAATAGAATCCCTGCGCCGGCGGTCTTCTCCATGAGCTCACGTGTCGATCGGGTGGCGGAGGACGTGTTGGACGCGGGAGAACGAGCGCAGTTCGAGCGGCTTGTGCTCCCGCATCTGGACGCGGCCTTCAACCTGGCGAGGTGGCTTTTGCGAGACCGGACCGAAGCCGAGGACGCCGCGCAAGAAGCGATGCTTCGGGCCTTCCGCTATTTCCGCGGCTATCACGGCGGCGACGCGCGCGCGTGGCTTCTTCAGATCGTGCGCAACACCTGCTATTCACGCCTACAGAACGCCGGGCCGGCGGATTCGGTGGCCGAGCTTGACGAGGAGTACCACCCGCATTCGGGCGACACGCCCGAGGCGATGGCCATCGCCGGCAACGATCGCGACCGCCTGATGCGCGCGCTGGAGAGCCTCCCCGCGAAGTTTCGGGAGGTCCTCGTCCTTCGCGAATTCGAGGAGTGCTCCTACAAGGAGATCGCGGCGATCACGGAGCTTCCGATCGGCACGGTCATGTCCAGCCTCGCCCGGGCGCGAGAGAAGCTGAAGGGTGCGCTCGCCGGTGAAGGAGGCCGTTCGTGAGCTGCGAGCGCACGTCCCGGGAGCTGCACGCGTACTTCGACGGCGAGCTGGACGCCGTGGGTGCCGCGGAGTTCGAGCGTCATCTGGAATCCTGCCCCGACTGCGCGACTGCGCTGGCGGCGCAAAGGACGCTGCGATCGTCGCTCAAGGCTTCGAGCCTTCGCGAGCGCGCGCCGGAGGCGTTGCGACGAAAACTTCAGGCCGAGCTCGCGGCGCCAGTCCCTCGGGCGGTCACGTCCGCGTCGAGCACTCCGATGTGGCGTGCGCTCGCCCTCGCCGCCTCCTTCATGCTCGTCGTCGTCGTCGGATGGCGGCCGATTGAAGGCCTGCTCGGCGCGCGCAGCGAGTCGGCGATCTTTACTTCGGTCGTCGACGCGCACATTCGCTCGCTGCAGCCGGGCCATCTGATCGACGTCGTCTCGACCGACCAGCACACGGTGAAGCCGTGGTTCGACGGCAAGATCGACTTCGCGCCCCCCGTCCGCGACCTCTCCGCCGACGGGTTCCCGCTTCAAGGCGGCCGGCTCGACGCGATCTCCGGCCGCACCGTCGCCGTCGTGGTCTACGCCCGCCGCAAGCACGTGATCAACGTCTTCATGTGGCCGGCGACGAAAGAAGCCGCGCCGGCCTCGGGCGCAAGCCTCGGCTACAACTGGGTCGAGTGGCGGAAGGACGGCATGACGTCGATCGCGGTGTCCGACGTCAGCGCCCCCGACCTCGAGACGTTGCGTGAGCTGCTGATGAAGTGATGCCGGCTACTGGCATCCTCCGGCGCCGTTGCACGTCGAGGTCCCCGCGCACTCGTTGTCCGGGTCGGTGCCGGCGGCGATGTTCCCGCACGTGCCGTCGAGTCCGCTCCCTTTCTTCGCTGCGGAGCACGCCTGGCAGAGCCCATTGCACGCGGTGTTGCAGCAGACGCCGTCCGTGCACGAGCCCGAGGAGCACTGATTCCCCCCCAAACACGCCACCCCGTTCGCCCTCTTGGGGAAGCACACGTTGGTGGAGCAGAAGCTGCCGCTCGAGCAGTCTAGGTCGCTCGCGCAGTTTGACCGGCACGCCCCCGTGGAGCTATTGCAGGCGTACGGCGTACAGTCGGTTGTGGTCCCTGTGACGCAGGTGCCCGAGCCGCTACAGTTGGACTGCGCTTGTGACGACGACGGGCTCGTGCAGAACGCGGGCGCGCACTGTGTCGTGGGGCCGTACAGCGCGCAGCTGCCGGTGCCGCTGCACTGCCCGGTTTGACCGCAGCTCGTTGTCGGCTCGGTGCTGCAATCGTTGTCGGGGTCGGTGCCGCTGGCGACGTTCCCGCAGGTGCCGTTGGGGCCGGCTCCCTTCTTGATGGTGGAGCACGCCGTGCAGATGCCGCTGCACGCGGTGTTGCAGCAGAAGCCGTCAACACAGTTGCCCGACGCGCATTGGCTCCCGATGGAGCACGACGTCCCGTTGGCGAACCCCTGGCAGATCCCGGCCTGGCAATTGCCGCTCTGGCAGTCGGCGTTGCCGTTGCACGTGCGTCCATTCGAGCAGGCGGGGCAATTGCCGCCGCCGCAGTCGATGTCGGTCTCGCTGCCGTTCTTCACGCTATCGGTGCAGGTAGGCGTCTGACAGATCCCGAACGAGCAGACGTGGCTCGTGCAATCGGCGTTGCCCTGGCAGTGCTTGCCGTCAGCGCACGCGGGGCAGGTGCCGCCTCCGCAGTCGGTGTCCGTCTCGGTGCCGTTCTTGACGCCGTCCACGCACGACGCGCCGGCGCACGTCTCCGCGCTGCAGACCGACCCCGAGCAGTCGAGTCCCAGGCAGCAATGCAGGCCTGTCCCGCAGGGCGGGCAGGTGCCGCCGCCGCAGTCCACGTCGGTTTCCGATCCGTTGCGCAGGCCGTCCGCGCACGACCCCGCCGTGCAATCACCGGACGAGTCGACGGTGCGCGGTCCCGCGGTCGCATTTCCGGCGGGACCGCTAGTGGTGCAAGACGTCGCGACGACGAGGTACCAGTACAGGGCGCCCGGCGCGGGATCGTCCGAGAGGACCGGCCCGGTCGTCGTGTTGGAGAACGTCGCGATCGTGCACGAGTCGGCCGCTGCGGTCAGAAGCGCGGGGAAATCCGACTTCGTCCCGCGCTGCACGCGGTAGCCGCCCGGAGGGACGGCGGGATCCCACTGCAAGCAAGTCTTCGATCCGGCGCACCATGTGAGATTTGTGGCCTCGCCGGGAGCGGCCAGCACGGCCAATGAGCCGGCGGCCAAAGCGATCGCACACAGACACGCCAAAGATCGAAGCAAGCTGGTCATCACGGATTCCCCCAGGTTACGGCTGAAAAGTATACGGCGAAAAGCCCGGCGCGAGGCGCTTTCCAGACACTCCGCACGCGTTTCCGGCAGCCGTGGTTTTTCGGGGAGGTCAGGAGTATAGAGGTTGGCAAACCGGGGAGAATCGGCGATGCGATTCTATGCGGCTCTCACCGTCGTCGGGCTGTTGGGCCTTTCATCGCCGGCCGGCGTCGACGCGCTCGCGGCGGCTGCGACGGCGTCGACGGCAAGACAAAAAAAGCCCGCTCGGCACGCGCCTGTGCCGGCTGCACCCAGTGGGCGGGGCCCGAGGGTCGACGCGGCAGCCGAGTCCACCGGCGGCTCCAAGATCGACACGATCACCGAATCGCACAACGAGCTGGGACAGACGGTCTACTCGATCTCGGCGTCGAATTTCGATATATCGCCGCCGCTGCGTGAGATGGCCGTCACGGCCGCGAGCGAGCCTTGCACGGAAGCGGAAGAGTCAAACGCCGAGCCGCAGCTACCCGCGTCGCGCATCCTTCATTCCGATGTGCCCGACCCGGTCGTCCAGGTGGTGCCTTCGTCGGAGCGGTCCCTCGCTCAGAGCGGCGTGACTCCCGCGGCGCCCACGACGGGCTTCAATTTCCTCGGCGAGGGAATCAACAACGGTGGCACGCCCTCCGACAGTAACGGCTCGGTGGGCGGCAATCAGTTCGTCGAAACCGTCAATACGCAATTCCAGGTGTGGTCTCTGAATCGAGCCACCCAGACGGCGACATCGGTTCTCGGCCCGACGAACATCAACAGCTTGTGGAGCGGATTCGGCGGTCCCTGTCAGGCGTTGAACCAGGGTGACCCGGTCGTGCTCTACGACAAGCTGGCGAAGCGGTGGCTGATCTCGCGAATCGCGTTCGCCTCTCCGACCTCCTACGAATGCGTGGCGCTGTCGACGACGCAGGATGCGACCGGTTCCTACGCCCGTTATGCGTTCGCCGTGCCCAACGGCCTGCTCGGAGACTACCCGCACTACGGCGTGTGGCCACCGAGCGCCTATCTCCTCTCGGCGCACGGCTTCTCGCCTTTCCAGGCCATCTTCGCGGCGCTCGACCGGACGAAGATGATCGCCGGCAATTCGACCGCCACGTTGCTGGCGATCCTGGACCCGGCCGAGGGCGGCCACATGCCCGCGGATCTCGACGGATTCGCCCTGCCTCCGACCCAGGCGCCGGGCGTTTTCGTTTCGCTCCACGAGGACGGCGTGTACGTCTATCGGTTGAAAGTGAGTTTCACGGGGGCCGGCTCCATCTCCCGGACCCTTCAGGCCGTCGTGCCGATGGCACCCGCGTCCGCGGCCTGCGGTGGGGATCAGTGCATACCGCAGCCGGGGACCACGACCACCATCAGCTCGCTCGGAGGCCAGCTGATGTTCCGCGCGGCCTATCGCAACTTCATCGACCACGAATCGCTCGTCGTCTCCCATTCCGTCGATCCCGGCGTCAGCGGCGTCTTCTCCGGCGTCCGCTGGCACGACATTCGCCTTTCGGGAGGCCCTGACGCGACGTGCCCGGTCTATCCGTGCATGTACCAAGAAGGCACGATTGCGGACGTGCCCTACGGTCGTAGCCGCTGGATGCCGTCGATGGCGATGGACAGCGCGGAAAACATTCTGGTCGGCTACAGCGCCAGCGGAACTTCGGACGGGATCGACAACCACAGCATCCGCTACACTGGGCGCGCCAAAGCGGACCCGCCCGGCACGATGACGGCGCCCGAGACCATCATCGCCACGGGAACTGCCAACGAGGAGAGTTCCGTCCGTTGGGGCGATTACACCAGCATGAGCATCGATCCGTCCGATGACTGCACGTTTTGGTATGTCAACCAGTACTTCCCTGTGCTCGACGCCTGGTCGACGCAAGTTGCTTCTGCCACGTTCCCTTCGGGGAGCGGCGCCGGACAATGCCTCGCGTCGGCGTGCAACACGCGCCCGGGACTGCAGCCCGCGATGGGCACGCCGGCGGTTCCCGGCAGCAATCAGGTCACGGTGAGCTGGACGGGCATTGTTCCCGCGCCGGGTGCCTACGCCATCGAACGGGCGGAGGGCACCTGTGGCACCGAGGGGCTTTACCGCCCGTTGGCAGCGGTCGCCGGCACGATCACCAGCTTCACGGACACCAACGTGCAGGGAGGAGTGACTTATGCCTACCGTGTGCGATCCGCCGCCGACGCTTCGGGGAGGTGTCAGGCTCAGTTGGCAGGGTTGTGCGTCAACGCGACCGCGACCGGCAATTGCAACCTGAAGCCGTCGTTCACCGGCGCGACGAGCGCGACCAGCGCGCAGCAGTCCAATTGCGGCGTGACGATCAACTGGACCGCGGGCACGTCGCAGTGCCCGCTCACGCCGAACCTGCGTTACAGCGTCTTCCGCGGGACCGTGCCCGATGTCGTGCCGTCTCCGTCAAACCGGATCGCCGCGTGCATCGCCGGCCCGAGCTCGTACGTCGACACCGACAACCTCTCGAGCGGAACGACCTACTACTACGTGGTGCGTGCGGAAGATACGAGCGCCGGCAACGGAGGCGAGTGCGGCGGCAACGAAGAGACGAACGGCGTGACGGTCTCGGGGACTCCCTACGCCGGAAGCACCCAATCGAACACCGGCACCTGGTCGGACGGCGGAGGAGACGGCACGTCATTCCTGCTGCTCAACGCCGCCGGCACGGGGAACACACCCGATCACTCGTGGCGCTTCGTCGGAACGACGAACGACGCCGGAGCCAATCACACGCCAGGCGGCGCCTACGCCTACCGTAACGCCGGCCCCGCGGCGGCCAACCTGTACCGTCCCTCCAGCTGCACGGAACTGCAAACGCCGTCGATCCTCGCCGCAGGATCGACCGTCAACCTGGGTTACTGGGAACGGCATCAGCTCGAATACCTTTTCGACGGTGTGGCCGTGGAGTATTCCGTCAACGGTGGCGCGTGGACCGATATTCCCGCTCCGAGCAACAGCCCAGGCCAAGGCTGTGACCCCGCGGACGCGACAAGCGACTGGGAGCCGTTGACCTGCCAGGTGCGCGACACCCCCAATCAATGCGGATTTCCGGACACGAAGGCGGTGTTCACCGGCCCCTACGGCAGCGGCACGTCGTGCGGTGATTTCGCGACGAGCCCGATCGTCAGCGCGTATGCCCACCGGTGCCATCAAATCACCGGCTTGAATCCGTACGACGCGATCAAGTTCCGATGGAGATTTTCCTCGGATTCCGCCGCGGATTACTCGGGGTTCTATCTCGACGACGTTTCGGTCGGAAACGTCAGGCTGCCGAACGCGTGCGTTCCGGACACCTGCTCCGGTCAGCCGGACGGGACGCCGTGCAACGACGGCGACAACTGTTCCATCAACGACGCTTGCGCGGGAAACAGGTGCGCCGGCACGCCGACGGTCGATCTTTCCGCGACGCAGTTCCTTCGCGTCCAAGCGAACAAGACGACCTATTTCTGGGATGCGACGCCGAACGCGCAGCAATACGACGTGGTTCGTGGGGCGCTCAGCGCGTTGCCCGTCGGGCCCGGGGGTGCGGACGAAGCCTGCTTCGACAATCTGGCGTCGACTTCGCTGTCGGATCTAGCACTGCCGGCGCCGAATACCGGATTCTGGTACATCTCGCGTGCGGAGTACGCCTGCGGGCCCGGCTCGTTCGGACAGCGCAGCGACGGCACGGAGCGCGTCACGGCCACCTGCCCATAGTGGTTCCGAGAATGTCGGTGTTTCGAGCATCGGATTGTTGCTCTTTTCGGTCTGATCCCGGGATGGGCTAGTACGCCAGCTTGAGAGAGTGCGGCGGCGTACGCTTGAGCGTGGCCGTCGGCATCCGGCGGTCGTATAGCTCGGGCCAGGCGGCGATTTCGGGCGTGCGTGATGGTTGGAGCCGGCGAGCGAAGACACGATCCCAGCTCCAAGGCGCATCGGTCAGTCCGAGCCACATCGCCGGCGTGATCGAACGCGGCCGGCGCTCCGATCGGCCCTTGAGCAGATTGCGGAACACCGCGAACAGATGCAGCCGCTCGAGCTGCGCTTCCGTCCGCCGCCCGAACGCAATCGTCTCGCGGGTATGCGCCTTCACGGAGTGCCGTATGAAGCGGTGCAAGGTGTCGATCGGGAACATCGCCCGGTCTCGCGCCAGAGCCTCCGGCGAGCGCTTGGATCCTTTCGGCCCTCGGACTGGATTGGGGAAGACGCCATGCCTCACGAGACCACCGAGCGCGTGTCGCACGATGGCCCGCGCGTAGTCTCCCTTGTCGTCGGATAAGAACTGAATGGCTGGTGTGCCGGCTTTCGGCATCATGAAGTCGAGTTGGCGCGTCAGCGACCTTGCGTATGCACCCCGGACGGGCTTACCCGATATCGAGTCCCAGTACTTCTGCCGTTTCCGCTGCGAGGGCGAGAGCTTTCCGCCGCGCCGGTGAGGCGCGAACCCGACGCCGTAGACGAACCAAGAATGATGCCCGACCATCGTGCCCAACCCGCACGGGTGGTACTGAGTGCCGGTGAAGGTCTCGAAATCGTCGTAATTCAACGGTTCTCCAATGCGTTCAAGCGTGGCCAGACAGTGTCTCTGCAGCAACTGGGCGTGCCGCCCGAGCCGGGCGACACGCTTGGTCACCGTGCTGTGGACACAACCTGCCATCCGGGCGATCTGACGGTGGGCAGCGCCGTTGACGAGCCCGTGAACGATCGGCACGGTCAGCTCCGGTCGTTTCAAGTAGTAACTCGCCGAGAACGACTGCTGCGAGAAGCCCTTACCGCAGGCGCCGCACGAAAACCGGGGGACGAGCCTGCGGTCGCAGAGCCGTGTGTAGCCCGTACCGAGGCGGCGGTAGCGAAACGCCGAAGATTCGACCCGATGCTGACAACAGTCGGGGCGCGGACAGAACTGAGGGACGAACCGATCGGCCGGGATGAGCTCGATGGGAACGGGTTGATCGAACACACCTGGAGGAAAACGCAATCTCGGTGCCCGGGCGGCCGGCTAGAAACTCTTGAGATTCCGACCCCGAACTGTCCGCCGCTGCCCGCAGGCGGACAATTCGGACGAACATTCTCGGAACCACTATGGGCGCTTCTTCAGAAGGTCGCGGATTTCCCCCAGCACCACGAGCTCCGCCGGCGGCGGTGGCGGTGGGGCGGGCGTCGCGGCTTCTTCGGCAGCCATACGGGCCTTCATGTCGTTGACCATCCGGACCACGACGAAGACGGCGAAGGCCAGAATCAGCGTGTTGATCAGCACCGTGGTGAACTGCCCATAGCCGAGCACGACGGCGCCCGCAACCTTCCGCGCCTCGCCGAGCGGAGTACCGTCCGGTACCACGCCCTTGAGGACGAAGTACATGTTGGAGAAGTCCACCTTTGAAATCAGGCCCGTGAGCGGGACGATGAGCTCGTCGACGAACGACTTGAGGATCGTCGAGATCGCGCTCCCGATGATCACACCGACGGCGAGGTCTATGGCATTGCCCTTACCCACAAAGTCTCGGAAGTCCTTCACCATCGACATCGTGTCGCTCCTTTCGTTGTTCGGGGGATGACCACCATCCCGCGGGGATTCTATCGAGAGAACGCCATGCCCCGGCGTTTCGGGGTCACGCCGGCGCGGCGGCGGTGGGTCTCAGCCATTCGAACAGCGCAGACAGCGTGACGACGATCCCGCATCCGATGACGTTGTACCAGAGGAAACCGATGTCCGACGTGAAGAACAGCACGAGGACCGTGGCCTGCGCCACGGCGGCCGCGATCAAGACCGGAGTCCCCGAGACTCGTTTGACGAAAAACGCCACGGCGAACAGGCCGAGCAGCGTGCCGTAGAAGATCGATCCCAGGATGTTGACGGCCTGGATCAGGTTGTCGATCAGCCCGGCGACGTTCGCGAAGCCGATCGCGATCACCCCCCACGCCGCGGTGAACAGCTTCGATGCCACGAGGTCCTGGCGCGGCGTCCTAGGCCGCGGACGCAGCCGCTTGAAGAAATCCACCGTCGTCGTCGAGCCCAGCGCGGCCAGCTCGCTCGACGTCGCGCTCATCGAGGCGCACAGGATCGCGGCGAGCAGCAAACCGACGAGCCCGGATGGAACGTAGCGCAGGATGAAGCTCAAGAAGACGTAGTCGGCGTCCTTGGTGTCGGCGCCCGGGACGGCGCGCTTGATCAGCGCCTTGGCATCCGCGCGAACTTCGGCGGCGCGAGCCGACGCATTCTTCAGCGCGCTCCGCGCGGCGTCGCGATCTCGGTCCGAGGCCGAGGCGAACACCGTCGCCGCCGAACGCTGCGACTCGAACGCCTCGTCGTAGCGGCGCTCGAGGGTGGCAAGCTCCGGCGCGTGAGGCCCAGCCGCCACCCTCGCCAGCACGGGAGCGTTGAAGAAGAGCGGCGGGCGCACGAACAGGTAGAACACGAAGACCATGACGCCGATGAACAGGATCACGAACTGCATCGGCACCTTGAACAGTCCGTTGAACAGCAGGCCCAGCCGGCTCTCGGTGACGGAGCGGCCCGACAGGTAGCGCCCGACCTGCGACTGATCGGTGCCGAAGTAGGCCATCGCCAGGAAGAAGCCTCCGGTGATGCCGGACCAAAACGTGTAACGGCTGTTCACGTTGAGGTGAAAGTCGACGACGTTCATCCGGCCGAGCGCGCCCGCCAGGCGCACGGCACCCGCGGTCGTCACACCGGCGGGAAGCCTGTAAAGGATCAGGCCGAGCGCGACCGCCAGCCCGCCCATCATGACCACCATCTGCTGCTTCTGGGTCTCGCTCACCGTGGCCGTGCCGCCGGAGACCGTGTAGACGATGACCACGGCGCCCAGCACGACGATCATCACGTGGAGCGGCCATCCGAGGATCGTGCTCATGATGATCGCCGGCGCGTAGATGGTGATCCCCGCGGCGAGCCCGCGCTGCAGCAGGAAGAGGAGAGCGCCGAGATACCGAACGCGCACGTCGAATCGATGCTCGAGGTACTCGTACGCCGTGTAGACCTTCAGCTTGTGGTAGATCGGCACGAACACCGCGGCGATGACGATCATCGCCAAGGGCAGCCCGAAATAGAACTGCACGAACCGCATGCCGTCGTCGAACCCCTGCCCGGGCGTCGACAGGAAGGTGATCGCGCTGGCCTGCGTGGCCATGATCGAAAGGCCGATGGTGGGCCAGCGCAGCGTGTAGTCGCCCCGGAAGTACGAGGCCATGTTCGAGGCGCCGCGCGTCTTCCACGCGCCGTAGATCACGATGAACGCGATCGTCCCGGTGAGGACGGCCCAGTCGAGCCCGCTCACGAGGCCCATCTCGTGAGCGCGTAGAACAGGCCGATCAGGATGAAGAGAACGGACGCGACGAGCAGGTACACGTTCCGCCACGACCCGAGGACGGGCGGTTTGTCCTCGCCCTCGGTCAAGGCGCCGTGCCGATCAGGTTCAAGAAGAGCCGGTAGGCGCCCGGCACCCCGGCCGGCAGCTGCCGGAAGAAGGCGAGGCCCGTGAACACGTACCGGCCCTTGCCGTGCTTCGCGAAGAGCAAGCTCCCTTCGAGCGGCTTCTCATCCGGATCGGCCGCGGACAGGATCGGCGTGTACTTCGCATCCCACGTCTCGGCGAAGTAGAGGCCTCGCTCTTGCACCCACCCGTCGAAATCCGAAGGCCCGATCGCGTTCGGCCGCGTCAGCAATTCGTGATCGGGGACGAGCGGCGTCATCGTCGCGCGCTCGTCGGTGACGCGGCCGCGGCCGATCGTCAGCGGGTAGGGCCCGACGCGGCCCTCGAGCGGCCCGAGCTGGTTCTGCGTGTTGTATTGAACGACGACCGTCCCGCCGTCCTCGACGTAGCGCATCAACCGCTCTTGCTGGGCGCGCACGGCGGCGCGTGTGTTGAACGCCCGGATCCCCACGACGATGGCGTGGAAGCGGGACAGGTCGGCGTTTCGCAGCGCGTCATCGTCGAGAAGCTCGACGCGCATCCCGAGGTGGGCCAGGTCGTCCGCCACGCTGTCGCCGGATCCTTCGATGTAGCCGATCACTCCCGTGGGTATTTCCGCGACGAGAGGCGCCACGCGCACACGGGCCGACTGCATCACATCTTGCAGGGGGATGTGCGCGTAGTCGAGGACGTCCTCGCGGACGGCCGGCCCCGAGCCGTCGAGCACCGGCGTCAACACGCTCGAGGCGGCGCCCGCCGCAGGCGTGACGGCAAAGCGCGCGGTCGCCTCGTCGCCGGCCTTCGCCAGCTCGACGGGCACCGAAGGAGGCTCGACCTTCCAGCCCGCGGGAACCGGCAGGCTCACGCTCGCCTTCACGCCGTCCTGCGCGGCGCGAACCCGCAGCACCACGGGGGCCGGCTTGCCGTTCAGCGACATCGACGCCGCGCGGACGGGGGTGACGGTCGCAGGCGGCGCGATCAACACCTCGCGCACACGCTCGCCGCGTGCCGGGTCGGTCCACGCGTACACGACGGGAAGCTTGAGGTCGAACGTCCCGTCCTTCGCGGCGAAGCTGGCGGTGACGGCGAGCGGGGCCGGATCGCGCGGCTGACCTACATGGGGACTGTCCCGCTTTTCGGGACTGTCCCCATAAGCGCTGAGCCAGTAAGGAATGGAGAGGGGAGTCGCCGCCGCGACAACGGTGTCGTGATCGATGACCTTCTTGTCGCCCGTGACGAGGGTGGCCTTCACGTCCTCGGTCGAGCCGTCGGGAAACGTCACGCGCGAGAGCGTGAGCCCCGCCGGGCGGCGAAGCACGAGCTCCACCGAAACTTTCGTGCTCTTGCCGGGAACGACGAGCGGGATCGGCGCGGTCGCGCGCGCGAACAATCCGGCGGCGCCGGCGAGCACCGGCTCGAGCGCGGCCATCGCATCGCGCACCCGCGGCTCGTCGGGAAGATCGGCGAGCGCCGCGCGCGCCGCGAGCAGCGACGGCAGCGCGCGCTCGGGCTCGTCGCGTGAAAGCTTTGCGCGGGCGTCTTCGAGGGCGCGCGAGACCCTGGCGCCCTTCGCCCCGAATCGCTCCCATCCCATGACGACGTCGTCGAGGATGTCCTTGGTCGCCGGCTTGCCCGCGAGGTGGACGAATCTCTCGGTCGTGGCGCCGCGATCGGCGGAGACGCCGAACCCCTGGCTTCGATGCTGGCTGCGCGACAGCGCCGCCAGCTCGCCGATCGAAAGGCCGAGACGGGCGTCGTAGCCGGTCACATCCAAGCTCAGCGCCCCGGCCGGAGGCGGCTCGTCGCGCCAGCTTGGGTAGTTGTGGACGAGCCGCGTGGCCTGCCACGGCTTGACGCCGTCTCTCAGCTGCTCGGGAAATTGCGCCGGGTCGGCCGCGGCCGCGAAGGCTTCCCGCGCGAGGATCGCCGACGCCGTGTGATGCCCGTGGTTCGGCGGCTTCTCGTCGAATCGCGTGACGATGACGTCGGGCTGGTACGTGCGGATCACCCACACGACATCGGCCAGGGCCCGATCGTGTCCCCAGATCTCGAGCGTCTCCTTCGCCGATTTCGAATACCCGAAGTCCCGCATGCGCGTGAACCGCTGCTGCGCGCCGTCGATGCGCCGCGCCGCGAGGAGCTCTTCGGTCCGGATGACGTCGAGCAGCTCGGCCAGGTCGGGTCCGACGAGGTTCTGCCCGCCGCCCCCGCGCGTCATCGACAGATACGCCGCGGTGACGTGCCGCACGTTCGCGAGGTAGGCGAGCAGGCGCGTGTTCTCGTCGTCGGGGTGGGCGGCGACGTAAAGAACGCGCGCGGTCGAGCCCAGCCGGTCCACCGCGTGCGCGAGATGTCCTGCGTCCATCGGAACCTCCTGGGCCGCGGCCGGAGCGGCCAGGATTGCGGCGAGGCAAAAGAGGGGAATCGTACGCGTCACACGGCCTCCGACGGCGTGCGTAGGAGCACGCGGCGATAGTGGTCTTCGTAGCGATCGATCGCGGCGTCGCGGCGGAAACGGCTTTCGGCGCGAGCGCGTGCGGCGCGCCCGAGCGTCTCGCGCAGGCCGGGGTTCGAGATCAGCTCGAGCGTTCGGGCGGCCATCGCGTCGAGATCGTACGGTTCGACGAGCCGGCCCACATCCTCGGTGACGACCTCGGGGATGCCTCCGACGCGATACGCGATGACCGGCACGCCGCAGCTCATGGCTTCGAGCGCCGCGACGCCGAAGCTTTCGTTCTCGCTGGGGAACAGGAACGCATCCGCGTGCCGCAAGTGGCTGACGAACTCGGAGAGAGGTCCGAGCCGCAGGAGACTGCGCGCCACGCCGAGCGCGCGCGCCCGCTCGATCAGGCGCTCCCGCTCGGGCCCATCGCCGATCGTGACCAGCCGCGCCCGTGTGCTGCGGCGGACGCGGGCGAGCACCTCCACGAGGTCGGTCACGCGCTTGACCGGACGAAATGACGAGACGTGGAACAGCACGGGCGAGCCTCGGTCGGCGGGGTCTCCGCCGGCGGCGTCGAACAATGCGTCGAAGTGTGCTCGATCGCGCGCGGGCGCCGGAGCGAAGTGCGCGGTGTCGACGAAGTTCGGGATGACCTCGATCGGCAGCGAGTCGGGAAGCTCCAGCCGCGCGTAGGCCTCCGCCTTCAGATACTCGGATGGGGCCGTGCGACCGTTCGACAAGCTCACGGTAAATCGCGTCGTCGGTAAGTAGTGAGGGTCGCTTCCGATCTGCGTGACGTCGCTGCCGTGCAGGGTGGTCACGATGCGCGGAGCGTGGGCTCCCAGCACCTGGCAGGCCAGATACGCGCTCGCCGCATGGGGGATGGCGTAGTGCACGTGCACGACGTCGAGCCCGTGCTCGTTCGCGACATGGACGAGCGTCGACGCCAGCGCCAAGCCGTAAGGCGGATAGACCAGCGCCGGATGCTCCGGCACGGAGACCTCGTGCACGAGCAGCCGTTCGGAGCGCGGAAGGCCGCGACTGAGCGGCGCGCTGACGACGACGTGAACCATATGCCCGCGCTCGGACAGCGCCGCCGCCAGCTCGGTCGCGACGGTCCCGCTCCCGCCGAGGTGCGAGAAGCAGACGATGCCGATCGAGAGCGGCCTGCTCAACGGCGCGACTCGAAGGCGTGGGCGGCGGGAAACGCATGCGCCCGGAAGAACGCGAGCGGGTCGCCGACACCCAGCGCCTGCGGGCTCCGCAGCGCCTCGCCATATCGAACGCCGATCTCGCTGCCCCGGTAGCGGTCGCGGGCCTCGATGGCGGCGATCGCGAGCGGCGCGCTGATCAAGGTCGCCGCCCCGGCGTCGCGGCGCACGACCTGGCTTTCGTGGCACGCGATCGCCTGCGCCTTCTTGTCCCACGCGCTCGACGTATCGACGATGAAGCTCGCGGGCATGCGGTGGCGCATCTCGTAGTACAGCACCTGCCGCGGCGTGAAGGGTGCGCTCTTCGCGCCGTCGTCGAATTTCGGCAGCGCCGCGAAGAACACGGCCCGCGTCATCAATAAGGATGCGGCGACGTGATCGCGGTGGCGCTCTTCGTTCCAGGGAAGTAGCACCAGCTCCGGCCGGTGCGCCCTCAACGCCGCCACGGCAGGCCTCAGATGCGGCGAGTTTGGCGAAGCATCAATAGACCCATCGGGAAGGCCCAGATTGGTCCGCCACGCGATGCCCATGACCGCGGCTCCGGCCTCGGCTTCCTTCGCACGCCCTTCCGGCGTGCCCTGGCTGGCCAGCTCGCCCCGCGTGAGATCGACGGTGCCGACCCGGTACCCCAAGGAGGCCAGCGCGATCACGACGCCGCCGCAAAAAATCTCGATGTCGTCGGGGTGGGGGCCGAACGCGAGGACGTCGATGCCGTAGGGTTGGCTCATGGCTGGACCCTAGAGGATGACGTCATGGAAGCCGGCGCGCAAAGGCTCGGACGCGGCCAGGATCCGTTCGATGAATGCCCGCTGCCCATACCGGGCGGCAAACGACGCCGGCGCGAAAAACCGTTCCTGCGGGATGCCGCGCGGAAGAAGGCGGGCGCGGATCAGCTCGAGGTCGGCGACGGCGTCGCGATCGCGGCGCAGGACGGCCTTGTCGACATTCCGTCCCAGCTTCACGGCCGACTGCGACATCGTCTTGCGGGTCTTTTCCAGGGCCCTCACAGCGCCCTCGCCCGCCGCGGCAACCTCGGCGGCGGCCCCGTCGAGCAAGCGCTCGACACCGGCGACGAGACGCTGCGTCAGCCGCTCGCCATCGGACTGCGCGGATAACGCCGACATCGTCAGCGTGATCGCCTCGTCGAGCGGCTTGATCCCCTCCGCGGCCGTCAACCCACGGCGCGACAGCGCGAGCCGGGTCGTGCGCTCGACGAGCCTGAGCTGTGTCCTCGGAACGACGATCGGCATCGCAACGTCGAACGCCGCGTAGACCGGTGCCAGCTGCGCGAAATAAGCGACCTCCGCCGGCCCGCCCACGTACGCGATCGTCGGAAGCCACGTGTCCTCGAGGATCGGCCGCAAGAGCGCGCTCGTCGTGAACGACGCCGGGTCGCGATCGAGCGCCGCGAGCAGGTCGGGAAGCGTTCGCGTCCGCGATCCGCCGACCTCGACGAAGCCGCCTTCCGCTTGCGCAAGGCGGTAGCGCGGGCCGCCGGCGCCTTCGGGATGAAAGAACGATAGGGGAGCGCCGGGCCGCACGTGCACGCCCGCATGAAAGCCGGCGGCCTCGAGAGCCTCAGCCCTTGCGACGAGCGCATCCGCGATCGAACCGGATTCTCTCAGCGCGCGCTTGTGGACGGGAGCCGCGAGCGGGGCGAGTACCGGGTCGGACGGATCGACGAACACCAGGCCTTCCTCGGCGAACAGCGACGACAGCACCCCGGCGAACGCGCGGCCCCAGCCTGCACCCGGCCGGTAGTGCCGTGAGAGCAGTGCGACGTGCTCGTCGCCGTGGGGAAGACGCGCGACCGCATCGGCCAGCTCGGCCAGCCGGGCATTCACTTCATCGGGCAGCACGCGCCGCGCGACCGAGACCGCCTCGTCCGCGACGGGAAGCGTGAGCGTCAGCGGCGCATCGCTGCCGCGGCCGATGTGGCACACCGCGATCTCCGCGGCGTCGTGGTCTTCGGTCTGGAGCCAGAAGACCGGCACGACCGGCGCGTTCCATCGCTCCGACAGCGACCGAGCGAGCCGGATCGCGGTCGCCGCCTTGTACAGCGTGAACAGCGGGCCGAGGAACAGTCCCGTCTGCTGGCCGGTGACGACAGCGCACGCTCCCGCACGCAGCGCCCGCAGATGCGCGTCGCGCGCGGGGCTCGTCTCGTAGGCGGCGTTTTGCGCTTCGAGGGCCGCGGCGAGGCCGGGGCTCAGCGGCCGCGCAACCCGACGCGCCTTGTCCCAATCTTCCGGGCGGGCGAAGTGCGAGCCGTAGAACGCCTCGGCAGAGCCCGAGACGTACGCCTCGAACAGGCTGCGCGCGATCAGGCCTTGCCCTTCTTCCAGCCGTCGATCGTCTTCACGACGTCGGCCTTGAAGACGTTCTCGAAGCTCGTGTTCCCCTTGCCCAGCTCGAGGGTGCGCTCTCCGGCGGCGATGGCGTCGGCCGTCCGGCCTTTCTTCGCGAGGCCCTGCGCGCGCCACCAGTTGTTCTGCCAGTTGCTCTGGATCCCGATCGACGTGTCGAGGTACTTGATCGCCGCATCGACGTCGCCGCCGTTCTCGATGAGGTAGCGGCCGGACTGGTAGAGCGGGCGCCACGCGTCGGCGACCGCCGCATCGATGCTCGCCTTGACGTGCGCCCCGGTGTCGACCTTGATCGGGATCGACACGCGAGTCGTCTCCCATTCGAGATCGAGGCGCGTCGCGTCATCGGTCGAATCCGAGAACAGGAACGTCATCCGCTCGCGCGCCGGAATCGTCGAAGGCTGAACCTCGATGCGGGCGACGTCGTCCTTCGTGTCGTAGCCGTCCGTCCCGCCGATCTCGATGTTCTTGTTGAGGATCACCGTCCAGCTCGAGCTCCCCGGGATCGAGAACACCGAGTACGTTCCCTTCGGCACCGGCTTTCCGCCGAACGTGAAGTCGCGGTTCGCGCTGAGCTTGGTGCAGGCGTTCGCACCCGTCCGCCACAGCTTGTCGTACGGGAGCAGGCCCCCGAAGATCTTCCGGCCGCGGACGGAGGGGCTGGAGTAGTCCACCGAGAAATCGGTGATCCCGACGCGCTGCTCGACCTTGGCCTTGGAGCTGGGCGCGGGCACCTCGAGCCCTTGGGCGAACGCGGGAGCGGCAACGGCGGCGACGAGAACGGCGGCGCGCACGAAGCGGAGCATGCGGGTTCTCCTTGATAAGCGGATGGCCACGGGATTCTACACAACTGTCCGGAACCCGTCGGCTCGAAGCCCCTGGCCGACACTTGCGCTTCACCGCTCGCGACCGTATGATGTACATCATGATGTACACAAGAGGTGCGCGATGGTCAAACGGCAGTCGATCGCGGAAGCACGGATCAGCCTTCCGACCCTGGTGAGGGAAGCGGAATCGGGAAAATCCGTCGAGCTGACCCGGCGGGGTGAGCTGGTCGCGGTGTTGATCGGCCGCCACGAGTACGCGCGGCTGATATCCAGGCACCGGGGGTTCTCGGAGTCCTACAAGCTCTTCACCCGGAACATCGACCTGAAGGGGCTGGCCATCGATCCCGACGAGATCTTTGCCGGATCGCGGGACGAGACTCGCGGCAGAGACGTCGACCTATGACCCTCAGGTACCTTCTCGACACGAACATCGTGTCCGAACCGCTGCGCGGCACCCCATCTCGGACCGTCCTGCGCCAGCTCGCCAGCCACGGGGGGGAAGCCGCCATCGCCGCAATCGTCTGGCACGAGCTGGTCTTCGGATGTGACCGTCTTCCGAAGTCGCATCGTCGAGATGCCATCGAACGCTACCTCGAGGATGTGGTGCTGGAGAGCTTCCCGATCCTGGACTATGACCGCGTTGCGGCGGAGTGGCATGCCCGCGAGAGGGTGCGACTCGAGGCGGCAGGAAAGACACCGCCATTCATCGATGGACAGATCGCGGCCATCGCGGGAGTGAACGACCTGGTGCTCGTCACACGAAACAAGAGCGATTTTCGCGGGTTCAAAGGGCTTCGCGTCGAGAGCTGGTGAGCGCCGCGCTCTTTCTAGCGGCGCTGCAGCAATTCGAGAGTCCGGGCCGCCCTGTACGCGAAGATCTTCTTGATGTCCGAAGCGACGAACCGGCCGCCGAGCCACCGGCCTAGCCGGCCGAGAGGCAAGCGATACAGGACGCGGTCACGGATCAGCGTGTCCGGGCCCAGATCGTAAAAGCTGTGGGTGTGGTGCCACCGGGCGTAGGGCCCCTTCAGCTGAACGTCGACGAACCTCTCATTCGGCCGCCATTCTTCGATCCTCGAGCGCCACGTCACCGGCAGCCCGTGGATCCACAGGTGATAGGAAAGCTCGGTGCCCTCGCGAATCTCGGCCGTTGACTGGCCGGCGATCCGGAATTTCAGCCACGCGGGCGTGATCGCTTCCAGATTCGCCGGCGCCGAGAAGAACGCGAACGCCACGTCGCGGGGCACCGGAACACGCAGCTCCGTCTCGAAAACCTGGTCTTTCATGGCTCCCGGGATACAATACGCGGTTATGAAAAACCTAATCAGCCTTCTCGTCTCCGTCGCAACGCTCTCCACCTCAGCCCTCTACGCCGCGGACGCCAAGAAGATCGACTTTCCGCAGGCGAGCCCCTCGGCCACCGTGAAGGAAAAGGTCGGCGTCACCGACGTCTCGGTCGAGTACTCGAGGCCGGGCGTCAAGGACCGCAAGATCTTCGGTGGGCTCGTGCCTTACGGTGACGTGTGGCGCACCGGCGCCAACGCCGCGACCAAGCTCACCTTCAGCACGGACGTCAAGCTCGGCGGCACCGCGGTGCCCGCCGGCTCGTACGCCCTGTTCACGATCCCCGGCGAAACCGAGTGGACCGTGATCCTGAGCAAGGTCGTCGAGGGCCAGTGGGGCTCGTACGCCTACGACCAGAAGGACGACCAGGCGCGCATCAAGGTGAAGTCCGTCGCGCTGGTCGAGCCGCTCGAGACGATGACCATCGGCGTGCAGGACATCCGCGCCGGCAAGGGCAACCTCGTGATCGCGTGGGAGAAGACGAAGGTCCCCATCGAGATCGACACCGAGGTCGCGAAGCGGCTCAAGCCGCAAATCGAAGCCGCCATGGCCGGCAGCGGCGAGAAGCCGTACTTCTCGGCGGCGATGTTCTATTACGAGAACGATCTCGACATCAAGCTCGCCAAGGAGTGGATCCAGGCCGCGGTCAAGGCGCAGCCGGACGCGGTGTGGATGGTGTACCGCGAGGGCCTGATCCTGAAGAAGGCCGGCGACAAGGCGGGTGCCTTGGCGGCCGCCCAGCAGGCGCGCGCGCTGGCTCAGAAGGAAAAGGGCGAGGAGAAGGCGGAGTACACGCGGCTGAGCGATGGCTTGATCGCAAGTCTCAAATAGACGTTTCGGCGGAAGTGGACGTATCACGGGCGAAGGAGGACGCGCCCGTGATACGACCCGTCGTCTCGGCCCTCTTCGTTTGCAGCGCGATCGCGATCACCCCGTCGCCGGCGCTCGACGCTTACAACTCCACTCGAAGCCGCGCATTGGAAAACGTGGCCGAAGAGCTGGCCCATCGCGCCGTGTTCGAGAAGGAGAACCAGCTCGAACACTGGAAAGAATCACTCGATTTGACCGAACAGGCCTACGCGGCGGCAACGAACGACATCGCACGAGCGCACCTTCTCGGCAGGCTCGCCGAGCGAGCCTTCTACGCAGAGGAGCTCGAAAAGGCGAACGCCTACGCGGAGCAGGCACTGGCGACGAAGGTGACGTCGGACGGATTTCCCATTCCCATCGGCGACAACGTCCACCAGGCCCATCTCGTGCTCGGCAAGCTGGCGCTCCTCGAGGGTGATGCCGCCGCGGCCGCGCAACATCTCCTCGATGCGGGCCGCACTCCGGGGAGTCCCGCTCTCGACAGCTTCGGCCCCAACATGGGCCTCGCAAAGCTGCTGCTCGAGCGCGGTGACCGGGACGACGTTGTGGAGTACCTCCGTCTATGCGGCAACTTCTGGAAGTTTGGCGTCGAGAGAGGGACCCTCGGCGCCTGGATCGCGGAAGTCCAGCAGGGCGGAACACCCGATTTCGGCGCGAATCTGGTCTACGGCTTGTAGCAGAAGGCCAAGGCGGAATACACGCGGCTGATCGAGGGGTTGATCGACGTGCGCGCTGAATGGCACTGATACACTGGTGTTTGGATGCGCGAGCGCACCTTCATCGATGACGTCGGCGACGACAAGATCGCGGCCGCGCAAGCTGCCCTGATCGACGATGCCGGTGTCGACCTGAGCCTGGTGGACTTCATGCTCGCGCTCAGTCCGGCCGAGCGGCTCGACGCCATGTACCGGCACGCCGTTTCGATCTCTCGGATCCTCCCTCGTGAGCGGACCGACTAGGACCGCGGAGATCCTCGAAGTCCTCCTACGGCACGAGGTCGAGCTCGTCGTCGTGGGGATGACGGCGGCGGTGCTTCAGGGAGCCCCGGCGCTCACGTTCGATCTGGATATGGTCTACTCGCGCGACCCCGCGAACGTCGGGCGGCTGATGGCCGCGCTGCGCGAGATGGGCGCAGTCTTCCGGGCGGATCCACGCATGATCGCTCCTGACGAATCGCACTTGTCGACGAGAGGCCACAAGCTGCTCGACACCAAGCTGGGACAGCTCGATGTCCTCGGGACACTGACAGAGGATCTTGGATTCGACGAGCTCGTTCGCGACACGATCGAGATTCCGGTGGGCGCGTCGAAAGTGCGGGTTCTTTCCCTCGCCAAACTCATCGAGGTCAAGGAGCGCGCCGGTCGCGCGAAGGACCTGGCGGTGCTGCCGCTGCTGCGTGCGACGCTCGATCGCATCCGCGGAAGAACGTGACGTTCACGGGGCCGCCTGTACGAACTAGTTCGGGACCGGCTCGCAGGTCGGGGGATCCAGGTCGCTCGTGGCCCGCTTCAGCTCCTCGGCATCGGCGTCCAGGCACGCTTTCTTGTAGGGCTCCCAGTCGGCGTCGCTGTCGAGATTGTCTTCGTCATAGTCCCAGGGGTCGTCCTTCCCCTGATCCCAAAACCTCTGCTTCAGGTCGTGACACTCGCACGTCTCGTAGCTGTTGTCCGAGTAGACATGTCCGAAGATCGACTTTTCGATGATGCGGATGGTCCACACCTGGCACGGAACCAGGCAGTCCACGTTCCGGCATCGCTGCGTGTAGTAGTGCAGCGCGGAGACCAGGCAGTGGTACTCCTTCCCCATCGGCAGGGGTTTGTTGACCGGGTTGTTCCCGAAATCGCCGGCGGCGTTGCCGCGACGTTCCCGCTCCGCGCAGGCGGCGGCCTCGTCCCGCGAGAGAGGCCGTCCGCCCCGCGTGTCCTGATAGCGGTGCCGGAAGTAGCCGAGGCCGCTCTCGGGATCGAAGCGGCGTCCCATGAACAGGTAGGCGTTGCCGATCTGGGAGCTGGCTAACGGACTGCCGGACGGGTCGAGGAACTGCGGCGTCCCGTAGTCGCCGTACGCGTTTCGCTCGAGGACGGACCCCGACGCGTCGGTGACCATCACGGTGCTGCCCAGATCGTCCGCATGGTGGAACTGGGCCACCCCGCCTCGCTTCGTCTGAAGCAGCGCGTCGATCCCTTCGCCCCACACGTGGCTCGCGAGCGTGGCGCCGAACGCGTCTTCTTCTTCGAGCTCGTCGAAGCCCGAGTGCCGGAATCTCGTGATCGACCCGGCGACGTTCTTCTCGATGCGGCGGCCGGCGGAGTCGTAGCGATAGGTCGTCGTCTGGCCCGTGTTCGAGTCGGTGAAGCTGACGAGCTCGTCCAGCGCATTGAAACCGAACGTGTAGGGGTAGGCCTGGATCAGGTTCCCGTTGGCATCGTACAGGCGTGACCCCCAGGGCGTGTAGCTGTACTGATTCATCTGGCGGTCGGCCGGCTCCGGCGTGGTCGAGTCCATGTAATACGAACCGTAGTCGGGGCCCGTCGTGAACGTTCGGTTTCCCACGCCGTCCAAGGTGTAGTCGATCGTCGGCCCCGAAGAAGACTGCGAATGGATGAGCTGATTGACCGAGTCGAACGAGAAGTACTTGGATTCGACCGCGAACGAGAACGGCGTCGAGCTGTTCTGCGTGATCTTGTTGTGCGACGGGTCCCACGAATACGTGCGGTCGTCGAGCACGGCGGCGTCCGAGATCCGGCTGTGGCGCGTCTCCGCGATGCGGCGATCGGTGTCGTAGGAATCGTCGAGCCGCAGCCCGTTGCCGTAATCCAGCCGCTGGACGCGCTGCCTGCCGATGTACGAGTAAGTCCCGATCGTGCTTCCGGGACCGGGAGGATCGTCGCGCACGACATAGCGCCGGTCGAGGGAGTCGTACGTGTAGACGATGTTCCGGCCGCCGGGGTACACGAGCCGCGTGCGGTTGCCGTTGCCGTCGAAGGTGATCACCGTGGTCTTCTGGACGCCGCCTGGCAGGACCTGCTCGGTTTCCTGGGTGACGTAGCCGAGCGAGTTGCGCTCGAGCACGAGCAGCGAATCGTCGTCCTGGGTGCGGACGAGGTGATCCGTCCCGTCGTACTGGTACTGCTCGAGCGTCGTGTCCGGCGAAACGCCGGGCCCCGGCACGATGGAGCGCGTCGACATGCGCTCCTTGGCGTCATAGGTGTAGCTGAACGCATTGCCGTTCGCATCGGCCTTGGCCGTGAGCTTGTCGAAGGGGTTGTAGGAGAAGGTGACCGACGTGCCGTCGGCGTAGGTGCGCGCCGTGCGGCGATTCAGCGAATCGTACGAGTAGCTGGTCGTGTTCCCGTTGTCGTCGGTTCGCGACGCAAGCCGCGAGCTGGCGTCCCAGCTCTGCTGCAGCTGGATCGTGTGCGTGACCGAACCACTGCCGTCGCCCGTGTTGGTGAGGGCTTGCTGGGTCGAGACGAGCCGGTCCAGGCCGTCGTAGATGTACCGGGTCGTGTTCCCGCGGCCGTCGATGACGACCGCGGAGTTGCCGCGCGAATCGTACTCGTGGGTGAGGGTGTCGCCGGCGTTGTCGGTTTGCTGGGTCGGGCGATCCAGGTTGTCGTAGGTGTACGTCGTCTGGAAGCTCTGCGTGGGTCCGCCGGCATCCGGCAGATCGACCTCGAGGAGGCCCGTCCGATTG
This sequence comes from uncultured Acidobacteriota bacterium, assembly GCA_964647625.1. Classification (GTDB taxonomy): domain Bacteria; phylum Acidobacteriota; class Polarisedimenticolia; order Polarisedimenticolales; family DASRJG01; genus DASRJG01. The sequence goes on from CAZYHZ010000013.1 coordinate 29,917, forward strand.
GAGTTGGCATCGTACGAGTACGTGGCCGTGTTGCCGCGGGCGTCGGTCTCGACGCGCAGGCGGTCGGCGCCGTCGTACGCGTACGTCGTCGTATGAGAGTTGTCGTCGGTCACCGAGGCGCGCTGCGAGTTCGGCGTGTAGACGGTCTGCACGGACGATTGCCCGTCGCCGATCGGGGATTGAGTCTCCGTATCGAAGAAGGCGTCGTCGGTGCGGGTGAGCCGGTCCATGGCGTCATACTGGTAAGACGACTGCGCCAAGCGGACGTTGCCAGATCCGCCGTTCACGTCGAGCAGCTCTCCCATCACGAGGTCGCCTACCTTGTTCCCATTGGCGTCGTAGTGGTAGGTGGTGACGTTGCCCATCGGATCGGTGCGCAGGACACGGCGATCGAAGCCGTCGTAGGCGAACGTCGTCACGCTCGCACCGGCTTCGAGCCCTCTTCGGACGGCCTTGAGATTTCGGTTCCCGTCGTAATCGCCTTGCGTCGTCGAGGGTGTCGCGCTCCCTTCGCCGCGCGTCTCGCGGTACGGGAGGTCCCTCTCGTCGTACAGCACGCGGCGGACGTTGAACGGATCGGCACCCGAGGTCGCCTGCCCGTAGCGCGTCAGCGTGCGGTTGCGGTTCGCGTCGTAGACGTAGTCGGTGATGACGCTGCTCGAGTCATCGACCTCGCTGTTCCGGGACGTGACCCGGTCCAGGGCATCGTAAGAGAAGATGGTCGTGAAGAAGTTGTTCGACTGGAGCGCGCCCGTCTCGTCGAAGTTCCAGACGTCAACACGGGAGACCTTGTTCGCGGGGTCGTAGTACGTGTCCGTGCGGTAGCGGATTCCGCTCCCGGTCGTCACCTCGCGCGAGAATTTCTGCACCACCTGATCGAGCGAGTTGACGACGTACTGGGTGTCGTGCCCGCGGGGGTCGGTCATCCGGACGAGCTTCCCGACGGAGTTGTACTCGTAGACGGTCGCCAAGTTGAATCCGCCCGCGTCCACGAGCCGCTGGAGCAGGTAGCCGTTCTGGGAACCCGAAGAGTAGTAGCTGAGCTCGTCGCGCCGCCGGTGGCCGCTACCGTTGTCCGGGAGTGTGTGAGCCGTCTGCTGTCCGTAGATGTTGTACTCGAAGTCCTCCACGATCGTGGGTATGCGGTGCTGCGTGTGAAGCAGGTTTCCGTGGGCGTCGTAGGTATACAGCGTCTGGTTCCCGCGGCCGTCGACGTGGCGGGTGACCATGTTCGGGCCGCAGCATCCTCCCGCGTTCAGGTCGTACTCGAATATTTCGACGATCTCGGATTGGTCGCTGCCGATGGCCCCCGGGTCGCGGTGGACCTCCCGGAGGTTTCCGCGGGACCGGACCGCGGCGCATGGATTCAAGTCCGCCTCGTACACCCATCGCCGGCTGTTGCCGTTCGGGTCAACGACCCGCGTCAGGAGCGAATCGCGGTTGTGCTCGTAGATCGTGTCGAACCAGTCCGGGTCGTCCGGCCGCAGCTTCCCCGTGGGCCGGTTCGTCGAGTCGGTGGTCGGAGTGTCGGGATTGGCCCGTCCCGTGTACTCCCGCTTCCGGACGAGACGATTCTTGAAGTCGAACGAGAATTCGCGGACGTTGCCGACGCGATCGTTCACGATCGCCTTGTCGATCGCATACCCGTTCGCTTCCGCAGGAGTCTGCGCAACGTAGACGATGTCGACGTTGTCCCCGGGATCGCCCCAGATCTGGCGGGTCACGTGGTCGAAATTGGGGTCCGTGGGATCGGTGGTCGAAGCGTAGAGGTTCGTGACCCACATCACGCCGCGCGGATCGGTGATCGTGAGCAGGTTGTGATTGAGCCGGTCGTCCACGAAGCCTTTGGTGTAGGTGTAGACCGTCGTCTTCCCGAGCGGGTAGTCGTTTCCGGTGGGAGTCCCGGTGACGAGCGGCGAGCGAGCCGACTTCAGGTCTCCGGCGGCTCCGCCCGCGTCGCCCGACTGGTAGTAGACGTAGCGGACCTGCCGCCCGGCGAAATCCGTCACGGTCGCGATGCGCCCGCTGGGGTCGTACCCGATCGTGATGTTCCGGCCGAGCGTGTCGGTCACGGTCGTGAGCTTGCCCGTTCCGTCGTACAGGAACGTGAGTGAGTTCCCGTTGCGGTCGACGATGCTCGCGATCTTCCCGGCCGCCGGAGACGCATCGAGCGCCTTGAAGTTCCACTGGCTCGTGTCCGGGAACGTCAGCCGGAAGCTGAGATCGCCGAGCTTGCTCAGGATCCGGAAGAACTCGCTGCGAGTCCACGTGCCGTCAGGCTGCAAGGAGTAGACGTCGGCGCGCGTGTTGCCGTCCTCCACCATCATGTTCGCGCCCGATGCGATGACGCGCAGGTTGTAGGAGAAGTCCCACCCGTTCCCCAGCGCGGTCGTGAAGGCGAAACGGGAGCGGTAGCGCCGCGCCCACACGAAATCGAGGCCGCGGCCCGCGATCCGGAGGTCGACGGCCTCGTGATGGAACTCACCCGCGAACAGGTTCACGTCCTTGGCGCCCGTGCGCTCGTCTTCGCGGTGCGGGTCGCAGTTACACGGCTCCGCGGGCGGGGGAACGGGCGGCTCCATCGAGGATTGGGTCGTCACCTGGTAGTAGAAGATGATCCCGGCAGGCGGCGTGTCGCCCCACGTCGTCGCGTACGTGCGGCCGAGATCGCTCGCCGCATCGAGGACCCGCTGGGGGGACGACGAGCGCGTCACACGATAGGGGACGGCGCCTCCGGTCCAGTTGAGCGTCACGGCCCCCGGGCCCGGACCTTTCGCAGCCGTGAGCGTGATCCCATCGGGGTCGGACTTCACGTACGACGTCGGCACGCCGGAGCAGACGCCTCCCTTGCACACATCGTCGGTCGTGCAGGCGCTCCCGTCGTCGCAAGGCGCGTCGTTGGGGTCGTGAATGCAACCCAGCGCCGGCGAGCACGAATCGTCCGTGCAGACGTTCCCGTCGTCGCAATTCGTCGGCGGGCCAGGGGAGCACGCCCCGCCGCTGCACGTATCGCCCGACGTGCACGGATTTCCGTCGCTGCACGCGGTGCCGTCGGCGTCGGTCGCGAAGCTCGCATCGATCGTGTGGTTCTTGGCGACGTCCGTGAACGTGTAGGTGGTGACTGTTCCCACCGACGCGCCGTCGACCAGGACGCCGGCGACGTGATGGCACGCGGTCGGTGCGATCGTGAACGACTGGCTCGCGCCCGAAAGAACCGTCACAGACCCTGAGGGCGAGATCGAGCCGCCCGCCCCTGCGGTGGCGGTGATCGTCGATGAAGTCAGCGGATCGACGATCGCCGCGAGCTTCGGCTGCACCACACCGCCGACCACGGTGAACCCTCCGCCCGCGTACACCGTGCCCCCGCTGACGGTCAGCCAGTAGACCCCCGAGCTCGCGCCGGGATTCCAGGACGTGGCCGTGCCGCTCACCGCGTCGAGCGCCGCGAGCCGGACTCGCCCCGTCCCCCCGTTGATGGTGGTGAAATCCCCACCGGCGTAAATCGTCCCCGGGCCTGCCGCGAGCGAATAGACTGCGTTGCTCGCGTTGGGGTCCCAGCCCGTCACGGCGCCGCTCACGGCATCGAACGCCGCGAGCCGGTTCCGGGGCGTCGCGCCATTGACGTTCAAGAAGAGCCCGCCCGCGTAAACGCTCCCGCCGGTCTGCGCCAGGGCGTACACCGAATTGTCCGCGCTCGCGTTCCAGACCGTCGCAACGCCGGTCGCCGCATCGAACGCCGCGAGCCGCGTTCGCGTCGTGGCGCCGTTCACGGCGGTGAAATCGCCGCCGGCGTACACCTGCCCCCCGGAGACGGCGAGGGCGTTGACCGTGTTGTTGGCATTCGGGTCCCACGAGGTCAGCGCGCCCGTCGCGAGGTCGAACGACGCCAGGCGGTTCCGCGTCGTCGAGTTGACGGTCGTGAACAAGCCCCCCGCGTACAGCCTCCCGCCGCTCACGGTCAGCACACCGACCGAATTATCGGCGCCCGGATTCCAGGACGTCGCGATGCCGGTCGCCGCATCGATCGCCGCAAACCGCGCCCGCGCCGTGGCTCCGTTGACGGTGGCGAAGGCCCCGCCCGCGTACACCGTCCCCCCGCTTGCCGCGAGCGCGTAGACGTCGCTGCTCGCGTTCGGGTCCCAGGACGTGACCGCCCCCGTCGTCGCATCCACGGCCGCGATGTGGTTCCGGATCGCTCCACCAAGCATGGTGAACGCGCCGCCCGTGAACACCGTGCTGCCGCTCACGGCCAATGCCAAGCCGGACCCGTTCGCGTCGGGATTCCAAGACGTCGCGTTGCCGGCCGACGTGTCGAAGGCCGCGAGATGGTTCCGCGTCGTCGCGCCGCTGACGGCGGTGAACTCTCCCGCGACGTAGACGGTGCTCCCGCTCACCGCAAGCGCCCTGACAATGCCGTTCGCGTTGGGGTTCCACGCGGTCGCCGTTCCCGTCGTCGCATCGAACGCGGCAAGGTGGTTCCGCGTCGTCGCGCCGTTGACGGTGACGAAATCTCCACCGGCAAATACGGTGCTGCCGCTCACCGCGATCGACCTCACGATGCTGCCCACGTTGGGATTCCAGGCCGTCGCGAGCCCGCTCGCCGCATCGATCGCCACGAGCCGGTTCCGTGTCGTCGAACCCCCGATGGTGCTGAACTGCCCGCCGGCGTACACCGTCCCGCCGACGACGGCGAGCGAGTACACCACGTTGTTCATGTTGGGGTTCCAGCCTGTGGCGAGACCAGTCGCGGTGCTCAGCGCCGCGATGCGGAACCGTGTCGCCCCTCCGATGGTCGAGAAGCTTCCTCCGACGTAGACGGTTCCGCCGCTGACCACCAGCTGGTTGATAAAGCCGTTCGAGCCCGGATTCCAGGAGGTGAGCGCGCCCGTCGTGGTGTCGAACGCCGCGAGATAGCTCTGCGACACGCCGGCGATCGTCGTGAAGGCCCCACCCGCATACAGCGTGTTCCCGACGAGCGCCAGCGTGGTCACCGTGCTGCTCGCCCCCGGGTTCCACGCCGCGAGGGATTTGTCGGAGAGGATGTGCGCGAGGTTGTTCCTGGGCACACCGCCCACGGCGGTGAAGAACCCGCCGATGTACCAGCCACCGCTCCCGTCCGAAGCCACCGAGAAGACGTTCCCGGCCACCTTCGGCAGGCCCGTGGTCGGAAGGCCGGTCGTGGCATCGATCGATGCGGCCCCGCCCGTTGGCGGGCCGACCCGAGTGAACGCGCCTCCGATGTACAAGACGTTGCCCGCCAGCTCTTCGATGTAGACGTCTCCGTCGGTGGCGTAGAACCCTTCGCGGATCGACTGGGCGTCGGCGGCTACGTGCAGGACGGACAGAGCCAACACCAAAGGCAGGTGCCTCAGTGGGCGCATGCGCATTTTCCACCCCCCAGAAGCCCGATTTGAGGGGAGTAGATACCTGTGGAGGAGGGGGTGTCAACGGGGAAGAAGTTGGGCGGGGACGAGTACTAGAATCGCGCCCAGTCGGAGTGGCGGAACGATCGACGCAGGGGGCGCATTGTGATCGGGTGGTTCGGCAACACGGATTACGACTGGTACCGCTTGCTTGCAGAGCAGCCAAACATCGACGAAGTCAACTTCTGGCAGCCGTCGGCGACACGTCCGCCCGCGCAACTCGAAGTCGGAACGCCTTTTTTCTTCAAGCTCAAGAAACCGCATTACTCAATCGGGGGCTATGGATTCCTTCTCAAGTTCTCGGTGCTGCCGACAGACGTTGCTTGGGAGACGTTTGGCATCAAGAACGGCGCAACCAGCTTTGAGATCATGCGCGATCGCATCTCGCGTTACCGCACGCGTCCATTGCGGCCGGACGAGAATCCCGACATCGGATGTCTGCTGGTGCAACAACCGGTGTTCTTTAAGCCGGCGGATTGGATCGAGCAGCCGCGGGACTGGCCGAAACAAGCGGTTCAGGGAAAGCGCTATGACCTTGAAGTAGGCGAAGGTCGCCGCGTGTGGGAAGCATGCCTGGGGCGAACACCCGTGGTTGACGCACCTCTCGCCGTTGCGGTTGCAGACCGCCCGCGGTTTGGGAAGCCGGTCCTCGTACCCCCGCGGCTTGGGCAAGGAAGTTTCAGGATCGCGGTTCTCGACGCCTACGGCCGCTCATGCGCCGTAACCGGGGAGCACTCATTGCCCGTTCTCGAAGCGGCCCATATCCGACCATACAAATCAGGAGGGGAGCACGAAACGCGCAACGGTCTGCTGCTGCGAAGCGATCTACATCGCTTATTCGACCGAGGATTCGTTACCGTCACGCCGGATCTCAAATTCCAAGTCAGTTCGAAGCTCCGAGGCCGCTGGAACAATGGTCGCACCTACTATTCCTACGATGGTGCATCGGTTCGTGTGCCGGCGAACCACAAGCTAGCTCCGGACCGAGAGCTTCTGCACTGGCACGCCCGGGAAGTGTTCGTGGCCTAAGCTGCGTCGAGTTCACTTGACCCCGCGGTGATCAGCCGATTAGGCTCACAAATCATGACCGGCGAGCAACGAGCCCGCGCACTCCTCTATTTGACCCGCTACATCGGAACCGAGGTCACGGCGGCATTTCTACAGAAAACAGCCGAGCACCTTGCGCCCGCCGGTATCCCTCACATTCATCCGCTGCAGGAGGGTATCTACAAGCCGAAGGGGAGCGAGCACGCCTTTTGTATCTGGAGCCGGTCAGCCGTGGGAAGCGTCAGTGCTCGCTACCCCGATGAGCTGCGGGTGGAGGACGACGGGACGTGGCGGATGGACTATGCGCCGAAAGATGGAAGCTTGGATCACGCGGCCAATCGGTCGTTGTTCCGAGTGATGGAGGATCACCTTCCGGTGCTTGTCATCGCGACATCGCGGCCGAAGGAGGCGACTGGCGGGGCACGTTACAGGATTCTGGGCCTCGCCGTCATCGAGTCGTTTGATGGTTCCGCGAGGCGATTCGTGCTGCGCGGCGCGTCGGCGTCAATCCTGACTGGACTTCGGACTGCGGAACCCAACGATGAAGATCTCGTCCGAGTGGAGATCAGAGAGCAACTGATCCTTCCGATGGCCTTTGGTGAACCGCGATCGCGGTATGCCACATCGCGGGAAGTCCGCGACCGGGCCTTCACGAGCATCGTGCTCGACGAGTATCGCCGGCAATGCTGCGTGTGCAACTCGTTGTTCGTGCTTCGAGACAATGACCGGGCGCCGCTCGTCGAAGCGCAGGCCGCCCACATCATCCCAGTGAAGGACAAGGGCCCCGACGATCCTAGAAATGGATTGAGCCTCTGCCGCCGTCACCACTGGGCGTTCGATAGCGGGCTCTTCACGATCACCGACGCACTGTTGGTAAGACTCAGTCCCGCCGTCTCGCGCGCCGAAAGGCGCAAGTTCGATCTCGAGGAGTACGACGCAGAGGCCGTCACAAGGCCTGTTCGTGAGTCATGCGTTCCCGAACAGCTGGCGCTGGAGTGGCACCACGCCAACGTATTCCGGGCCGCGTAGGGATGGTCACTTTCAGTGAACGGCTCTCTTTCCCCCCATCCTAGCGACCTACCGCCCGTGCGTTAAAGGCTCGCGGTCTCGTGGTACGCGAAATTGAGCGTCGGGGCGACAACGCAATCGACGCGCTGAGTTCGGCGGTTCTCAAGCTGAACTTCATAAACGTCGTCGAGCTCTCTTCCGCTATCCTCGCCTTCGTGAAACAACTCACCACCGAACTCGTCGTCAAATCGCTCGGCCCGGGAATGATCGAGATCACCGACCGCGTCGTCGCCTGGGTCCGCTCGACGCAAGTTTCGATAGGGTTGCTGACCCTTCACGTAACGCACACCTCTGCTTCGCTGCTCATCCAGGAAAACGCCGATCCGGAGGTGCCCCGCGACTTCGAGAGGTTCCTGCGCCGGCTCGTCCCCGAGGGCGATCCGCTCTTTCGCCACACGGCCGAAGGCCCCGACGACATGCCGGCGCACGTCCGCGCGGCGCTGACAGCGACGACGCTGTCGATTCCGGTCGTCGATGGTGCGCTTGCGCTCGGCACCTGGCAGGGGATCTACCTGTACGAGCACCGTGCCAACCCGCACACACGTAAGGTTGCGGCGCACATCATCGGAGAGTGAGTGCTCGTGACCGCGCGGCGTTCTAGAGTAGGAAGCGCGTGACGTGCGCATTCAGTGCTGATAAAATCAGACGATGCGGCGGCGCCTCCTCAAGGTAGATCCCAGGACGGTCGACCCCGCCGAGGATTCGTTCGATCTCGATTACTACCGTTCCCTCACCACCGCGCAGCGTTTCCGAATGTTGATCGACCGGTCTGTGCTTCTGCTGAAGCTCGCGAGGCGGAATGCAAGCGATCGAGAGTTTCCTACACTCGTTAAACGAAGCTGACGTCCGGTACGTCATCATCGGCGAGACGGCTTTCGCCGCGCACGGCTGGATGTGCGCCACCGCAGATGTCGATCTCTTCATCGCAAACGACGGCGAAAACGTCGAGAGGCTTCGCCCCGTTCTCACACGATTCGGGTATGACATCGCCGACGCCGGAGTCGATGATTTCAAGAAGTACAAAATCCTGCTCAGGCAATACGACCTGCCGCTCGACTTGCACCCGTTCGTGGCCGGTGGGATCGAATTCGAGAGCGTCTGGGATCGTCGTGTCGTCGCCGACCTGGGTACGGTCCAAGCGCCGTTCGCTTCGCTCCAGGATCTTATCCTCATGAAGCGAGCCGCGGGCCGCCCGAAAGACCTCGAGGATCTGAAGCAGCTCGAGAAGCTGGCCAGGGGCTAGGCACCCGCCTCGTAGCTGACTTCGACGACCTCAAGCTCCCGCTCGCCGCTCGGCAGTACCACCTTCACCCGATCTCCGACGCTCGCCGACAGCAGCGCCTTTGCAACCGGCGAGACCCAACTGATGTGACCGCGCGCGACGTCGGTCTCGTCCACGCCGACGATCCGGTAACGCGCCGTCTCGCCGTCGGGCAGGCTCCGGACCGTGACGGTCGCTCCGAACCGAACGACGTCGAGGACTTCGGACGGTGGGCCTACGATGACCGCGGAGTCCAGGATCCGGCGCGCTTCGGGGTTCGAGTCCAGCTCGGCTCTCAATCGCTGCGCGCCGTCCCGCGTCAGATAGTTCTTCGCACCCGGCGGCAGAACGGAAGGCAACGGCCTCGGCGGCGGATCTTCCTTGTCATCGTCTTCTTTGGTGAACGCCTTGCTCATGCGGCTCGAGAATACCGGCGCCACATTGCTGCTGCGAATCTAGTTCTGAGGCTCGAATCTCCTCGACAGGCCGTTCTCCGAACAAAAGCCTACCCGTTCCGCTGGTTCTCCTTCGAACCGCCTCGAAACGGCCCCAAAAAGCGACTTCCAAGGGAAAACGGCCCTCCAGGATCGCCCAGGAGACGCGATCTCGGTCCCGGACGGGCCTCGGACCGGCCAAATTAAGCGAATACAGGGCGAAAAGCGGGGCTCACGGACACGCCCCCGCACTCGCCGCGATCTTCGCATCGCGGCTCGCCACCTGCTTGGGAGAGCTCGTGTTGTAAGTGCCCGCTCCGCAGATGCTCGATGACGGGCGGACCAGGAACCACAACCCGCCTGCGGGCGGAGTGGCTCCACTGATCGCGAGAGTCGTACCGGCCTGGTCGTTGCCGTCGCACGCCGCGTCGCTGAAGCTGCCGCCTCCGCTGCGCAGCGCGGACAGCGAGCCTTGCACGATGTCGTAGCCGGTGGAGCCGGCGATCGCGTTCCAGGAAAGCTGCGTGCGCGACGCGACGAGAAGGGTGGGGACGCCGCTCGGCGGTGCGCCGGGGTCGGCGACGCCGTCGCAGTTGTTGTCGATGCCGTCGCACAGCTCCGGGGCCCCGGGGTAGACGGTGGGGTTGCTGTCGTTGCAGTCGACGCTGGCGTCGTACAGGTCGCCGTCGGCATCCACCAGACAGTTGGCGTCCACCTCGAGCGCGATGTCGCTCGGCGTCGTGCCGTTGTAGGGGCCGCCGTCGACCCATGCGAAGCCGACCTGGCGGAAGCGGTACGAGTTCGACCGGATGGCGCCGTCGCCCGCGGAGATCGCGTACGAGTCGGCGCTGCTCCCCGACTCGGTCGTGCCGTAGATCGACAGCCAGTAGGTCCCCGATCCCAGGCGCCTGGTCACGTCGAAGCGCGGCTCCCACAACCGTCCGGTGGAGCGGTAGCCGAGCGACTGCCCTGGCAAGATGCAAGACGACACGCACTGGCCGAGCTCGCACCCGTCTCCGGCCGGACACTGCGCGTAGGACGTGCAGGCGCCGCCCACGACACAGTCGGCGCTCTGGGCGCAGGCCAATGCGGGATTGTGCTGGCAGTACGCGTGCACCGACCAGGTCTGAAGCTCCGTCCCGGGCTGTCCCGACGCATCGGTGTACAGCTTCGCGACGGCGTCCGGCACCTTCGTTCCGTCCTGCAGCACGCCGCGGAAGCTGCTGACGTCGCACAGCATTCCCGCGGGCACGACGAAGTCGTCGGCGCTCTGGCGGACCGCGCCACCGCTCGGCGTCGAATCGTGCGACTCGCCGGCGTGAAGGAGATCGACCTCTCCGTTCGTCCAGAACGTGCCGGGGTTGCCGCGGTACTGGTACGCGCCCATGTCGCACGCGCCTTCCCGGAACACGCCGCGCACGTCGGTGGCGGCGCACGTCGCGGCGTCCCCGGTATTCAGCGCGGGCGAGCCCACCTTGAGGCGCAGGTCGGTCCCCGCGGTACGGAAGAGAGGATCGGCATTGACGATCGCGGTGCCGGAGTACCCGCCCTGGACGATGCTGTTCGACACGGTCGCCGCGGCACCGCTGATGCTGCCGTTCGTGTTCGCCCACAAGATCGAATTGCGAATCGTGACGGTGTTGACGTCAAAGATGTAGATGCCGCCGCCCGCGCTGGGCGCGGTGTTGGCGGTCATCGTGACGTTGTTCAGCCGAAGCTTCCCCGTGTAGTCGAGGACCGCTCCGCCGACGTCCGACGTCGCCTGGTTCCCGCGGAACTCGCAGCTGTCGAGGTAGCTCGAGCCTCCGGGCCAATTGGAGAAGCCGCCCCCGCGAGTTCCCACATTCGAGATGAACTTCGTTTCTTCGATGTGCGGCCAGCCGCTCTGGCTGAAGAGCCCGCCGCCTTCACCGGAGGCCGTGTTGTTCGAGAACGTGCAGCCGGTGAGGCGCGGGTCGCCGGCCTGGTTCCACATCCCCGCTCCGCCGGTGCTCGCGGAGTTGCTGTCGAACGTCACGCGCTGGAGGTTCGGAGACCCGGTGTCGTTGTAGATCCCGCCGCCCATCGCGGCGAAGTTCTGCATCATGCTGAGGTTTCGTAAGGCGGGGAAGGCGTTTGAAAGGTAGATCCCGGCGCCGCGGTCGTTGGGGCTTCCGCCGTTGGCGTAGCCGGCGACGATGGTGAAGCCGTCGAGCACGGCGCTGTCGTCGATCCCCGACCCGGCGGTCACGACGTGATAGCTGTTGTCCGTCGACGAAACGGTTCCGATGGATCCGGTGAGGAGCGTGGTGTTCACATCGGAATCCCGGACGCCGCCGCCATTCGGATACCCTCCGAGAATCGTCACGCCGTTCTTCAGCGTGAACGTGGCGGCGCGGTTGTTCGTGTAGGCGTTGGCGACGGGGTCCCAGTCGGGCCGGTACGCGCCGTGCGCGACGAGGATTCGCGATCCCGACGTCGCGACCGCGAGCGCGCCTTGAAGCTCCTTGAATGCATTCGCCCACGACGTCCCGTTACCCGCCCCCACGGCCAAGTTGTCGACGTAGTACACGTGTTGGAGCGCGTCGAGCGCGGCCTTCAGATTGGGAAGGGGGCCCAGCTTGCGCACTCCCGACCAAACGGTTCCCGTCGAAACCAGGAGCTGCTTGATCAGAGCGGGAGGGGCGGGCGAGTTGTACAGAGACTTGTGGGCCTGCTCCAGCAGAGCGACGGCCCCGGTGACGATCGGACCGGCGCCCGAGCTGCCGCCGAAATCGGAGCGGTAATAGAGGTTCCGTCCCTCCGCCGAGTACAGGCCGCCGTTGCCGGTGGTCACGATCGAATCCCCCCAACCCTGGAGATCGACCGTCGCGCCGTAGTTGCTCCACGACCAGTAGCTGCGCGGCGCAACCTGATGCGGCGACATTGCGCCCGTGACGATGATGGCGCCCGAGTCGTTTTCGGTGAGGAAGGGCCAGTGGTCGTCGTTGTTCGTCGAATAGATGGGGTCGTCGAGGTTCTGGCCGCCGTTCCCGCTGGTCTCGACGACGACGATGCCGTTGGCGACCAGCGTCAAGATCGCGTCGTACACCGGCTTCGACCATTCCATGGGGACGTAGTACGGGTCGCCGTACGGCCCGTCCATCTGCTGCTCGATGAGCACGACGTCCCCGGCCGAAAGCGCGGCTCCGCACTCCATCAGGGGGCGGGACACGCTGTACCCGAGGTCGGTGAAGGCGCCGGCGAGAAAGTCCTGGACGCCGTAGGCGATTCCCTTGGTGCCGGTGCCGTTGTTGAGGGCGCCGTAGATCCCGTGCACGCCCGTGCCGTGGTCGTCGTCGTAGGGGTTGAGCGGTGGACGGCCCAGGAAGGTGATCGTGGGGAGGTCCAGGTGGTTGCGGTTCAGCCCGTACTCGACGTCGCACACCTTCACGCCCGAGCCGCTCCAGCCGCGCGTCCAGGCGTTGCGCGCGTCGATCCCGTTCGGCGCCGCGTCGAGGTAGTCCTGATAAGGGGATGCCGGCGGGCCCGAATAGTCGGGCGCCGTGGGCGGTGGGACCGGCTTCGGCACGAAGTAGGCGGCCTCGACGCTGTCGTAGCGCTGAAGGATTTCCTTGGCGCGATCGGCGGTGAGCCCGGGTGGAAGGCGCAGCCGCATGTAGTTGTTGAGGTCGGGGAGCGGCTTGGCGCGGTTGGCCTGGCCGTCGCGCCGCATGCGGTCGAGCGCGTCTTCGCTGACCGAGTGCGTGCGGTCCCAGGTGGCCCCGCCGAAAGCGTGGAGTATTCCTTGAAGGTCGGAGCCGACGGCGGCGTTGTGTCCCACGTCTGTGGGCTGGCCGTCCCGCAGGCGGACGGTCGTCCCTTCCTTGAACTTCACGTCCAGGAGGTTTGGCTCGTGCGTGGAGTTGTCCACGGGGGGCGCCGCGGCGGCGCGACCTCCGCCGAGGATGACCATCAAGACGACGGCAAGCAAGCGTGCGGTTCGCATGGAGCCTCCCCCCGATCTACGGACATTGTCGTACACCGGTCAATAACGGAAGGAGGCAGGTTTGTTACAGCCTCGCAAATCTCGGCGTTGCCGCCGGGTGCGGATCGCCGTACGCTCCCAAGATCTACAAACCGATGGGGGTGGTATGCAAGCTTCTCGGCGTGCCCGGTTCGCGGCCCTGCTTTGCGCGGTAGCGTGGCTGTCCGTCACCGCCTCGCGCGCGACCACCATCGCGGGTGGCAACGTCATCAACCAAACGTGGACTTCGGCAGGAAGCCCGTACATCGTCCAGGGGGACGTGACGGTCCCCACGGGGGCGTTCCTGAACATCAGCGCCGGCACGGTCGTGCAGTTCGCATCGACGGACGGCCAGGCCAGCGGCGCCGATACCAGCCGGGTTGAGCTGATCGTCAAGGGCACGCTCACAGTTTCCGGCACCGCGGCCTCGCCCGTGACGTTTCAGGCGCAATCCGGAACGACCGCCTCGATCTGGTACGGCATCGAGGTGAACTCCGCGGCCGCGAGCGCCAGCATCGATCACGCCGCGATCCAGCACGCCGCCTTCGGCATCCAGTCGGCCGCCACGGGAACCGTGCTGTCGGTAACGAACACGACGATCGATACCTGCCAGTACGGGATCCAGAATTCGGACGGCACGCCGTCGCTCGACTCGATTCAGGTTTCGGGCTGCAACACGTCCTTCAACTTCGTCGGAAAGGGGACGGTGACGCTCAAGAACGCCATCGCCCGATCCAGCGCGAGCTACGGCGTTCTTGCGTTGGCGTCGACAGGCACGATGAACGTGACGGTCGTCAGCTCCACGATCAACGGCGGCGCGAACTATGGACTGTACGCAGGCTCCAACTCCGCCTCGTTCCAGGCCAACCTGACCGTGGAAAACGACATCGTCACCAGCAACGTCGTGGGCGTCTACCGGCAGACGAGTCCGGGCCCGGCCGTCGTATCCGTGACGTACTCGGACGTGTGGAACAACGGAGCGAACTACTTCAGCGTCGCCCCGGGTGCCGGAGCGATTTCGGTGAATCCGTCGTACGTGGGCGCAAACAATCTCCACTTGAGCGCGGGGAGCCTCGCCATCGACTCCGGCACCGCCGGAGCCGCGGAGCCCACGCACGACTTCGACGGCAACGCGCGGCCGCTCGACGGCGACGGCATCGGCGGCGCCGCGTTCGACATGGGCGCCTACGAGTTCGTGCCCGCGGCCGTCCTCGGTTCCGTGGCCGAAGTCCCCGGCGGTCTACAACCGGTCCTGACGATCGCCACGCCCGACCATGTGAGCTTGAACCTTCAGTGGGGCGCCTCGTGCGGCGGCGGGGCCATCGACTACGCGGTCTATGAAGGCACGATCGGCTCGTGGTACAGCCACGTGCCCGCGACGTGCACGACCTCGGGTGGCCTGACCGCGAGCTACACGCCTCCGCCCGGGAACAAGTACTACCTCGTGGTCCCGCTCAACGCCTCTGCCGAGGGCATCTACGGGCACGCGTCGTCGGGGACGCCGATTCCGGTGTCGGGCTCGGCGTGCCGGGCCTCGCAGAACACGGCGGGGTGCCCGTAGCGGGATCGGGCTCGAGCGCGACGGACGAGATCATCCCGGCGATACAGAGCCGCGTTGTGCCTCTGGTCGACGCCACCGTGCAACGAACACCGCCGCCGCAAGGTCGCCGGTGACGTTGAGCCGATGAGAACGCGGGTGCTCTCCTTCACGGCGTGCGGCCCCTCACATCATGAGGTCGCCGCCGTTGATGTCGAGCGCCGCCCCGGTGATATACCCGGCGCCGGCGGCTTGCCCGTAGTGGCCGGGAACGGCTTGATTGCGAAGGCGCCCGAGTCGTCGAACGGTATACACAACGCCAATGCGCACGACCGCTGTGCTCGCCGCTGATACGTCGCTCGCCGCCGAACGCAGGCAGGTCGCATTGTGGCGGCGCATGTCCCCCCTCGAGAAGCTGAATCTCGTCGGCGAGAGCACCCGAGCCGTGCTCCAGCTGTCGCTCGCCGGGATCCGACTGCGTTATCCGGAAGCCTCGGATGAAGAATGCAGGTTGCGACTTGCAATATTGACGCTGGGGCGCGAGCTGGCGTGCCGGGCCTATCCCGAAGCGGCACGACTCCGCGGTCGCTGAGTGTGATCTCCAACACGATCCCGGCGGCACTGATTGTTGCCGAGGTGCTGGAGGCATGCGGCGTTCGTTACCTCGTCGGCGGCTCGCTGGGCGATCGTTTCTACGTCGATGCCGAGGCTTTTCGTCGGGCGGTCCGCGACGGATCCAGCGCGAACATCATTCACGACGCGACATCGACGAAGGTCGATCTGTTCATGATCGGCGAATCGCCTCTCGACAAGGGGCAGATGGATCGCCGCCAACGCGTGCGAGTGTCGACCGATCCCGACGCTTGGCTGTACGTCTACATGTCCGAAGACATTCTCCTGCAGAAGCTTCGGTGGTACCGGCTCGGGAACGAAGTTTCCGATCGGCAATGGCGGGACGTTCTCGGCATCATCCCTGGTGCAGGGTGACCGCCTGGATCGGAGCTATCTGCAGTCCGCAGCCGCGTTGCTCGGCGTGTCCGGCCTTCTTCAACGCGCGCTCGACGAGGCTCAGGGCGAGTAGTCTGATCACCTCCGCCTTCGGAGAGCCCAGATCCGCTAGCCCGGCCGTGCGACCGTACCGCCCACGAGCTGAAACCCGTATCGAATCACGATAGCCACGACAACGCTCTCCACGGCCGGCACGACGGCTTCCGCGAGGCCGACGTAGACGAATAGGCGTCTCGAGAAGAGCCAACCGTCGTTCGAGGAGCTGAGCATGACGATTCCAATGCCCACCAACGCATGGAGCACGACGGGAGCGATGAACGTCAGCAGCCACTTCGCCCAGCTCGCCGACCGCCACGGCTTGAACAGGAGCGCGCAGAGTCCCGTCAGCCCCAAGTTGATCGCGAGCCCCGACAGCGACCCATTCTTGTTCGTCCACAGGAGCGATGCGTCATTACCCGCAGCATCGGCACGGGTCGTCCGGTTGTTGTAATACGCGTAGCGAAGCGCCTGCCGCTGTTTGCCCGAGCGCTCGAACTCGGCGAGCGAAAACTGGAACGGCGGTGCTGCGACGGAGTCGAGCTCCAGCATCGCGACGTGCGTCTGCTCATCCAGATTCACCCGCCAATCGATGCTGTTGAGCGTGTTGCCGGATATGTGCGCCGCGCAGTCCTGGCTGAGGCCGTCGAGCGTCAGCGTGCAAGGCGGAACGGGCGGAAGCGCTTCGCCGGCACCCCGAGGCAGCCCGCCGATGACGAATCGAATCTTCATTTGTTGCGCGCGCTCGTCGGACGGATATTCGATTGGAACGACGTCGACGATCGCCGGGCCGCCCCGCAATCGCGCAAGCTGCCGCTCGACCTCCTCGAATGACAGGCTCGCCGCGTTGCTGTGCTTGCCCTCGCGCTCGACGGCGATCTCGATCGCCCGGCCTGCGGATTGCGGCAAGTACGATCGAGGCGCGTCGAGCTCGATCAGGCTGTCCTCCGCGATCAGGCCCTGCAGGGTGTCGAGCGCAACACGCCGTCCGGCGACGACGACGGTGACGAACTTCTTGCGGAGCGGCTCGTCGAGCGCGAGAAAGTCGTGACCGACGAGGAGGAGTCTCATCACATCGGGGTCGGGGTGCGAGCCGCGGGCGTCGCGCCGAAAATGCGGAAGCACGACGATCCTTTCGACGGCCGGGTCGGGGAACGACGACGCGGCGGATTCGAGCTTGCGTGTAGATTGGGACAGCGCCGACGCCATGCGAGCCACCGGAATGCCCCAGTAGTAGACCAGGGCCAGCACGATCACCGCCAGGCCGAGCCTTCTGTTCGACACGAGGGGATCTCGCACGTGGGAGTGATCTAGGTCTTTTCGCGCCACCGTGCAACGAACACCGCCGCCGCAAGATCGCCCGTGACGTTGAGCACGGTCGCGAACAGGTCGGGGATCGCGTCCACCGCGATGAGGACGCCGATGCCCTCGACGGGCAGCCCGATCGATATGAACATCGGCGTCAACATCAGGAACGCGCCGCGCGGCACGCCGGGGCCGGCGAACGCCAGGAAGATCGCCGTGAACGCGATCGTCAGGTATGCCGAGATGCCGAGCGGGACCTGATAGAACCAGCCGATGAAGAGTGCGCCCCACGTCCAGGAAACCGGGGCCGCGAACTTGAACATCGAGACGGATACCGGCAGCACGAACCCCGTCACGTCGGAGGGTAAGCGCAAATCGTCCTCGGCTCCGCGGACGAGCGCCGGCAGGGTCGCAATCGACGAGCTCGACGAGAACGCGATCGTCTGCGACGGCAGCGCCGCGCGGGCGAATTCGCGCACCGGCAGGCCGGTCAGGATCGAGACCGCCGGATACAGCAGCAGGACGAACACGATACAGCCGAGCGAATAGGCAACGATATAAAAGCCGACGCCGCCCGCGAACCCCGCGCCGCCGTGGGCGCCGAGGCTGAGCATCAGCACGAACACGCCGGCGGGCGCGAGCCAAATCACCCAGCCGACGAGCACCAGCATGGCGTCGCCGAGCGCGCGAAAGAACCGCAGCATGAGGTCGCGCCCTTCGGCGGGAATGCGGCCGATGGCCAGCGCGAACAGCAGCGTGAACGCGACGAGCGGCAGCATGGCGCCGTTCGCCGCCGCGGCGACGGGATTGACCGGAAGCAGCGACAGCAGCCAGTTCCAGAATCCGACGGGAGTGGGCGTTGCCGTAAGCGCCGCCGCCGCTTCCGCGGCTCCGGGCGGCAGCCCGGGCCGCACGCTGACGAGGTGCGGCAGCCATGAGAACAGCGCGACGCCGAGCGGGATCGCCAGCGCGCTCGCCGCGGTCAGCATCGCGATGAAGACCACGAGGGTCCGGCCGCCGATCCTGCCGATCGAGCCGACGCCCGACGCGGACGCCACGCCGGTGATCACGAGCGACACCATGAGCGGGATCACGGTCATCCGGATCGCGTTGACCCACAGCGTGCCGGCCGGCGCGATCGCATCGACGGCCTTGAGCAGCGTGTCGTTTCCCGACGCGGCCACGGCCAGGCCGGCACCGAGCCCCGCACCGAGGCCGATGAGAACGCGGGTGCTCTCCTTCACGGCGTGCGGCCCCTCACATCATGAGGTCGCCGCCGTTGATGTCGAGCGACGCCCCGGTGATATAGCCGGCGCTCTCCGACGCGGCGAAGCAGATCAGGTCGGCGACTTCACGTGCGGTCCCGAGGCGGGGGACGGGAAACCCCTTCGCGAGATCCTCGAGGACGGAAGGCGTTGCGCTCTCGCGCGTCAACTCCGTGTCGATCATCCCCGGGCAGACGGCATTGACGGTGATGCCGTACTTGCCGAGCTCCTTCGCCGCCGCCCGCGTCAATCCCAGAAGCCCGGTCTTCGACGCGGTGTAGTGCGCGCCGCCGAGCGTGCTGACCATGCGCCCGCCGGTGGACGAGATGTTCACGACGCGCCCATACCCCTGCGCCTTCATCGCCGGCAAGACGGCCTGCGTCAGCACGAACGGCGCCGTCAAGTTCACGTCGAGCGCACGGCGCCATTCGGCGGCGCTGATCTGCTCGAGCCGCGTCGTGAGCGGAAGAGCCGCGTTGTTGACGAGGATGTCGATGCGGCCGAATCGATCGAGCACTCGCTTCACGATCGACGCCGCCTGGGCGTCGTCGGCAACGTCCCCGTCCACGGCGAAGGCGCGCTCTCCGACCGCGCGGGCCGCGGCTTCGGCTCGTGCTCGGTCACGCGCGTTCACCGCGACGCTCGCGCCTCGCTCGTGAAGGCGGAGCGCTGCCGCGAGTCCCAGGCCGCGCGACGCCCCCGTGATCAGCGCCACGCGGCCTGCAAAGTCGTCGATGGATCGCTCGTTCACGGGATGCGGAGTATATGCGCGGAATCCGCGGTCAGGCACACGGCAGCCAATTGGGCTTGTGAACCGTCAGGCGACCCGAGCGCTCCGGGTCCGGCGTCAACTCATGGGAGGATCAGTTGTTCGTGAACGAGATCCTCGAGTCGTTGTGAAAATTCTTGACCTGCTGCACGGTGATCTCGGCCGGGCCGACGCAAGATGCCGTGGTCCCGCCGGCCGTGCTCTTGGTCGTCCCGATCTCCGACCACATCACCGCAACGTTGTGAGTGCCGTTGCCCGGCATCGGTACGACAAAGTCGAAGCCGTGCGTCGACAGCGTCGTGAGGAGAACCTGGAAATTGCACCCGGGGGCGGGGGCCTGGCACAAGCCGGCGCCGACACCGTCGGTCGGGTTGGTGCACGTGTTACCTACCGGGCAATCGGAATCCGTCGTGCACGCGCCGGCCGGCGCGGGAGCGATGCACGTGGCCAGATTTCCGAACAGCGTATTGCTGACCTGCTGGATTCTCTGATCGTAGACGACGCACTGGCTGGGAAAGACCGGAAGGCCGCCGGTGAACGTCTGATGGCCGGGGCTGCCGCTGACGACGGGGTCGACGAAGACGCAAACCTGGATTCCAACGTCGGCCGTCGCATCGGCGACGGTGGTCGTCAGGCTCGTCTTGGTGAACAGCCCGGTATCGAGCGAGGGTCTGATGAGCAGCGTCGTTCCGTAACCGTTCGGTGTCCTGATGTCCGTCGTGAGCGAGGTCAGCGAGGTCCCGCCCGTGAGAGTGGCTCCGGTAAACGCGCCGGCGCCCACGCAAACCCCCGAGAGCCCGCAGACGGTATCGCTCGGACAGTCCGAGCTCGTCGTGCACGCGGTGGCCGACGTGCAAACGCCCGCCGTGCAGGTCGGAGCGCCCGCGGGACACTGTCCGCTGTTCGTGCACGTCGAGGCGCTGAACGTGGCCGGAACGGCCACGCACGAGGCCGACGTGCCGGTCGCTGTGAAGTTGCCGCTGCTGTCCGCGAACGCACCGGCTGCGGCAAGCATGAACACGAGCGTGCTGAGCATACAAATGGATGCGAGCTTCCTCATTGCGCTTCCTCCGTGAGGCGTCTTGGTTCTGCGGCACGCCACTGACGGCAGCCCACCATCGGGACACAGCCAGGAAATCTCGATACGCGCCGACGAGCTGCGGCCTAAGCAAGAGCCGAGCCGAGCTCGGTGTGGTGCGTTCTGCGCGTGAACATCACGACGGAGCGCGAACGGGGCACTCCCATGGCCGGGGAGAATTGACGTCGTCTGTACTTCGCGCTACACGGCGAATCGTTTTGACACGCGACTTCGGTGGCGCCCCGCCGGACGCTACGGGCGCCCGTACACGCGAAACTGCACGATCCTGAAATCCGCATTCGTGTCGATGGTCCACATCAGGTCTTGAAGGCTCGCGTCGAACATCGAGGCTGGCTGAAGCTGAAACCTCGACTGGCCCTTTCCACGCGTAAGATCCAGCGTGCCCAGCAAACAGAGCGTCTCTCCACTCTGGAAATCCGTGAGCGTGTCGGCGCAAATCTTGATGTTTCCGCCGGGTTTTCCGAGGATCCTCGCGTAGATGTCGAAAGTACCCACCGCGTAGGTCGCAAGGATCGCCTGGTGATCGGCGGTCGCGTCGCAGTCCACGATGAGCCAATCGTCCGAGGAATTCTGGACGAGCACGTGGGCGCTCTTCGCGTCGCGATTTACCAGGATCCTTTGACCGTTGCCACAGTTTCCGTCATAGCTCCGGTCCGCCGGGTATCCGATGACGTTGAAATTGAATACGAGCTGGGATCCGGCTGGAATCCCCGGAGGAGCCGCCTGGGAATCACCGGCCAATGTGAGCACGGCGGCGCATGTGAGCGCCATCAAGGCCGGCCGAGTAACAGACCCTCGGATCGGGAATCGTCGCATGAGGTTCTCCAGTGTCACGCGACTCGCCATGAGCGCGCGGCACTGGGAACTAACAGCACATACGATGCCCGGTCGACGATCCGAGGAAGCGACAGCAGAAGTTCTCGTCGGGCGCAAACTTCGACATGTCATCGACCCACTCGAGCTCCGAGGGGCTTACACGGCTGCACCGTAGATTCCGATTCGGCAGTCGGCACTCAACCCCCGCTTGGCAGTAGGGTTGGTGGGACTCGGCGTCGCGGCAGTTCTTGACGAAGTCGGAGTAGAGTCACGCCCAAGCTGGGGATGCCGGATGGGTGTGATCCCGCTCGGGGACGTGACGCGACGTCCCACAAGGATGCCGGTCGCGACGCGCGGAATCATCGCGGTCAACATCGCCGTTTTCGTGCTCGAGCTGCTCGGGGGCGAAGGATTCGTCGCTCGATGGTCCGTGATTCCCGCCGACATCGTCGCCGGGCGTCACTGGATCACGATCCTCACGGCGATGTTCATGCACGCGAGCTGGTCCCACATCATCGGCAACATGGTCTTCCTCTGGGCGTTCGGACCCGAGATCGAGGACCTCATGGGGAGGGGACGGTACGTCGTCTTCTACCTACTCGGCGGACTTGCGGCCACGGCGGCACAGCTGGCCGCCGGCCCCGCGTCCACCGTCCCGAACTTGGGCGCGAGCGGCGCGATCGCAACGGTGATGGGAGCGTTCCTGGTCACCTATCCGCGGGACAGCATTCGCTCGCTGCTCGTGCTGTTCGTCTTCGTCCGCGTGACGTATCTCCCCGCCGCGCTCCTCATCGGCATGTGGTTCTTGATCCAGTTCGTCAGCCTCGGCGCCGTGGCGCAGCAATCGGCGGGAGGAGTGGCGTACGCGGCCCACGTCGGCGGGTTCATCTTCGGTGCGGTCTTCGCGAGAGCTTTCGAGCCCAAGGAGTGAGCTCGACGCTCACCGCTTCTCCAGCCCCGCCGTCCAGTCAAGGAACAGCTCGATCTCACGGTGCGGCGGTTCGGCGGCCACGCTGAACAGGAAGCGCTCGCCGTCCGCCGTTTGATCTCCGCCCGTCGCGCCGTTTGGAATCTTGAAGAGCGGCTTCGGGGTGCCCGGCCGGAACTCGTCGCCCGCCTCGACCGGCACGGCCATCAAGGTGTCGTCATGCACGAAGAACAGGTCTTTCCCGCCCTTCGACCACGACGCGAATTTTCCACCGTCGCTCGAGACGCGCACCTTGTGCCCCGGCTTCGGAAACGACTGGACGTAGATCTCGTGCGCGCCGGTTTCGGTCGACGTGTAGGCGAGCCAGCGCCCGTCCGGAGACACGTGCGGCTCGAGCTCCGAGAATGGCGAATTCAGATAGACCTCGGGCTTGCGCGCGCCGCCGTCCATCGGCATCAGCCAGATGTCGCCCTGCGTGACGGGGTCGACGATTCGAAGGACGAGGAACTTCCCGTCCGGCGACCAATCCTCGACGTATTTGAACTGCGCGTCGGTCGTCGGAACAAGCTCGGGGCTGCCTGCACCGTCGGAGCTTGCGACGTAGACCTCCGTGCGGCCGGTCTGGTTCGACGTGAATGCCACGCGGCGGCCGTCGGGAGACCAGGCCAGGCTCGATTCCGTGGACATCGTGGGCGCGAAACGGGTCGGCATCGAGCGCGCCAGATCGACGATCCAGATGTCGGTTCCATTCGTGACCCCGGCGCGGCGGCCGTCCGGAGAAAGCTGCTGCACCTTCCAGGGCCCGGCGGGAACGGTCAGCGCAGGGCCTGCCGCGCCCGAGCGCTCGAGCCACTGAAGCTTCGTCGGGGCCGCTGCGTTCTGGAGAACGATCAGGCGATTGTTCGTCGATGCGGAGGCGACGGGCTCGGCGTCCATGTCGGAATACACGGGAGCGTTGCCGATGGCGACGGCGTTGCCCGCCAGCTCGAGGCGACCGGTGTCGAAGCGCTGGGCCAAGACCCGGCCTTCGCGCGCAAACACGAGGTATCCCGGCTCGGCGTAGACCGCCGCCGATCGCGCGGTCAGGACCTTCTTCACGGACTTCGATTTCAAGGAGCCGACGTAAGTGTCCCAGCCGTCCGGCCCCGGCGGAATCGTCGCGTACAGGAAATGGTCGCCGTCGGGCAGGAAGAAGGGGAATCGGTGCGCCGTCTCGTGCCGTCCCGGATCGAGCGTCGTGACCGGTGCCGTCGCGCCTCCATCCGACGACACCCGCAAGAGCGGTCCTTCCTGAGCCGGCGCGAACACGATGACGCCATCTCGATTCCACGTCCCGCCGCGTCCCCTGACCGCGTCGCAGAGGGTCACCGGTGACCCGCCGTCGATCGCGACCTTCTTGAGCTTCCCATCGCCGTCGTCGAAGTACGCGAGGGTACGGCCGTCGGCGGACCAGAACATGGGTCCGTGACTGTGTGTGTCGGGGAAGGCGTGAGCCGAATCGGAGCCGAGCGCCCGGACCCAGATCGAATTCCCCTCCGGGCCGCCGGCGCTGAATGCGACGTTGCGCCCATCCGGCGAGAGGCCGACGTACGACCAGTACTGTTCGAGCGTCGTGCCTGCGGGAGCGTTGATCGAAGCGCGGATCGGCTCCAGCTCTTTCGGCTTCGAAAATCCGGCGAAGAGCGAGTACGCGGCGACGGCGAGCGCTACGGCGGCGACGGCCCAAGGGATCAGCGGGCGCGCGCCGCGGCGAGCGGCCACGGGCGCGGATGCTCCCGGCCCCACCGCAGGCTTCGATCCCGCATCGCGCATCCAGTCGAGCTGCAGCTTGACGTCGTGCGCGCTCTGGACGCGGTCGGCGGGGTCTTTCGTGAGGCACGCGCTCACCAGGCTGTCGAGCGCCGGCGGGCTCATCGACGTCACCTGCGACACCGGCGCGGGGGACACGTGCATGACGGCCGCGATCAAAGACGCCTGGCTCGTCCCGTCGAAAGCGCGCTTGCCCGTCGCCATCTCGTAGAGGACGCAGCCGAGCGCCCACAGGTCGGCGCGGGCATCGGCTTCTTTCCCTTCGAGCTGCTCCGGGGCCATGTACTGGAACGTCCCGATGATGGTGCCCTCGGCCGTCAACGGGCCGACGACGGTCGGCGAGCTGGTCAACTCGCTCGTCGTGCCCAGGCCGACCGCGCGGGCGAGGCCGAAGTCCATCAGCTTCGCGCCGGATTTCGTGATCATCACGTTGCCGGGCTTGAGATCGCGGTGCATGACTCCCGCGCGATGCGCGCGATCGAGGGCGTCGGCGATCTGCCCGCCGAACTTCAGGACGTCGGCGAGCGGGAGTGCGCCCTTCGTCAGCCGAGCGGCCAGCGTCTCTCCCTCGATCAGCTCCATCACGAGGTAGTCGGTATCGCCCTCGCGGCCGACGTCGTGGAGCGTGCAGATATTCGGGTGGTTCAAGGCCGAGACGGTCTTGGCCTCGCGCTCGAACCGCGCGCGGACGTCCGGGTTCGACGACAGGTGCCGCGGTAGCACCTTAACCGCGACCTCGCGCCCGAGCCGCGTGTCCTTCGCGCGATACACCTCGCCCATGCCGCCCGCGCCGAGCGGGGCGACGATCTCGTAGGGGCCGAGCCGGTTTCCGGGGGAAAGGGACAATGGAGGGTCCTTATCTAATGATGGGAGGCGGGGATTGTAGGGTCACGCGTCCGGCAACTCCAGCCTCCGCAAAAGTGCCGTGAATCGCGCGTCGGAGCGGAGCGGATCGAACCCGGGCATGCCGGTGTAGTAGAGGAGGCCTTGATGTTCGTCTTCCGCCCGCGCGAGAACGTCGAACGCGTCGTCGATCTCGCCGAGCGCCCCCAAGATCCAGGCCTCGGAAACGGCCGTGGGAGAGCCCGCAGGTCGCGCTCGCAGCTCGGCGAGAGTGGCGCGGGCCTCGTCATGCCGGCCCGCCGCCGCGAGCGCCCACCCGAGCGTACCGAGAAAGTACGGCGCACGGTAGGCCACCGCGACACCGCGCTCGCCCGCCGCGATGCCTTCCTCGAACCTCCCCAGAGCCACTTTCGCCATGCAGGACGCGGCGATGGCCGAGGCGTCGTCCTTCTGGAAGGTGAGCGCATCGTCGATCTCGCGAAGCGCTTCCTCCGGCATTCCGCAGACCAAGAGCCCCCAGCCGGCGAGCATGTAAGGAAACGACGCGAGCGGGTCGGCTTCCTTGGCGCGCTGGAACAAGGGCAGCGCCTCGGCGAGCCGCCGGCGGCCGCACAGCGTGACCGCGAACGAGGCGAGGGCGAGGACGTGGTCGTGCTCGAGCTCGATGGCGCGGCGCCAGGCCGTCTCCATCGCGTCCCACCTGCGCTCGAGAAACGCCGCGAACGCCTCGACGTGCAAACCCTCCGCCGATTCTCCCTGTAGCTGCTGCGCGGTGGCCAGCATCTTCCTCGCGGCCGTGCAGGCCGCGCGCGGCTGGATCATGCCCATGTGGGCCGAGAGAATGGTGATTTCCGCGAGTCCGGTCCAGGAGGGAGCGTGAGCGGGATCGAGGCGCACGGCGTCCTCGAAGGCTCGGAGCGCGCCGCCGAAGTCCTCGACCCCCCGGAGGTGCCGGCCCTTCAGATAGGCACGATAGGCATCCAGGTTCACGGCTTGCGGTCGCGCCTGAACCGCCCGGGCGGCGGGGGAGAGCCGCGCCTTCACCGCCTCGACCACGCCCGCGGCGATCTCGTCCTGAATCGCAAACACGTCGACGGCCTCGCGATCGAACCGCTCCGACCAGAGCTGGTACCCGCTCGCGACGTCGGTGAGCTGTGCGGTGACGCGCAGGCGCCCGCCCGCCGTCCGGACGCTGCCTTCGAGGACGTGGCCGACCGACAGGGAGCGGGCGATCGTGTCGAGGTCGTCGCCGCTGCGCCCCGCGCGGAACGCCGACGTGCGGGACGCGACGCGAAAACCCTCGATCCGCATCAGCGCGCTCATGATCTCTTCGGCCATCCCCTCACAGAGATACTCCTGGTCCTTCGCCGCGCTCATGTCGGAAAACGGCAGGACCGCGATCGACAGCGGGACGCCCGGAAGCCCCTTGAACTTATCCGGCAGCGCGGGGTTCCCGATGTCGTCGGCGTAGAGATTGACGACCGCGATGCGAACGCCGTGCTTGACCTCGCATTCACCCAGCTCGTGCAGCAGCGGCTGCCACTGCCGGTAGTGCGCGAGGTCGTCGGCGACGCGCTTCGATAGCAAGACGTGGCCCGCGTCGCCGCAGTCCATGACGCGCTGTGCCAGGTTGATCCCAGCACCCGCGACGTTCGCCCGATCGTTGACGTCGATGACCTCGCTGATCGGCCCGCTGTGGATCCCCATCCGGACCCGCAGCTCGGGGCGCTGCTTGATCGCGCGGCTCAGCTCGACGGCGCATCGAACAGGAGCCTCCGGGGTGCTGCGGAACACCAGCGCCATGCCGTCGCCGGTCGCGAGCCGGATCAGCTTCGCATTCGCTTCGGCAGCGCGGACTTGCTCGGAGCCGCGAACCATCCCGTTCAGCAGCGCGAGCACCGCGGTCTGCTCGTCGATGAGCAGCTTCGAGTACCCGACGATGTCGATGAAGAGAACGTGCCCGATCTCGAGGGACAGGTCGCGATCTCCGTCACCGGGCATGCGCCCCTATTTAGCATGCCGGAACCTCGGACGCGAGGGCGATAGGATGCGCGCCGCGCGCTCGGGCGTAGACTGGCGGCTTCCATGCCCACTCGGACACTCGTGCTCGTCGCCGTCGCGGCCGCTTCGTGCGCGCGCGCTCCCGCGCCGCCGCCCGGGATGAGATGGATCCCTCCCGGGGAGTTCGTCATGGGGACGGACGATCCGCGCTCGATGGAGAACGAGCGGCCCGCCCATCGCGTGCGCGTCGACGGCTGGAAGATGCACATCGGGGTCAAGCACCACGGGATCTGGTTCGACGAGAAGTCATACCCGAGCGTGCCGTACGTCGTGAACCTGCTCATGGACCCGATGGAGAAGATGACCCCGGACTCCGAGGAGTATCAGTACGAGGGGCGGAAGTTCTTCGCGTCGAAGCTGTGGGCGCCGACCGCGGCGACGTCCTTCATCGCCGACCACCCGAAGAGCCTCGTCGAGTTCCCGCCGAGCCAGGGCGCCGACACGCTCAGCATGAAGAAGGCGATCGAGGAGGTCATGAAGAAGATGGAGAACGCGCGGGGGAGCAGTAATTAGCGCGGCGCGGCAATCATTCGTCCGGCGGGCCTTCGCGCTTCCATCGCCTGGCCATGGTCGCGAAATCTGCCGCCAGCTCGGACCAATCATGAAGAGTCGCGGGATCGAAATCGGCCCCGTTCGGCCAGACGAGCGTCTGCACCTCCGGGTCGACGCGCACCTCGTCGAACAGTCGCCGGTCCTTCAGAGGTCCATAGACCTCGCCATTCAGCACGGGCGAGAAATCAATGCGCCGGGTTACACCGTCTTCGAAGCTGACGTCGAGCGTGAACGGCCCCACGATGCGAAACGCCACGACGCGGTGAACCGCGTGTTTCATCGGCATTCCACGTTATCGGAGTGGGTCGATCTTGAACGGGGATCGACCGGCCTGCAGGCGATTCCAATCGTGAAGCAGCTCGTCCTGATGGATCTCGGTCCATGCTTCGACGAGCCGGCGCTGGCGTTGAGGAAAGTCACCGCCGAGAACCTCAACGGAATCGATCGAAAAAATGGCGACGGCATCCTGATAGTAGGCGTGGAAATGCGGACGGTTGTGGCGGGCGGACGGCTCGGCGAACATTCGAATGATGATTCCGAAAAAGCGGGATATTTCGGGCATGCGGACCTGAATCGAGGTAGGCGCGCTCACGGACCATGGCGTCATTCTAGCCGGAAAGGATCGAGCTTCCCTCGTTATCGTCGGGGTGGCGGTCGACGCCTACTATCCCGCGCACCTGGCGGGCTCTTGGCGCCGGATCTACGTGGCCACCGCAGTGGTCGGGAAGATGTTCCAGAAGATCCCATCCCTGATCGCTCTCGCGCCGACGCAGAAGGAGCGCTCGTTCCAGCTCGCGCAGGCGGTGGTGCTCGTCGTGTTCGTCGTATGGGGTATCCTCGCCGGGTCGAGATTCCACGTCTGACATTCAACCCTGGAGGACCCGTGGCGATCGTCATGCAGATGCACTGGCCGGAGGTCAGCAAGGCCCAGTACGAAGCGGTCCGCAAGGACATCAAGTGGGAGACCGATGTCCCTCGCGGCGCCAAATTTCACGTCGCCTGGTTCGCGCCGGACGGGTTCCGTGCCATCGATCTCTGGGAGTCGGCCGCGGACTTCGATCGGTTCGTAGCCGACCGGCTGATGCCGGGGGTGAAGCGCGCCGGGATTCAAGGCGAGCCGAAGGTGCAGGTGAGCGAGGCGCACGCGATCTTCGCGCCGAACGTGTAGGCCGAGACCAGGTTACTGCCCCTGGGGCGGACTCATCTCCTGGAACCAGTTCAGCACCAGCTCGAGCTGCGTGAGCGGCCTCTCGGGCGTGACCTGCTGGATGCGCAGGAAGCGGCTTCCGTCGGGTGTGATGCCGTAGCTGGTGTTGCCGTTGATCGTCTTGAAGAACCGTCCCTCGTGAACGACCCGCGGAATACCGGACGATAACGATGCGCCGGGACTGATCGCGACGCTCATCAGCTTCGTGCCGTTCTGGAAGTAAAGCTCGCGGCCGTCGGGCGACCAGAGAGGCTCGTCGCCGCCGTCGGTGGACACCTGGCGCCTCGGCGCGGCTGCGGGAAACGGCGCCACGAAGATCTCCAACCGTGACGAGACGCGGGCGACGAAGGCGACCCACTTTCCGTCCGGCGAGATCTGGGGGTCGTTCTCACCTTCCGATTGGGTGAAGAGGGGATGGGGCGTGTGGTCGCCGTCCAGCCGCAGCATCCAGCTCCTGACGCCGCCGGCATCCTTCGCGTTGTTCTCGTTGTAGAGGAGCCAGCGGCCGTCGCGCGAGATCGACGTCGGCGTCTGCGAGACGTCGGGGGTGTTGGTGAGGCGCTCCTCGTCGCCCGAGCCGTCCACCGCACGCCAGTAGATGTCGCGCGTTCCCTTCCGCGTACCCCGGTAGATCACGCGCGCTCCATCGGGGGTGAACAGCGGGGCCTGGCTGCTTCCCGCGCTGCGCCCGATGGGGGTCAGCGTGTTGCGTGCGAACTCGTACATCCAGAGGCCGGTCGTGCTTCCGCGAATCTGAACGACGGCCCGGGTGCCGTCGGGTGAGATCACGAGGTTCTCGAACGGGTGCTCGGGTACACCCGCGGGTTGAACGACGCCCGAGCGATCGACCCACACCAGTCGCATGATATTTCGCGTTTGCCCGCCCTCGAGATAGACCAGCCGGCCTTCATCGGACAGGGCGTAGTTGCCGCAGCCTTCGTTGCCGTACGTGTCGTTGGGGTGCGCCGTCGAGACCACCGGCACCGCCCCGCCCACGTCCGGCTTCGACGGGTCCCATGGCACCGCGAGTAGATCGCCGAGACGCGTGTAGAGCAGCCACCCCGGCTTCGCGTAGCGCGGCGCATCGGCACCGGTGACGAGCACGTGACGCTCGGTCCCGCCGATCGTCTGCGCCGCCACCGTGTGCTCGTCGTCGCCGGGGCCCGTCCACACCCCGAAGATCAGCGTGTGGGCTCCCTCGACGACGTGCGGCCACCGGTGGCTGATCTCTCCGCGCTCCGAATCGCGCTTGGTGACCTCGCTCGGCGCGCCTCCACTTTCGGGCACGCGCCAGATCCCGGTCATGTTCGTCGGGGCGAAGTAGATGTATCCGTCGCTGCTCCAGTCGCCTCCGCGAGGAAACGGCGCGTCCGCGAGCGTCTGCAGCCCGGCACCTCCGACAGCGATCTTCCGGAGCTTGCCCTCGGCGAAGAAGGCGAGCCACTTCCCATCGGAGGAGAAAAACGGCGAGTCGCCGCCCTCGGTCCCCTCGAGCGCCTTCGCCTCGGGCTCGCCGAGCGCTCGGACGAAGATCCGGTGCTTGCCGTCCCGCGCTCCGACGAACGCGACGCGCGTGCCGTCGCGCGTGATCGCGACCGGAAGGACGTTCCCCCCTCCGACTTCGACACCGTCGGGGAGCGCGATGCTGACGTGGGCGACGCCGTCGCTGGAGGCCGGACGTTCGGCCGGGGCCAGCCACCGCGTGATTCCGAACGTCGCCGCCACGGCGATCAGTGCCGTCGCGACGATGAACGGTGCAAGGCTTCGCGACGGCGTGCGTGGCGCGTTTTCGATGGGCGCCTTCGCTTCGCCCGACAACGAGCTCGCCGTGTCGCTCAACAGGAACTTCACGACCGACATGTCGGCCAGGCGCTCGTTGCGGTTCTTGACGAGGCAACGGGTCAGGAGCACGCGCAGCGCCGGCGGAAGGTCCTTCGGAAGAAGCGTCCAGTCCGGCTCGCTGCGAAGTATCGCGGCGAGCGTCTCGGAGACGTCCTCGCCTTCGAACGCTCTCTTCCCCGTGAGCATCTCGTAGAGCACGCAGCCGAACGCCCACACGTCGGACCGGCGATCCGCGGGGCGCCCCTTCGCCTGCTCGGGGCTCATGTACCCGGCGGTGCCGAGGATCATCCCCATCTGCGTGCCCGCCGTCGTCATGGTGGGCGAGTTGCCGGACGCGGCGGTCGCAGGGCCGGACGAGGAGCCCTCGGCATCGAGCGACTTGCCGAGCCCGAAATCCAGGACCTTGGCTTGCCCCTCGGCGGTGACCATGACGTTTCCGGGCTTGAAGTCGCGATGGATGATGCCGCGCTCGTGCGCCGCCGCGAGCGCATCCGCCGTCTGCCGTGCGAGCGCCATCGCGTCGCGCACGAGCATCGGCCCGCCCGACAACATGTCCGAGAGCGAATGCCCGTCGACGAACTCGAGGACGAGATACGTCGCCCCGTGCGATTCCTCGACCCCGTAGATCGCCGCGATGTTCGGGTGGTTCAGAGACGCGAGGAGCTGCGCCTCGCGCTCGAACCGCGCAACGCGCTCGGGATGCCCGGCGAACGATTCGTGGAGCGCCTTGACCGCGACGATGCGGCCGAGCCGCGTGTCCTTCGCCCGATAGACCTGGCCCATCCCGCCGGCGCCGAGCGCGGCGACGATCTCGTAGGGGCCGATGCGATCTCCGGGGGACGGGGCCATCGGGGCGGGATTCTACCTACTTCTCCTCAGCGTCCAACCGTTGTCGCTCCCGAACGTAGTACCGGTTACCGAGGGAGGTGCGTGATGAGACCCACGCCATTCGTGTTGCTCGCAGCCGTCCTGGCCCCGCCCCCGCACGCGCCGGCTGCCGGCAGCGTCGACGGGGACGAGCCGGTGCGCGATCGGGTGACCAAGTCCGTCGAGCTCGACGCGGGCGCGCGGATCGAGGTCTCCACGATCCCCGGTCCGGTCGAGATCGAAACGGTTTCAGGCCACCGGGCCGAGATCGAGGTCATCCGTTCCGCTCCGAGCCAGGCCGATTTCGACTGCGGCGGCGTCCTCATCGATACTTCGCCGAAGAAGATCGAGATCCGGAGCGTGGACCACTGCAGCATCGTCCGCGGCACTCAGAGAGTGAAGCTGACGCTGCCGCGCGATGCCGACATCGAGCTGGACAACATCGCCGGTGGGGTCCGGCTCGGTCCGACCGACGGCATGGTGCGGCTCGAGAGCATCGCCGGTCACGTGGAAGCTGCGGGGCTCCGCGAGGCGAAGCTGAGCTCGCTCGCGGCCGGGCTCGATCTCGATGTCTCGCGCCTCGGTGAGGGCGGGATCCGCGTGAGCAGCGTCACAGGCGGGATCGACCTGAAAGTCGGTCCCGGCGTGGATGCGGAGCTCGAGACGAGAAGTGTCGTCGGGCGCATTCGATCCGACCTACCCGGCCTGCGCCTGATCGATGACGACGGAACCGATCAGCGCGCCGTGCTCGGCGCGGGACGCGGCAAGATCGTCTTGGAGAGCGTCGTGGGAGGCGTGAGGATCCACGGCTGAGCCCGATTCGTCATTGACTCCCCGGCGGACGCGGCGTATAGCCCTCCGTAGACCGTGTGAGGGGGATGTCATGAACAAGTCAATGCGGCGAATTTTCTCCGATCGTCGAGTCATGCTCGCCGGTATCGGCGGTGTGATGGCCGGCACCTTTTTGTCGCCGCGCGCCATTGCGGGCACCTTGAATCCACCCGGGCCTCCGGCGCCCACCGGGAGGACCACCGACGATCTCGCGAACATGATCGCGAGGCCCAGCGGCGTTTCGGAGCCGCGAACGCCGGTAGCCGGCCTGCCGGGAACGGCGTCCTCCAAGTACGTGATCTCGGCGTCGGGCTCCTACTGCGCGACCGAGAATTTCATCGCCGCGGCCGGGCAGAGCGGGATCCAGATCACGGCCGACAACGTCGATCTTGATCTGCAAGGGTTCCACCTTGTGGGCGGCGACAACGCCGGGCTGGCCACGGCCGGCATCGTCGTCACCGGCTCGAACGTCAGCATCTACAACGGCACCCTCGAGGGTCCGTGGTCGATCGCGATGCAAGTCAACGCGCCGAAGTTTCTCCTGTGGGACGTGACCGTGATCGGGGCCGCCGGCACGGGCTTCCTGCTGGGCACGGACGGCCAGTGCTACGACTGCGACGTCTATGAATGCCCGACTGGGTTCGACGCCCACGGCCAGCGCACGATCGTCGAGGAGTGCGGCGCGTGGTCGTGCCCGACGAGCTTCGCGGCGAGCGGCACGCAGAACCTGATCATCTCGAATTGCGCGACCAATAGCGCCAACCCGTTCGGCGCGATCATCGCCAACAACGCGTACGGTCCCATCATCGTCGTGACCGGAGTCGGCAACATCGGTCAGGTCGCAGGCTCGAACCACATCCTCGCGAACTACGTCTTCTAATAAAGATGCGCACCGCGATGCGGCTCGGACTCGCGCCATCGCTCGCAGCGGTGATGTTCTGTGCGTCGCCCGCGGCGTTCGGGGCGGGAGAAAACATCGACCCCGGCAACGACGACCACCAGTACGCGTGGGGCGAGAACGCCGGCTGGATCAACGCCGAACCGTCGGGGAACGGCGGCCCCGGCGTCGAAGTCACCGATACGGGACTTGCCGGCTGGATGTGGGGCGAAAACATCGGCTGGATCAGCGTCACCTGCGCCAACACCGGGACGTGCGGCACCGCGAGCTACGGCGTCGCCAACGACGGCTACGGAAAGCTCACCGGGTTCGCATGGTGCGAAAACGCCGGCTGGATCAATTTCAGCCCGACGACGTGCGCCCCCGACCCGACGTGCGGCGTTCGCATCGACCCGGCGACCGGCAGCTTCAACGGCCGCGCCTGGGGCGAGAACATCGGCTGGGTCACGTTCTCGGACGGCGCCCCCGCAAGCTGGACCGCGCGCACGAGCTGGTGCCAGTCGGTCGTCGCGCCGCCGGGATCGGCCTTCACGTTGACGGCGGCGAAGTCCGCCGGGCAGACGGTGGTCTCGTGGACCGCGCTCGCCGGAGCTTCGTGGTACGACGGCGTCAGCGGCTCGCTTTCGACCTTGCGCTCCACATCGGGAGACTTCACCGCCTCGACGCAGCGGTGCTCGGCTTCGAAGACCGCGTCGCTTTCGT
Organism: uncultured Acidobacteriota bacterium; assembly: GCA_964647625.1. Taxonomy (GTDB): domain Bacteria; phylum Acidobacteriota; class Polarisedimenticolia; order Polarisedimenticolales; family DASRJG01; genus DASRJG01. The sequence goes on from CAZYHZ010000013.1 coordinate 63,510, forward strand.
TCACCGACCAGAGCCCAAACCCGCCGGTGGGATCGGGATACTGGTACGTGGTGCGTGGCGCGAACTGCCGGGGCCGGGGAACCTACGATTCCGGCGCCTCCTCGCAGCACGGCTCCCGGGACCCCGGGATCTCGGCGTCGGCCGCGGCCTGTCCATAGACGCCCGGGCCGCTTTCCCGAGCCCCCAGGGACCTCTCCGTTGCCGGCGAATGCCGATCGCCGTACGCTCCTAGGGGTTCCGCACGAGGAGGGGCGAAGATGCGATCTCTGGGTCATGCCCGGTTGGGCGTCGCGCTCTGCGCCGTCGCCTGGCTGGCGATCACGGCTTCACACGCTACGACCATCACCGGAGGCAGCGTCATCAATCAGACGTGGACGTCGGCCGGAAGCCCTTACATCGTCCTGGGCGACGTCACTATTCCGTCGGGAGCGTTTCTGAGCATCGGTGCGGGCACGACCGTCCTGTTCGCGTCGACCGACGGGCAGGCGGGCGGCACGGATGTCAACCGCGTGGAGCTGATCGTCAAGGGCACGCTGACCGTGTCCGGGACCGCAGCGTCGCCGGTGATATTCCAGGCGCAATCCGGGACGACTTCCGGAATCTGGTTCGGCATCGAGGTGCAAAACGCGGCGGTGAGCGCGAGCATCGATCACGCGGTGATCCGGCACGCGAACAACGGCATCCACTCGACGGCACCGGGGACCGTGCTCACGGTCACGAACACGACCGTCGACACGTGCAACCACGCGGTCTTCGTCACCGACGGCACGTCCTCGTTCGACTCCGTGCAGACGTCGAGCAGCACGGACGGCTTCTATTTCAATGGGAAGGGAACGGTGACGCTCACGAACGTGATCGTCAACTCCAACTCGGACTCCGGAGTGTTCGCGTATGCGGGGACCGGTGCCTTGACCGTGAATCTCATCAACTCGACGGTCAACGGCAACACGAATTACGGCGTGTTCGCCGGCGCCGCCGGCCTGTCCAACCAGTGCCAGGTCACCGTGCAAAACGACATCGTAACGAGCAACGGCTTCGTCGGTGTCTACCGCTCGACGACCTCGGCCCCCATCATGGTGAACGTGACGTACTCGGACGTGTTCGGCAACGGGACGAATTACTCGAACGTCGTCCCCGGCGCAGGGGCGATCTCCGCGAACCCCAACTACGTCGGCTCCACCGACTTCCATCTGACCGCGGGAAGCGTTGCCATCGACACCGGAAGCGGCGGAGCCGGCGTGCCGTCGCACGATTTCGACGGCCACGCGCGCCCGCTCGACGGCGACGGCATCGGCGGCGCCCAGTACGACATGGGCGCGTACGAGTACGTGCCGGCCTCCATCATCGGCTCCGTTCCCGAGGTCGCCGGCGGCCCGCAACCGGTGCTGAAGGTCAGCACGCCCGACCACGTGAGCTTGATCCTGACCTGGGGCGCCTCGTGCGGCGCGGCGACCACCGACTACGCCGTGTACGAGGGCGCAATCGGATCGTGGTACAGCCACCTACCGGGCACGTGCACCAGCTCGGGAACCTTGTCGGTCAACTATGCGCCCGCGCCCGGGAACCGTTACTTCCTCGTCGTTCCGAACAATGCCTCGGCCGAGGGCATCTACGGCCACGCTTCGAGTGGGGCGCCGATACCGGTCTCGACGTCGGCGTGCCGGGCGACGCAGAACACGGCGGGGTGTCCGTAACTAGCGACCCGTCGCTCGTCGATCGTGCCGGTCGCGCTCGGCTTCATCCACGGAACGGTACCGCGTGACGCCGGGTCGTGCCGTACCGGCCAGCGAGCGATGCAATTTCAAGAGATGTGCGACCAGGCGCAGATTCTCGGGATCGTCCGGGCGGCGCCAGGGTCGCGGCATGTCGGCGATCGAGCGATACCGCTGAACAGGCACTCAATCCTCCCGGAAGCCGAACCGTTCGGCCAGAACGTCAGCGTCGTAGCGATCGGTCGGGCGAACAGTTCCTTTCTTCATCAGCCAGAGCGTCCGCGCGGTGACCACGCGGACGGGCACGCCTTCGAACGCCTTAATCTCGACGTCGAGGTCGGCATATTGAAACGCCTCGCCGAGCCGCGTGAGGATGTCGAGACCGAAGCCGTCCGGAGGGACATACCGCACGGCAGGATAGTCGCCGCAGAGGTCGGAAGCGGCGATCTCGTCGATGTGCGGATCGGCAAAGACACGTTGCAAGGCTGACTTGAGGCGCTCGACGTTCCCTGCGTCCGGGCGGATGAACAGATCGAGATCCGCAGTGGCGCGCGCCAGGCCGTGGAGGCCGAGCGCGACGGCACCGAACACCGCATAATCCACGTCGGCATCATTCAGTGCCCGGAAAAGCTCTAGAAGTCGGTATTCGTCCACCGAGCGAGTATACGGCCTGCCGGCCTCACCGTATTCGTTGCCGAGGAGTGCCGATCGCCGTACGTCTTCCCGGATTCGGACGCTCGAGGGGACCTTATGGGCACATCCAAGCGGGTGAGATTCGCGGCAATTTTCTTTTCCGTCGTTGGGCTCGCCATCTCGGCCTCGCGCGCAACCATCATCGCCGGCGGCAACATCATCAATCAGACCTGGACCCCGGCCGGGAGCCCCTACATCGTGCAAGGCGACATCACGGTTCCGGCCGGGGCCTTCCTGAACATCAGCGCCGGGACGATCGTCCAGTTCGCCTCGTCCGACGCGCAGGCGAGCGGCGTGGACACGGCCCGTGTCGAGCTGATCATCAAGGGCACGCTCACCGTGTCCGGGACCGCCGCATCGCCCGTGAGCTTCCAAGCACAATCCGGGACGAGCGCCGGAATCTGGTATGGCATCGAGCCGAATGCAACGGCGACGAGCGTCAGCATCGATCACGCCCAAATTCGGCACGCCGTCGACGGCATCCAATCGAGCGCCGTGGGAACCGTTTTGTCGGTCACCAACACGACGTTCGATACCTGCACGACCGGCATCGCCAACTCCGACGGCACGCCCACGTTCGATTCGATTCAGACGTCGAACGGAACGAACGGCTTCGTCTTCAGCGGAAAGGGCTCGATGACGCTCAAGAACGTCATCGCCAACAACAACCTGAACTACGGGATTCTCGCCTCCGCACAGACCGGAACACTCAACGTGACGGTCGTGAATTCCACGTTCAGCGGCAATCCGAACTACGCGCTGTACGGAGTATCCGGTTCGGGCACGGCGCAAATGAACATGACAGCACAGAATCTCATCGTCACCAACAATGGCGTCGGTTTCTATCGCGGGACGATCGGCCCCACCACCATCACCGTGACGTATTCGGACGTGTGGACCAACAGCACGAATTACCTCAACGTCGCCCCCGGAACCGGAGTGATCTCCGCGAATCCGGCCTATGTCAACTCGACCAACTTCCACCTGAACGCGGGAAGCGTCGCGATCGACAGCGGGAACAGCGGCCCATCGATTCCGACGCACGACTTCGACGGCAACACCCGCCCGCTCGACGGCGACGGCATCGGCGGCGCCCAGTTCGACATGGGCGCATACGAGTACGTGCCCGCCGCCGTTCTCGGCTCGGTGCCCGAAGCCGCCGGCGGCTCGCAGCCGGTCTTGACGATCGGCACCCTCGACCATGTCAACTTGAGCCTTCAGTGGGGCGCCACCTGCGGCGCGGCCACCGACTACGCCGTCTACGAGGGCACGATCGGCTCGTGGTACAGCCATGTCCCCGGTCTGTGCACGACGTCGGGAAGCCTGTCGGCGTCCTACGCGCCCGCGCCCGGCAACACGTATTACCTCGTCGTCCCGCTCAACGCGTCGGCCGAAGGGATCTACGGGCACTCGTCGTCGGGAACGCCGATCCCGGTGTCGGGATCGGCGTGTCGGGCGGCGCAAAATGGGGCGGGGTGTCCTTAGAGGAGTCTTGCTGCGATGCTCGACCAACGCGACGGCTGGTTCATCGTCAACGTCAAAGACGCCCGCTGGCTCAATAGCGCGGCGTTCGGGAAGATGTGCAAGTTCGAGAAGCCCGACGCGCCGTTCCCGCAGATCGGGATCCACATCTTCGTTCTAGAGCCCGGCAAGCCGAACTGCCGCTACCACCGCGAGGCCGCGCAGGAAGATCTGCTCGTGCTCTCGGGCCGGTGCCGGCTATTGGTCAACGGTGAAGAGCGCATGCTGGAGACTTGGGATTTCGTTCACTTCCCGGCCGGCGTGACACACGTCGTCGTCGGAGTGGACGATGGCCCCTGCGCGGTGCTGTTCATCGGCCACCGCGAAGAACCGGAGACGCTGTTCTATCCGGCGAGCGACCTCGCACGGAAGTACAACGCCGAGGCTCCGGAGCCGACACCGGACCCGAAGGTGGCGTACTCCGACGTCGTGCGACGTCAGCCGATTGACCCGCCGGCGTGGCCTCCGCGATAGCGCGCCGCCGGTTCCCGCTACAATCTCCCGGCCCATGAGCCTCGAACCCGGCCAGACGCTGCTCCACTTCCGCCTCGTCGACAAGCTCGGCGAGGGAGGGATGGGCGAGGTCTGGCGAGCGGTCGATACGACGCTCGATCGCGAGGTCGCGGTCAAGGTGCTGCCGGCGTCGGTCGCGGACGATCGCGACCGGATCCTGCGGCTCGAGCGCGAGGCCAAGCTGCTCGCGTCGCTCAATCACCCGAACATCGCCGCGATCTACGGGTTTCCGGAAGCAGGGACCCGGCGCTTTCTCGCGATGGAGCTGGTCCGGGGTGAAGACCTCGCCCGGATTCTGACGCGCGGGCCGATGCCGGTGCGCGAGGCGATCGACGCGGCGCGGCAGGTCGCGGCGGCGCTCGAGGCCGCGCACGACAACGGCGTCATCCATCGCGACCTGAAGCCCGCCAACGTCAAGCGCACGCCGGAAGGGCAGATCAAGGTTCTCGACTTCGGGCTGGCCAAGGCGCTCGAATCCGCGGCGCCCGATCTCGCGCGGTCGGCAACGGTGACGTCGGCGGGCAGTCAGGCGGGGATGATCCTGGGGACCGCGTCGTACATGAGCCCGGAGCAGGCGCGCGGCCTGGCCGTGGATCGCCGGACGGATCTCTGGGCGTTCGGCTGCCTGCTCTACGAGATGTTGACGGGCGTCAAGGCGTTCGACGGCGCCACGGTCACCGACGTGCTCGCGGCGGTCGTCACCGGCGAGCCCGATTGGTCGAAGCTGCCGGCCGCAACGCCCGCGTCAGTGCGCCGGCTGCTGCGCCGGTGTCTCGAGAAAGACATGAGGAAGCGGCTCCGCGACGCGGGAGACGCGAGCCTGCTTCTCGACGACAACCCCGACGACGCGAAGAGCGGCCCCGTGCCGCTCGCGACGCGCTCCGCCGAGCGGCCCAAAGGCAACCGCGCACTCCTCGCGGTCGGTGCTTTCGTCGTCGCGGCGGCGGGCATCGCGGGTGGCTTCGCGCTCGCGCGCCGCGGCGAAGCGGCGAAGCCGGCGTCTGCGGTCGGGTTCACGCGGCTGACCTTCTCACGCGGCACGATGCGCTCGGCGCGATTCGCGCCCGACGGCAAGACGGTGATCTACGGCGCCGCGTGGAACGGGCCCCCGATCAAGCTCTACATGGGACGCGTGGAATCCGCGGACGCGACGCCGATCGCGGCACAGGCGGCGGAGCTGCTCTCGATCTCGAAGACCGGCGAGATGGCGGTTGCGCTGGGGCTGGCCTACAACGGCTGGATGGGGGAAGGCACCCTCGCGCGCATGTCGCTTCTGGGCGGCGGCGCGCGCGAGATGCTTCCGGGCGTCCGCGCGGCGGATTGGAACCCCGATGGCTCGGAGCTGGCGATCGTTCGCCGGGTGGGAGGCGTCGACCGGCTCGAGTACCCACCGGGAAAGGTCCTCTACTCGAACGCCGGCTACATCGCGGACGTCCGTTTCTCTCCCGACGGGAAGCACATCGCCTTCGCCGACCATCCCGTGTACGCCGACGACCTGGGCGATCTCGCCGTCGTCGACCTCGCGGGCCACAAGACGACGCTGCGCACCGGTCTCCAGTCGATCCGCGGCCTGGCGTGGGCGCCGGGCGGGAAGGAAATCTGGTGCACGGGCGGAGGCCCCCACTGGTACGGGATCTTCGCCTCCGACCTCGCCGGGCACCAGCGCGACGTTTATCCGAGCGTCGGCGCGATCGAGCTGTTCGACATCGCCCCCGACGGCCGCGTATTGATCGGAGATCACGCGGGGAGCAAGCGGTCGCAAGCGCTGCTTGCCGGATTCACGGAGCCCCGCGAGATCGTCGTCCCCGGCGAAGCGTCGCAGGCGCGCGACGTCTCTCACGACGGGCGCACGGTGCTGGTCAGCGACCAGCGCGCGCAGGGGTACGTGGCCTACGCGGTTCGCGCCGACCGGCCGGGCGCGGTCCGGCTCGGCACAGGGGACGCCTTTTCGCTTTCGCCCGACGGAGCCTCCGCCATCGTGGTGGCCGCCGATCTGAAGTCGCTTTACGTGAGCCCTCTCGGCACCGGCGACATGCGCCCCGTGCCGAATCCCGACGGCATCCTGCCCGAAAGCATCATCGGGTGGATGCCGGACGGAAAGCGGCTCATTTGCGCCGGGCGTCGCGGAAGCGAGGATACGCGGGGCTACACGCTCGACGCCGTGACGGGGACGGCGAGGGCGTTCGGCGATCCCGGCACGACGTGGCACTACTTCACAGCGCTCCCGCTGTCGCCCGACGGCAGGTACGTCGTGCTTCAAGACAAGGATCTCGTTCTCCGCCGGTACCCGGTTGATGGAGGCCCGCCGGTTGCGATCCCCGGCCTCGAGCCCGGGGACACACCGCTCGGATGGTCGGACGACGGCGGGGCGCTCTACGTCACCGGCGCGGGCTTCCCGATTCCGATCTTGAAAGTGTCGCTCGCCACCGGACGGCGCGAGCCCTGGCTGACGATCACGCCCAATGACGCCGCGGGAATGCGCTATAGCACCCTGGCGATCACGCCGAACGGGAAATACTGGGCGCTCAGCACCGCCACGCTGCTTACGAATTTGTTCGTCGTCGAGGGGCTGCGCTGAGGGCTCAAAATCCCCTGGACGAACGCCGTTCGGGGCCTACCTTTGGTCATCGGACTTCGACTTCATGAGATTCCGACCACGGGAGGTCATTTCGATGATGAGAGTTATCCGGCTGGGGGTCCCGGCTGCACTTGCGCTTGCGTTGGCACCGGCGTCCGCCCTCGCCGCGGATATCACCGTCGGGCGTTTCTATTCGGAGCTCGCGAGCGCCAAGCAGCTCGGGGCGGTGGACCAGGCGTCCGCCGAAGCGAAGCTGCGGCAAGCCGGCTGCCCGCTTCCCAAGCTCGCGCTCGACAAGAGTCTGACCGAGGGTGAGATGGCGATGATCTCCAATGCGCTCGGCGTGAAGGTGACGACCCAGCGGCCGTCGCAGCCCGTGAGCGAGACGCAGATGACCGCGTACATGCGGGCGTTCGCGCCTCAGATCAACCAGCACAGCGCGTTCGATCCGCCCACGCCGGACTTCGACGGCGAGCACCACGGCAAAGCCTTGAAGAAAGGCCACCACAAGTCGTCGTCCGAGCCGCGCTGACGGTAGCCGGGGTGTAAAATCTCCGGCGTGTCGCGCCGGCCTCGGGAGAGTCCCGTCACAGCGGAGCGGTTCTACGAGCTGCCCGACGACGGCATGCGTCACGAGCTGCTTCGCGGATTTGTCGTCGGGGAGCCCCTCGCCGGCGGCCTGCACGGGCGCATCGTGGGCCAGGTCACGAAGCTCCTGAAAGATTTCGTCGATCCAATGCGATTGGGAGCCGTCTACGCCGGGGATACGGGCTTCGTGCTCGCGCGACATCCGGATACCGTCCGTGGACCGGACGTCGCCTTCGTGTCCACCGAGCGTCTCTGCGCGATCGAAGACGAACGCCGTTTCATTCCGGGCGCTCCGGACCTCGCGGTAGACGTCCTGTCTCCCCACGATCGCATGAAGGAAGTCCTGGGAAAAGTTTCCGACTACCTCGACGCCGGCTGCCGCCTGGTCTGGGTCGTCGATCCCGCCGCCGAAGAGGTTCACGTCTTCCGGTCGCCGTTCGCGCCGGAAGTTCTCACCGCCGAGGACACGCTCCACGCCGGTGACGTGCTTCCCGGATTCTCAGTGCAGGTCGCGCAGCTCTTCCGGCCTTCTACTCGATGATCTCGATCTTGTCCGGCAGGTTCGGCACCATGCACAGGAACTCGAACGGGCCCTCGATGACCTGGTAGTTGTGCGGGACTCCCGCGGGGATGTAGAGCACGTCCTCCGGGCCGACCTCGTAGACGCGCTCACCGACCCGGACCTTCGCGCGCCCGCGCAGCACGAACTGCTCGTGCTCGACGGCGTTGCGGTGGAGCGGCATCCCACCGCCGGTTTCCATTCGGAAGCGGCGCATCGCGAAATTCGGCGTGCCGTCGTCCGGTCCGAGCAAGACCTGCGAGCGCGCCTGCGTCCCGGCCGAGACCTCACGCCATCCGACCGCCTCCGCGTTCTTTCGAGTTCCATCCGCCATCGCCGTTCCTCCTGAGAGTTCTAGAACATTAGCGGCGTGCGGCCCCGCGCGCAATTTCTCTGTTGATTGTTGCGCCCGATCGTCCGACGATGGGATCCCACACAGCGCCCATCGGTGTGCGGAAACAGCCTTCTCGAGAAGGCGGGAGGAAATCATGGCAGCTCGTAGAAAGCGCCGGGTCGCCCGCAGGGTCGCGCGCAAGAAAGCGCGCGTCGTCAGAAGGGTCGCGCGCAAGAAAGCGCGGGTTGGGCGGAAGGTCGCACGCAAGAAAGCGCGGGTCGCCCGCAAGCGGGGCCGCGCCCGCCGCAAGGTCGCTCGGAAGGTCGGTCGCGCGCGGCGCAGAGTCGCTCGCAAGGTCGGCCGCGTCGTTCGGAAGGCGGCGAGAAGAAAGAGGGCCAAAGCCGCGACCGGCGGCGCGATGCCGGCGGCCTAAGAGAAACCACCTACCTGTTGTGCCCGGCCGTGGACGACGCTCGGACGCCGTCCACGGCCGACCCGCCCCGATCGCGCCCCACAAACCTGGTAACCTCCCGGACGTAATATCCGTTGATGGGGCAGGGAGGGTGATCTCATGAAGAGATTGATGCTGCGGTCGATCGTCGCGCTGGCATTCATCGCGGTCCTCGCGGGCCTGTCGAAGGCGGAGGCAAGCTCGGCGTACGTGCGCTGGCCGGATCTCCATGGCAACCGCATCGTGTTTTGCGCGGAAGGCGATCTGTGGGTGGTCGCCGACTCGGGCGGCGTCGCCCGAAGGCTGACGAATCACGTCGGCAACGAGTTCTTCCCCCACTGGTCGCCCGACGGGAAGTGGATCGCGTTCACGGGGGACTACGACGGGAACTCGGACGTCTATCTGATCCCATCGGAAGGCGGCGAGCCGAGGCGCCTGACGTGGCATCCCTCGACGGACATCGTGCTCGGGTGGACGCCGGATGGAACGAAGGTGATCTTCAGGACGACGGGCGAGACTCCCTACAAGTCGTCGATGATCTACACCGTCTCGCGAGACGGCGGCGACGCCGAGGCGCTTCCGCTCGGTTACGCCGAGCGGATCGCGATCGACGCGGAAACCGGCAGGTACGCGTTCACGCGCAAGAGCTGGGACAACGCGACCTGGAAGCGGTACCGGGGCGGCACGGCGCCCGACATCTGGGTGGGCGACCCGAAGAAGGCGGACTACAAGAAGGTGACCGACTTCGACGGCGTCAACGCGTACCCGATGTGGCACGGCGGCCGGATCTATTTCCTGTCCGATCCCGGCGGCACGATGAACATCTGGTCGATCAAGCCGGACGGCAGCGACCGGCGTCGCGAGACCGATTTCAAGGATTGGGACGCGCGCCAGGCGGCGGTCGCGCCCGACGGCCGGATCGTCTTCACGCTTCAGGCCGATCTTCAGATCTTCGATCCGAAGACGGGGAAGGTGCAGAAGGTCGAGACCGACGTGCCGAGCGATCGCGTGCTGACGCGCTCGCGCTACCCCGACGCCGGTCAGTACATCACGTCCGTGGACTTGTCTCCGGACGGGAGCCGGCTCGCAGTGACCGCGCGCGGAGAGGTCTTCTCGGTGCCGGTGAAGCCCGGCGTGACGATCCCGATCACGCGCGGCAGCGGCGCCCGCGAGAGCTGGGCGCACTTTTCCGGCGACGGCAAGCAGATCGTGTACGTCACCGACGCGACGGGGGAAGAAGAAATCCGCGCGATCGATGCGTGGGATCGTCACGAGCCCAAGACGGTCGAGCCGGCTCGCAGCTCGGGGTGGCACTTCGCCCCGGCTCCATCCCCGGACGGGAAGTGGATCGCCTACGGCGACCAGACCCAATCCCTGTTCGTCGTGCCCGCGGACGGCGGTGAGCGCAAACAGATCGACCACAGCAACAAAGCCGAGATCAACGAGTACGCCTGGAGCGCCGACGGCCGCTGGCTGGCCTACACGAAGCAGATGGACAACGAGTATTCGGGGATCGGGATCTACGACACGAAGACCGGCGCGACCACGACGCTCTCCCACGGGACGACCAACGACAGTGCTCCCGCGTGGGACCCGAAGGGACGCTGGCTCTATTTCGTCAGCGAGCGGACGACCAACCCGTTGCTCGGCAACCGCGACTTCGATGTCGTCGAAGCCAAGAACAGCAAGGTGTACCTGGCCGTGCTGAAGAAGGACGGCAAGGACCCGATGGCGAACCTCGACGGGATGCCGCCCGATGCCGCGGACAAGGATAAGGACAAAGACAAGGACAAGGACAAGGACAAGGACTCGGACAAGAAGAAGGACGACGACGCCAAGAAGAGCGACGACAAAAAAGCGACGCCCGTTGAAATCGACGTCAACGACCTCTTCGCCCGCGTCGTCGAGCTTCCGGGGATTCCGGTCGGGAATTACAACGGTCTCGGGGCCACCGAAAAGACCCTGTTCTACATGTCCTATCCCGTGCGCGGCATGGTCGAGGAAGACGGCGGCGACAACCCCGTCGGCACGCTGATGGCCTACGACCTCGAGAAAAAGGACTCGAAGACGTTCACCGAAGGAGTCAACGGCTACGTGCTGGCGCGCGAAGGGAAGCTCGCGATCTCGAAGAAGAAGGGCGAGATCTACGTCGTGGATGCCGGCTCGTCTCCCGGCGGCGACCTCGGGAAGAAGGTCGATCTGTCGGATTGCGTGATCAGCCTCGATCCTCGTGAGGAGTGGCGGCAGATCTACCAGGAAGCCTACCGGTTCGAGCGCGACTTCTACTGGGACACGGGAATGGGCGGCCTCGACTGGAAGGCGATGCGGGACAAGTACGCGACGCTGCTTCCCAGGATCGCCACGCGGTCCGACCTGCGCGATCTCGTGGGCGAGCTGATCGGCGAGCTGGGGACGTCGCACACCTACGTGTCGGGCGGAGACGCGGGCGCGCAGGCCACGCAGGTCGGCACGGGCGTCCTCGGCGCCGACTTCACGCGCGAGGGGGACGTCTACAGGATCTCGCGCATCTACCGCGGCGATCCCGCCGACGGCGTGCGGTCCGCGCTCGAGGAGCCCGGCGTCAACGTGAAGGAAGGCGACTACATCCTCGCCGTCGATCACCGCCCGTTCGAGAAGGGCAAGTCGTTCTACGCGGCTCTCGAAGGGCGCGCCGGGAAGGAGACGATCCTGACGGTCGGAAGCTCCGCTTCGAAGGAGGGCTCGCGCGACGTCGTGGTCAAGGCGATGCCCAACGACAAGAAGCTTCGCTACTCCGACTGGGTGCGCAAGAACCGCGAGTACGTCGCGGCGAAGACCGGGGGGAAGATCGGCTACGTTCACCTTCCCGACATGGGCAAGGACGGGCTCGTGGCGTTCGAAACCTGGTTCTACCCGCAGCTCGAGAAAGAAGGTCTGGTCGTCGACGTCCGCTGGAACAGCGGCGGGTTCGTCTCGCAGCTCGTCCTCGAGCGCCTCCGTCGCGATCTCGTCAGCTTCGACCGGTCGCGGGGCGGCGGCGTGTCCACCTATCCGTCGCGCGTGCTCAACGGCCCGTTCGTCGTGGTGACGAACGAGCACGCCGGCTCGGACGGCGACATTTTCCCCGCCGCGGTGCAGCTCGAGAAGCTCGCCCCGGTGATCGGCATGCGGTCGTGGGGCGGCGTCGTCGGCATTCGCGGTGACAAGCCCACCGTGGACGGCGGCATGCTCACGCAGCCCGAGTTCGCGTGGTGGGACCCGAAGCAGGGCTGGGGCCTCGAGAACCGCGGCGTGATCCCCGACATCGAGGTGCAGAACCTGCCGCAGGACGTCGCCAGGGGCATCGACACGCAGCTCGACCGCGCGATCGCCGAGGTGATGACGCTCCACGACAAGGAGCCGCCCATCCGGCCCAAGTTCGACCCCGCGCGCGACCGCAGCCGCAAGGCGTTCGAAAAGGAGCTGCCGAGCTTCAAGCTCACCGTGCCGGAGGTGAAGGGGGACAGCAGCAGCGCCGCCGGGCGCGAGTGACGGACCTCGGCGGGCGCGTGCACGAGGTGCAGTGGCGGACGTGACGCGCACGCTCGCCGCCTTCATGGTCGTGATGGTCGCGCTTTCCGCCCACGGAACCCGCGCCGCCGCCGACCTGCACTACCGTCTGTGGACGACGGACGACGGCTTGCCGACCGCGTCCGTCCGCGACATCGCCCAGACCGGAGACGGCTATCTCTGGATCGCGACCCTCGACGGGCTCGTGCGATTCGACGGTGTGCGCATGCGCGTGTTCCAGCGCGACGAGGTGCCGGGGATGACCTCGAATCGCTGCCTCGCGCTGCACGTCGATCGCCGCGGGCGGCTCTGGGTCGGAACGGAGGACGGCGGCGTGTTCCGCGTCGACGGGACGACGACGCATCCGTTCGGAGTGAGAGACGGCGTTCCCCGAGGATTGATTTCGAGCTTCGCCGAGGATGGGCGCGGAAGACTCTGGATCGAGACTCAGGAGGGATCGGCGTACTTCGAGAACGACCGCTTCACGCCCGTTCCGCGAGCGCCGGAGGGGACGCTGCGTGAGGACGGCGAGCTCTTCTCGTACCCCGCGTCCGTGCTCCCGGACCGCACGCGGGGATTCCTCGAGATTCTGCTCCCCGGGCCCGCGCGCTGGCTCCCGACCGGATCGGGGACCGCCCTCCGTTTCCGCGGCGGCAAGGTGGAATCGGTCACGTGGCCGCCGGTGCCGCCGCCGCTTCGCCTCGCGCAGGAGATGACGCCGGTGCTCGAGCGCGGCGACGGAAAGCTCTGGGTCCTCCAGGACGGCTACCTGCGCATGCGTGAAAACGGCGCTTGGCACCTCTATTCGACACCGATACCGGGCGCGCTCCTGCCCCGCCCGCGGGTGCTCTCCGAGGATCGCGAGGGGTCGCTCTGGATCGTGGGCGACGGCGGGATCGTGCAGGCCACGCCGGCCGTCGTCCGGGGACTCGAGCCTCAGGGACCGGAAGCGGAGCGGGTCGTCTACACGCTGGCGCAAGATGACGCCGGGCGCGTGTGGGCGACGACACAGGGCCGAGTCCAGCTCCTGCAGAACGAATCGTGGACGGCGCAGGGCGGAGGGCCCTCGTGGCCGGACGGCTGGATCACCGCGCTTCGAGCCGACGGCGGCGGCGCGGTCCTCGTCGCCGGATCCGCGGGGATCTTCAGGGTCGTTCCCGGTCGTCGAGTCGAATCGCTGAACGCGGCCGGCAGCGAATATCACGACGTCCTTCGCGATCGCGCCGGCCGTGTCTGGGCCGGCGGCCTCGGCGGCCTCGTGCGCCAGACGAGCTCGGGCTGGGAGACCGTGTCCGGGCTTCCCTCCCCGGATGTGAAGGTCCTGCTCGAGGGGAAAGACGGCGCGATCTGGGTCGGAACGTACGGAGGGCTGGCGCGCGTTTCGAGCGACGGCGTTGCGACCTGGACGGCGGCGAACGGATTGTCGAGCGACCGCATTCGCTGCCTGCACGAGGATTCCTCGGGAGCGCTGTGGATCGGCACCTACGACGGCGGACTGAACCGTTTCGCGGGAGGGCGCTTCACGCACATCGGCAAGTCCGACGGCCTGTACGACAACGGCGTGTTCGCGATCCTCGAGGACGGCGACGACCGGTTCTGGATGAGCTGCAACCGCGGTGTGTACGCGGTGCCCAGGCGCGATCTCGACGCGTTCGCCGCCGGGAGCGCGCGCCGCGTCGCGTGCCTCGCGTGGCGAAGCGCCGACGGCATGCCGACCTCCGAGTGCAACGGAGGCAGACAGCCCTCGGGACTGCGCGCCAAGGACGGCACGATCTGGTTCCCGACGCAGCGCGGGGTCGCCGTCTTCGACCCTCGGGCCATCCGCACCAACGCCCTTCCGCCGCCGGTCGTGATCGAAGAGGTCACGACGGATCGCCGCAGCTTTCCCGTGGGCGCGCCGGTCGAGCTGGCGCCGGGAGAGCGCCGGCTCGAAGTCCGCTACGCCGCGAATACGTTCGTGCATCCCGAGGGCGCGCGTTTCCGCCATCGTCTCACCGGATTCGACGACGACTGGGTCGATGCGGGCGATCGCCGCTTCGTTCAGTACGCGCAGATTCCTCCCGGGCGCTACACGCTGCGCGTGATCGCGGCGAACGGCGACGGCGTCTGGAACGACGAGGGCGCGATGCTCGCGATCCGCGTCCTCCCGTTCTGGTGGCAGACCGCCTGGTTCCGCTGGGGCGGGTCGCTCCTGGTCCTCGGCCTCGTCGCCGGCGCGTACCGGCGGCGCGTGTCGATCCTCGATCGGCGCCGCGCGGAGCAGGACGCGTTCGCGAGACGCCTCATCGAATCGCAGGAAGCCGAGCGCAAGCGGATTGCGGGCGAGCTGCACGACGGCATCGGGCAGACGCTTGCGGCCATCCGCAACCAGGCGCTGCTCGGCCAGCGCGCGGGGATCGACCCTCTCCGGCAGATCGCCGAGATCTCGGACGCCGCGGAGGAGGGCGTCGAGGAGGTCCGCAAGATCGCCTACGGGCTGCGCCCTTACCAGATCGACCGTCTCGGGTTGAAGCGCGCGCTCGATGCGGTGATCGAGCAGACCGCCGCGTCGTCCGCGATCCCGATCGACGCGCAGGTGGACGACGTCGGGGGGCTCTTCCGGCCCGAGGACGAGATCAACGTCTACCGGATCCTCCAGGAGGGCCTGAACAACCTGGTCCGGCACGCGCGCGCCACGCGCGGTCGCGTCGCCGTCGTCGTTTCCGACGCGAGCGTCGAGATCACGATCGCCGACGACGGCGTCGGGTTCGACGCGGCCACGCTCGCCGCGGGCAAAGGCGGCCTGGGCTTGAGCGGAATCGCGGAACGCGCGAGGATCCTCGGCGGCCGGAGCGCGATCCGATCCTCTCCGGGCGAGGGAACCGTCGTGACCGTGACCCTTCCGCTGGGCGATGAACGATGACGATCCGGCCCGTCCGGATCCTGCTCGCGGACGATCATCCGATCTTCCGCAAGGGGCTGCGCCAGATCCTCGACCTCGAGAAGGATTTTCAGGTGGTGGCCGAGTGCGAGGACGGGGACGCCGCGATCGCGGCGATCGATCGCGAGCGGCCGGACGTCGCCGTGCTCGACATCGACATGCCGGGGACGAACGGCTTCGCGGTCGCCCGCGCGCTGCGGGAGCGCGGCCTCGACACCGGGGTCGTGATGCTGACGATGCACGGGCGCGAGGACCTGCTGCGGGAGGCGTTCGCCCTCGGCGTGCACGCTTACGTCGTCAAGGAGGGGGCCGCGCTGGACGTCGTGCACGCGATCCGCGCGGTCCTCTCGGGACAGCCCTTCATCAGCTCGCGCCTGTCGGCATCCCTGCTGACGCAGCCGCAGGCCTCGCAGGAATCCGCCGCTCCTCCGGATCTTCACAAGCTCACGGCGACCGAACGGCGCGTGCTGCGGCTGATCGCCGACTTCAAGTCGAGCAAGGAGATCGCCGACGAGCTCGGCATCCACCACCGGACGGTCGACAACCACCGCACGAACATCGCCCGGAAGCTCGACCTCGTCGGCACGCACGCGCTCTCGCGATTCGCGGCACTCCACCGCGATCGACTGCGCTGAGAGCGCGCCGGCCGCCTACGGACAGGTCCCGGAGTTGTCCCGCGTCGTCAGGCCGCACTGACCCGACGTCGCGGTTCCGCCTCGCTGCCCTCCGACACCGTCGGTTCCCCAGCTGGCTTCGATGGTCGCGTTGTCGTCGCCGACGACGACGAACCACAGGTTGCCGGCCGGGACGCTCGTCCAGCTGGCGCTGCCCGACGTCCCGAGATCGCACACGGCGCCCACCACCGTCACCGAGGCGACGCTCGCGAGGTTGCCGTACAGGATGTGGTTGTCGGCCGACGGGCACGTCGCGGCGTCCCACGTGACGGCGATCGTCGTCCCCGCCGCGTTTCCGCGGGACGCCTTCATCGCGGCCCCGAACACGCCGTCCGGTACGGGCTTGGCGCCGCCCGCCGCGGCCACGCAGGTCGGCATGTCGCAGCTTCCGGGTGCCGACGTGTCGACGGTCACGTTGTCGACCTGCCAGTATTCCTCGCTCTGTCCGTTCCAGTAGTGGAAGCGGAGCTGGGCGTCGGCGGCGCCGGCGGCCTGCGCGGAGATGTTCACGCTCTGGTGGGCTGGGTTGGCGCTCGAGACTCCCTGCTGCCTCAGCACGTTGACCCAGGAGCCGCCGGTGATCGATGACCGGACGTCCACGTCGGCGGTCTCGTTCAACCCGCCGGGGAACCACCGGAAGAACTCGTCGAACTGGAGCACCGCGGATGTCGCGGTCGACAGGTTCAGCACGGGGGACTGGAGCGAATCGTCCATCAGCTCGCCGGGTGCCGCGGCATCGCTGTCGATCGTCACGATGGGGACCTTCATGGGCGGGGCGATGGTCCGCACGCCCGGGTTGGACGCGGTCCACGTGGAGCCCGCGTTCGCGTCGGTTCCGCCGTTGACGATCGACCACGTGGCGGGGATGCCGTTGTCGAAGCCTTCGCTCAGCACCCGGCCGGTGCCGTTGGTGGCGCGTCCGGCGACGTCCGAGGCGGTGCCGGGGAACGTTCCCTGATTGGTCTGGACCGAAATATTGAACGAGACGGTTCCGCCGCAGGCCAGGCTCGTCGGCAGATGGGCCGTCAGGTGCGGGGAGACCGACTCGACTGAGGCCCCCGCCGGAATGTCGGGGAAGCTCGCGGTCGCATCGTCCATCGTGACGCCGGCGGTCGTCGGCGTCGCCGTCGCGGTCACGCCGGTGAGCGCCGTGGTCCCGTCGTTTTCGAGGACCAGCTTGAACTGCACGTGCTCGCCCGCGTCCCAGTACGAGTTCGCGTTGCCCGGGCCTCCGGACGGGCACGAATCCGAAACCCGCGAGGCCGAGCGCACGACCGCGTGGGACCCGCAGGACGTCGCCGAATAGGTGAGCTGCAGCGACCAGTTCAGGATCTGGCCGGTGTCCTGCCCGCTCCCGTCGACCACGTTGAGCTGCCACGTGCCCGCGGTGTTGATCCCGTCCGCGGCGGACAGCGGCGTATCGGGCTGGAACGACCCCGTGAACGGCGGGCTGCTGCCGAGCGGGACGGCCGCTTCGTCGTCGAACGTCGTATTCGTGTAGTTGTCCCCGGATCCGCCGTGCGGGTTCGCCAGCACGATCTTCAGGCCCGTCGGTGCGATCAAGGTGAACGTGAGGTCGCCGTCGAATGTGTGCTGGACGTTGACGTTGACGTTGACGTCCTGAAGCGTGTGGATGTCGGGGACGCTGATCGCGGTCGATGCCCCGGCGGAAAACTGGTCGGGGATGTCCTTCGGTGTGTCGGCGCTCGAGTAGGTCGTCGAGAACGACTTGCTCGTGGTGAACGGATAGTAGGCGCCCGAGGCGTCGTCCGACGTCTGATTGCCGACGACGTCCTTCGAAGCGACGGAAAAGTCGTACGTCGAGCACTCGTTCAGGCCGGTCAGTGGGACCGAATGTCCCTGGACGCTGGCCGGGACGCCGGTCGTCGTTCCCGGCGGCGGCGTCAGGCCGTAGTGAACGGTGCTGTCCGCGGGCTCGTCGGTGGCCCAGGTGATCTTCGCGGTGGTTCCGGTGATGGCGGTCGTCTGGACCTTCGTGATCACCGGCGGCGTGCAGTCGATCGTCGCGGTCGACACGTGCGGAATGTTGTGGTTTCCGCCTCCGTCGTCGGCCTCGAGGTAGGTCGCCGTGACCGTGTCCAGGCTCGTGACCGAGAGCACGCCGTCGTGCGTGGGAGGAGCCGTCGTCGTCGTGATCGAGCCCGTGTACGTGTCCGACCCCGGCGCGATCTGTGTCAGCGTGACCGATTCGGGGGTCGACTCCGTCGAGGACTGGATCGACACGCTCGTCGTCGAAGCGCCGATGTTGGCATCGATGACGGTCAGCCCGATGGTCCCAACGCAGGTGTACTTCGCCGACGACAGCTTCAACTGGCCCGCGAAAGGTTCCGGCGTCGCAGCGATACAGGCGGACACCGGGGCGTCGCAGGCCGAGTTCCCTCCCAGTGCCTGGACCCTGTAGTACTCGGTAAAGCTGTTCCCGAGCCCGGAGTCGGTATACGAAGTTCCGAGCGTCGTGCCGACGGTCGTCGACGCCCAGTTGCAGCCGATGTCGTTCCGCAAGATGCGGTACTGCACGGCATGCGCGACCGGTGCCCATTTGAGCGTGACGGTCCCGCTGGCGATATCGAACGTCGGCGAGACGGTGCCGACGGTCGGACAGGTCGAATAATTCTGATTCGAGGCGTCACTCGCCTGGCCGCACGCGATTCCATGCCGGCTGAATGCCGCGAAGATGGCCGCCGCGTGCGGCGTGCCGTTCGCGAGGTTGCCGTCGTCGTCGTCGATGTTCCGCAAGCGCGAGAACAGCGAGGTCGAGAAGCACCCGTCGGCGTTCGGAAGCGCGCATTCCCACATGCCGCCCCCGCTGGCGTAGCGGGTCACGAACCAGAGCTTGTCGACGAGCTGCCACGCGGACGGCAGATCGACCCCCATGGCCGTCAGATCGCGATTCACGAGATCCCAAATCGTCTCGCCGCCCAGGTACCCCTCGCAGTGGACCTCTCGCCCGCACGGCCCACCGCCCCCCGTGCACCGGCTCTGCACGAATCCGCCGGGAGTCGACGGAACGTGATTCGCGCGCTTGTCCCAATCCATCTCGCGCACGCCGCTGCAGGTCAGACAATCGTTGCCGTAGCCGTTGCATCGGCCGGTCGACCCGTTGAACGGCATGAGGAACCCGCGTCCCTCGCAGGACTGGTGCGTCATCATCATCGACGTGATGTCGGCGTACGCTTCGGGGGGGTTGTCCTGGATGAAGAGGTCGTGGTAGTCCAGGCCGTGTCCCCATTCGTGCATGAGGATGCCCGCGATTTCACCGCAATTGCGGCAGTTCTGCCCGTTGCCTTCCAGATACGTCAGCCTCTCCCCGTAGAGCGTCTTCCAGGAGGCATCGCAGGTCCCAAACGATTCCGGATCCTGGTCGATCTGGACCTCGACCGTGGACGTCAGCCAGGGGAGGTTCGGAAGCCAGGTCTGGGCATGCTCGGCGAGGCGAGTCAGGTGATAGTAGCTGTCGCGCATCGCGTGGGTGTTGCCCGCGCTCGTTCCGGCGGGCACGCTGCACTGCGTCGGGCCGTTCGTTCCCAAGTTGATGTCGGAGTCGCAAGTGACCTGCTGGCCGAAGAGGCCGCACACCCCGCCCCCGGGCCGCATGAACTGCCCCTGGAACCTCGTCCCCATCATCGTTCCCGCCGGCGAGCAGTCGTAGAGACCGCTCGAGTTCGCCGGCTTGAGCGTCGTGTCGGTCGCCATCTCCGCGTACGGCATCGGGAAGTTGGGCTGCTCGCAGCCTTCCGGGCAGATCCCGTCGTTGCTGAACGGATGGACGCCGCCCTTGATCTGCGCATGCTCGGTCTGGTCGACGAACGCCCAGACCTTTCCGCTGTGGGCATCCACCATGGTGAGCCAATCGCCTTCCTGGCCCGAGATCACGACAGAGAATCTCCAGACGAGGGCCGTCGTGTAGCCGGCGCCGATCGCCCCCGTGTAGGGGGCGCGGGCCGCTCCGTCCTTCGTCTCGACGGGGACGGGGAGAAACTGGAGCTGGGCCTTCGACGTGATGTCCATCGCGTCTTTTTCGGTCAGTTTCAGGTACGACGCCAGGCGGTCCTTGGCCTCGCCCAGGTCGAGATCGGGTATCGGGCTCGCGTCGACGCGGCTCCAGCGGGGCGCTCCGAACGAGATCAAGTTCCCGTGGCCGATGGTGAGCACGAAGCGCTCGCCGACGACGGGAATGCCGTGCACCACGTGGTCGAACGAGAGCTGCCAGACGCTGTCGAGCATCGGGCCCGAGGCGGTCTTGCTGTAGACCAGCTCGGAGTCGCCGGCGAGGACCAGAGATTTGTTTTCATTCAGGAACGCGCGCGCCGGTGCTTCGAGGGAATCGACATTCGTGTCCTTGTCGACCGCCCAGGGGATTCCCTGGCCTTCGACGAGCAGCGGAGCCCCGGAGCGCCGGTCGATGTAGATCCGCCAGTCCGGGCCGTGCGCCGTCCGGAACGATTCCCACCCCGAGCGCACCGCCTCTGCGGCGTCGAACGACTCGAGCGTTGCCGGCTGCGCTCCGAGCGCGCCTTCGGGGTTTTCGATGACGAGCGGATCGAACCGCCCCGTCTTCGGTTGTTCCTGAAGCGCGTAGGCCGCAGTCGCCGCAACCAACCCCAGGGAAAGGGCACACCACCCCGCAGCGACGGTACGGCCAGTGAAGCGGATCATCGGTCCCTCGCTTCCTGGGGGGTAGGTATTGAGACTACCGCAATCGCTCTGCGCAGGCAGACGAGGTTTTGGACGATGGCCGCCTCCTGCGGATTTAAAACCGCAGGCCGTACGGCGCGGACCCGCCGGCCCGGGCGCGCAAGCGCCTACTACTGTGAAGTAGGAGTTATCTGCTTTCGCAGCGCCTTACCTTTGTTGAACCAGGCGCGCTGGGTGCGAAGCACGAAGCGGGGGGACGTTCGTTTGGCCTCCTCGAGGCGGGTCAGCCACTCGCACGCTTCCTCTTTCTTGTTCTGCCCGGCGAGGAACTCGGCGTAGCTGCAGAGCATCTCCGGGGTGCTCGTGTGCTTCATCGCGGTGGCGAACACCGCCGCGGCTTCGGCGCTCCGGCCGATGGCCGTGTAGGCGCGCGCGAGGAACATCCCGCCCCGGTAGAAATCGAGCTTCGGCTCGATGCGGAACGCGTATTCCAGGTCGGGGACCGCGACCGGAGCCTCGCCCAGTTCGAGCGAGCACTGGCCGCGGCGGTAGAACGTCCGCGGTGTGTCGGTCCCGGTCCCGACCGCCCGGTTGAACGCGTCGCGCGCCTTCGGGTACTCCCTTTCGTCCCAGTACAACTCACCCAGCTCCTCGAGGTTGGCGATGGACGGGTTGTCGAGGATCTGAGCTTCGATCGCGGCGATGCGGGTCTTGCGGGCGTTTCGCTCCATCGCGGCGCGCAGCACATCCGCCTCGGCGAACACCTCGACGATGAGATACGCGGCGGCGCCGACGAACCCGCCCATGAAGATGACCCAGAGCCAGATGAAGCCCGCCCGGCGGCGCCAGAAGAAATGGACGAGCGCCGCGATCTGGACGATGAACCCCCAGGGGTAGAACAGGTGACTGAACAGGCCCATCTCGACCCACCTCTTGGGTGCCTATCGTACGGCGGATCGGTGTTCGGTCGAGTTGCGGATGACCGGTGGCGCTCAAAACGGCGCGAGCGTCGGAACGACGTTGTCGCCGAAGCTGGTGTTGTCGGTGGAATCGTTGCAAAAATCCGCCAGCTTGAGCGTTCCGCTGCACGAGTCGATCGCCAAGTTGCCGCTGGCGGTGTTCCGTGGGAACCGTCTACAGGAAGCTCGGCCTGTACGCGGCGTCGCGGCCGCTGCTCGAGGACGGCCTTGGGACGCTCCGGACGTCGGGGGGGGGACGACCCGCGCACGCTCGACGCGGGACCGGTCGAAGCCGCGCGGTGTCTCAACGACCGCGCGGTGACCGCGATGCAGGACGAGCGCTCTGCGGAGGCGCTTCCGCGCTGAAACCAGAGTCTCCCGTCAGGCCTGAGGGTTTCTCGCGCCTCCGAGCCCCGACAGCAACGAGCCGAGCTTGCTTTCGAGCGCGTTCACGTCCGGCATCTTGCCGTCCGGCGTGAGCTTGTCGATCACCGTCGGCAGCAGTCCCGCGAGAAGCGAGCCCGCCTCGCCGACGGGTACTCCCGATTTCTGGGCGAACTGCGCGATCGTGTCGCCGCCCAGGACGTTCGCCACCTGCGCAGCAGAGATCGGCGGGTTGGGTCCCGACGAGATCCACTGCGAGACCATGTCGCCCAAGCCCTTCTGCTGGAAGGTGGCGACGAGACCGCCGAGTCCGCCCTGGCCGCCGACCGAGCTGTCCCGCGTGCTGAGGAGGCTCGCCACGGCCCCGACGACCTGCGGGTTGTGCGCCGCCATCTCGAGCAAGCCGCCTAATCCGCCCTGAGTGTGCTCCGCGCCCGTCAGCTTATTCAAGAGTCCGTCGAGCAGTCCCATGGCAATCTCCTCGTAAGTTGTTGGTGACCCATTCGACCGGGGACCCGGCCGATTGTATCGCCGCAGGATCGGCGCTGCGGGGGGGCAAATGGCCGTAATATGGTCGCGTCCGGCGGCAAGTCCGCCCAGGAGACTACGAGCGATGAAGATTTCGCGAATGCAGGCCGTTTCCCTCGGCACCGGCATCATCTTGATGGGGACCGTTCTCGCTCATGGCGCTGCGCCCAAAGACGCCACGGGCCAGTGCGTCGATGGCACCTACACGACCGCCAAGACGAAAGACAAAGGCTGCACCAAGCACGGCGGCGTGAAGACCTGGTTCGCCGACTCCGGCGGAGCCGCGCCTCAGGCGGCGACGACACCTCCGGCCGCGACCGCGCCGTCGCACGCAGCGAAGAGCACGACCCACGCCGCTGCGCCAGCGGCGGCAGCTGCGCCGAGCGCCGCGGTCCACACGGGCG
>CAZYHZ010000014.1:0-84461 GCA_964647625.1 uncultured Acidobacteriota bacterium
CGCCCGCGGTGGAGCCTGGCGGCGCGGGCACGGCGCCCGCCGGGGATCCTCCGGAGGGGCTGCCGCTCGGGGTTCCCGATCGAGCCGGTGCCGGCACGGGTGCCGGCGGCCGAGAGGGATGCGCCGGGGTCACCGGCCCCGGGGACGGCGTCTCTTGTTGCTTGTGGAGAGCGCACCCCGACGCGAGTGTCAACGCCGTGAGCAGCGAAACGATGGCCGGCTTGGATCTCATTGATAGGCCAGGGTGAGCCCGCTGTGAAACGTGATCGGCGCCGACGCCGACGTGGCCTCGGCGTTGTCGAATGCGAGCGGTGTCGGCGTAAACGTCGTCCCGGCGACGCGCTGGAACGTCAGGCTCAGCACGGTCGGCTGACCCGGGCCGACCGCCACGGGAGCGGACCCGCCCGGCTCCTGGATCGACACGACCAGCCGTCCGTCGAGCCCGTTGTCGAGCGCCACGCCGATGAGCGCGCCGGGAAACAGCGGGCTCGTGTAGCTCGCCGACGGGATGAACTGAAGCTTCAAACCATCGTAGGTGATGTCGAAGTTGAGACCACGCAGCGTCGTCGCGCCCGAGGCAGGGCCGCCCATCGTCACATCCACGCGCTCGGACGTCGATGCCGTGAGGTCGCACCGGATGGTGACGACGTTGGCCGAGGCGTTTCCCGAATCCGTGCAGGACAGCGTCGCCATCGACGGATTGTTGTTCCCGTTGCTGCTGCCGCCCGAGCAGCCGACCGCGGCGACGAGCGACGCAACGAATGAGGCGACCACGAAGCCCGAAGCCTTCATGCCCGGGAATGGTACAACGACCTATCCTTTCGGCTCGGCGCGAGGCGGCGTGTTGAGGAAGTGCCGCTCGATCAGCTCGAAAAACAGCCGTGAAATCAGCACCGAGGCCACGATGTCGAGCACGGCCGCCGCCCATCCGGGAAGGGTGCCTGCGGGGACGACGCGCAGCATCACGGCGAGCGCGACGGGGTGCATCAGATAGAGCGAGTACGAAAAATCCCCCAGCCATTCGAGGGGACGCAGATGCCGGCGGAACGATCCGAGCGCCAACGACATGAGAACGAGCGCGCAGAGCGCCGGCGCCGCCCAGAAGCGAGCGTGCGCCCCGGCAACGACGGGGTCGACGTACGCGATCGCGAGGGAAAGCGCGCCCCAGAACCACACCGAGCCGGGAAAGACCATCCACCGGAGCGGCGCGCCCGCGCGCCCCCGCGCGTAGACGTCCGCGAGCGCGACCCCCATCCCCCACTGCCACCACGACACGAGGAACAGGTTCTGGATCACGAACCGGGCGTCCCCCGGCGGCCGCAGGAAACCGAGCGCGTAGACGGCGAGCCCGATGGCGACGAGGACCGGCACGAGCCCGGCTCCCGCGCGGGCGCGGACCCATCTCAGGACCGGGTACGTCGCGTAGAAGTGGACCTCGACGGCGATCGACCAGAACACCGCGTTGATGCTGTAGAAAACCGCGGCGCTGATCCACGTGTGAACCATGAACACGTGCGCGAGCAGCGTCGAGATCGTCGGCCGCGTGATGATCTCCGTGGGCACGAGATACGCCGCGATCACCGCGAACCCGATCGAGGCGTAGTGGGTCGGAAGCAATCGCCGCGCGCGCCGCCGGTAGAACTCGCGCCACCCGATGAAGGGCGCGCCCTCGATCTCCCGTCTCGCTTGCGGAAGGTGGATGACGAACCCGCTCAGCACGAAGAAGAGCGTCACCCCCCAGGATCCCATCCAGAAGAAGACGGGATAGAGCGGATTCTCATCCGGAAGGTAGACCGCGTGGCGGACGATCGGAAGCCGTTGGAGCACCGCGTGGTGGATGACGACGGCGAGCGCCGCGATCCCGCGCAGCGCGTCGAGCGACGGGATCCGGCGCTGCGGCTCCCAGCGGAGCGCTCTCGGTTCGACGCCGGAAGCCAACGCGATCGACTCCTCTCGGTGGCCGGTAAGCATGCCATGATGGCGATCTCGAATGGCACTTTCCACGTCGAGCGATTCGACTCCGGCCCCCCCGTCGCAGAAGACACGGGGGTGGCTCCTCGCCCTGCTGATCGTCTTTTCTCTCTCCGGCGTCTTCGATCACTCGCTCTGGACCCCGAACGACGCGCGCGAGGGAGCGATGATCGCCGAGATGTTCCGGTCGGGCCGCTTCGCGGCCCTGTTCTTGAACGGCGAGCCGTTTCTCGAGAAGCCGCCGCTGCTTCACTGGACCGGGCTGCTCTTCTGCGCGGTCTCGGGGCGCGTGAACCCGGGGATCGTCAGGCTTCCGGCAGTGCTCTTCGGGCTCGCGACCGCGTTGATCGTCTGGGTGTGGGGACGACGCGCCGGGTCCGAGCGCGCGGGGATCGCGGCGGCGTTCCTGTGCGCGACCAACCTGACCTACTACGAGTACTCGCGCATCGTGCTGACCGACATCAGCTTGACGTTCATGGTGACGGCGGCGCTGTTCGCGTTCTGGTCGGCATACGCCGCCCGCTCTCGCCGGGGGCTTCGATTCGCCCTGTTCCTCGTGCTGGCGGTGCTGTCCTTTTACGCGAAGGGCTTGGCGGGCCCCGTGTTCATCATGGGCTCGGCCGTGCTCTTCCTGATCGTGTCGGCGCGCCTGACGCTCGCGGCGGCGCTCACTGCGGCGTTCGTCCCCTTGCTGTTTCTCGCGATCACACCGTGGGCGCTCGCTCTCTTCCACTCCGGAGGGTCGGAGTACCTGATTCGCGCCTTCATCGACAACCAGCTCGGGCGTTTCCTGAAGCTCCCGCCGGGCGCGCCGATCACCGCGATGCCCCTCGTCGGCCGGTACCTGGGATTCATGGCCGGGCGTCCGATTCCGCTCGATCCGTATTTCGTCCACAAGCAGCCGATCTATCACTATCTCGTCAAGCTCCCCGTCCGGCTCCTCCCGTGGACCCTCCTCGTCGTGCCGGCGCTCTGGGGATGGTGGAAGCGCGGATCTCCGATGCGCGGCACGTCGGCAACCTTGCTGCGCTGCACGCTCGCGACCCTCTTGATCGTCCTGCACGCGTCGTCGTCGAAGGCCGGCAGCTATGCGCTCCCGGCGTTTCCCGCCCTGTTTCTGATGGTCGGGCTCTGGTTCGAGTCGGAGTGGTCGGCATCGGGGCTCGACCGCGCGGTGCTTCAGACCACGTCGTGGCTCGTCCGGGCGATCGGGATCGCCGTGCCCGCCGTCTACCTGGTCGGTTTCGCGAGCCCGCCCGGTTTTCTCGCGCGCATCGGGGTTCACACGGGGATCGGCGATCCGTGCGACATCGTGCACCTTCCCGGCGAGCGGGCCGCGTGGTTCGGGGCTTTGCTCTGCCTCGCTGCGCTGGCCGTGTCCATCTGGTCGATCCGCGCCGTTTCCCCCCGCTCGTTGATCGGCGTCGCGGCGACCTTGGCCCTCGTCACGATGATCACGGAGACGGCGATCATGCCGGCGTTCGATCGGCAGCGGTCGTACGCCACGCTGGCGCTGACCGTGAGGGACGAGCTGCAGCACGGCCGGCCGATCGCGCTGGCCACCGAAAACGTCCAGTTCGTCGCGCTGTTCGGCTTTTACGCGGAGCGAACCCTGCCGCTCGTGACGCCGGTCCCGGGCGCCCGGGAGTTCCTCGACGCCGCGCCGAACGCAGCGGTCATCGTGGAGTCGACCGATCTTCCTGCGGTCACCCCGACGCTCTCGGGCCTCGATTATCGCGTGATCATGGCGCGCGAGGGCGACGGCGCGAACTCGCGGAGGTTCAGCCTCGTCGCACGAAACCCCTAGCGGTGCAACGGAAGTCTTGTTACGCCGCTTTTGCACTTCTCTCTCCAGCTTCAAGGCCCCAAGACGCGACGCGCGGCAGCACTTGTGCCCATCGCCTTGAAGCTGTCGAGTAGAAGTGCAAAAGCGGCGTAACAACACTTCCGCTACACGACTAGCGGCGAATGATCAGGGGCATCCCGCCGCAGGCGCACGCGGCGCGCCGCCGGAATTCGATCCGTAGGTTCCCGAGCCGCACGCGCTCTGCGCGCGAACCAGATAATAGAACCCGTCGCCCGGCGAGGTCGCGCGGCCATCGGAGACGCTCGTCACGGAGACGTCGTTGAACACGCAGGTCGCCGTCGCGGTGCCGGCCGCGGCGAGGTCCGAGATCGGGGCGGAGACGACGTCGTAGAGCACCGAGCCACCCGGCGAGTTCCAGCTCAACGTCGTGTTGGCGTGGCCGGCGAGGGCGAGACCCACGATCTCGGGCGGAGCCGCAACCGTCGGACCCGCGTGGCAGGCTCCGCCGGAGCACGCGTCACCGGAGGTGCATGAGGCGCCCGAGTTGCACGGCGTCGCGTCCGCGACTCCGGCGCACGTGTCGGGCACGCAGGCGTTGGGGACGGAGAGGTTCGTGACACTGATGTCGTCGAGGTAGAACCCGGCGAACTCGGCGCCGGGATCCGACGCGAACCGCCAGCGGAACTGGATCGTATCCCCCGGGTTGAGCCCTGAGATCGGGTGGCAGCGATGCGCGTAATTCGTGACCGAGCTCGTCGCCCAGCTGTTGCAGTCGGTGCCTGACGCCAACGGTCCGGTGAAAGCGCTCTGGGCGACCGTGTACCCGCACGCGTTGACCGGCGGATCCTGCGTGCAGCTCATCGTCTCCCACCCGGTGGTGTCGTCGGTCGCGGCGCATCCTTGACCCGTGTCGTTCGAGGGGGGCGGCACGCCGGTGAACGGTCCGCCGTTGACCGAGTAGTCGACCACGATGCCGTCCCAGTGATATTCGATCTGGTGACGCTCCCAGTACTGGAGATCGACGGTCGAGGCCGCCGCTTTCAAGGGCGGCGTCTGCATCTCGGCGCACGTGTCGGGCGTGTAGGTGTCGGCCGCGGTGGGCCCCGCGTTGCGGTACGCGTAGGCGCCGCCCGGCGTGTGGTTCGCTCCCGGATCGTTCGAGGTCTTGACGTAGCGCCAGGTCGGCTGGTCGGGATTCGTGGTGTCGCCGGTCCCCGGAACGTCGAGCCGCATGAACGCCGTCCCGTCGCCGGCGCCGTCCGTCCACGTGCCGGGCGAGGCCTGCGTGCCCACCCCGTAGGCAGTCCCGGCGACGATGACGGAATTACCGTCTTCGTTGCCGCCGCCGCATTCGCCGCCGTTCCCGGAGCTGCTGTCTTCGGCGCGGATGACGTAGTAATAGGTCACGCCGCCCTGCACGTTGTTGGTGTCGACGTACGACGAGGGACCGGGCACGCATGTCGCGATGCGGTTGGCCGCGGACGGGACGAAATCGGGGACCGTACCGCGGAAGATGTTGTACTTGACTGCGGGGGTCAGCGGGCAGCTCGACGTGGCCGCCGTCCAGGACAGCGTCACGCCGCAGTTCGACTGATTGGCGCTGGTGCCGACCGATCCGCCCGCAAACGAAGGCTTGAGGTTGCACGTGCCCGTCGTCGAGGCGCTGGCGCAGGCGCTCTTCGTCAATCCCTGGCACCGGCCGCCGGCATCGGTCGCCGATACGACGCGATACGAGTACGTGAGTCCGCCCTGGACGCTGGTGTCGACGAAGTGCGTCGACGTCCCGGCGACGGAGGCCAGCGGACGGTAGGTGCCTTCGCTCCCGCAGGCCCCGTCGGCGCGCTCGATCGCGTAAGAGCCCGGCGTCGGGATCGTCCCCGTCCAGTTGACCGTGATCTGGTTGTCGGCCGTCCCGGAGACCGATCCGATCGTCGGCGCCGTCGGCGGGCGGGTCAGGCAGCCCGTCGCCTGGCACTGTCCGGCGCCCGAGCCGTTGGGCCACGTCGTCGAGGCAATCTGGGTCGACCAGCTGCCGGCGGAGAGGAAGTACTGGTTGACGTACCAGAACGTGCAATCGTCGATCGGATCGACCGCCATGCACGTGTAGTCGCCCCAGCGGCTGTTCGTGTTGTTCGCCGTGCCGGTGACGAGGGTCGCCTCGGGGACGGTCATCGTTCCCGGCGCGTCGTTCTTCGCACGGCCGGTGTAGCGGATGCTCTGGTTGTCGGTTCCGTTCGTGAGCCCCGTGGCGCTGTAGCCGACGACCATGTTCTCGGCGGAGTCCATCGCAATCGACGGCATCCACCGGCTCCGTCCGCCGGGTGCGTCCGCGATCGTCCCCTGTTGATAGACGCACGGATAGGTCGAGCACGTCGCGTTGGGCGTCCCGGAGAGGCGGATGTCGTACCAGCGCACGCCGGAGACGAGCCCGGAGACGGACGGGTCCACGGAGTGGCTGACGACGATCGACTCGTGGTCGATGAAGTTGCGATAGGCCGCGCGGAACATCAGCCGGTCGGCCAGCGATCCGACGACCGTCGTCGTCCCGGGCTGCGGAATGCAGGATCCGCCTCCGCACGCCGAGGTGTAGGCCGCGACGGGAATCTTGGCCTGGCGCGTCTTGACGGTGTTCGCCGGCGTGGCGAAATCGACCCTCATCCGGTAGACGACCATCCCGGTGCTGTGAAGCGAGAGGAAGACGCCGGGCGCACCGGTCGGCGGCGGAGCGAAGCCGTCGAGATCGGCCGGCATGTGGCCGCCTTCGCTGGGGTCGAAGATCACCTGCCAGGTCGCGGACGCGTCACCCGCGAGCATCTTCGTGCGGTCCATCGCGGCGAAGATCGCGGCGACGTAGCCGCCGGCCGTGCTCTGGAATCCGTGAGCCATCATGTAGTAGGCGTCCGACCACACACCGAAGTGCGGGTAGTCGCCGAACACCCCGTTGGGCACGGTGAAGGCCCAGCGCGCGTAGGTTCCCGCGGCGTTCGCGGAGGTCGAGACGGCGACGCACTGGAAGTACGACCCCGAGCTCGCCGTGGTCGTGAACTGCGAGATCAGCCAGCGGCTCGCCACCTTGTCGAATACGACGATCGGGTCGCCGCTGTTCTGCGCCTGGCAGGCACCCCCGAACCCGTTCCAGAGCGTGTTGATGTTCGAGGGACCGAGCATCGACGTCGCCACGTGCGTCGAGCGATTCAGCGACCAGACCTGATAGCGCGTGTTGACGGTCTCGACGTACTGGTTGTTGCCGGCGGCGCCGTTCGAATCGGACGGCGTGCCGCCCAAGATTGGGACACCCAGGAAGTTGAATCCGGTCACCGGCGCGAGCGGCGCCGGGCCGCCGCCTGCCGCAAGAGACTCGACCGGCGCGACGACGGGCTGCACGACCGGATCCGGGGTTTGCGACCGGAAGCTTCGCCAGGCGGGAAGCTGAGGGTTCTCGGGGCTTTCTTCCGTCTCGCCCGGCTGCTTCACGGCGGACTGCGCCATCTCCGACAGCGGCGCCGAGATGTCGAAATGCGAGGCCGCGATCGAGTAGACCGTCTCGCCCCTCTCGTTCAGGAACGTCTTGATCGTGTCGAGCTTGGTCCCGCCGTAATAGACGTCGTTCGGATCGACGACCTTGGGCCCGCCCCCGGGAAGCGACGGCTTTGCGGCGTTTTTCGACTTCCTCCGGACTGCCTTTGCGCTGGGATCCGGGTCGCCGGCCATCGTCGGCCGGATCGCAATGAGGCCAATACAAAGGGCCGCGCAGACCCCGAGCAGACCTCTCGTGTGGCGCATAGGTATTGAATGAATACGGCGAGGCGCAAGAAATTACAACCCGGAGTCGTCCGGTCCGGAATTCCCGGGCAGTTCCCGCGTCATTTCGGCCATGGTGGACCGGAAACCGAGGGCTGCGAAGAATTCCCGCGCCCGCTCGTTCCGCCAGGCCGCCATGAGGACGACCCGCGGCGCGCCCAGGAGCGCGAAACGCCGGAACGCCTCTTCCATGAGGTGCGTTGCGACGCCCCGGCGGCGCGCCGAGGCGTCCACGTAGACGTCGTGGATCTTCGCGCACGCATCGCGCAGGTCGCTCCAGTTGCGGTCCTCGAGCGAACCCAGGAGATACCCGACGATTCGATGATCGTCGCCCTCGTCTTCGGCGACGAGCAGGACGACGCTGTCTCGATCGACCTGGCTCGCGAGGAACCGCTGGTAGCCCGGCTCGATCGGCTCCACGAGCATGAAGCGGAGCGGATCGTAGTCGTGGTGCTCGCGCACCAGCGCGGCGGCGAGCTTCGACGCGGGCGCCGCGTCCGCGACGCGCGCGGGCCTGACGATCACCACACTTCGCAGCGCTTATCGGGAGGCCTGACCATCGCGGAGTCGGCCTTGCACTGGAACGCCTCGCTGAACTCCGGGAAGTTCGAGAGCGGCCCGATCACGCGGTACTTGGCGACGGGATGCGGGTCGGTCTGCACCATCAGCTTCTGCTGCTCGGGCCGGGTCGCGTCGCCGCGGAACTGGCCCCACGCGATGAAGAACTGCTGCTCGGGCGTGAACCCGTCGCGATTCGCCGGCCGCGGCTTCCCCTCGAGCGATTTCTCGTAGGCCGTGAACGCGAGCTTCAGACCGCCCAGGTCCCCGATGCTCTCGCCGAGCACGAGCTTGCCGTTGTGCGGGATGCCCCCTTCGATCTCGTAGTGCGAGAACTGGTCGACGACGCAGGCACCCCGGTCCTGAAACTGCTTGAGATCGGCGTCGCTCCACCAGTTGCGCAGACGGCCGAGATAGTCGTACTGCGCGCCCTGGTCGTCGAAGCCGTGCGAGATTTCGTGGCCGATCACGACGCCGATGGCCCCGTAATTGACGGCGTCGACGGCATCGAGCGAGAACGCCGGGGGCTGGAGGATGCCGGCGGGGAACACGATCTCGTTGAGCAGGGGGTTCTCGTACGCGTCGGAGGTCGGCGGCGTCATCCCCCAGCGGCCGCGATCGACGGGCTTGCCGATCGTCTTCCGGTCGTCTTCCACGCCGAACCGCTGGCCGGCGAGGGCGTTCTCGAAGTACGCATCCTTGCGGATGTCGAGCGCGCTGTAGTCCCTCCACTTGTCCGGGTAACCGATCTTCGGGTTGAACGTCGCGACCTTGGCGAGTGCGCGCTCTTTCGTCTCTTCGCTCATCCACGGCCGCGAGAGGATGTCGTCGCGCATGGCGAGCAGGAGGTTCCTCACCAGCTCCTGCATGCGCGCCTTCGCCTCCGGCGGGAAGTACTTCTCGACGTACTTCTTCCCGAGCGCTTCGCCGAGGAGCTGGTCGGTCTCCTCGACGCAGCGCTTCCAGCGCGGCTTGATCTCGGCCGCGCCCGCCAGCGTGTGGCCGAAGAACGCGAAGTTCTCGTCGACGAACGGCGCCGACAGCGAGCGCGCCATGGCGTTGACGACGTTCCATTTCAGGTACGTCTTCCAGTCGGCGAGGGACGTGCTCGCGAGCTGGCGATCGACTTCTTGCATGTACTTGGGCTGGTCGACGTTCATGTCCACGTCGGCGGGAAGCTTCTTGTGGTCGAAATACGCCGCCCAATCGAAGTGCGGCGCGAGAGCAGCAAGCTGCGCGCGCGTCATGTTGTGGTCGGTCGCGGCGGGGTCGCGAAGCGTCACGTTGTCGAGCGACGCCTCGGCGAACTTGGTCTCCATCGTCATGACGACCTTTGCGCCGTCCGCGGCCGCCTTGGCGGAAAAACCGGCCAGCTTCAGCATCGCGACGACGTGGGCCTCGTATTTTTCCCGCGCTTCTTTGAACCGCGCGTCCGGCTTCAAGTAGTAGTCCCGATCGGGCATCGCGTAGCCGTTGGCGCCGACGTCCGCCAGGATCTGGGACGGCTTGTGCGGATCTTGCGCGCCGAAGACCCCGAAGGGCACGTTCACGCCGATGTCGTGAAGCTCGATCATCACCTTCTGAAGGCCCGCGGCATCCTTGACGCCGTCAATCTTGCCGAGCCACGGCTCGAGCGGCTTGGCGCCGAGCGCGTTGACGCTCGATTCGTCCATGCACGCGCCGTAGAAATCCCCGATGAGCTGCTCGGTGCTGCCCTTGGCCGCACCGGGTGACGACTGCGTCGCGACCAGGAGGTCCCGTAGCTTTTCCTTCGACGTCTCCCCCGCCTGCCAGCGCCGGCTCCAGCGCGTCATCGACGGCGGGATCGGATTCGCGGCGCGCCACGCGCCGTTCGCGTATTCGTAGAAGTCGGTGCATGGATCGACCGACTTGTTCATGTCGGCGACCACGATGCTCTTGGATCCGACCTCGGCGAACGCAGCCGTGGAAACGAGCAGAATCGTCGCGGCGATCGTCGCTATGCGCATGAGCACCCCCCTAAGAGGCCTAATGGTACGTCCGACGGGGCTCCGGTGTTTCACTCAGCGCAGCGACTTGCGCACGACGAGCTTGAGCCCCGACCAGACCTCGCTGACCGCGCAGACCTTGACGTCGACGAACCCCAGCGGGAGCGCGACCTCGCGGATGACGTCCTCCGTCACGTCCGTCGGAAGCTTGGCGGATTTCTTCGGCCAGGAGACCCAGACCGTCGAATCGGACGCGAGCTTGGCCCTGAGCGCCTTCAGACGCTTGGCGAGATCGACTCGCTCCGTCACGAAGACGTGCGCGACATCCACACCGGAGCCCGCCACCTTCGCGAACGACACGCCGTCGGGGAGCGGCTGCACGAGCGCCAAATAACCGTCCGGCGCGCCGACGAGCAGGACGCGTGAGGCGGGCTTGATCCCAAGTTTCTGAGCGAGGGCCGTGCCGGAGTACCCCGCGGTCTTCGTCACGCTCCCCATCCCCGGAACATGAAGTAAGCCGCGCCGCACAGGCACAGGCCCGCCCAGAGATAGTCGAGCTTGATCGGCTCGCGCAGATAGAAGATCGAAAACGGCATGAACACCGTCAGCGTTATCACCTCTTGCAGGATCTTGAGCTGCGGCACGGTGTACGCCGTGTGGCCGATGCGGTTGGCCGGCACCTGGAAGAGGTACTCGAACAGCGCCACACCCCAGCTCGCCAGCGCGGCCACGTACCACGGCTTCGCATTGAGCGATCGCAGGTGCGCGTACCACGCGAACGTCATGAACACGTTCGAGACGATCAGCAGGATCGCGGTTTTCGCGAAAACGGGCATCAGACGCTGACGGTCACGCGCAGGAACGTCGCCGGAATCGAGACCGCGTCCTTGCTCTCGTTCTTGCTCTCGACGAGCTCCACGAGCTCCCGCCGCAGATCGTCGGCTTTGCCGTTCTTCTCGGCGGCGTCAAAGGCGTTCATCGTCGGCCCGTAGAACTGCCGGAACTCCTCGACGTACCCCGCGGGCCTTCCCGAGTACTCGAACCGGAACGTGTCGCGCACACAGGAGATCTTGTCGGCGGACACCCCGGCAGCCGCGAATCTCTCGATCACGTTGCTCTCGACGCCCCACGTCATGGGGCTGATGAACCCCTCGGGCGGAGGCGGCGTGTAGCTGGAGCTGATCTTGAGGAGCTGCGCCACATAGGTCGGATCCCCGGGGATCCAGTTCCCCATCACGACGCGCCCGCCCGGCTTCGTCACTCGAACCATCTCCTTGGCGACGTCGAACGGCTTCGGCGCGAACATCGCGCCGAAGATCGTCACGACGAGATCGAACGCCTTCGACTCCACCTCTTTGAGATTGGTCGCGTCGCCTTCCTGGAACCGGACGTTCGCCAGGCCGGCCGCCTTCGCCCGCTTGTTCCCCGCCTCGACCAGGTTCCTGGCGATGTCGACGCCGAGCACGTCGGCCCCGAGCTTCGCCTCCGGGAGCGCGGTCGTTCCGTCTCCGCATCCGAGATCCAGGACCCTCGTGCCACTCTTGACGCCGATCCGCGAGACGAGAGCTTCGCCGCTCGCACGCATCGTGTCGGCGATCCGCGTGAAATCGCCTTTCTCCCAGAGAGCCTTGTTCGGATTGACCGGCACGTCGCTCATCACGGGTTTACCTCCGAGTGTAAGCGACCATTGTAACGGCGATTTCCGAGGTCACTTCAGCTCGAACTCCACGAGGATCCCCTTCTCCTTGCCGAGGTTGGTAAACGAGTGCGTGACCTCGGTGTCGACCCAGTGCATATCGCCGGCCTTGATCGGATGCTCCATCGAGCGCCCGTCCGGCGAGGTCATGCGGAGGTTCATGTCCGTCGCAGCGACGAGCAGATAAGGCCGCTTGTGCGTGTGCTGCGCGGTGCTTGCACCCGGGGCGATCTCATACCGATACGCCCGGAGCTTCGGATTTTCGGCCGCGGGCATCGACAGCAGCGCCGTCTCCGGACCGTCCGGCCGCTTGAGGACCTGAACGTCGATGACATCGAACGGTGTCTTCCCGACGTTGTTGACACGATGGATGAGCGCCGTCGGCTCGTTGGTTCGCGCCGTCACCAAGCCGGGAACCATCTCCTCCTTCGGACCAACCGGCGAGCCTGGCTTCTCTTGCGTGTACGTGGCGACGCTTAGCCGGACGGCGGCATCGTCGTGCGCGTGAATGTGCATCAGCGTGGATTGACCCGGGTCGAGATTCACGCGGAACGCCTGAACGTAATCGTTCTTGAAAGCCGTCTTGTGAAAGGGTTCCTGCTCGACGGGCACGGGCGCCGGCTGAGCGGCAGGGGCGGCGAGGAGGAGGACGGTCAGGGCCGTGATACCGAGGTTCATGAATGCTCCTTGTTCGCAGACCAAGTCTGGCGGCTTCGAACACTACCTCACCCTCCCCCGATCGGGAAACGACGCGGCGTTTTTGCAGTGGTTGTCGGGCGGAGCCCCTGGATAGTTGGCCGAAAGTGGCGTATGGACAGGGGTAGGCAGCGCCGGTCGGACTTTGCGAACTGGTCAGGCAAACTGGGTGGCGCGACACTAACGGTGGGAATAGAGACCTCTCTAGTTAGGATCCGGCGGATTGATCATGGGCGCATGGCGAACTGTAACCGTCGCAGTCATGTGCAGTTGCGTTGCAACCGTCGTCGCCGGTGGCCGAATGGCGGACGCAAGCCTGGGGTTGAATGATGAGGTCTCTTGGATCACTCAACTCGTAACGGACAGCGATGCAATCTTGTCAGCTCGTGTCGTAGGAGTGGAACCCGAGTTTCTTATCACGAGAACCTTAGGAGACTGGGCGTACCTCGTCAGCGGGAGCAGGCTGGGCTTCCCGGATCATGCGACCGAATGCGTGTTGCGTCTGGAACGCGGGCTCACGCTGAAAGGAATGGCCCCATCCGAACACTCGCTGCGGTATGCATGTCCCAGCCCCGAGTCCGACGTTCACTCGGACATCCGTGGGGTGCCGATGCGCATCGAGGTAGGACACGACTACATCTTCTTCTTTGAACGGAAGGCCAATGGTCTGTCGTTGTCCCTGGTCGTGGATCTGAAGAACGAGCCGGATGTGCTCCCCGAGATTGAGTACAACCTTCGGCGGTCCGCGTCGGCCCCTCCCGCCGCCCAAAGGCGTGCTGGCGTATTCGAGTAGAGGCTAGGAACGTGCTGGGAAAATACCCCGGACTACCGGACGAACCATTTTGGAATTGGGAACGGATAATCGCTGCCTCTCTGGCAACGATTTATGTCGTCGCAGCGCTGATCGTCGAGGGGCCGGGAACCGCCGGCGAGGTTGCATTCTCGTCGTTTTTCCCGTTGGCGTGCATCTGGTACCCGGACGCGATCGCGCACTACTCTGGGCTTGGATTGATCAGCAGTTCCATTCCTGTCACGAAGCCAACGTCGGAAAAGGTCGCCCGCATTGTTGGTTGGGGATTGCTCTTGGTCCCGGCAATCTGGCTTTCGCTCGTCGCGGTCGAGCTTCGAGGCAAGAAATGAAAAGCACCACAAGGCCACGCCGCGAAGATAAACGCGTCGCAATCCGTCGACCGCCGCACACAATCGGCCGCGGAGATCAGATCGGAGAATGAAATGACACGAGCCCGGGTCTTGATAACCGTGATTCTGACTTCGCTCTTGGTTGAAGTGCAGTGAACGGTCAAGCTAGCAGCCAGACCCACGAATACGGCATTCCGAAGCACGGCCACCTCATCCTTTTGGTGCCCGCGTCCTTGAACGAATTCAGCGAGCCGTTATCCGAGCCACCTTCGTTGCAGGTACGCCTTCGACCGAAGACCGGCGATGCGTTCAATGTCCAGGTGACTACCGTCTGGCTGGACGCGACGAAACTGGCGAAGTTAACACCGGACGAGATGAAGGCCACTGCCACGAAGTCCGCCGAGGCGTTGCTCGAGCACGCGGTTGAAAAAGAGGCGCGGGTGAAGGAGTTGCGTGGCTCCGACACGCGTGGGTTTTACTACTCCTTGACGGACCGTGCTCCTGGGCCGGGCGAGTACGGGTACATGTCTCAAGGCGCTTTTGTTACGGGAGAGCTGATGACCGTCTTTACGATCCTGCACAGAGAACCTGTGTGCGCCGAGTGTGAGGGCGTCATTCAGATGTTCGCGCAGGCAAGGTACGGCAAGTGAAGCTCGCGAATGTGCAGCCCTTGGGTCAGTCGTACCGTAGGCACGTAATGACGTTGATCTTCGCGTTTCACGGGCTGCTCCTGATCGTGAGCGATACCGCTTCAGCCGCGGTCGACCGAGGTGTCAAGGAATATGAGCTCGCCTTCTGGGCGAAACCGGGTGCAGGAGTTGACTCCCGCGTCATCAAGCTGTCGCCCCGTGCCTCGTGCAATCGTGACGTGGCCACGACACGTATCAGTCGCATGCCCGCAATCGACACGGATCCCGCACTCCTCCCCTCGCAGGCGATTGAACTTACACTGCAAGGAGACGTGCTCCGGCGTTGGCCCATGCCGCTTTACGAGCGCGTGGAAGCCGTCGAATTCGGTCGCGTTCTCCTCGTCTTGTCGCGGCTGCCAGAATCGCGCGCGCCGGCCATTCTGATTTCGACTCAAGGCGACATTGAGGAACGCTTCGTATCCCGGGAAGTCTTTGGAAGAGATTCGACCCAGTGTCCACCTATGAAGCTCGATGACTCTTCGCGCGTGCAATGCTTTGAGTTCAGAGATCTCGTCACGAACCAACGTCGTATCATCGGCGAAATTCGACCGTGCCCGTGATATCCAACTGCTCCCGGCACTAGCGGGAAGGAGTGGTATGCGGCTCCCCGTCATTCACGGTGTCATTCGACGGCGCATCCTCGTGAACTTCAGGGTCGACCCGAGCGTCATGCAGACGCAGCTACCAGCGCGGTTCCGGCCCAAGCTTCAGCGCGGTCATTCAATCGCCGGAATCTGTCTGATCCGGCTCGAGTCCATGCGCCCGAGATTGGTTCCACCGCTGCTCGGCGTGTCCAGCGAGAACGCCGCGCACAGGATCGCGATTCGGTGGCAAGAGGCCGGCAGCGAGAAGGAAGGTGTGTTCATCCCCCGCCGCGACACCGGATCATCGCTGAATCATCTCGCGGGCGGCTGGCTATTCCCGGGCGAGCACCACCACGCCCAATTCACCGTGCATGAGGGCTCGGACAGCATCGACCTCGACATGCGTTCCGATGACCACACAGTCCACGTGAAGGTCCGCGGGACATTCGGCGGCGGCCTTCCCGACAGATCGTGCTTCTCGTCGGTTGCCGAGGCATCGGCGTTCTTTGAGCCGGGATCCTTCGGCTACTCCGTGACGAGCGATGCATACCGCCTCGATGGCCTGGAGCTCCGGACGCACGGCTGGAGCGTGGAACCACTGCTTGTCGATGAAGTCTATTCGAGCTACTTTTCGGACGAAGTCAGATTTCCAAGGGGGAGCGTCGAGTTCGACTGCGCACTCGTCATGCGAAATCTTCGACACGAGTGGCACAGCGCTGAGGACCTCTACGTCTAAGATGAGCAAGACCTGGAAGAAAGGCCGCGGCAAGCTAGGGTTCATGGAGCCCTTGCTTGGGCGATGGACGGCGGAAGCCGAAACGCCGATGGGCCGCGTGCGGTGCCGGCGCGCGTTCACGCAAGTGCTCGGCGGCAACTATATCCGTCTCGACGCTCGGTGGGAGTTCGGCGGGCCGTCCGGGAAAGCGTACGAAGAGATCGCGTTGATCGGAGCGGGCGGAGAGAAGTCCGTCTCGTTCTGGTCGTTCACCTCCGATGGAAAGCGGTCGCAGGGTGTCGTCGCGGCTGTGACCGATCTCCACCCCGAGGCCGTCGGATTCGTCGCCGAGATGGCCGCCGGGACGGCGCGAATGGCGTATTGGCCGGACGGTGAGGGCGGCTTCTTCTGGGCCGTCGAGTCGAAGACCAAGAAGGGCTGGCGGCGCTTCACCGAGCACCACTACCGCCCGGAGTGACGCGACGGCTTCGCGACCGTCCTGATGATCTCGTCAGTCGGACCTGTGCCGCGACCAAATTGGATTCCTCGAGCACGAAGAATCCAAGGAATTGCAAGCGATCCTCCCGCAGGTCGTGTTGTCCAACGGCGACTATTTCCACCAGAACCTGGGTATCCTTCGAGTCGTCTCGGGTACATGCTGGTGGGCCTCTGGGGAGGCTTGCGCGTGTCCGAGGGAAAACTTGCCTCGTTGAACCGATGACAAAGCGAGTGGAAGACTTCAGCAACGTGAGCGTGCTTCAGTTGAAGGCCACGCTTCGAAAAGTCGCTCCGCCCGTGTGGCGCCGGATTCAAGTCCGAAGCGACGCAACGCTGGAATCGCTTCATCGCTGTCTCCAAGTGATCTTCGATTGGAACGGCTCGCACCTCCACTCGTTCCGAAGCGCAACGACGCTCTACGGTCCGAGCATCCTTGCTGACGACGTCGACTCGGTGGATGAGCGCAAAGCCCGCATCGGCGACGTGTTTCACCGGACAGGTGAATGGATTCTCTACGAGTACGACTTCGGAGATGGATGGGCCCATCGGGTTCTGTTCGAGCGCGCGGTTGCGCTCGCCTTCGACCAACCGTATCCCTGGGTTTTGGCCGGACGGCGGGCGTGCCCTCCGGATGATGTCGGCGGCGTCTGGGGCTACGAACGATTCCTCGAGGTCATGTCGAACCCACGGCATCCGGAACACAAGGAAATGCGCGACTGGTACGGCGGCCCGTTCGATCCCTTGGCGTTCGATGCGCTGGCTCTGAATCGGGCGCTCCACGGCGCGCGGGTCGTTTCAAGAATCCTCGGAACGGAGAGAAAGCCGGGTGGGCTATCGATTTGAATGGGACGCTCCAAAAGCGGCCGAGAACATAAGGAAACACCGAGTCTCCTTCGAAGAAGCGTTGACGGTCTTCGCCGACCCGTTGAATCTGCTGCTTCCGGATCCCGACCACGGCGTTCTCGAAAGGCGGTATCTTCTTCTCGGAATGTCCAATCGGCAGAGGCTGCTGGTCGTAGCCTTTGCGGAACGGCCTCCTCGCACCCGCCTCATCTCCGCGCGGCGGGCGGAACGGAGGGAGCGGACGAAGTATGAAGAAGAACGCTAGTCGGAGCCGCAGCACCAAACGCCGCGACACGATGCGGGCCCATTATGATTTCTCACACGCGAAGCGTGGGACGACGGCAGCCCGGTACGCGCGAGGCGCAAATGTCGTCGTCGTTGATCCATCGGTGATGGACGTGTTTCCGGACAGCAAGACGGTGAACGACGCTCTTCGCGCTTTGGCTCCGGTCCTCCGACAGACGCGGCGGCGCCGAAGCGCCTGACGAACCGCCGACGCCGACCGTCCCCGCCCGCTACGGCTTCGCGACCGTCTCGATGACCTCGTCCATTCGCGACAGCTCGATCTTCGCCGGCTCGATCTCGTCGTGGATGAAGCTGCATTCGAACACTCGTCGAGGCTCGCAGGTCCCGAAGCTTGACAAGTGTTACCTCCGGAGGTAACATTATGCGATGGGGAAGGTGCGCCGTGGCGGGTACGTCTTCATCACGTGGAAGAGCGATCATCCGCCGCGGCATGTCCATGTCTATCGTGATGACAAACTGGTGCTCAAATGGGACCTGGAGAATCGGCTTGCGATGCGGGGAGAGGCAACCCACAGAATCATCGCATTGATCGACGAGCTCGAAGCTGAAGGTGCGCTATGAAAATCCGATCTGTTGTCCCTAACGCTCGACGGAGGGTGTTCGAGGTTCGAACGTCCACTCAAACGCTTCCGTTTCCTTATGTGAAGGCGTTTCCTCGCCCGACCCCGGATGACTCGGTCGCGCAGGTTTATGTCGATAAGGAATTGGCGAGAGAGGGCTTCACCTTCGTGCTGGAGTCCGGGAGAGAAGGGACCGTTCACATCGAACAAGTTCTCGAATACAACCAGGATCCAGATTTCCTTCGGGACTCGCTGCTTTACAAGCTGACGATCGAAGTACAAAAGCGTGTCCGGGCGTCGCGACTGTCAAAACGCGAGATCATCCGGAGACTCGGCACCTCCGCGTCACAGTTCTACAGGCTGCTGGATCAGAAGAATTACAGAAAATCTGTCGATCAGCTGCTCTCGCTCCTTCACATTCTGGATTGTGACGTCGACTTGGTCGTGCGCAGTAAGACTGCCTGACGCTAAGGTTTCGCCACCGTCTTCAAGATCTCGTCCATCCGTGCGAGGTCGATCTTCGCCGGTTCGATCTCGTCGGGGATGAAGCTGCGGTCGAGCAGTTCGTCGAGCGGGACGCGCTTCGTCAGAAAGTTCAGGCTGATCCCCATGTCCATGATCTTCTGGATCTCGGCGTCCTGCGGGCGCAGGTTGATGAAGGTGACGCGGTCGCGCGGCTGAGTGAGCACGTAATTCATGAGCGCGCGATTGACTCCGAAATAGGGTGAGACGAGCTGTGCCGCTTCCTCGCGGTTCTTCTGGGCCCACTCGCCCGACGCGACGATGCCGCGGACCAAATCGCGGACGATGTCGGGCTGCTCCTTGATGAGCTTTTCGTGGACGACCAGGCAGCACGAGATGTAGTTCGGCCAGACGTCCTTGGCGTAGTAGAGGACGCGGCCGTAGCCCTCCATCTCGGCCTTGCCGCAGAACGGCTCGGCGACGATGAAGCCGTCGATGGCCTTGGCCGAAAGCGCGGCGGGCATGTCGGGCGGAGGGAGCACGACCACCTTGAGCTCGCCGGGGGTCACGCCCTGATCGCGCATCATCGTGGTCAGGAAGAAGTTCTCGTTGCTGAACGGGCTCGGGATCGCGATCGTCTTGCCGCGCATGTCGCGTAACGATTTGGCCGGGTCTTCTTTACGGATCGTCAGCTGCGAGCCGTCGCGGTGCCCGAGACAGGCGATGCGGATCGGCGCCCCCTGCTCGCGCATCTTCATCGCGAGGGGCACGGTGACGAATCCGGCCATGAGCTTTCCGGTCTTGAGCGCCTCGACGATCGAGGGGAACTCGGCGAAGCGCATCGCGTCGAACTCGGTTCCTGTGGTGCTCGTCTTCGAGGCGTAGTCGGTGACGGGGCACGTCAGGTGGCAGGTCACCGGGATGAAGGCGACGGTCAGCGTCTGGC
Organism: uncultured Acidobacteriota bacterium; assembly: GCA_964647625.1. Classification (GTDB taxonomy): domain Bacteria; phylum Acidobacteriota; class Polarisedimenticolia; order Polarisedimenticolales; family DASRJG01; genus DASRJG01. Next base: position 19,240 of record CAZYHZ010000014.1, read on the forward strand.
GTCCTCCCGTCGCGGCGCGGTGGAACTCTTCCTCGGTGTGCGGGCGCGGCTTGTGCAACGCGCGGTAACGGAGAGCGCACAGCAGAACGAACGCGGCGGCGAGCATCGCGATCGTCAGGAACGTCTGCCGTTTGATCATCGCGGGGCTTCTTCCACCGCGCGGCGCAAGGGAACCACCTTGTCGCCGGGGCCGCCGTGCTCGAGGCCCAGCTCGACGAGGATCGAGTGGATGGTCGCGACGACTTTCGGATCGGTCGCCTCGCGCGGGCGCGCGACGTCGACGGCGCGCTCGCTGAGGATGCGCCCCGGACGACCCGACAGCAGGACGACGCGGTCGGCGAGCTGGGCGGCTTCTTCGATGTCGTGCGTGATCAGGACGACCGTACGCGGCCGCTCGATCAGGAGACGCGCGAGCTCGCCGCGCATGCGAAGCCGCGTGATGTAGTCGAGCGCCGAGAACGGCTCGTCCATCAGCAGGACTTCGGTGTCACCGGCGAGCGCGCGCGCCAGCTCGACGCGCTGGCGCATGCCGCCGGAGAGCTGGTGCGGGTAGTGATCCGCGAAGCCGTCGAGGCCGATGAGGGAGAGCATCTCGTTGCGCTGGCGGATGCGCTCGGCGGTCCCGTCGACGTGGCGGAGCCCCATCTCGATGTTCTCGGCGGCGGTCCGCCACGGGAACAAGCCGTCCTGCTGGTAGACCATGCGCACGGTCCCCGAGCGGTGCACGGTGCCCGAGGTCGCGCGGTGATAGCCGGCGAGCAGGTTCAGAAGCGTGGTCTTGCCGCATCCCGACGGCCCGACGATGGCGACGAACTCGCCGTCGTCGATGCGCAGCGTGATGTCGCGCAGCGCCTCGACCGTGCCGAACGATCGCGACGCCGCATCGAGGCGGAACCGCTCAGCGCTCATAGCCCCACCGCACGCTGGAGATGCGCGTCAGCCGCAGGAGCAGCCGGTCGATCGCCACGCCGAGCAGACCGATCACGATCATGCCGACGACGACGAGGTCGGGGCGAAGCTGGTTGCGGGCGTCCCAGATGAGAAAGCCCAGTCCGTCGCGGCCGGCGATCATCTCCGCCGCGACGACGACGACCCACGAGAGCCCGGCGGTCACGCGGAGCGCGGTGATGACCTGCGGCATGATCGCCGGAATCGTCACCTGCGTCAGGAACTCGACGCCGTGGAACTCGTAGTCCTGCGCGATACGGAAATAGACGGCCGGGACCGTCGCGACGGCGGCGCTCGTCGCCAGCACCATGGGGAAGAAGGCCGTCATGAAGATGAGGAAGATCGACGGCACGTCGCCGATGCCGAACCACAGGATGGCGAAGGGAATCCATGCGAGCGGCGAGAGGCTCCGGAAGAAGTTGACCGCGGGAAGGAGCGCCAGGCGTGCGCGCAGCTTCAGCCCGAGCCACAGGCCGATCGGAGTGCCCAATCCGACGGCCAGGCCGAACCCCGTCGAGACGCGGAACAGCGACGCGACGATGTCGTCCCCCAGGCGCCCGGCGCGGACCGCTTCGACAAACCCCCGCGCGACGGCGGCCGGGGACGGAAACGCGGACTCGGGAAACAGCTTCAGGGCGGAGAGCGCCGCCCAGGCCAGCAGCCCGACGCCCGCGACGGCGACCGGAAGCGCGAAAGACCTCTCCGTCCCGGGCGGGGACGCGCTCGTATTCGACACGGTGGCCTCGTAGAGGTCCGGTAGCTTATCGCGACTCCGTCACGGACAGGTCGCGCTGGTCCTCGGAACGGTCGGAACGCCGTTCGTCTCCTGCGAGCCGAACGTTCCGCGGCCGCAGTTGTTCCCACCCTGGACGAGGTACCAGAAGGCGTCGCCGGCACCCGGATCGTCGGCGTCCGTCGACTGGTTGGACGACGTGCCGTTGTCGATGCAGATCTCGTCGGCGCCGCCGGGCCCGACGGGAAGCTGGCTGACGCGGCCGCGCAGCACCGCGGACCACAGGGAACCCGGCGCGGCGTCCCACGCAATCGTTGCGACGCCCGCGGCCATCGTGACCGTCACGCCGTTGTCGACCTCGGCGGGCGGCGGGGCACCGACGCCGGAGCAGACGCCGCCGGTGCAGACGTCTCCGGTCGTGCAGACGTTGGCGTCGTCGCACGTCGTTCCGTCCGGAAGGCTCGGGTTCGAGCAACCGGCGGAGGAGTCGCACGTGCCGGCGTCGTGGCACTGGTCGATCGGAGCGCACGTGATCGGGTTTCCGGGCTGGCAGGCCCCGGAGACGCAGGCGTCGTTTGCGGTGCACACGTTCCCGTCGTTGCACGAAGTCCCGTCGGCTGCGGCCGGATTCGAGCAAGCTCCGGTGGCGCCATCGCAAGTCCCAGCGAGGTGGCACTCGTCGCTCGGCGTGCACACCACGGGTGTGCCCGTGCACGTGCCGCCCTGGCAGGTGTCTGGCGACGTGCACAGCGCGCCGTCGTTGCACGGCGTGCCGTTCGGGGCCGCCGGGCTCGAGCAGGCACCGGTCGCAGAATTGCACGTGCCGGGCTGGTGACAGGCGTCGCTGGCTGTGCAAATCACCGGGCTGGCGCCGATACAGACGCCCGACTGACAGGTGTCGGTCTGCGTGCAGGCGTTGTTGTCGTTGCAGAGCGTGCCGTCGAACGCGACCGGGTTCGAGCACGCTCCCGTCGACGTATTGCACGTTCCCGCCTGGTGGCACTGATCGTGCGCCGTGCAGACGACCGGATTGGCTCCGGTGCAGGCGCCCGACTGGCACGTGTCGGTCTGGGTGCACGCGTTGCCGTCGTTGCAGGGGCTGCCGTTCACCTTCGCGGGGCTGGTGCACGCCCCGGTGGCCGGCTGGCAGACGCCGGCGTCGTGGCACTGATCGCTCGGCGTGCAGACCACCGGCGAGCCCGGGACGCAAGCGCCGGAGCTGCACGCGTCGCCGACGGTGCACGCCGAGTTGTCCGAACAGGCCGTGCCGTTCGCCGCGCCGCCGCACACTCCGGGCGTGAGCGTGGACGCGGAAATCGACGAGGGCCCCCCCGGCGGCGTCGACGGCTTGAAGTAATCCAGCGAGATCGTCGAGGTGCCCGGCGGCTGGTTGGCGTCGAACCGGAAGTTGTAGAGCGTCCCCCACCGAAGCGCGTTCGCCATCGTGTTCGTCGCGTACGGGGTGGTGGTCCAGCTCACCGAGCCGGCGGTGACCGTCGGCGTCCAGTCGGTCCCGTCGTAGATCTCGGCGGGGACGCTGCTCGCGTAGTCCACGTCGTGGAACCCGACGTTCGTGACCGTGGTGCCCGGGGGCAGCGGAACCGTGAAGGCTTGCGCCCCTCGATTGTTGGTGAAGTTCTGAACGGCGTACTCGTAGTGGTACAAGCCTCCGCCGAGCGAGGTCACCTTCGCGCCCAGGATGAACAGACCCTCGCTCGCCCCGATCTGGGTCTCGACGACGGTCGCGTCGGCCGCTTTCCAGGCGTCGATGCCGGTTTTCTGCCTGACGACGCTCCCGGTCAAGGTCATGGTGTAGCTCGGACCGGCGCCGAACGTGCACGTGCGATACGACGAGTTGTTGGCGTTGTTCTTGAACATCGCGTCGTCGTGCGTGACGTATTGCGTCTCGGCGTAGTAAACCGCGCCGGAGTTCTGTGCAGGGTCGACGTCGGCCGTGTGCGCCTGGAGGCGCTTGTCGATCGAGCTCGCTCCCGCCCGGGTCTCACGACTGTCGGGGAAGAGATAGACGCCGGTGTCCGGATTGACGTCGAGCTTGGGGCCGAGCCGGGTCTGGCTGCCGTTCAAGCTCGAGCTGTACGGGTCGGAGCAATTGACGCCGAGGTGGGTCCCGTCGGGGGCCGCGTTGCACGAGGTGGAGCAAACGGTCCCCTGGAGCGCGGTGAACCCGTGCTTCAGCCAGGACTGTCCGACCTGCTCGAAGCGGCCGTTCTTGAGGCGGAACAGGTTCTGGCCGATGACCGGGTGCTCGGCGATCCCGGACTTCCAGTTCAACCAGCAGGAGCCCAGGTTGCAGGACGTCGTTCCGACCGAATACGCGACGATGTTGCCAACCGCCGCGTACGTCGACGAGTCCGGCATGTCACCCACGATGACGTCGGGGGCTTTGTTGGCGAACTTGCAGGTTCCCGCCGTGCAGCACGAGTTCGCGGTGCCGTTCGCGGATCCGTCGTCGCAATCCTCGCCGGCGTCGATCACGCCGTCGCCGCACGCGGCGGCAGCGGGTGCGATGGACAGGACGATCGCCACGAGCGCGATGAAGATCTTCTCGACCGAGACAACACGGTGGGTGTGAGCAAGCGTCATCACGGACTCCCCCGCGGAGGAAAAAACCCGCCTTGGCCCGAACGCAGTTTTTTCGCGGACGCTCGCCCCGTGAGCGTGCGCATCATCCCCGGCTCCTGAAACAATTAGATGATACGACCAATTTCCGGTTCGTAACTTAGTATTTGGACGGTTGGGGAGAGTGTTGAGCAGTCTCTGCCAGATCGGCGTCCCGACCGACGACCCGATGCTTCCGGTCGCCGGGACGGGAAAGCTCGCCGCGGTCAGGAAATCGAAGACCGGGCCCAGGCGCGCCGCGGTCCTCATCGCCGTGCAGGCGCTGATCGCCATTCACGTCACGCACTATCTGGTCGCGGGGCGAACCCTCTCCCCGGTCGAGCCGTCCGAATCGATGTACACGCTGGAGCTCGGCTACGTGAACGCCGGATTCCTCTTCTTCGCGGCCGCACTCCTCCTCACCCTGATCTTCGGCCGTTTCATCTGCGGGTGGGGCTGCCACATCGTCGCCCTCCAGGATCTGTGCGCGTGGATGATGAAAAAGGTCGGGATCCGGCCCAGGCCCTTCCGATCGCGCTTCCTGGCGTTCGCGCCGCTCGTGCTGGCGTTCTACATGTTCGCGTGGCCGACGATTACGCGATGGCTAAGACCGTCGGGAGCGGCGTTTCCCGGGTTCAGCAATCATCTGCTGACGAACGATTTGTGGGCGACGTTCCCCGGGCCGGTCGTCGCCGTGCTCACGCTGCTGACCTGCGGGTTCGCGGCGGTCTACTTTCTCGGGGCGAAGGGGTTCTGCACTTACGGGTGTCCGTACGGGGCGTTGTTCGGCGCGGTGGACTACGCCTCCCCCGGCCGGATCGTCGTCAACGAGAGCTGCGAGCAGTGCGGCCACTGCAGCGCCACCTGCACGTCGAACGTTCGGGTCCATGAAGAGGTCAAGCTCTACGGCATGGTCGTCGATCCGGGATGCATGAAGTGCATGGACTGCGTCAGCGTCTGCCCGAAGCACGCGCTGCGCTTCTCGTTCGCGGCCCCGGCCGTTCTCAAGAAGAAGGCAGCGCCGCGCGCGAAACGTTACGACCTACCGCTATCCGAGGAGATCCTCCTGGCCGCGGTCGCGGCGGTCACGACGGTGATCTTTCGCGGGCTTTACAACGGCCCCCCGCTGCTGATGGCGATCGGGCTCGGCGGCATCACGGCGTTCATCGTCCTCAAGCTGAGGCACCTGCTCGGCCGCTCGTCGGTGCACATCCAAAATCTGGAGCTGAAGTCGGCGGGCATCGTCAGCCGGACGGGCCGCGTCTTCGTCGCGCTCGCGATCGTGTGGCTTGCGTTCACCGGACACAGCGCGTTCGCGCAGTGGCACCGGGCTTGGGGGCGGCACTTCCTCGATCAGACCGAGGTCTCGCGCGCGGACGGTCTGAGCGGCGCCTTCCGCGACCGTCCGTTGTCGGAGCGACACCGTCATGCAGCCGCCGAAGCGTTCCGGCACTTCTCGCTCGCGGACCGCTTCGGATTGATCGGCGTCGTCGAGGTGAAAAACGGCCTCGCGTGGTGCCATGTCTTGCGGGGCGAGCTCGACCAGGCGGAACGTGATGCCAGAGACGCGATCGCGATCGCGCCCACGGATCCGGCGTTGAAGGAAAACCTGGCCGACATCGAGCGCGCGAAATCGCCATCTCCGGAGGCAAGGTTCGCTCGCGGGGAGGCCCTGGCGGAGGCCGGCAAGCTCGACGAAGCCGCGGCGGAGTTTCGCGCCTGCGTTGCGGCCGCGCCGGAGTCGGCCGCCGCGCAGTTCAATCTCGGCGGCGTGCTCCGTCGCCTCGGCCGCAACGAGGGCGCGATCGCCGCACTTCGCCGTGCACGGGAGCTCGCCCCGCAAGATGCCGACGCCTGCGTCGAGCTGGGTCTGGCGTACAAGGCTGCCGGCGAAAACGCCGCGGCGATCGAGGCGTTCGAGGCGGCGATCCGGCTCGCCCCGGACAGCCCCGAATCGCGCGGCTACCTGCCCGAGCTCATCGAGCAGCTGAAGCGGAACTGAACGCGCTCGCCGGCGCTAGTGGTTCGCGCCGGCCTTCATCTTGGCCAGCATCTCGTCCTGACCGCGCTTCATGTCCGCCTGCGAGACGTTCTTGACGTGCTGGGCGAGCATCCACGTGTGGCCGTACGGGTCCTGGAGACGGCCGGTGCGATCGCCCCAGAACATGTCGTCGAGAGGCATCACGATCTTCGCGCCGGCGTCGACGGCCCGCTTCCACGCCGCATCGACGTTGTTCACGTACATGTAGAACGTCACCGAGGTATCGCCCGACGAGCGCGGGCCCTTGTTTCCCATCTCCGGCATCTCGTCCTGGAGCATCACGCGCGAATCCCCGACGCGCATCTCCGCGTGCATGATCTTCCCGCCGGGCCCGGGCATGCGCATGATCTCCTCCGCTCCGAACGCCTTCTGATAGAAGGACAGAGCCGAGGCCGCCTCTCGAACGGTGATGTTGGGTGTGATCGTGTGGTAGCCGTCGGGAATCGCCTTGACCGTCGTTTCCACTGGATCCTCCATTCGTTGAGAGAGTTGAGAGTCGAGAGTCGAGCGTAGACCCCCGACACCGGCCCGGCAAACGATGGGCAGGGCAACAATTTCGTCGTACCTTTCCCGGCTCGAAAGGGGCTTCAGTGAGGGGTGTTTTCAACTCAGCGTTCGTGGTGTGCTCGATGGCTTTCGCGGCCGTGTGGGCGGTCGATTCCGTCCACGCCGCGAGCGTGCTGTTCGACGCGACGAAGCACGAGATGGCCGGAAATGCCGATTGGGTCATCGACGCGGACGCGTGGAACCTCAACATGCCCGCGTACCCGTGCTCCGCGAACACGAACGAAGCCAACCCGCAGCGGTTCCCGACCCCGCCGGCGTCCGGCGTCACCGCATCGACCGCCGAGACCTACTGGACCGGCGCGATCTCGTCGTTCGCGATCGAGCTCGTGAAAGCCGGCCATACCGTCGAGACCCTTCCGGACGGGGCCGCGATCACGTTCGGCAACTCCGGAAACCCTCAGGACCTGAGCCACTACAAGCTGTTCATCGTCACCGAGCCGCAGGCGCCGTTTTCCGCCGCCGAGAAGAGCGCGATCCTCGCCTTCGTCCAGGCCGGAGGCGGGCTGTTCATGATCGGCGATCACGAGACGTCCGACCGCGACTGCGACGGGTGGGACGCCCCCCACGTCTGGAACGACCTCACCGGGGCGACCTCCGCGACCGCCACGGGCCTCTTCGGCATCTGGATGCGCGTCAACGGCGTCGACGACCAGGGCAGCGAGGACTGGTTCGACGACGGCACCGATTCCAACGTCAGCACCGACGCGGCCGACCCGATCATCCACGGGCCGTTCGGCGACGGCTCCGGGGGCCTCGGCCTGTTCGGCTCGACGTCGATGGAATTGAACCCGGCCGACAATCCGACGGCGCAGGCCCACGTCTGGCGAACGGGCCAAGCCCACGACACGCATCGCGTGACGTTCGCGACCGCGTCCTACGGGTCCGGACGCGTCGCCGCGATCGGCGACTCCTCCCCCGCCGACGACGGCACCGGCGATTCCGGCGACACGCTGCACCCGGGCTGGGACAAGGCGGCCGGCGGCGTCAAGAATCGCGAGATCCACCTGAACGCCTGTGCCTGGCTGATCAACGCCGCGCCCGATACGACGCCGCCCTCGATCGTCGCGGGCCCGACCGTCGCCGCCGGGGATTGCTCGGCGACGGTGTCGTGGACGACGGACGAGCCGGCGACGAGCACCGCGGTGTATGGCCCGACCACCGGCTACGGATCTTCGTCGATGGTGCCGGGGTTGGTGACAAGCCACGCCGTGACGCTCGCCGGCTTGACGCCGGCGTCGCCGTATCACGCCAAGGCGTCGTCCCAGGACGCGGCCGGGAACGGACCGACCGAAAGCGGCGACATCCCCTTCACGACGACCGCTGCAACCCCGCCTCTGATCGTCTCCGGCCCGCAGGCCGGGTCGATCACGGGGAACGCGGCGACGATCAGCTGGACGACCGACGAGGATTCGTCGTCGGCCGTCGAGTACGGGACGACGGCATCGTACGGAAGCAGCGTGTCGACCTCGGGCAACACGACGGCTCACGCGGTCACGCTCTCGGGACTCTCGCCGACGACGGAGTATCACGCACGCGTCCTGTCCCAAGACGCGTGCGGCAACGGCCCGACGTCGTCGTCCGACACGACCTTCACCACCGGCGCCGCGTCGATCGACGTCTCCGGCTGGTCGATCCGCCAGTACAACTCGGCCTTGACCTATGTCATTCCGGCGGGCACGGTCATCCCGTCGGGCGGGTACCTCGTCATCGCGCGCGATTCGACGCGCGCCCAGTTCCAGACGGTGTTTCCCGGAATGCCGGCGGCGACGGTCTTCCTGGACTCGAACGCGCAGGGCTCCTGCGCGAACGGCTGCCTCCCGCAGATCAACGGGGGCGAGTCGTTCGAGCTGTACGACGACCACGGCGTCAAGAGGGACGGCGCCACGATCACGATCTCGTCGGGCAACGCGTATCAGCGCGTGACCCCGGCGTCGCCCGCCGGAACTGCGGGCTCGTGGACGGTCGTCGCGCAGGCCTCGGCGAATCCGGGCTCCGGGGCGGGCGCCGGGAGCGCGGCCGGCGTCGTGCTCGACGAATTGGCGGACGCCTCGGATTACACGAAGGAGTTCGTCGAGCTCTACTACGACGCGGGGATCGCCGCCCCCGACGGCACGCCGCCCGCGGCGATCGTCGACCTCGCCGCGTCCGCGTCGTCGTCGAGCGTCGTCCACCTGACGTGGACCGCGACGGGAAACGACGGCGCCGTCGGAACGGCGTCGTCGTACGACCTGCGCATGAGCTTGAGCCCGATCGGAAGCGACGCCGCTTTCACCGGCGCCACTCGCCTCACCGGACTCCCTGCGCCGAAGGCCGCCGGGCAGGCCGAGTCTTTCAATGTCGCCGGTTTGTCGCCGCTGACGACCTACCACTTCGCGCTCAAGGCGATCGACGCCGCCGCGAACGCCTCGCCCCTCGGAAACGACGCCTCTGCGACGACGACCTCCGCCGTGTCTCACCTCGTCGTCTCCCAGATCCGCGTGTCGGGATCGACCGACGACGTCATCGAGCTGTACAACCCGACGAACGCCGCGATCTCGCTGTCCGGCTATTCGGTCCAGTACCTCGCCGCGAACGGAAACTTCGGATTCCGCTTCAACCTGAGTGCGGGGGGCTCCGTCCCCGCGCGCGGCTGGTATCTCGTGGCGGGCAGCGGCTACTCGGGCACGCCCGCGCGGGACGAGAGCATGGGGAACGACAACATGAGCGGGACCGCGGGCCACGCGCTGCTCGCACAGAAGACGACGAACGTGACGGGCTGCACGGACGCCGCGATCGTCGACAAGGTGGGCTACGGCGCAACGGCGTCGTGCCCCGAAGGAGGCTCCGGCCATAACGCGACGCAGCCGACGGGCGGACAGTCGGTGACGAGAAAACCAGGAGGCTGCGCCGGCAGCGGGATCGACTCCGATCTCAACGATGCGGATTTCGGATCTCCGGCGGCTCCGGTCTTCCACGACGCGGCGTCGACTCCGGCGACACCGGTTCCGACGGCGATCAACGACGGCCCGATCTGCGAGGGCGGCGCGCTCCACCTTGAAGCGTCGGCGATCTCCGGCGCGACCTACGCGTGGACGGGGCCGAACGGATTCACCTCGACCGACAGGACTCCGACGATCCTCTCCGCCCCGGCCGCGGCTGCGGGGACGTACACCGTCACGGTCAACGGGTGCACGCAAGGGACGACGACCGCCGTGATCATCGCAAGCGGCGCCGCGTGCGACGACGGCACGCTGTGCACGACCGGAGACGTCTGCGCCGGCGGCGTGTGCTCCGGAGCGCCCGTCGCTTGCAACGCATCCGACCAGTGCCACATCGCGGGGACGTGCGACGCGGCGACCGGCGCCTGCTCGAACCCCGTCGCGCCGAACGGCTCGCAGTGCGACGACGGCCTGCGATGCACGACCGACGATGCCTGCAGCGGCGGAGCGTGCTCGGGGTCGCCGGTCGCGTGCACCGCGCTCGACCCGTGCCATCTCGCGGGGACGTGCGACCCCGCGACCGGCGCCTGCTCGAATCCCGCCGCGCCGAACGGCGCGGCGTGCGACGACGGCACGCCGTGCACGACCGGCGACGTTTGCAGCGGCGGCGTGTGCTCCGGGTCGCCCGTGACGTGCAGCGCGCTCGATCAATGCCACGTCGCCGGAACGTGCGACCCCGCGACCGGCGCCTGCTCGAATCCCGCCGCTCCGAACGGCGCCGCCTGCAACGACGGGAGGCTCTGCACGACGGACGACGTGTGCAGCGGCGGCGTGTGCGGGGGAACGCCTGTGGTGTGCTCCGCGCTCGATCAGTGCCATCGCGCCGGGACGTGCAACACGTCGACCGGAGCCTGCTCGAACCCGGTCGCATTCGACGGCACGCTCTGCAACGACAACAACGCCTGCACTCAAACCGACACCTGTCAATCGGGCGTCTGCGTCGGCGCCGGCCCCGTCGGCGGCCCCGCGGACGTCGGCAACGTGACGCCGTCGAAATCGGGCGTCACCGCCCAGTACGCCTGGGACGCGGTCCCCGCGGCATCCGGCTACGACGTGCTGCGCGGGCTGCTCACGGACGGGCCGGTCGGATCCGACCTCGCGTCGGAGACGTGCCTCGGCGACAACCTCGCCGACCCGTCCGCGAGCGACGCTTCGGTTCCCGTCTCGGGCCGTGGGTTCTGGTACGTGATGCGGGCCGTCTCGGCCTGTGGGACGGGAAGCTACGGCAATGCGGGCAGCGGAGGCGTCGCGGGCGCACCGCGCGCCAGCGCGACGTGCCCCTGAGGGAAAACCCTCTCCACGCAAAAGGGAATCGCTCCCCTATAAATTTTTCCCTGCCAGATTGACGGGTTCTCCGTCTCGTCCGCGGAATTCCGCGACAAACGTCGTGGCTTCCATTGGCCGCGCGCTTGCTGCTCCACGATCACGGGCCGAAGTGGTCTGTCGTATCTCGACAAGGAGGACACCCATGAAAGGCACCACTCCGATTCTCGCGCTCGCATTGGCATTCGCGGTGACCGGATGCGCGACGGTTCCCAAGGCCGACGTCGATGCCGCGGAAAAAGCACTGAACGATGCGCGCGCCGCCAAGGCACCGGAATACGCGGCGGATGCATGGAACGCCGCGCAGGACGCCGAGGCCAAGCTTCAAGCCGAGCTCGAAGCGCAGCAGAAGACCTGGGCGCTCGGCCGCTCGTACCAGACGGCACGGACCCTCGCCGCCACGGCGAAGGACCAGGCGGACAAGGCGGCTCAGGCCGCCATCGCCGGCAAGGATGCGGCGAAGGCGGATGCGACAGCCTTGATGAGCCAGGCGCGTGAGGAGGCCAAGAAGGCGAGCGACATGCTCCAGACGGCGCCTCGCGGCAAGGGCACGGAGGCGGACCTCGCGAGCTTGAAGTTCGACTCCACGGCGATCGGCACGACGCTCGACGAGATGCAGAAGGCGTTCGACTCCGAGGACTACATGGCGGCGAAGTCGAAGGCCCAAGCGGCGATCGACGCGGCGAAGCAGATCCAGAACGAGGTCGGTCAGGCGAAGTCGCGCCGCCGCGCGGCCTGACGCGAAACGGCGAATAGAGCGGTCGCGCAACCTGGACGATCGAGGTGATCCGTGGCGGCTCCCGAGGCAGAAAAGCTCGTGACCTCCCTGTCGTCACGGATCGCCTCACACTCCGGCCCCAACCGCGCGGCCGCTCTACTCGTCGTGTCGAACCGGCTGCCCTACGACATCGGACGCGCCGAGGCCGCCCCGAGGCGAAACGTCGGCGGTCTCGTCAACGCGCTCGAGCCCGTGCTCGAAGACCCCAAAGGGATCTGGATCGGTTGGGACGGCTCGAGCCTCCCCAACGCCGCCGCGGTCGGCTCCGCCCTCGCGCGCGAGCGCACGGCGTCGCTCGCCTCCGGCGCAAGGCTCTACGGCGTCCCCCTCTCCGAGCGGGACGTCTCCGGCTTCTACAACGGGCTGTGCAACCGCGCGCTCTGGCCGATCCTTCACGGCTTCTCCGGCCGCGGCGTATTCGAGCCCGAGGACTGGGAGCGCTACCGGCGCGTGAACCGGCGCTTCGCGGACGTGGTCGTGTCCCGCGCCGGGCGGGACGACCGCATCTGGGTGCACGACTATCAGCTGGCGCTCGTCCCGCGCGATCTCCGGTCGAGCGGATTTTCCGGGCGCGTCGATTTCTTCCTCCACACTCCGTTTCCCGCCGGCGAGACGTTTCGCGTGCTGCCGTGGCGCGGCGAGATCCTGAACGGGCTGCTCGCGGCCGACGCGGTCGTCTTCCACACGAATCGCTACCGCGACAACTTCGTCGAGTCCGCCGTCTCGCTCGCCGGAGCGTCCGCGACCGATGCGGACGAGCGAGGGCAGATCGAGATCCTGCACGCCGCCGGGCGCACGGTCACCGCGGCGCGGCCGATCGGCATCGACGTCGACGACTTCGTCGCGCTCGCCTCGTCGAGCGCCGTGCGCTCCCGCGCGCGCCGCATCCGCGCCGCGTACGGCGGGCGCTCGATCGTCATCGGCGCCGACCGCCTCGACTACACGAAGGGAATCCCTGAGAGGCTCCATGCGGTCGAGCGGCTGCTCACGCTCCACCCGGAATCGGCGGGGACGTTCGTCTTCGTGCAGGTCGTCGTGCCGTCGCGTCACGGGATCAAGGAATACCGGGAGATGAAGCGCGAGATCGATCGCGAGGTCGGGCGCATCAACGGCGCGTGGGGAGCCGACGGCTGGCAGCCGATCCACTACGCCTATCGAGCCCTCGACCGGCGCGAGCTGGTCGCGCACTACCTCGCGGCGTCGGTGGCGCTCGTCACCCCGCTTCGAGACGGCATGAACCTCGTCGCTGCCGAGTTCGTCGCCTCCCGCATCGACGGCGCCGGAGTCCTCGTCCTCAGCGAGTTCGCGGGAATCGCGGACGTTCTCGAAGGCGCGGTGCTCGTCAACCCCAACGACATCGAGGCCCTTGCCGCGGCGCTTCGCGCCGCGCTCCGGATGACGCCGGACGAAGCCGCCGAGCGCATGAAGCAGCTCCGGCCGAGCGTGCTCGGAAACCCCGCGCGCGAGTGGGCCGCTCGGTGCCTGGCGGTGGGGTCGCGGCCGTCCGTCCGGCGATCGAACGGGACGACGTGAGAGCGGAATCGGGCGTCCCCGCGCTCGTCGCGGAGGTGTCGAAGGCGGCTCGCCGCCCGGCTGCTGCCCGCGCGATGATCCTCGACATCGACGGCACCCTGGCGCCGATCGCCGCGTCCCCGCGGTTCGCGAATGTCCCGCCCGACGTTCTGGCGTCGCTGCACGATCTTTCCGGGCACGGGTGGCGGATCGCGATCCTGACCGGGCGGCCCGCGGCGGAAGCCCGCGCGATGGTGCCGATCCCCGGAATCGAGGTTCACGGGTGCCACGGGCTGGAGCGCGAAGGCGGCGGCGTGCCGCGCCGGTGGCGGGCACTGGCCGCGCGGCTCGGGCGGATCGGCGATCACGCCCGCGGGCTCGTCTCGGATTTTCCCGGCGTCGTCATCGAGCGAAAGCCGATCGGCCTTGCGTTCCACGATCGCAGGCTGACCGCAGCGGGCCGCGCCCGCTGGCTGCGCGCCCTCTCGCTGTGGCTGGCCTCGCAGGACCTGACCGGCGCCGAGGTGATCGGCGGGAAGCGCATCACCGAGCTGAGGCCGGCGCGCGCCGGCAAGGCGGGGATCGCCCCTCGACTGCTCCGGGCCGGACGGATGGACCGGTCGGTCGTCGTCATCGGCGACGACCGGACGGACGAGGAGCTTTTCGAAGCGCTCGGCGGACGGGCGTTGACGATTCGCGTCGGCCCTCCGGGGGTCCGGTCGGCGGCGATCCGCCGGCTGGCTTCGCCGTCCGCCGTCTCCCGGTTCCTCTTCGCCCTGGCCGAGCAAAACCGCGTGAGGGCCGCCGGATGAGCGCTCCCCCACTCCGTCCGAAGCCGTTCCTCTTCTACGACTACGAGGGCCTCGTCGTGGCGACGGGCTGGGAGGCGCGCAACCTGCGCGAGCTGACGGAGATCGTCCGCCGCGCGCCGGGCGATGTGATCCACCATCATCTCTTCCGCGCGGCGCTGGCCCACCGCTACGGCACCTGGGACCACCCCAACGATTTCGGCCAGTGGGCGGCGATCGGCCTGGGCGACCCGGTGCTCGCCGAGAAGCTGTCGAGCCTCGACCTGTTCCATCACGGCGACATCGAGGACACGCGTGCCGCCATCGTCGACGTGCTGGAGGAGCATCTCGACGCGCAGGCGACCGTGACATGGGCGCGGCCCGGCTTCGAGTTCCATTTCGCATCGGGCATCTACGTCGCGCTCCCTGGGCTGGGCGAGGCGGCGAGCGCGGCGGAACTCAAGGAGGGCATCGCGGAGAACCCATTGAGCTCGCTGTACTTCCATTTCCACGAGGCGCGGCTGCGCGGCAGCGACGACGAGGACGACTTCTCCCGCTGGCTCCGGACCGAATGCGGGCGGAACGATCTCGCCGAGCGGCTGCGCGGGATCGACTTCTACCTGTTCAGCCTCGAGGAGCTGCGCCAGCGGATCCTCTCGATCCTCGCGGAGGGTTAGAACGATGGCATCCGCGCCGGTCCTCAACGACTACGCCGCGGTCGTCGGACGCTCCCGCATCGAGGTGTTGCGCCGCCTGGCCGCTCGCCTCGACGGCTTGCGGCTCGTCATCGTCAACTCGACGCGCGTGGGGGGCGGCGTCGCCGAGATCCTGAACCGGCACGTGCCGCTGTTCGAGGAGCTGGGCCTGCGCGTTCGCTGGGAGGTGATCGAGGGCAATGCGGAGTACTTCGTCGCGACCAAGCGCATCCACAACGCGCTCCAGGGGCAGCCGACCGACCTGACGCCGGCGCTGCGCGAGGTCTACGTCGAGACCAACCGCAAGGCCGCGGAGCGCATGCATCTGGGTGACGCCGACGTCGTCGCGATCCACGACCCGCAGCCTGCCCCGCTGATCGCGTTCGCTCCCAAGACCGGGCCCTGGGTGTGGCGCTGCCACATCGACGCCTCTCGCCCTTACCGGCCGGTGTGGAAGATGCTGCGCAGCTGGGTGCGCGAGTACGACGCCAGCGTGTTCTCGCTGGCGGCGTTCACGCGGCCGCTCGAGCACCCTCAGTTCCTGATCGCGCCGTCCATCGATCCACTCGCCGACAAGAATTGCGAGATGGACGAGCGCGAGATCGACAGGCGCTTGGCCGAGCTGAAAGTCGACCGGAGCAAGCCGCTCCTGGTCCAGGTCTCGCGATTCGACCGGTTCAAGAATCCCGTGGGGGTCATCCATGCGTTCCGCCAGGTACGCCGTCGAGATGCCTGCCGGCTGGTGCTCGCCGGAGGCGGAGCGGACGACGACCCGGAAGGCGCCGAGGTCCTGCGGGAGGTGATGGAGGAAGCGGGAGGCGATCCCGACATCGACGTCCTGGCGCTCCCTCCCGACCGCCATCGCGACATCAATGCCCTCCAGCGCGCGGCTTCGATCGTGATCCAAAACTCCACGAAGGAGGGCTTTGGCCTGACGGTGACGGAAGCGATGTGGAAAGGAAAGCCGGTCGTCGCCGGGGCCGCGGGCGGGATCACGCTCCAGGTGCACGAGCACCGTACCGGCTTTCTCGTTCATTCGGAGGAGGGGCTCGCGTTCCGGCTGCGCTATCTGCTCAACCGGAAGGAGCTCGCGGACGCGATGGGCCGCGAGGGACGGGAGCTGGTGCGCTACCGATTCTTGCTGACCCGCCATCTGCGCGAGTGGCTCACGCTGCTGCTCATCGTCACGGGACGCGCCGGAGCCGATCTTGAAGAGCAAAAATAAGTTGAGGTCCCCCGGACCTCGCGGCTCCGGGGGACCTCCCGCAACAGCGGGCGGCTCGGCCGTCACGGGGGCTCGAGCCGAGGTCGCCCGCCGGGTTGGTGCATCGACCTAGCTGCGGTTGGCGCTCGAATTCAGCGTCCGCATGTACGCATCCGCCTCGCGGGGCGAGGTCTGCTTGTGCTCGAGGAGGATCGTTCGAGCGTTGGCGTTGCTGCCGTAGACCTTCTGGTTCATCGACTTGTCGGGCTTGACGACGCTGCCGTCGAGCGCGACGCCGATGAATGCGCCCTGCGAGCGGGACCACGACAGGATTTGCGCGTGGAGCTGCGCGTCCGTCGACGCCTCGGCCGTGCGTCCGACCGGGCCGGCGGTCGCGATCGCATCCGCGCCGAGCTTGAAGTCGTCCTTGAGCAGGTGGCGCATTCCGCCGTCATTCATCACGAGGAGCACGAGGTCGGTTTCCTGTCCGCCGAACTGCCAGCCGACGCTCGCGCCGCCGATCGTGAAGAAGGCCGGGGCGCCCATCTTGCCGGAGTTGTCGCGGCACGTGAACACGCCGGAGCCGCCCTGGCCTCCGACCACGAACGCGGCTTTCTTCACGTCCGGGAAGACGCCCACGCATTCGGCCTTCTCGAGCGCCGAGCGCGGAATCCCGCGGTCCGGCGCGTCGAGCGAAGCCTGGAGCACCTCCCGTGCGCGCTGGAGCTTTTCGTGCTCCTTCGTCACCGTGGAATCGTGCCGGCCCGCATGCTTGTCTTCCTTCTTCGCGACGTCGCTGGCGAGCACGAGAGCCGGTACCGCGAGCAATGCGAGAGACAGCATGATGACGGTCCTCTTCATCTCGGCCTCCTTTCGATTGCGGGGCGCCGGTGCCTTGCGCCCACCCCTTCCAAGGGGCAAGGGGTGTGCCAGAACGGAAATTCCGCTGATTCTCGGAGCCCCCTGGGAAATTTGTTCCCGGCACTGGAACTTTCGGCCGGTAAGGACGAAGGGGGCCTCGTCACCGTCGCCCGGCGAGGTTCGTCGTGCCGACGATGTCCAGATCCTTTCGAAGCTGCTCGAAATCGAACCCCGGTGCGAAACCCGGGGATTTCGCCTGCGCAGGGAGGATCGCGTAGGCCTCGTCCACGCAGGCGTCCCACCAATCCCACCCCGCCGCCTGCGTGCGGCCCCAGGTCAGCACCGTCAGCGAAGACGCGTCGTATTCCACGGCGAACACCGCGTGCCCTGAGCCCGTCGAAGGGCCCGGTGTCCAGCGCTGCCGTCGCTCGAACTGGTCCACGCACGCCTCCGGAACGACGAATCCGAGGTAAATCCCTCCGAACAGACGCATCGCCTGCTTGACGTCCGCGTGCCGCCTCGGATCGATCCTCGCGAAGGCGAGGATGCGGTCGTCGGCGAGCCCGTGAGACCGCCAGAACTTGAGGACTTCGAGGGCCGGGAGCCCCGTATCGGCGCCGCCGGTCAAGCGGAAATAGAGATCGATGACCGCTTCACGGCGTAAGACGTGCCGCTCGCCGACAAGCCCGCGAAAGACGGTCACGGCATGCGCGGCCGCCGCGATCGTGCAGTCGCCGAATTCGTCGTTGCCGTCCATCGGAAACAGTCGCAACGGGCCGCGCTTGTTGAGCGCTCGATAGACGCGATCGAGCACGTCGTAGGCCGGGGGCGCGGGGGGAAGCGCCGGGGTCAGGTAGGACTCGAGCCTCAGGGTGCGCTCGTCATGGCGGGCGGGGAGCTTTCCGAATCGCAGGCTCATGGGGACCTCCTCGTGTGCGTGCCTGCGGCAGCCTGCGCTGGTCCTATGTTGCTGTAAAGCAACAAGTACGTGGACACATGGCAACGCATTCGATAGGATCCGCCCGTGCCTGCGGCGGCCCTTCCTCCGTCCCCTGCGATCGGCGCCCTGCTGAGGGAGCGAAGGCGACGGCTCGGCCTGACGCTTCGCGAGGTCGAGGGCATGACCGCGGGTCCCGCGGGCTCGATCCCGTTCAGCACGCTCGCCCGCATCGAGCAGGGGCGGCTCGATCCGGGCCTGCCCCGGCTCGCCGCATTGCTTCAGCTTTACGGGCTCCCGATCCGCGTGGCGGGCGACCTCCTGGACCTCGAGGCGATCGCCTCGCCCAGGAAATCGAAGACGAGCCTCGACACGCTCCGGGCGCGAGGGTCCGACGCGTGGAAGCGCGGAGATCTCCCTGGAGCGCTCGCGTGCTACCTCGAGATACGCCTGCGCGCCTCGGACGCCGAGGACGCGGGCGCGCGCGACGACGCGATCGTCGCGTTCGCGACGCTTGCCGCGAAGCTCGGCAAGTATCACCTCGCGCGCCACATGCTCGACGAGCTGCTCCTGACGCACCCCTCCTCCGACGTCGAATTCCGCGCGCTCGTCCAGCTCGCGTCGGTCTGGCAGGCGCTCGGCACCGGTTCGGTCGCCCGGGGCTACCTCGCCGCTGCGGAGACCGTCATCCCGCCGCGAGATCCTCACGCTTCCGGCTGGCTGGCCCAGCTTCGCGCCTCGATCGACATCGATCGCCGCGCATTCGACGACGCGTCCCGGCAGCTCGACCTCGCCCTGCGCGCCTATCGGGCCGCGCGGAGGCCGTACGACGAGGCGCTGGCGCTCGTCGCGGCAGCCCGGCTCGCCGTGGAGAGGGGCGACGTCGACGCCGCCCTTCGCGCCTCCCGCCGGGCGGCGTCGTTCGCATCGGCCAAGCGCTTCGCCCGGCCGCGGGCCCTCGCCGTTATCGAGGAAGCGCGCGCCCAGCTCCTCGCGGGCCGGCCGGCGCGCGCGCTTCCTCTCTTGAACGGCGTCCTCGCGGGAACACTGACTCGGCAGGACGACGCCGTCCGGTTCCACGCCCACTACTACCTGTCGAAAGCGCACGCGCTGGCCGGAGATGCCGCCGCGGCGGACGCCGAGATCCGTCAGGCACGCGCGGTCGCGCGGTTCGTCGAGCAGATCAGCCGGGAGCTGACGGAAATCCGCGAGGGCGATTACCGGCGCGAAAGCTGACGGTCGAGCTGCTCGCGCTGAT
This sequence comes from uncultured Acidobacteriota bacterium, assembly GCA_964647625.1. GTDB lineage: Bacteria > Acidobacteriota > Polarisedimenticolia > Polarisedimenticolales > DASRJG01 > DASRJG01. Next base: position 38,482 of record CAZYHZ010000014.1, read on the forward strand.
CCGCCGTCAGGAGCGCCCGCACGTCGCGCAGCAGCGCGGCATCGGCGACGAACCGATCGGCCTCGACCGCGGCCAGGCTCGCCGCACGCTCGCGGATCGCCGCCTCGTCGAACGTGTCGCTTTCGACTTGCGCCGCGAGCAGCCGGTGCGCCTCGTCGGCGGCCGCGTGCGCGGATTCTCCGGTCTCCCGGCGTGCGCGAAGGAGGGCGGCGATCCCGGTCTCCTGGGCGTCCGAGAGAGCGATCGACTCGAGCACCATCTCCAGCGGCCTGGGAGGCGGTCCCATCGGAGGCGGTCCGGGCGGAGCTCCGGCCACTCGCGCGGTCGCGGGACCGGCATGGAGGGTGAGGGCCAGCAGGACGATCGGGGCGGCACGTCGAATCATGGGTTTCTCCTTTCCCGCCCCGGGTAGAGGGCCGATGTGGGCGTCCGGCTACAGGGACGCCCGGCAAGATGGGAGAATCGGCCCGATGCAGCGATTTGTTGTAACCGGCTCGGGCGGCCTCCTCTCTGACTCCTCGGAGGGTGAGGTTCGACCATGGAGCTCGTGCTGCCCCTGGCCCTCGGCATGACGGATCGGCCGGGGTCCGGTACCGCCGAAGCCGATCTGATCGCCGCCGGTCGCGGAGGCGACCAGGCGGCGTTCGCGGAGCTGGTCCGGAGGCATCAGTCCCGGGTCTTCCGGATGTCGGGCCGGTTCTTCAGGCGGCGGGAGGACGTCGAGGATGCCGCTCAGGAGACCTTCCTCACCGCGTGGCGCCGGCTGTCGACTTACGAGGCGCGCGCCCCGTTCGAGCACTGGATCACGCGCGTCTGTCTTCGGGTCTGCTACGCCCGGCTCGACGCCGAGCGCCATCCGAGCGAGCCCTTGGGCGACGCCGATGTCGTCGTGCCGGCGGCCGATCCGACGGCGGCCATCGACGTCGAGCGGCTGCTCGCGCAGCTTTCGGCATCCGATCGTTTCGTGTTATTGCTTCTCGACGGCGAGGGCTGGAGCGTCAAGGAGATTGCCCAGCGCGTCGGGTGGACGGTGACGAACGTCAAGGTCCGCGCGTTTCGCGCTCGCAGGCGGCTGCGGGCGCTGCTGGAGTCCGAGCCATGAAACACCAGCGCTCGCAGGACGAAATCGATCGGCGCATGGAATCGGTCCGCGGGCTCCTCCGCCGGCGCCACGCGGAGATCGAGCCGGATCCGACTTTCGCGGCGCGCGTCATCGCGGGCCTGCCCAGCAACGAAGCCTGGTCGTTCGAGTGGGCGGTTCGCCGGGTGCTCCCGGTGTCCGTGGCCCTGGCGATGGTGCTGACGATCGCCGCCGCCGTCACGGTCGGGAAGGCCCGCCGCACCCAGTCGTCGGCGTCCGCCGCGGCGCAGGCGTCTCCTTCGTCGGCCTCCGGAAGCAGAAGCGACCCTCTCGAATGGCTGCTCGAAGATCGCCGGGAGACTCGATGAGCCGTTTCGTCGCCGCGGCGGCCGCGATCGCTCTCGTCGTCTGCGGCATGGTCATCGGGGGTGCGGCCACGTATCTGATCGTGGCCCGGACGCCCGTGCGGCCCGGCGCCGGGCCGCCTCCCCCGCCGCCGGGCCGGCCGCAGCGCGGGGGTCCGTTGCCGTTCACCCGTGAGATGGAAGAACGGCTGAATCTCACGCCCGAGCAGCAGAAGAAGATCGACGACATCCTCGAGAAGGGGCACGAGGACTCGGAGGCGATCCGCCGCGAGCTGCGGCCGCGCCTGGAGGCGCACCTCGAAAAGACGCGCGCCAGCATTGCCGAGGTGCTGACCCCGGAGCAGCGAACCGAGTTCGAGAAGCTCGTGCAGGAAGACAAGCGCCGCGCCGACCGGTTCCTGATCGACGGCCCGCCCCCCGGTCCTCCCGGATTCGGCCCGCCCTGAGCGCAAGCGGCGGGCCGGTCCGCAAACTTTCTCGAGATCGCTTGTAACCGCCGGCGGAATTTCCAGATCTATACGGGCACGATGCGCCCGATATCGGGAAGGGCGCAGCGCAACTGGGGGGAAAGGCCATGCGAAAGCTCCAGATGAGAACGATCCTCGGCATCCTCTTGCTGGCCGGTATCCAGACGATCGCGCGCGCCCAGCAGCCTCCCCCGCCCCCCCCGCCGCTTCCGGCGGTGCCGGTTCCAACGGCCAACCCGATCACCGAGGAAAAGCGCCTCCTCGGAAAGTTGCTCTTCTGGGAGGAGTCGGTGTCCGGCAACAGCACCGTGGCCTGCGGGACCTGTCATTCCCTGGGACGGTCGGGGACGGACGGCCGCATCGGTATCAACCCCGGGACCGATGCGAGCTTCGGGGACGTCGATGACGTTCGCGGCTCGTTCGGCGTCGTGCACTCGGACGCGAACGGCGTGCCGATTCAGGACCCCGTCTTCGGATTCAACGTCCAGGTCACGCGGCGTGCGGCCAACGCCGCCGTCAACGCCGCGTTCAACGACGAGGTGTTCTGGGACGGCCGCGCCGGCACGGTGTTCACGAATCCCGAGACCAACTCGATCTCGATCGCGAGCGGCGGCGCCCTCGAAAACCAGGCGCTCGGGCCGATCCTGAGCTCGGTCGAGATGGGTCACGACAACCGCACCTGGAAAGAGGTCGAAGACATCTTGAAACGATCCGAGCCGCTGGCGGACGCGACCGGCGTGCCGTCCGATCTCGTTCCCACGATCACGGCGCACAAGACGTACCCGGATCTGTTCCAGGCGGCCTACGGCGATCCGGCGATCACGGCCGAGCGCATCGCCTTCGCGGTCGCGACGTACGAGCGCACGCTGATCGCGAATCAGACTCCCTACGACCGGTCGGCCGCGCAGCAGCCGGGCGGGATGACCCCTGCACAGCAGCGTGGATTCGGCTTCATAGTCAACTCGCCTTGCGGCGCCTGCCACGCGCCGCCGACGTTCGCGATCCGGACCGGCGACAACAAGTTCCGCAACATCGGGTTGCGTCCACCGACGGAGGACACGGGCCGGAAAGAGGTCACCCTCCTCGATCAGGACCGGGGGAAGTTCAAGATCGCGACCCTTCGCGGCGTGGGCTTGAAGGCCACCTACATGCACAACGGCGAGTTCAATACGCTGCCGGACGTGATCGCCCACTACGCGCCGAACGCGCCGGGCGTGTTCCTCGACAACATCGACCCGCTCCTTCCCGTCGGTGTTCCGCCGCAGGTGCAGCCCGACCTGATCGACTTCATGCAGAACGCGCTGACCGATCCGCGGCTGGCGGCGAACCAGTTTCCGTTCGACCAGCCTACGCTCCAGGCTGGGAACCTTCCTGTGCTGTCGTTCGGCGCGGACAAGTCGACGATCAGCTGGCCCCCGCTCGCGGGCATCTCGTCCTACGTCGTCTACCGCGGCAATCTGTCGGATCTCGTCGACACCGACGGCGACGGCTTGCCGGACGCGGGGTACGGGACGTGCGTGACCGCGAACGATCCCGACCCGACGGACACCGTGTTCGTCGACGCCGACACGCCGGCCGAGGGTCACGGCTTCTTCTACCTCAAGGGCGTTCGCGACGGCGCGACGATCCGTGGCCTCGGCGTGACCAGCGCCGTGAAGCCGCGCGTCCCCGCCGTGCTCTGTCCTTAGGGGACACTCCCTTTTTCCACCCAAACGGGGACATTCGTCTTTTTCCTACAAATTCAGATTGGCGCGAACAAGAGGCAGGGCCGTTAGTCGACACACCGCTCTCGCTCCAATCTGAATTTGTAGGAAAAAGACGAATGTCCCCGTTTGGGTGGAAAAAGGGAGTGTCCCCTACTCCACCCGGCGCAAGGCGGTCTGCGCAGGGCGGTGGGCCGGGTTGATCGCCAGCTCCGCGCGGTAGTGCCCTGCGGCGCGCACCTTGTCGCCGCGGTTCTCGTAGGCGGCACCGAGATTGAAGTGCGCGAGCGGCATCTTCGGATTGATCCGCAGCGCCGCCTCGAGCTGCTCGATCCCCAGCTCGACGTTCTTCCGGCGCAAATAAAAGACGCCGAGCCAGAAGCGGGCCGGCGCGTAACCGGGCCGCGCGCGGACCGCGCGCCGGCACGCATCGAGAGCGCGCGCGGCGTCTCCATTTTGCTCGAGCGTCAAAGCGAGAGCCGTCAGCGTCACGAAGCTTTCCGGGTTCTCCCGTGCCGCGGCTTCGAGCTCGAACGCGGCGGCCTCCGCCAGCCCGAGCGTTCCGAGCGCCAGGCCGCGATCGGTGTGGCCCAGGTAGAAATCCTCGGGCGTGACGATGTCGACGAGCGGCGGCAGCGGATCCTTCCCAAATGATCTCAGATCGGGGCGGAAGCGCGCGATCAGAGCGTCGTTTTCGGGGACGCGTTTGACGAACACGACCGCGATCTCGTCGAGGTAGACGAGCGCCCACTGCTCGTCGTGATAGAGCTTCGCGATGAGATCGCGCGTCTCACCGACCTTGTGGCTGAGGATGAAATAGTTGATGCCGAATCGATCGACGACGCCGGCATAGGGCGTCGCCATCGCCATCACCTGCCGGTACGCCTGGAGCGATTCGGGCGTGTAGGTGTGGCCGTCGATGAACGTCCTCCGTGCCGGGAAGAGCCGGAAGTTGAGGTACGTGCCGATGCTGTAGTCGTTGAACATCGCGCCGGAGATCCGGCTGCGGTCGACGAACTCTGCGGCACCCACGGGATACGCCAGATCGGACAGGCCGAAGCCCGCGCGCCGCGAGATCGCGTCGTACCGGTAGATCCCGTTCGTGACCGATGCTTGGGCGATGCCGGCGATCGAGAGGGCGAGCGCCGCGGCCGCCGCGACCTCGATCCCCCGCGAGAGGCGATCGCGCGATGCGCTCGGAAGACGCGCTGCGATCCACGCGCGCACGGTTTCGAGCTGCACGGGGAGGAGGAGCGCGCAGAAGACGGCGAACAGCGCGATGTAGCGAATTCCGGTCGCCGACAGGGCCCCGAGCGCCGCCAGGATCAGGGCATCGCGAACGCGGACCGTCCGGTGCGCGGCGACGAGGAGAACGATTGCGCCCGCGAGGAGGACCTTGTAGGCGACGACCGAGACGTGCTCGAGGTCCGCGGGGGCGAACGGCGAGAGGAATTCTGCCTGCGGCGCCGAGGCGCTTCCGCCCATCAGGAACCGGAACGGCTGGAGGAACGAAACGAATCCGTAGGGATTGAGGACGCTCGCGACTGCGATCGTCCCGACGGCCGCGAAAACGCGCGAGCGCGGGACGTCCCGGCGGATCGACGCGTCGACGACGAACGCGCCGAGGATCGCGAGCGCAACCGGGAACGATCCGTGCGTGTTGACCCAGAGCACCACGACCCCGCCGGCCGCCAGGAGGTCCCGCCGCCGCAGCTCGCCGCTTTCGAACAGGCGCGCAAGCGACACGTAGAAGAGCACCGCGGGGATCAGCGCGAAGAAGTCGGCGCGAAACATGAAACGCTCGCGCGCGACCATCGCGGCCGCGACCAGAAGGGCCGCGCTCGAGAGCGGATGGATTCCGGCTCGCGCGTGCCGCCTCGCGATGACGGCGAACACGGCGAGCGCCATCGCGACCTGAGCGGCGACGAGCCCGTTCCAGGATCCGAGCGTGTAGACGAGGTACGTCAGGACGTGAAACAGCCATTGCGGATACACGATCTGGCACTGCTCGGAGGCGTAGCCGAAGACGCACGCGGTCTCGAGCCCGTGCGCGAGCGTGTACCGTCCGCCCGCCAGGTACTGCATCGTGTCGGGATCGCAGATCTTCGTGGCGGCGAGGAGCCCGGCCAACCCGACGGCGAGTCCCCTGACCGCCTCGCAAACGCGGTTCATTCCAGCCCGTGACGGCGCAGGAGGGCGCCGTCCGACAGGACGGCCGCGGTCTCTCCTTGCGCCACGATCGCGCCGCGATCGAGGATCACGGCACGGGGGCACAGGCGCCGCGCGAACTCGAGATCGTGCGTCGCGACGATCTGCGTCGCGGGAAGCCCGGAGAGCAGGTCGCCCATCTCCCGGCGTCCCCGCGGGTCCAGGCCGCTGGACGGCTCGTCGAGGAGGAGCAGCCCCGGACGGCACGCAAGCACGGCTGCGATGCACACGCGTTTCTTTTCCCCCGCCGAGAGATGGTGCGGCGAGCGGCGCTCGAGTCCGGCCAGGCCGACGGACGCGAGCACGTCCCCCGCCACCGCCGCGATGTCCGCTTCGGACCACCCCCGGGCGCGCGGTCCGCATTCGATCTCTTCGCGGACGGTCAGCCCGATGATCTGGTCGTCCGGATCGCTGAATACGAGACCGACCCGCCTCCTCACGTTCGCGAGCGACCGGCGCGTGACGGGAATCCCGTCGATCGCGATCGCCGGCCCGGCGTCGTGCCGGTGGACGACGTCGTTTCCCGAGTGTCGATGGCGGTAGCCCGCCCGCTCCGGCAGGAGTCCCGCCAGATGGAGGAGCAGCGTCGATTTCCCGGCGCCGTTCGGGCCGACGAGCGCGACGCGCTCTCCCGGCGCGATCTCGATCGCGACTCCGGCGAGCGCGCCGGTGCCGTCGGGGTAGTGGTAGCTCACGCCGAGTACGGCGACGCGCGCGGGCTCCGGTCGTGCGATCACGTCTCGCGCAAGCCTCGCGCCTCGCGCGCGCGCTCGATCGCCTGCGCCCGTTCGAGCGAGCGGACGGTCAACGCCGCGACGAAACGGCCGAACCCCTGCACCGTGGGTCCCGGCCTGCGAAGGAGGGACGACCACGGCCCGTCCGTCGCGCGGCGCGCCGCACGTGCGCGGAGCATCGCGGAAACCTGCCGGGAGAACGCGGTCGAGCTGACGAGCATCGCTTCGGCGATCGCGACGAGGCGCCGCGGAAGCTTCAGCGCGCGAAGGCCTGCCACGATCCCCGCCGGCCCGAGGACCGTGACCACGGCCACGGACGCCGCCGTCGCCGCGAGGGCCCGGGCGACGATGGCGAGCCCGGTCTCGATGCGGATCCCCCGGGCGGCGACGAGCGCCATCGGCAGCGAGATCACGGCGACCAGGGGAACGATGACGGCCATCCTCCGGGCGCCGGCGATCCATCCTCCCCGGGCGATGCACGTCGCGGCGAGCGCGAGACCGAACACCGCGGACCACAACGCCCAGGACGCGGCTGAAACCGGCTCGCGCAGTCCCACGGGCGCCACCGACGCCGCGACGACGGCCGCGATGCCCGAGGCGAGCCGGAGGCCCGGCCTAGCGATGGTCGTCATCGCGGCCGGCCAGCGAGCGCGTCAGGACCCATGCGAGCGCGGCGGTCACCGCGGTTCCGGCCGCGCAAGCCACCGCCGGGGCCGCCGAGGCGAGGCCCGGCACGTGAAACAGCACCCTCGCCCGGTGCGCGAATCCGAGTGTCGCGGCTGCGGCTTGCAGCCCATCCGGCCTCCGCGACGAGAACGGCGTCAAGAGAATCGCGACGGCGAGCGCCGCGCCGAACATCCCGGTTCCGACGGCGAGCGGGCGAGGCGCGCCGATCTCCGTCCTCATGCCCGATGCCAGATCGGGTCGGACGCGCAGCAGAGTGACCACGATCGCGCCGGTCGCCGCGGCCTCGAGCAGTCCGATCGGCACGTGGGTGACGATCATGACGGGGAGGATTCCGGAGAGCGGATAGAGTCCCGACCAGGCGAGCCAGACCGCGGTGAGGGCCGCGCCCGCGATCGTGGCGAAGAATGCGCCCACGACCGCGCCCGCGGCGATGCCGCGCCGCCCGCGGACCGCGCGCGCCATCGGGTAGGCGACCGCGAAGCCGACGAGGCACCCGGATGCTCCCATATCGATGAAGTTCGCGCCGAAGGCGGTGATCCCGCCGTCTTGAACGATGAGCGCTTGGGCCCCGAGCACGGTCGCGATCGCGAGCATCGCGCGCCACGGCCCGAGCAGCACCGTCGCCAGCATCGACCCGATCAGATGGCCGCTGATGCCCGCGGCGACCGGAATGTTGACCGCCTGCGCCGCGAAAACCACCGCCGCGACCGACCCGGCCACCCCCGCCGGCATCGGGTCCGGATCGCGCCGGTCGGCGCGAAGCGCCGCTGCGATCGCGCCGCCGGCGATCAGCCAGGTCGTTGCCGCGACACCGGGTGCCAGGAATCCGTCTGGGAGATGCATAGAGACGTGTGATTCTACGGGCAGGTCGCCGGATTCCGCTCCGTGCCGTCGCTTTGCGTGCCGTAGGTCCCCTTGGCGCAGGCGTTCACGGCACGCGAGAGGTACCAGTAGCCGGACCCCGCCGCAGGGACGTCGGGATCGTCGAGGACGGGTGACGCGAGACCCGCGAAACAGGATCCCCCCGGTCCGGTCCCCGCGGGAAGGGTCGCGAGAGATCCCCGCGCGAGGTCGTAGCTCGACGCACCGGGAAGCGGGCTCCATTCGAGGGTCGACTTGTCGGATCCGGCCATGAGGCCGGACGTTTCGCCGGGAGCCGTGATGAGTGTGCCGGCGCAGACACCCCCCTGACAGACGTCGGACTGCGTGCAGGGGTTCCCGTCATCGCAGGCTGCCGTGTTGTTCGTGAACACGCAGCCGGACGTGGGATTGCAGGTATCCGTCGTGCAGACGTTGTTGTCGTTGCACGAGAGCGTGCCCGTGCCGGGCTGGCACGTCCCGCCGCCGCAGGTATCCCCCGTCGTGCACGCGTTGCCGTCATCGCAAGCCACCGTGTTGTTCGTGAACACGCAGCCGGACGTGGGATTGCAGGTATCCGTCGTGCAGACGTTGTTGTCGTTGCACGAGAGCGTGCCCGTGCCGGGCTGGCACGTCCCGCCGCCGCAGGTATCCCCCGTCGTACACGCGTTGCCGTCATCGCAAGCCACCGTGTTGTTCGTGAACACGCAGCCGGTCGAAGGGTTGCAGGTGTCCGTCGTGCAGACGTTGTTGTCGTTGCAGTCGAGCGTGCCGGTTCCCGGCTGGCAGGCGTTGCCGCTACACGCGTCCCCCGTCGTACAGACGTTTCCATCGTCGCAGTGGCCGTCATCGCCGACGATGGTTCCGGACGATGCGGCGTTGTTGGACACCGCCTGGTCCGTGCTCGCCGTGGACACCATGACGCCGGCCGTGATCGCCGCACCGTTTCCCATGCACCACGGTAGTTTCACGCCGAGCGTGAACGATTGCTGTGAGGCCGCCGGCAAGCTCGAAAGGCTGCAGCTCACCGCACCCGATCCGCCGGCGGGCGGCGTCTGGCAGGTCCATCCCGGAGGTGCATTGAGCGAGACGAACGTCGTTCCGGCGGGCGTCGCGGACGTGAGCTGTACGTTCGTACCGCTTCCGGGCCCGTTGTTGTTGACGCCGAGCGTGTACGCGACCGTCGATCCCGCCGCCGCCTGAGCGGGTCCCGATGCGGACGCGGCGAGATCGGTCCACGACGGCACGGCGCACGCATGCATGGTGCAGGTGCTCGGCGTCGTCGTGGTCATCGTGACCTCGTCGATGTGGCAGTCGTAGCCGAACGCGCTGATGCCGAGGAACGCGATCCTGACGCTCGAGGCGCCGGTGTACGACGACAGGGAGACGGTGTGCTGCTTCCATCCGGTCGATCCGTCGTACCGCGACACCGCGGTCCCGGCGTTCGTCCACGTCGTGCCGTTGGTCGAGGCCTGCACCTGGATGCTGTCGTTGGTCCCGCTCGAGTTGGTGTCGTGATACATCCAGAAGGACACGGCCGCCGACGCGACACCGGACGGGATCGCGACCCCCGACGTGCGGTACAGCCGTGTCTGGCTCCCGGAGCCGGCGGTATACGAGTTGAAGTACGCGAGCCCGGCGCCGCTGTGCGTTCCGCCGCCCGACGGGTGGACGGTGTTCGTGCTCCGCGCCCAGTTCCCGGCGGTTCCGCTGGTGTCCGCTTGAGCCCATCCCGACGGCGGGAAGGTCGTCCCGTCGAAGCTCTCCGTCAGCAGCGTCGTCGTCGTGCCGGTGGCGGTCTGCCCGACCATCGCGCTGAACGTGTCGTCCCACGCGCCTTGCGCCGAGGTCATGTGGATCGTGAACGGAATCGCGGTGCCGCAGGGGATCGACGGATCGACGAGCACGTGAAAATGAGGCGCCACGCTGGCGCCCGTTCCGCCGCCGGGCACGTCCGAAAACGATGCCGTCGATTGCGTGACCGTGACGCCGGGATACGACGTCGCGATCGTCCCCGAAACCCCCGTCGCGGCGACGGAGCCCGGATTCGTCAGCGTGAGCTGGAGCGTCGCCTCTTCGCCGGCGTCGATGACGCCGTCGCCGTTGCCCGCGCCTCCCGAGCCGCACACGTCGCCCCCGGATGACGACGAGGCGTAACGCAATCCGGTCGGGCTCATGACGCAGTTCGCGAGGGTCGAGGCGTCGGCATCGACGTTCAGCCCGGTGATCGTCGTCGGCATGTAGCCGGGGGCGGCGCAGGTGATCGTGTAGGTGCCGGGCTGAAGCACGCGATCGAAATCCCCCGTCACCGGATCGGTGTAGATCTGCTGATAGGCGTGCGGCACGGGGATCGTCGACGACGCCGTGGCGGTCGCGGTCACCGTGCCGTCCAGCGGCGCCCCCGTCAGCTGGTCGGTCATGATGCCGTGGATGCCCTGGAACACCTTCATCATGTAGTTCAAGACCGCCTGGCGGTGCTGCGCGCAGTAAGTCGGGATCTGCGACGCCGCCGGGGTCTTCTGCGTGTTGAGCTCGATCGTCGTGTCGAGCTGGGTCCACACGCCGTAGGCCCAATCGTTGGTGTCGCCCCGCGTTCCGTACCAGTCGTACCCTTCCGTGTACCAGAAGCCCGGCGTCGTGACGCCGTCCTTGTACGCCTGAGCCAGCCCGTGCGGCGCGATCGTCGGACAGTTCGGGATCGTCTGGCTTCCGCAGCCCGACCCTCCCGTGCGCGAGGACCAGAAGATCGGCTCGTCGCTGGGAGCGGAGGTCGTGTAGTTCCACACCGAGTTGAACACCGTGTCGCCCTCGTGGAACGACAGCGAGAGCGTGAACCGCTTCTTCGAGTGGTCGGCGGTTGCGGCCTCGGTCAGGTCGCGGATCGCCTGGGTTTCCTTCTGCGACCAGGCGGGTGGAGCGTCGGAGCCCGACGGCCCCCAGAAGTTGCGGTTGCAGTCGGTGCCGGTGCTGTTGTATCGCGTGCTGTTCGCGTTTCCGTAGGGATTCCCGATCGGGATGAACCACATCTCGGTCTCGTCGACGAGCTTTCTGGCCGTCGCATCTTGTGGAGCGGCCGCATAGCCGGCGAGGATCGTGTCGAGGACGTCGCAGCTCACCATCACGCCGCCCTTCTCGTCCCCGTGAATGTTCGCGTAGATGCGTATCTTCGGCTCGGCCTCCGCGACGTCCGGGTTCTTGGTGACCTTCATCGCGATGATGTCGTAGGCGCCGTCCTGGCTCGGCCCGAGGTTATAGAGCCGCGTGACGTCGGGATGCGCGTTGTACTGCTGGAGGAGATGCTCCATCAGCGTGCCGGAGGCCGGGTTCGTCGTGTTGAACTTCGACGGCGTGTAATAGCTCGTGACCGGGGCGTAGGACGCTTCCGCCTCGGCCCAGCGCGCACGGTCCGATTGCATTTCCAATTCGAGGACTTCGATCCCGAACCCCTTGGCCGACAGTGTCTTCATCTGGTCCTGGGTGACGAGCGCCTTGTAGGCGCCCGCGCTCACACCGACGACGTCGATCCGCAAGTCGCGGAGGACCTGGACGTCGTCCTTGGTCGGCGGGATGAGGTTGACCAGCGTCGCCGTGTCGTAGGTGTCGGCGAGCGCCGGCACCCACAGCGTGAGCGCAAGGATGGCGATCAGTGCGGAAGCCAGAGGTCTCACGATGGGAATTCCCCCAGGAATACGTGCGCCGCGCGGCCCGTGAATATACCGCGAGGTGGCCGGTGGGGCCGTTTGTGCGTACCCTTTCCCACCGTGAACGCCCGCGTGATCGCATCGCTCGTCGCACTCATCGCGCTCGGCGCATCGACCGCCTGCTCGACCGGGAGCAATAGCCCCGGCATGGGGACCGTCAGCGTCTATCTCACCGATGCGCCGATCGACCTCACGGAGGTACACGCCGTCAACGTCACGGTCAGCGGGATCGTCCTCTACGCGTCGGACTCGGGCGACGACAACGGCGTCGCGCTCGACAACGGCCCGATCGCCCTCGGGGGCGACCTGACGATCAACCTCCTCGACTTCCAGAGCGGCGCGACGACGTTTCTCGGCTCCGCGGCCGTGGTCCCCGGAAGCTACAAGAGGATCCGGCTCGAGATCGTCTCGGCCGAGCTGCTCATGGACGACGACCACGATCCCGCAACCCCCGACGTGACGATCCCGATCACGGTCCCGTCGCACAAGGTCGACGTGCCCGTCCCCTTCCAGCTCATCCAGAACGAGAATCTGATGATCACGCTCGATTTCAACGCGCAGGCGTCGGTCCAGGTGAACGCGAGCAACGGGCAGGCCGGATACCTGCTGCGGCCGGTGATCAACGTCGCGTCGGCGCGCCCCGCCGGCGTCTAGGCGCTAGCCCCAGCAGTCCGAGCGCGGGTCCCAGAACGGATCGTCGAGTCCGAGCCGCGCGAAGATCGAAGCCATCTCCTCCGGCGCCGGCCGGCGCGACTCTTCGGTCAAGCGGTTCTCGTACCAGGCCACCGCGAGCTGCCAGAGTTGCTCGAGGCTGACGATCGGCCGCATCGGCAGCTTTCGAACCTCGCACCACCGCTGCACGCTCTCTTCCGACCGGAAGAGCAGCATCGTCGCTCAGGTATAGATGATGTCGTTCCACCAGCGCGCGGCGGGGACCGCGAAGTGAATGACGCAAGGACACGGCACCGGGCGCCCTTCGCGGATCGTGATCGTCATCGCCTCGCCGGTGTGCGCGTCTTCGGCATCGACGACGCCGTCGCGATGGAGCGCGGCGGCAACGCCCAGCGCGTCCCACACGCAATTCGCGTAGTAGTCGCGATCGTCGATCGTCACGCGGAAGGACGTCTCGACACCGGAAAACGGCGGCGCCATCCGGATGCGGCCGGGATCGTACGGCTCGGGTACGAGCAATCGCTTCTGCCGGAGCCGCGCGAACGAAGCCTCCACGGCGGCGACGGGAGTGTCGAGCATCCGTGCGAGATCGCGGCTGGCGGGAACTTTGGCGGTTGAGGCGACGGTCTCGTAAATCTTGAGCTTGACGGTCGTATCGAAGTCCATCGTGGTGCCCCCGACCACGAATTTTGATACGGAACGGCCCCCGCAGTCTACCGACGGACCAGGTCAGTCGACGTCGGACGACCTTCACAAAAACAAAGGGCCGGGTCGCCCCGGCCCGATGTCTTGCCCGTTGGGCGGCTTAGTCAGTCGCCGGCGGATTGACGACCAGTCCGTCCTTCGGAATGACGACCTGCATCTTCACCGCGCCGCCACCCTTGGGATTCTTCTTGGTGTTCAGGTCTTTGATCTTCGGGCTCGACTTCTTGCTCATCTCATTCCTCCCTGTTCAGGGCCGCAGGCCCTGCTCCGTACACCTAGACATAGGCTACCACGGACTTTTTTGTGTCGAAAAAATTCGCTTTTCTTTGCTCATCGATTCGTCCTTGCGCCGCAGAAATGCGGCGGGACGTGACGTCGCCCGCCACAGTTCTTATTCACCTGTCGGCTGAGTGACCAGACTGTCCCGGATCCCGGTGGTCTGCATCTTCAGACCGCTGCCGCCTTTTGGATTCTTCTTCGTAGTCAAGTCCTTGAGCTTTGGGCTTGATTTCTTGCTCATTTCAACCCCCCTTCCGACACGTAGCCTCTGCTCCTAGCTGATACCCATAACTTTACCACGAACGCTAACTCTTATCGGGCGCAAACTTTGCCGACAAACGATGTTAGCTGCATAAAATCCGCAGGCACACGCGCCGCGTTATGGGTGGACCGAGGTACGATGCGGGAACTGTGGCACGGTGGAAATCCGCAAGCTTCGTGTTGGCTGCGGCGGTCGGATTGGCGCTCGGGACCGGCCTGTTCACTTTTCACTACGCCGAAGGGCTGAGCTACTTTTCGACAGACCCGAAGGCCTGCAAGAACTGCCACATCATGAACGAGCAGTACGACTCCTGGGTCAAAGGGCCGCACCACGCGTTCGCCGGGTGCGTCGACTGCCATCTACCCCACACGTTCGTCGCGAAGTACCTCGCGAAGGCCAGCAACGGCTACCATCATTCCAAGGGTTTCACGCTCGAGGATTTCCACGAGCCGATCATGATCAAGCCGGGCAACGCGAAGATCCTTCAGGACGCGTGCCTGAGATGTCATGGCGAGTTCGTCCACGACATCGTGCGGGGGAGCACCACGGCCGACGACGCGGTTCGCTGCGTCCACTGCCATCGCGGCGTGGGCCACGGGGCGAGGAGCTGACATGAGCGACTTTCGATCCGCCCGCGTTCTACTCGCTACCGCCGCGGGCGCTGCGCTCGTGGTCGTGCTGCTGCTCGCCCTGCTGACCAACATCTTCCATCACAAGCAGGAAGCTCGAAATCCTTATGTGAGGCTCGTCGAGGTCTCCGAAGAAACCACCGACTCGGCGTTCTGGGGGACGAACTGGGCGCGCGAATACGACGACTACCTTCGGAGCATCGATCCGAGCAAGACCCGGTTCGGCGGGTCGGAGACGATCCCGGAACAAAAGATCGAGCGCGATCCGTGGCTCAAGCGCATGTTCGCGGGGTACGCGTTTTCGATCGACTACCGGGACCGGCGCGGACACGCCTACATGCTGTCCGATCAGGAGATGACGAAGCGGGTCACCGAACGGCCTCAGCCCGGCGCGTGCCTTCACTGTCACAGCTCGATCATCCCGACCTATCGACGGCTCGGCGGCGGCGACGTGTTCGCGGGATTCGAGCGGCTCGGGAAGTCGTCCTACGCCGATGCCCATGGGGAGATCGTCAAGACCGGGTCGTCGAACCCCGTCGCCGGCGGGACCGAGGCCCGGTTCACTCACGTCGATGGGGCGCATCCTCTCGGATGCGTGGATTGTCACGACCCGAAGTCGATGGCGCTGCGCGTGACGCGACCCGGATTCATCCGAGGCATCCAGGAGCTCGCGGAAAGCTCCGCCGCTGTTCCCCACATTCCGAGCATCGAGCGATGGCGGCAGGGCGATCGCAGCCGTGCGTACGACCCCAACACCGATGCGACGCGGCAGGAGATGCGGTCGTTCGTGTGCGGGCAGTGCCACGTCGAGTATTACTGCGGGCCGAAGACGACGCTGTTCTACCCTTGGGCGAAGGGCCTCAAGGTCGAAGAGATCGAAGCCCGCTACGATGAATTCAAGTTTCCCGACGGACACCGGTTCTACGATTGGAAGCACGCCGAGACCGGCGCCGAGGTCTTGAAGGCCCAGCATCCCGAGTTCGAGATGTGGAGCCAGGGCATCCATGCGCGCTCGGGTGTCGCGTGCGCCGACTGCCACATGCCTTACAAGCGGGAAGGCGCGATGAAGGTGTCGGACCACTGGGTGCGGAGCCCGTTGCTCAACATCTCGCGCGCGTGCCAGGTCTGTCACGCTTACCCGGAATCGGAGATCCAGGCGCGGGTCGACGTGATCCAGTCGCGGCACCACGACCTGATGGAGCGGGCGGCGAAAGCACTCACGGACATGCTCGATGCGATCGGCGCGGCGAAGGCGTCCGGGGCATCGGACGCCGACCTGCTCCCGGCGCTCGAGCTGCAGCGCAAGGCGCAATGGCGTCTCGATTTCGTGGCGGCGGAGAACTCGATGGGATTTCACGCGCCGGCGGAAGCTGCGAGGATCCTGGCCGAATCGATCGACGACTCGCGTCAAGCTCAGCTCGTCGCGTCGGGATTACGGCGACGCTGAGGGCGGGACCGTGGCCGAGCCCACGATCCCGACCCGAGCGAACGCTATCGTGTCGTCATGGAGCCGGCGGTCAGACGCGACGGATGAGGCGGATGGCCGCGACGAGGATCACGGCGCCCAAGATGGCGACGAGGATCGTCGCGAGCGTCCCGCCTTCGGTCGCCATGCCCAGGGAGCGCATGATCATGCCTCCCACGAACGCGCCGACGACCCCGAGAACGATGTCCATGAGGATTCCGTAACCGCTCCCCTTCATGATCTTCCCGGTCGCCCAGCCTGCGATCAATCCGACGACGATCCACCACATGATGAACATTTCGACCTCCTTGTTCCGATCGACCCCGTGTTACTCGGACGTGCCGCCGGGGTTGGGCGGCGGATTCGGCGCCGACTCGCCGCTCGCCGGGGGTTGCTGCTCCGCCGGCGTCACGGGACTCGGGTTGCGCACCTCGATCATGTCGGTCACCGCGACGACGCCCTTCGTCTGCTTGGTGAGGGCGATGGCGCGGTCCTTGGCCTCCTGCGAATCGGCGCTTCCGCTCAGCGTGACCACGCCGTTGTTCGTCGTCACCTGGATGGCGCGCGCGTTGACGGCCGGATCCGATGCGAGGTTCGATTTCACCTTGGTCGTGATCCCCGCATTCGACACCGTGCATGCGGACATCGTGGCGGCGAGGACGATCGAGGCGATCGCGAGAAGCGTGTTCCGTCTCATGGGTCTCCCTCCTTTCGACGCAGCGACCTTCAGCAAGATCCGGACCACGCGCCGCACGAAGGGCGTTCCCGCCGATCGGCGATTCTCGTGCATAAAAACTTCCTAGGAGATCTCCCCATTGACCCGCTTTCCTCTCTTTGCCAGTATCAATCGAGAGGCAGGGATTGATCGAAAAGCTCGTGAGGGCTTCGAGGGCGCTTGCGGCCTACGTGCTGGCCGGAGGGGTTCTTTCCTTCGCGGGCTGGGCGCTCGATGTTCGACGGCTCGCGGACTGGGACAACGACGGCATCGCGATCCAGCCGAACGCGGCGATCGCGGCGGCCGCGACGGGGGCCGCACTCCTTCTCGCCACTTACGGCCGGCGGCGGCTCGCAACGATCCTCGGAGGGCTCGCCGCGGCGATCGGCGGGACCGCTCTGTTCGAGCAGCTCACCGGCGCCGACCTCGGGATCGATTCCCTCCTGCTCTTCGCGCGCACCTGGGGGCGCGTCGGCGTCGTGGTCCCGGGGCTGATGGGCCCGCCCGGCGCGGTGTCGTGGCTGTTGCTCGGGACGGCGGCCGTCCTCGCCGTGCGGGGACGGCGCGCGCGCGCGGCCGTGCCGATTCTCGCGGTCACGACCCTGCTCGTCGCTTCGGTGTCCCTGATCGGCTATCTCTACGGCGCGCGCTATCTCTACACACTGCCGCGAGCGACGGCGATCGCGCTGCAAACGGCGACGCTCATCGCGTCGTCGTCGCTGGCTCTGCTCTTCGTGGTTCCCGAGCGCTCGCCGGTCCGGAACCTGATCGACGATGGCGTCGCGGGCGCGCTGATCCGGCGGGCCGTGCCGATCCTCGTCGTCATACCGATCGCGATCGGCTACATGCGGACGCGGGGGGACCTGGCCGGCCTCTACGACAGGGAGTTCGGCACGGCGCTTAGAACCGTGGCCGAGATCCTGCTCCTGATGGCGCTCCTGTGGTGGACCACGCGCACGATCGGCCGCCAGGCCCGGGTCGCCGCGGACTCGCAGCGCGACAGCCGGCATCGGCTTCAGTCGGACCTCAACGCGATGACCCGTCTCCAGGCGCTCAGCACGCACCTCGTCTCGAACGAGGATCGCGAGGATCTGCTCCGCCGGATTCTCACCGTGGCCGCCGAGCTGTCGGGGGCCGGCCGCGGGACGATCCAGATTCTCGATCCCGACCGGCAGCGGCTTCGGATCGTCGCGCAGCAGGGACACGGCGACGCGTTCCTCGAGGGGTCGGCCGGGGGCGATTGCGAACGATTGTCCGGGACGGGCGCGGCGCGCGTCATCGTCGAAGATCTCGCGCTCGACCTCCGGCTTGCGGGGACCGGCGACGCCGACGCGCTGGCGCGCGAGGGCGTTCGCGCGCTGATCTTCACCCCGCTCGTCGGTCGCGACGGGCGGCGGCTCGGCGCTCTGTCCGTCCACTACCGGCTCCCCACCCGTCCGCCCGACCACGTGCTGCGCTACCTCGATCTGCTCTCGCGCATGTCCGCGGACGTGATCGAGCGCTCTCTGATCGAGCAGGCGCTTCGCGAGAGCGAGCGAACCGCGCGCGCATCCCGCGCCGAGGCCGAGCGGGCGAACGCGCTCAAGGACGAGTTCCTCGCGACGCTCTCGCACGAGCTGCGGAGCCCCCTGAACGCGATCATGGGGTGGGTGCGCATCCTGGAAAAGCGTCCGTCCGACCCGGCCTTGGTCAACGAAGGGATCGAGGTCATCACGAGAAACGCCAAGGCGCAGAACGATCTCATCTCGGACCTCCTGGACATGAACCGGATCGTCTCGGGCAAGATCCGGTTGGAGCCACGGGACGTCCGGCTCACGGAGGTCGTCTCCGAGGCCCTCGACACGACGCGCCCCGCCGCGGGCGCCAAGCGCATCGACCTGACGCTGACGACGAGCCCCGGGGGCGACGCGGTCCACGGCGACCCGGGGCGTCTCCGGCAGGTCGTGTGCAACCTCCTGTCCAACGCGATCAAGTTCACGCCGGATGGCGGCCGCATCGACGTGGAGCTGACGCGCGACGGCCGGTACGCGCGCATCCGCGTGCGCGACACGGGCCAGGGCATCGGCGCCGATTTGCTCCCCCACGTCTTCGACCGGTTCCGCCAGGGCGACGTCTCCACCACCCGCTCGCACGGCGGTCTGGGTCTGGGCCTCGCGATCGTCAAGCAGCTCGTCGAGCTGCACGGCGGATCGGTTTGCGCCGAGAGCGCCGGGGCGAACGCCGGTGCGACGTTCACCGTATCGCTTCCACTCTCGCGCGAGGTCGTGCCCGCCACGCCCCGCAGCGTGCAAGAAGACGATGAAAGCGTCCGTCTCGACGGCGTCACGGTGCTCGTCATCGAGGATCAACCCGACTCGCGCGGGCTCCTGAGGCTCGTTCTCGAGCGCGGGCACGCGACGGTCGTGACCGCGCGCTCGGCCGACGAGGCGCTTCCGTTGGTCGCACGAGAGAAACCCGATATCATTCTCTGCGACGTGGGAATGCCGGACAAAGACGGATACGACTTCATCGCCGAGCTCAGGCGCCGCGACGATGCGACTCCGGCGCTCGCGGTGACCGCGTTCGCACGGACCGAAGACAAGATTCGGGCCCTCGCCGCGGGATTCCACGCGCACGTCGCGAAGCCCGTCGAGCCGGCCGAGCTGCTGGCGACGGTGGCCACGTTCCTCAAGCTCGAGCGCTGGGGCCGGGAGAACGCATGACCTCGGCTCCGCGGACCCGGGTCGTGTTCGTCGACGACCGGCGCGAATTCTTGCGGCTGTTCGAGCTGTACGTGGAAGAGCATCCCGACCTCGAGATCGTCGGCACGGCGAGCCGGGCGGACGACCTGGAGGACGCCGTTGCGACGCTCCGGCCGCACGTCGTCGTGATGGACGTCTCGATGCCCGGCAAGGACCCGCTCGAGGCGATGAAGGCCATCACGCAGCGGTTCGACGACGTCCGGTTCCTCGTGTTCAGCCTCCGCGAGGACGACGAGACCATCCAGCGCGCGCTCGAGGCCGGCGCGACGGGCTATGCCGTCAAGGAAGGCAGCTTCGATTCGCTGTTCCGGGCGATTCGAAAAGTCGCGCGTGGGGAGCTCGTCCGCCCCGGTCGGAACTCGTCGCCCGCCTAGCGTACAATTTCGCGCGCCGTGCCGGACATGCGCGCATCGCAAGCCACGACCCGCACCCGCGCTCAGAGCGTCGCGCACTCCGCTTCCAGGCCGCTGCTACTCGCACCCGGCCGCGTCCTGTCGAGCCTCGAGACGGGCCTGCGGTACCGCGTGGAGCGGCACCTCGGCTCGGGAGGATACGGTCAGGTTTATCTCTCCTCGCGGATCGGCCGCTCGCCCGGCGTGCCCGCGTTCGTGTGCGTGAAGATCAGCCCTTACATGGACGCGTGGGTGCGCGAAGCCTACTTCGGTCAGCTCCTCGACGGCCATCCCCGCGCGATCGCCGTCTACGACCGGTTCGTCGTCGCCGCGCAGGATGCGCGCCCGCTCTACGGACTCGCGCTCGAGTACGCGCGGCACGGGGACCTGAGCGCCCACCTCGGACGCACCGGAAAGCCGTGGACCGAGTCGAAGGCACGGCGGGAGATCGCGGGCATCCTCGAGGTGCTGGGCAAGCTCCACCGCGGCGAGATGCTTCACCGCGACCTCACCCCGATGAACGTGTTCGTCTGCGAGGACTTTCGCCTGAAGCTCGGCGACTTCGGGATCGTGCGGTCGATGAGCGACCGCCGGCCGCAGCGCACGCGGACCTTCAATCCGTCGATGGCACCGAGCGAGGTCGTGGCCGGGATCATCCCGAAGTGGCAGGCCCGCGATGACGTCTATCAGGTCGGGCAGCTTCTCGGCATGCTGGTCAAAGGCGACGCGCGCGAGCGCATCCGCACGTCCGAGATCCGCCATCTGTCGTGCAGCGACGAGCTGAAGGAGATCGTCCACCGCTGCGTCGGCGAGCGCCGGAAGCGATACGAGAGCGCCGGCGAGCTGATCGACGCGCTCAACACGCCGCCGAAAAAGCTCCGGGCGGGAGCGCTCCGGACGCTCCGTGGTGTCCACCTCGCGTTCACCGGCATCTTGAGCAAGCCCCGCGTCGAGGCGGCGCGCGCGGCCAAGCGCGCGGGGGCGATCGTTCACGGCGGCCCCTCGGCGCGCACCGGCGTCGTCGTGCGCGGGCGCCCGAATCCGCTCCAGGCCGCGGGCCGCGACGCGGGCATCAAGCTCATGGAGATCAAGAGGCTTCGCGCCAAGGGTCAGAAGATCACGATCCTGAACGAGAAGCAGTTCTGGAGCCTCGTCGCGAAGCGGTGACGCGCAAGAAACGCCTCCGCGCGTAAATTCTTCCATGGGGGGCAACCGCCGGTGCGTCTGCATGCTTTCCCCCCTGGTCCACGCTCGCCTCGTCCGTCACGCTGGAGGCGGAGGTGAATCATGCGGAACAACGGCCGACTTCTCGGTGCGGTCTTCACGGCCGCCCTGCTCATCGCGGGAACGGGCACGGCGCTCGCGCAATCGGACAAGGAGCGCGCGCACGGGAACGCTCACGACAAGGGCACGACGAAAGCCGGGCACGGATCGGAGAAAGCCAAGGCGCACAAGCACGTGTCCGGCAAAGATCTGCTCGGCGCGAAGATCAATCAGAACGGCAATCACAAGCTCCAGGATCACGGCAAGTTCTCGGCGTTCGCGAACGTGTCGGGCGGCAAGATCACCGGAGTCAGCGTGACGCACGCCGAGAAGGGCGACATCCCGGTGACGAAGTACAAGAGCGCGAAGAAGATGGCCCAGGCTCCCGGCCAGAGCGGGATCTACCTCGTGCAGTACGAGAGCCCGAGCGGGACCTACATCGGCTACGCGTACATCGACGATTACGGCGACGAGATCATCTACTGGTTCCCGATCGAGATGATCGCCGACGGCAACGCCGGCGCGGTCGAATACGTCGAGTATTACTGAGCCTTTCCGGCGCCTCGATTTCAAGAACGTGATGCTTCGACACGAGGGACGCGAGCGCGTCGGCCCTTTCGGCGTGCTCACGCCCCGCCCCACTCGCGAGCACGAAATTGATTCCGCCTTTCCTGAGGCGCGTGCGTTCGATCCGCAGTACAGATCCGGGATCGGACGACCGATTAACCACAGGAGAGGTCATGAGGAGAATTCAGGGGAGCACACGAACGATCATTCTCGCTGGGATGGCGGGAGCGCTGGCACTCGGCGCAGGCCTCGCCATCGCCGCAGCGCCGCAGCGAGCCATCGCCGCGCCGCACGTTCTCACCGACAAGGCCGCGTACGTCGACGGCGAGCTGGTGACGCTTTCGGGCTACGGCTTCCTGCCGTCCGAGGTCGTCAGCCTGCAGGTGGCGTCGACCGACGCGTCGGCGGCGCCGCAGCCGATGGGCGCGCCGTGGACCGCGTTCGCCGACGCGGAGGGCAAGCTGCAAGCGACCTGGAGGCTCGATCCGCGCTTGCGGCCGGGCCTCGACCTCGTCGTGATGGCGACGGGCGCGTCGTCGCGGACCGCGGCGCAGTTCGCGTTCCATCGCACGGCGCTGATCGCCGTCGAGACGCCGGTCGACACCGCAGCCACGAGCGTCAAGGTCACCGGCTCGAATTTCGTTCCGAACGAGAACGTCACGCTGCGCTCGAGCTACCCGCCCGCCGCCGAGCCCGTGTCGGTCACGGCGGACGACGACGGCGGCATCGCCGCGAGCGTCGATCTCGCCTCGACGTCGAACGGCGCGCAGCTTCCCTCGCTGACCGCGCTCGGCTCGGTGTCGGGCCTCGGGGCCAGCGTGATGGCGCTCGCCGGCACGTTCAACATCGACGGCAACGTCCCCGACGCGGGCGCCCTGCAGTTCGGCGACCCGTACGGCGCCGTGTCGGAGCTCGGCCCCGTGAACTCGACGAACACCAAGCTCCTGGCCATCAGCGGGGCGACGGTCCCGATGCTCGGCTTCACCAACCCGAACGCCCAGGTCGATCTCCGGAACATCTGGATGGCCACGAGCATCGTCAACGGCGACGCCTGGCTCTACTTCGCCTGGGAGCGCGACTCGAACAGCGGCAGCGGCGCGATCGCGTTCGAGTTCCAGCAGAACCCCCGCCCCGCGGCCTGCGACTACACGAAGACCGACCAGGTCGACACCCCGGCGAACACGCCGGCCGGCGAGGCCAACCTCGTCGCCACGTGCAACCCCTGGGCAAACCGCCAGCCCGGCGACTTCCTGATCGTCTGGGACCAATCCGGCGGCAAGATCAACATCATCAAGCGGACCTTCTATCTCGACGCGACGAGCAAGCTGGCGCTGGACGCGGGCGTCGTGCTCAGCGCGACGGACTCCTCCGCGGCTTACTCCGCGGACAAGTACCGCGGCGAGGCGGCGATCAACCTGTCGCACACCGTCTTCCCGCCGAACCCGACGTCCTGCTTCAGCATCGCGAACATCATCCCGGCGACCATCACCGGAAACTCCGACACGGCCGATTTCAAAGACACCGTTCTTGCGGAATTCGCCTCGCGCGTCGCCGTGTCGAACTGCGGCCAGATCAAGGTGACCAAGGTGACGCAGCCCGCCGGCGGCACGGGAACGTTTCCGTACACGCTGGCGCGCACGAACGGCAACCCCGTTCGCTTCCCGGGCGACGGCGGCCAGACGCAGATCTCGGACACGCTCCTGTCCGACGGTGATTTCGACACCATCTTCGACCTCATCGCCGGCAACAACTACACGCTGACCGAAGGCTCGGTCGGCCCCGCCTACGCGATGCTCTCGATCAACTGCGGTGGCACCGACCTCACGAGCGGCGGCACGTTCAACGTCACTCCCAGCACGGTGACGAGCTGCACGATCACGAACAAGCTCCAGAACGGAACGCTGATCGTCAAGAAGGTCGTGACCAACGACGACGGCGGCACCGCCGCCTGCTCGGACTTCTCGTTCAGCGTCAACGGCGGCCCGTCGATCCCGTTCGAGGCCGACTGCCAGAACGAGATCTCGGTCCCGTCGACGACCACCTACAACGTCGTTGAGTTCGCCGCCAACGGATACGCGACGACCTACGACGGCTGCAGCTCGGTTCAAGTTCCCGCGGGCGGCACCGCCACCTGCACGGTGACCAACAACGACAAGGGTCCCGCGCTCAAGCTCGTGAAATCGGTCACGAACGACAACGGCGGCACGGGCGTGCCCGCCGATTGGCAGCTCACGGCCACCGGCACCGGTGGGTTCACCGATGCCGGCAGCTCGACGACGTTCCACAGCGTGAAGGCGGGCGTCCAGTACACGCTGAGCGAATCGGCGGTCGCGGGCTACGACTTCGTGTCGTGGTCGTGCAACGGAGGCACGTTCGTCGCGCCGAACAAGATCACCATCGGGCTCGACCAGCAGGTCACCTGCACCGTGAGCAACAACGACCGCAAGGCGACGCCCGGCGTGGGCACCACCGAGCGGGCCGTGCTTCACGACTCGGCGACCATCACCGGGATCCGGCCGGGCGCGCCCGGCCCGGCGGCGACGGTGACATTCCGACTGTTCTCCGATGCCGCGTGCGGCACCCAGGTCGGAACCGACGAGACCGTGGCGATCACCAACGGGACCGCAGCCACGGTCAACGGCGTGCTGGTCACTCAGCCGGGCACGTACTACTGGCGCGCCGTTTACAGCGGCGACGCCTACAACGACGGAAAGACGACCGATTGCGGGTCGGAGACCACGACGGTGACGTTCTAGCCGCCCCCCCCAAGCGGCTCTCGGGAAGGCAGCGGGCGGATGGACGCCCGCTGCCTATTTTTTTGCTCGCAATCGGGCCGTCAGCGCAGGAACGAAAGGGCGACCTCGAGGCAGATCAAGACGACGATCGCGCCCTCCAGAAGGACGAGTCGGCGGTCGCGCGCGACGCCGAGCAGCAGCTCGAGCGCATCCTGAACCGCGCGCAGCTTGCTCTCGAGGGCCGCGAATCGATCGCCGAGGTCGAACTCCGCGCGCAGGTCGTCGTAGATCCGGTCCATCGCCGGGTCGTCCCAGGTGGCGTCCGGCTTGTCGAGGAGGTGGAGCGTTGAGAGCACCTCGCTGCGCCGTCCGACGGCTTCGCCGATGAACCGGTGCAGCGGCCGCGTGCGGAGCGGCACGAGTCCCGTGACCTCCAGGCGCTCCACGAGCCGGCGGGTGCGGTCGAACAGCTTGTCGACGATCCGCTCGTAGGTCTCCATCGCGGCGCTCTGCGCCACGATCAGCGCGACCACGGCGGCGCGCGTCGAGTCGAGATGGTCCACGACGAGCCGCCCCTGCGACAGGCCGACGCGCGAGCCGGCGGCCTCGACAGCCGAGAACTCTTCCCGGACGACGTCCGGCACGAGACGGGGGTGCTGCCGCCGCAGCGACGCGAGCAGATCGTCGCGCGCGGGGCCGGGCACGTCGTGGAAGACGATCGCGCCGAACGCAAACGCGAACACCTCGCCGCCTCCGGGGAGCGTCGACGACAGCTCGTGGGCACTCGCGCGAGGTGCGGGCAACAGCGGCTGGATCCACTCGAGCGGCAGGTCCTCGACGAACGCGACCGCGACGAATCCGTGAATCTGTCCTTCATTCTCGTGCATGACCGCCATCCTGGGCCGGATGCGCACCCGGCGCCAGCCGGAGCTCTTGCGCTCCGCCGGGTATGATGAGCGGATGCCCCTCACGGCTTTCCACCCCGGCGTCGCGCGGTGGTTCGCGGAGCGGATCGGAGCGCCTTCGGCGCCACAGCGCGAAGGCTGGCCTCGCATCCGAACCCGGCGTCACGTGCTCATCGCGGCGCCCACGGGGACCGGAAAAACGCTCGCTGCGTTCCTGTGGGCGATCGATGGCCTGCTGCGGCAGGGGCCCGATCTCGAAGATCGAACTCAGATCCTCTACGTGTCGCCGCTTCGTGCGCTCGGAAACGACGTCCAGAAGAACCTCGAGGGGCCGCTCGCCGAGCTTCGCCTTCGCAACCCCGAATTCCCCGAGGTGCGCGTCCTCGTCCGCAGCGGGGACACCTCCGGATCGGCGCGCACGGCGATGGCGAGGCGTCCGTCCCACGTTCTGGTGACGACGCCGGAATCGCTGTACATCCTCCTGACGAGCGACGGGGGGCGCCGGATGCTCCGGACGATCCGGACCGTCATAGTCGACGAGATCCACGCCGTGGCGGGGAGCAAGCGCGGAGCGCATCTCGCGCTCTCGCTCGAAAGGCTCGCAGCGCTCGTCGACGGCCCGCTCCAGCGCATCGGCCTGTCCGCGACGCAAAAGCCCGCCGAGGACGTCTCCCGGCTGCTCGCCGGCGCCGGCCGGGAGTGCGAGATCGTCGACGTCGGGCACCGGCGGGATCTCGATCTTGCGCTCGAGCTTCCCGACGGCCCGCTCGAAACCGTTTGCTCCCACGAGACGTGGGATCAGGTCGTCGCCCGCATGGCGGCGCTCGTCGCCGAGCACAAGACCACGCTCATCTTCGTGAACACCCGCAAGCTCGCCGAGCGCGTGGCGGCCAGGCTGACGTCGGTCCTCGGCGCCGGAAACGTCACGAGCCACCACGGAAGCCTCTCGCGCGAGCGGCGGCTCGAGGCGGAAGGCCGGCTCAAAGCGGGCCGGCTCCGCGCGCTCGTCGCGACGTCGTCGCTCGAGCTGGGGATCGACATCGGGGACGTCGATCTCGTCATCCAGGCCGGCGTGACGTCCTCGATCGCGACGCTCCTCCAGCGCGTCGGACGCAGCGGCCACGCGCTGTCCCGGACGCCGAAAGGGCGCATCTTCCCTCTGACGCAAGACGACCTCGTGACGGCGACGGCGCTCATCGACGCGATCCGGCGCGGCGATCTCGACCGGACGCCGCAGCCCGGCCATCCGCTCGACATCCTCGCGCAGCAGATCGTCGCGAGCTGTGTCCCCGAAACCTGGGACGAGGAGCGCCTCTACGAGACCTGCCGCCGCGCGTGGCCGTACCGCGACCTGCCCCGCGCGGATTTCGACGCGGTGACGGCGCTCCATCTCGAGGGCCGCACCGCGCTGCTCCATCGCGACGGCATCCAAGGGCGGCTGCGGGCGACCAAGCGCGCGCGGATCACGGCGCTCACCTCCGGCGGCGCGATCCCGGATACCGGGCAGTATCAGGTCCTGCTCGAGCCCGAAGGCATTCAGGTCGGATCGCTCGACGAGGACTTCGCGATCGAGTCGAACGGCGGCGACATCTTCCAGCTCGGAAACGCGTCCTGGCGGATCCTCAAGGTCGAGCCCGGCATCGTCCGCGTCGCCGACGCCCAGGGCGCGCCGCCGAGCCTCCCCTTCTGGTTCGGCGAAGCCCCGGCGCGGACGCGGGAGCTGTCGGAGGCGATCGGCCGCGTGCGTGAAGCCGGACGCGTCGCGGTGTGGTCCGAAACCGAGGTGGGATTGCCGCCCGCGGCGGCCGGAGCGCTCGCGGAATACCTCGACGAAGGCGCGCGCACGCTCGGAGCCGTCCCGACGCCCCGGCGCGTCGTCGCGGAGCGCTTCTTCGACGAGTCGGGCGGTATGCAGCTCGTGATCCACGCCCCGTTCGGCGGGCGCATCAACCGGGCCTGGGGGCTGACGCTGCGCAAGCGCTTCTGCCGCGGATTCGGCTTCGAGCTTCAGGCGGCGGCCGATGAGAACGCCATCTTGCTGTCGCTCGGGCCGCAGCACAGCTTCCCTCTCGAGGACGTCTTCGACTATCTCCACCCGGACACCGCGCACGACCTCCTCGTGCAGGCCCTCCTGGCGGCACCGATGTTCGGGACGCGGTGGCGATGGAACGCGACGCGTGCGCTGCTGCTCCCGAGAACGCGGGGCGGCCGGCGCGTGCCGGCCCAGCTCCTGCGCATGCGCGCGGAGGACCTGCTCGTCGGCGCGTTTCCGCAGGTCCTCGCCTGCCCCGAAACCCTTCCCGAAAGCGAGCTGCCGGTTCCGTGGGAGCACCCGATCGTGCGGCAGACGATCGAAGACTGCCTGAACGAGGCGATGGACGAGGAAGGCTTCCTCGAGGTGCTGCGCGGCCTCCGCTCGGGAGCGATCGAGGCGGTCGCCGTCGATACGACAGAGCCGTCCGCATTCGCGCGGGGCGTCCTGAATGCGATGCCCTATGCGTTCCTCGACGATGCGCCGCTCGAGGAGCGCCGCGCACGTGCGGTCAGTCAGCGCCGCTCGCTCGACGCCAAGACCGTCGACGTCCTGGGCGCGCTCGATGCCGAGGCCGTCGCCCGCGTTCGCGAGGACGCCTGGCCCGCGCCCGAAAATGCCGAAGAGGTCCACGAAGCGCTCCAATGGATGGGCTACGTCACCGCGAGCGAGGCGGATCGTTCCGGGTGGACGCCGTGGCTCGACGAGCTACGATCGGCCGGCCGCGTGGTCCGGGAAGACGATCGGTGGCTCGCCGTCGATGCCACCCGCGATCCGAAAGCGATGCTCAAGGGGCGGATGGAGGCGACGGGTCCGCTTCTCGACCCATCCCCCGCCGACGAGGCGCTCCTGGCGGCGCTCGAGGTCGAAGGCGTCGTGCTCCGTTGCCGCATCGACGGGCGCGGTGCCTGGTGCGAGCGAAGACTTCTCGCGCGGATCCACCGCGCCACGCTCGACCGGCTGCGCCGCGAGATCGAGCCGGTCACGGCCGCGGATTTCTGGCGCTTCCTCGCGTGCTGGCAGCACGTCGAGCCCGGGTTCCGGCTCGAAGGCCCGCGCGGCCTGCGCGAGGTCGTGCGCAAGCTCGGGGGGTTCGAAGCCCCCGCCGCGGAGTGGGATCGATCGATCTTGAGGGCGCGCGTTCGCGACTACCGCCCCGACACGCTCGACCATCTCACCCTGAGCGGCGAGGCCGCCTGGGGGCGTCTGTGGAGCTCGGGCGACTCCCCGGTCCGCGTGACGCCGGTCTGTGTCGTGCTGCGCGATGACCTCGAGATGTGGAAGTCGCTCGCGGCGTTGCGCCTTGACGACAAGCCGCTGTCGACGTACGCCTCGACGATCCTGGGCGTCCTCGACCGCCGCGGCGCGAGCTTCACCCAAGAGCTCGAGCGCGCCTCGGGTTTGCTTCCGTCCCACTTCGAGATGGGGTTGACCCAACTTATCGGCCGCGGCCGGATCACGTGCGACTCGTTCGGCGGCCTGCGACGGTTGATCACGCCGCCGTCCAAGCGCCGCACGGGCTCGGCGCACGCGCCGCAGATCTCTCCGGGGCGCTGGTCCCGCTTCCGGGACGCCGACCGCTCCGAAAAGGGGCCCGGCGTCGCGGGCGAGGACCAAGTCGTCTTCGCCGCGCACCGCCTGCTCGACCGCTACGGCGTCGTGTTCCGGCGGCTGATCGAGCGGGAGCGCATCCCGATTCCCTGGCGCGATCTCGCGCGCACCTACCGGCACCTCGAGCTCGCGGGCGAGATCCGCGGCGGTCGCTTCGTGCAGCGGTTCTCGGGGGAACAGTTCGCTCGTCCCGAGGCTATCGAGCTGCTCCGCCGCCGCCGGCGCGCGGCGTCGCATCAGGAGCCGTCAGAAGGCGCCGGACCCCTCGAAGTCGCGGCTGCGGATCCCCTGAATCTTCAAGGAATCCTGACGCCTGAAGCGAAGGTTCCGGCGCACGGCAGCCGGCGAGTCGAGGTCGCCTGATCTCGGCCGGCTTATTTTCGCCTTGCTTTCGTGTTTCCGTCGCTGGATACTCAAACCCATGGACGGTGAAGCACGAGCCCTCCCCCGCAAGGGCCGGGGGGCGGTCACGAACCCTTCGAGCCGCTTCGAGCGATTTCGCTACGAGCCCATTCCGCCGATGCCCCCGACGGAGGACGACGACCCGTTCCCGCCGCTCGAAACGACGATCATTCCCGAAAAAACGCGCAACATCATTGCGAGAAACGACTCCCCCGACGTGGGGTTCGACCGTTCGATCAATCCGTACAAGGGCTGCGAGCACGGATGCATCTACTGCTTCGCGCGGCCGACGCACGCGTTCCTCGGGTTGTCTCCGGGCCTCGACTTCGAGACCAAGATCTTCTCGAAGCCCGATGCGGCGGCGCTCCTGCGCGACGCCCTGGCGCGCCCGGGCTACCGCGCGGAAACCCTCGCCCTCGGAGCGAATACCGATCCGTACCAGCCGGTCGAGCGCGAGCTCCGGATCACACGCTCGGTGCTCGAGGTACTCCACGAGCACCGCCACCCGGTGGGGATCATCACGAAATCGGCGCTCGTCGTGCGCGACATCGATCTGCTCACAGCACTCGCCGCGGACGACCTGGTCTGCGTGAACTTCTCGATCACCTCCCTCGAACCGTCCCTCGCCCGCACGATGGAGCCTCGCGCGGCGACCCCGGAACGGCGCCTCGAGGCCATGCGGACGCTCGCAGCTGCCGGGGTGCCCGTCGGCGTCCTGGCATCTCCGATGATCCCGGCGCTCAACGACTCCGAGCTCGAGCGCATCCTCGAGGCGTCGGCGGCCGCCGGCGCGCGCTGGGCGAGCTACATCCTCGTCAGGCTGCCGCACGAGGTGAAGGACCTGTTCGTCGAATGGCTCCAGACGCACTACCCGCAGCGGGCCTCCCACGTGCTGGCGTTGCTTCGGGAGATGCGCGGCGGAAAGCTGTACGACTCGGAGTTCGGGACACGCATGCGCGGAACCGGCGCGCTCGCCGAGCTTCTCAAGACGCGGTTCCAGGTCGCCTGCCGCCGGCTGGGATTGAACGCCGACCGGCCGGCGCTCGACGCGTCGAGATTCCGCGTCCCGACGGCGGCCGGGCCTCAGCGCTCGCTGTTCTGAGCTCTCGACTCTCGACTCTCGACTCTGGACTATCATTTTCCCACGGAGTCGGGATGACGGTTCGAACCACGGCGGAGCGGCGCTTGGGCGCGCAGCATGCGGCGGCCCTGGCGCTCGCGGAATCCGGGACGCTGTCCGAGGCGACGCCCCGCGTCCTCCGCTCGATCTGCCAGAGCCTGGACTGGGACCACGGCGCCCTCTGGGAAGTCGACCCCGACAGCGACACGCTGCGCTGTGTCGCGATCTGGCACGATCCGGCGATGGCGTTCTCCGAGTTCGACGCGATGAGCCGTGGGATGAGCTTCGCGCGCGGCGTCGGGCTTCCCGGCCGCGTGTGGGACAGCGGGGAGCCGGCCTGGATCCCGGACGTCGTCGGCGATCGGAATTTCCCGCGGGCTCAGGTCGCCGCCGAGTGCGGGCTTCACGGCGCCCTGGGCTTCCCGATCGTGCTGGGCGAGCGGGTGCTCGGCGTCATGGAGTTCTTCAGCCGCGAGATCCAGGAGCCGGACGAGTCGCTGCTGACGCTCCTCGCCACGGTCGGAAGCCAGATCGGCCAGTTCATCGAGCGCCGGCGCGTCGAGGAAGAGCTCGACAAGTTCTTCACGATGTCGCTCGACATGCTCTGCATCTCGGGAACCGACGGCTACTTCAAGCGCGTGAATCCCGCCTGGGAGAAGACGCTCGGATTCACGCAAGACGACATGCTCGCCCGCCCCTACATCGAATTCATCCACCCCGACGATCGCGACCGCACCAAGCACGAGGCGCGTGGGCTCGCCGGAGGGCGGGACGTCGTGTCATTCGAGAATCGCTACCTCTGCAAGGACGGGTCGTACCGGTGGCTCCTGTGGAAAGCCACGCTCGACCCCGACGGCACGCGGATCTACGCCATGGCGCGGGACGTCACCGCGCAGAAAGCGGCCGAGGACGAGCTCAGGTCGTATGCCGCCGCGCTCGAATCCGCGCGGCTCGCCCAGGAAGAAAACGCCTCCCGTCTCGCGCTGCTCGTCAAGGAGCTCGACCTGTCCCGACGGCGCGCGGAAGAAGCCGCTCAGGTCAAATCCGATTTCCTGGCCAACATGAGCCACGAGATCCGCACGCCGATGAACGCGATCATGGGCATGACCGACCTCGCGCTCGGCACCGAGATGTCCGAGGAGCAGCGCAGCTACCTGACGACGGTCAAGAGCTCCTCGCGCGCGCTCCTGACGCTCGTCAACGACATCCTCGATCTGTCGAAGATCGAGGCCGGCAAGCTCGAGCTCGATCGCGTCGAGCTCGACCTTCGCGAGACCATCGAGGACTCGATCAAGGTTCTGGCGGTGCGGGCGGGCGAAAAAGGCCTCGAGCTCGCATGCCGGCTGTCCCCTTCGCTCCCCGCGATCGCCCTGGGCGACCCGGGCCGGCTCCGCCAGGTGATCGTCAACCTCGTCGGCAACGCCGTGAAGTTCACGGAGCGAGGCGAGGTCGTCGTCGACGCCGAGGCGATCGAAACGAGCGACGACGACGTGACCGTCCGCATCTCGGTGCGCGACACCGGGATCGGCGTCCCCAAGGACAAGCGCGAGCAGATCTTCGCCCCGTTCACCCAGGCCGACTCCTCGACCACGCGCCGCTACGGCGGCAGCGGCCTCGGGCTCGCGATCTCGACGCAGCTCGTCGCCATGATGGGCGGGACGATCGGCCTCGACAGTACGCCCGGACGGGGAAGCACGTTCCACTTCACGGCGCGGTTCGACCTCCCGCGCTCGACCGCTCCAGCGCAATCCGTTCCGGCGCGGCGAGAAAACGTCGCGGGTGTTTCGGTCCTCGTGGTCGACGATCACGAGATCAACCGGCGGATCCTGATCGAGATGCTCGAGAGCTGGAAGATGCGGCCCACCGCGGTCGACGGCGGACGCGCCGCGCTCGACGCGCTCCGGGCCTCGGTCGCCGATGGCCGCCCGTTCGACCTCCTGATCTCCGACGGGCAGATGCCCGAATTCGATGGGTTCATGCTCGCCGAGGCGGTCAAGCGGGACGCGGAGCTCGCTCGCGTCCCGATGATCCTCCTGACCTCCGCGGGACGGCCCGGGGACGGCGCCCGGTGCCGGCGCATCGGCATCGCGGGTTATCTCTCGAAGCCCGTCAAGCAATCGGATCTGCTCGATGCGATGTCCACGGTGCTCGGCGGCGCGACGATCGCCGACGAAGCCGCCCCGCCGCGCCGGCCGGGGCTCGCCGCGACCGAAAGGCCGCTGTCGATCCTCCTCGCCGAGGACAACGCGGTGAACCAGGAGGTTGCGAAGCGCATCCTCGAAAAGCGCGGGCACGCGGTGCGTGTCGCGGGGAACGGGCGCGAGGCGATCTCGGCGCTCGACGGCGGCTCCGGAAGGGATTTCGACGTCGTCCTCATGGACGTCCAGATGCCCGAGATGGACGGACTCGCCGCGACGATCGCGATCCGGGAAGCCGAAAAGCGGACCGGGCGGCACGTGCCGATCGTGGCGATGACCGCGCACGCGATGGAGGGCGACCGCGAGCGTTGCCTGTCGGCCGGGATGGACGGATACGTGACCAAGCCGGTTCAGGCCGACCGTCTGGTCGCGGCGGTCGAATCCGCGGTCTCCGGATTCGACGCCGGCGCCGCAGCGGCGCGCTTCGGCGGCGACCACACGCTCGTTCGCGAGCTGGTCGATCTGTTCCTCGCCGAATGCCCCGGTCTCGTCGCGGCCATCCGCGATGCGATCGATGCGTCGAATCCCACCGCCTTGCGCCATGCGGCGCACGCGCTGAAGGGCTCGGTCGCTAACTTCGCCGCGCCGGCGCCGGTCGAGGCCGCGCGCCGGCTCGAACGCATGGGGATCGACGGTGATTTGTCGGACGCTCCGGCGGCGTTGCGCGCGCTCGAGGCGGCGCTCGCGCGGTTTCGCCGGGAAGCGTCGCGGGAGGTGCCGCCATGACCACCGTCCTCGTCGTCGACGACGACCGGGTCACACGCCACCTGTTGAAGTCGGTGCTCGAGCAGGCCGGCTACGCCGTCGTTCTCGCGGCGAGCGGCGACGAGGCCTTGGAGCGCGCGCACGATCGGAGCGCGGGCGTGCCCGACCTGATCCTCCTCGACGTCTGGATGCCCGGGATCACCGGGCTCGAGGTGCTCTCGAGGCTCCGCGCCGACGGCGTCGACGCCAAGGTCGTCGTCATGACCTCGGACGACACCCCCGAGACGCTCCTCCAGGCGCTCAAGGATCGCGCGCTCTACTTCGTGGCCAAGCCGATCGACCCGGCCGCGCTCATCGAGATCGTCGAGACGGCCCTGGCGGCCGATGCCCTGCGCACGATCGAGGTCGTCTCGGCCCGCCCCGACTGGGTCGAGCTCGTCGTCCCGTGCTCTCGCGAGGCCGCCGCGCGCATCGAAGGCTTCCTCGCGCACCTCGACGCCGATCTCGCCCCCGACGTCCGAGAGTCGGTCGGCTACGCGTTCCGCGAGCTGCTGCTCAACGCCGTCGAATGGGGCGGCCGCCTCGACCCCGACCGCAACGTGCGGATCGCCTATGTGCGCGCGAAGCGCATGCTCCTCTACCGGATCGCCGATCCCGGATCGGGCTTCCGGCTCGAAGACCTCACCCACGCCGCGATCGCCTACGACGGGAATCCGATCGAGCACATGAAGGTCCGCGAGGAAAAGGGCTTGCGCCCGGGCGGGTTCGGCTTGCTTCTCGTCCGCGCGAAGGTCGACGAGCTGCTCTACAACGAGGCGCACAACGAGGTCATCTTCGTGAAGTACCTGGACTCGTAGCGAAGCCGCGGCGCTTACGGACAGCTTCGTCCCGTGCGCGCCGCGCCGCCCGAGATCGCTCCGAGCGATCCCTCGCCGCTCGGGCACGCGTCCTGCGCGCGAACTTGATAGAAGAAGGCCACGCCGGGAGCGGGGGTCGCGCCGTCGATGGCGGTCGGCGACGGTCCGACGTCCGAGGCCACGCAGGTCGCGCCGGCGCCGAAGCTGTGCGGATCGGTGGAGCGCAGGACGTCGTAGGTCATCGCGCTGGCCTTGCCGCCGGTCGGCGCGCCCCAGACCATCTCGGTGCCGGAGTCGATCTTGAGCCCGGAGACCTCACCGGGCGCGCTCCAGATCGATCCGTCCGCATCGTTGCAGTCGCCCGCGCACGGCCGCCACGAGTCGTCGTCCTGATCGACTTCGGAGGCCATGAGGTTGCCGTCGCAATCGTCGTCGAACCCGTCGCAGACCTCGGGGGTCGCCGTCGCGGCGCTGCAGTAGCTGTAGGTGACGGCATTGCCGCTCGCATCGCGCAGGATGACGGCAATCGGACCGGCCGGCGGCGGGCCGCCAGCCGGGGGCAGCGTCGCCGTGTAGCCCGACGTCATGTTTCCGGAGACCGCCGCAGGCAGGTACCCGCTCGCGGTCTTGTAATACAGGCGCGCATCGACGATCGCCCCCGAATCGTCGCCGCCCTTGAAGCTCACCGTGGCTCCGGAGGCCGGAGCGAGGTCCACGAAGTTCCCTGCGTGAGTGATCGTCAGGCTCTTGAGCGTGGGCGGATTCGGATCGGCCGACTGCGTGTCGAACACGGCATAGGTATCGGCGCGGCCCGGGCTCCCGCCCAGGTACCACTGCGTGAATGGGATGTGCATGGTGTAGCGGCCGGGAGCAATCGCCGCCTGAAACGGATCCCGCGTGTCGGTGCCGCTCAACGCCCCGGTGTACAAGAGGGCGCCGCCCTGGAGGATCTCGAACGGAAGCGGCGCATACGGCCGCACGTCGTAAAGCTGCGACGTGAACCACGAGACCGGATCGCCGTACGCGGCCAAGGTCCCCGTGTCGTTCTGGAATACGCCCGCGAAGCGGTACGGCCCGACACCCGACGTCAGGAGCGCGCCCGTCGCGCGCACGGCAGGGTCGGATTTTCCGAGCTGCCACAGGTCGAGCTCGCTCGCGCTCGTCGCCGCGGCGTACGGCGTGTCGTAGAGATAGTCCGAGAACGCGCAGGGTCCGGACGGCGCCGCGCCGAACACCGACTGCCTCAGGAACCCGGTTCCAATCTGCGAATTGGGGATCGGTGTGAGATAGACGTCGCGCTGGAAGGGAGACGGCGTGCCCGGCGTGACGTCGCAGTTCCCCCACGAGAAAACCAGATTCGAGCCGTAGGGACGCGTGGTCATCGAGGTCCATGGGAAGACGACGCTGCGTCCGGGGTCGACCTTGTAGCCCCAGGTGAAGTGCCGGAAATCGGCCGCGGCGTTGCGGAACGTCATCGACCCCTGGATTCCCGTCGAC
Organism: uncultured Acidobacteriota bacterium; assembly: GCA_964647625.1. Taxonomy (GTDB): domain Bacteria; phylum Acidobacteriota; class Polarisedimenticolia; order Polarisedimenticolales; family DASRJG01; genus DASRJG01. Next base: position 74,038 of record CAZYHZ010000014.1, read on the forward strand.
GTCGAGCCGAAGTAGAAATACGTCGGGCTCGTCCCCCCGGGCTCTTGCAGCACGCTGAGCTCGAAGACGTAGTTGGCGCTCATCGGCGAGAACCAGAAGAGCGTCGGCGACCCCGGATCATTGCCGTTGTCGCTGGTGGACCAGGTGTCGAAGTAGCCGTTCTTCGCTCCGAGGTGAGTGAGCGACAAGCTCGTCGTGAGGCTCATCGCTCCACCGTTCTTGTCGACGGGGATCACCAGGAAGTAATAGGCCGCTTCGGATCGGGAGATCGAAATCTGTGTGCTCGTGGCCGGGTGCAGGCCCTCGTGGAACACGGTGGACACTCCGTCCACGAACGCCGTCACGACGTCGAGCGTCACGTCAGGGAGGAGCACGCCGAACGACGTCGGCGCGTAGTTGTACTGCTTGAGCCAGGAATGGTTGTCCGTGAGGAGGACCGTCGCCGGAGTCTGGTCGAAATTCAGCGTGAGCCGTGGGGCCTTGAGGAATGCGAACGGGATGCGGAGCACCTCCGTCCCGCTGACCGCCCGGATCGTGCCCTCGTAGGCCAGGGGCTCGGCGGCGACGTTCGCCACCATCGCGTTGTTGACGTTCAGAGTGAACGTGAAGCTCTGGGTCTGCCCCGTTGGGATCATGACGCTCGCCGGGCTGACGGTCGCCGAGACACCCGGCGGCAAGGTCCCCAAAACGCTCAGCGTGTAGCTACGGGTTGAGATTGCGAGGTTCGTGATGTTCACGACCTGGCTGCGCAGGAACGTCGGCTGCCCGGGATCGTCCCACCCGGGGCTGACGGTCGGCACGTCGACCCGCCCGAACGATGAGACCGCGTTCAATGCGTCGATGCGCCCGGAGCCCTGGACGAACGCGCCGGCGGACAGGTCGATCGACTTCTGCATGAGCGCCGCCTTGACCTGGGCCGGCGTCCACGCCGGATACCGCTCGAGGACGAGCGCCGCGGTCCCGGCGACGTGCGGCGCCGCCATACTCGTGCCATCGAGCGACTTCAATCCCGACGGATCGCAATACGTGCAATTCCCCGTGGGCACCGTGCTCGTGATGCTCACGCCGGGTGCTACGAGCTCGGGCTTGATCTGATACGTGGTCGTCGCCGGCCCGCGCGCACTGAACGAGGCGAGGTGGTCCGACTTGTCGGAGGCGCCGACGGTGACGATCTGCCGCGCGCAGGCGGGCGAGCCGATGGTGTCGTAATCGGGCCCGAAGTTCCCGGCCGCTGCGACGACCAGCGTCCCGCCCGCCATCGCGTTGTCCGCCGCCTGCGACACGGGATCGTCGGGGTTGCCCGCGCCGGCCAGGCTCAAATTGATGATGCGAGCGCCGTCTTGCGTCCCCGGGTCCCCGTCCGGATTGGTCGCCGTCTCGATCCCCGCGATGATCGTGGAATCGAGACCGTTGCCGTACTGGTCGAGAACCTTGATGCCCCAGAGGCGGGCCATGGGGGCCACGCCCTTCACCGTGCCGTTGGCGGCGACGATTCCGGCGACGTGGGTCCCGTGACCGAAATCGTCCATGGGATCGGAATCCTGGTTGATCAGGTCTTTGCCGTATTCGACCTTGCAGCCGGGGCCCAGGCATCCGCCGAGGTCGGGACGCGTGTAATCGATGCCGGAATCGAGCACGGCGACGGTGATCCCCTGGCCCTGGTCGCCGTACTGGCTCCAGACCTGATCGGCGCGAATGAGCGGCACGCTCTGCGCGAGCGCCGCATGCACCTCTTGATCGACCCAGACGCCGGTGACGCCAGGCAGCTTCCGCAGCGACTCGAGCGACTCGCGGCGCACGCGCGCGCTGAACCCGTTGAAGACGTGCGTGAACCGGACGCCGACGAGGTCCGCGGGAGCCAGCGGCGTTCGGCCGAGCTTTTTTCTCACGTCGTTGTCCGTCGCGACGACGGCATCGGCGATCGCATCGAGTGCCGCGAGGCGCTGCTCCTTGAGCGCCGACAGCGCGGCGCGGTCGCTGCGAGGCGCCAGGATCAGCGGATCGCCCTCCCCTCGAACGATCACGCGAAGCTCTCCCGATTCCGTCTTGCGGTCGCTCCACCACTCCCCGTTGCGAGCCGTCACCCTGGACTCGAATCCACGCGGGGTGGCGTATTGCTTGACGCGGGGCACGCGGTGATCCTGGGCGTTCGGGCCGGCGGCCGGCTCGACGGCGCTCGCGATCGTCACGGCGAGCGAAAGGGCGAGGAGGCTGGCGGCAAGCGGTCGGGCGGCTCCGGGGGTCATACTGCGGGTAAAGGTACTGCCGTCCGCGCGGCGATCAACGCCCTGTTTGCGGTGATTCGACCGCAAGGCCCTACCCCGTGGGGTTCTGTTAGCATCCGGCCCACTTATGCGCGGACGTTTCTGGGGGTTCGTGCTCCTGTGCGGCATCGCCGCCCTCTTCGTTGCATTTTCGGTCCAACGGATTCACAGCGCGGATTTCTTCTGGCAGCTCCGGACGGGCCAGTGGGTCGCGGATCACCGAGCGGTCCCGCGGCACGACGAATTCACCCACACGGTTGCCGGCCACGAATGGATCGAGATCCGGTGGCTGTTCTTCTTCTTCTCTTACCTCGGCTTCGTCGCCGGGGGCCCGGCGCTCTTGATCCTCGCGCAGACGGTGGTCGTGGGGCTCGCCGGATGGCTCGTGATGCAACCGTCGCGGCGCGTGATCGCGACCGCCCCCGCGGCGTTCATCGTGATGCTTGCGATCGTGTCCGCCTCGGGGCGCTTCATCGTGCGCCCCGAGATCGTGACGTTCCTGATGGTCGCGCTGTTCGTGGTGTCGCTCGACCGGCTGCGGCACGACGATTCGAAACGCGTTCGATGGGGCCTTCCGCTCGCCCAGGTCGCCTGGGCGAACATGCATACCCTGTTCGCTCTGGGTCCCGTGCTCGCCTGGCTGTTTGCCGCCGGAAGCGCGAGGAGTCCGGGGCGCGGGCGCCTCGTCAGGTCGGCGGCGTGGATCACCGCGGCCTGCGTCGTCAACCCCTACGGCCTCCGCGGTATGACGTTCCCCTGGCTCTTGTGGAAGGAGATGCACGCCGGCAGCGTGCTCGGGCGATCGATCGAGGAGCTCCGAAGCCCGTTCGCGACGCCGAGCTGGGGGTTCGAGCTGTGGGCCTGGGCGGCGCTCTTGGTCCTGTCGGGGCTGACCTTCGTGGGGCGCCGCTCGCGAATCGATGTTCCCCGCACCGTCGTGTGGGGCGCGTTCGCCTATCTCTCGTTGCAATCGGTCCGGAATGCGGCGCTGTTCGCGTTCGTGGCGGTCTGGGCGAGCCTGCGGAATCTCGATGAAGGGCCGGCGCTCCCCCGGCTCGACTCCCGGCCGGTCAAGGCCGCGCTCGCGGCCGCCGCGGCCGCGGGCGTGTATCTCGTCGTGACCGATCGCTACGCGCTTTCACAGGGTCAGGAGAGCGGCTTCGGGCTGGACATCGCCCCGTGGAGCTACCCGGGGCCCGCGACGGAGTTCATCCTCGACCACGGTGCGAAGCGGGAGATCTGGAACGAGATGTCGGACGGGGCCTACCTCGACTGGAAAGCGCACGATCGGTTCCCGGTGTTCATCGACGGCCGCAACGAGGTTTACGGCGAGCCGTTCATCAAGGAGTACCTCGCGATCGCGGGCGGCAAGCGGGACTGGCGGTCCGTGTCGGACCGGTGGCGGATCGACACGGCGCTCGTCGATCGTGATCGCGCGCAGCCTTTGGCCGAGCTGGTGTCGTCGACCCCCGGCTGGACGCTCGTCCACATCGATGCCCGCGACCTCGTCTACGTCCGGGACCTGCCCGAGCACGCCGACCTGATCAAGGCGTACGCGATCGACCCCCACAAGACCTGGGTGCCGCGCGGGCCGGAGCCGGAAGAACGTCCCGCCGGATGGCGGCGCGCGCTCGGCGCTCCGGGACGGCCGTGGTACTCGCTCGGCATGGCGCGGAGCTTCCTTCTCATCGGCTCCCCGGACAACGCCGCGGCCTATCTCGCTCGCGCGCTGCAGGCGGCGCCGGATCACCGGGAGGCACGGATGCTGCTCGCGCAGATCGAGACCTCACGCGGGCGGAACGCCGAGGCGTCGAGGCTCCTGTCGGGTTTGAGCATGACGCCGGACGAGGTGCTCCGGGGCGACGAGCTGCTCGCCGATCTCCTGACGCTTCAAGGCCGTTTCGGCGAGGCCGCCGCGGCGCTGACGCGCGTCGCCTCGTCGTCCCCCAGGGACGCCGCGGTCCGACGCAAGCTCGCGCGGGCGTATCTGCAAGGGCGCGACCTGCCGCACGCGCAGGAGGCCTATCGTGCGGCGCTGTCGCTCGCGCCGGCCAACGCGTCGTACTGGGCCGAGCTCGGGCACTCCTACGCGCTGGCCGGCGACGGACCGAAGGCGATCGAGGCCTACACCACGGCCTTACGGTACGCGCCGGGGCTCTTCGACATCGAGTACGACGTCGGCATCTTGCTGATGCGCGCGAACGACGAGGCCGGGGCGCTCGAGCACCTTCACCGCGCCCTGGCCATCGAGCCGTCCTATCGGCCTGCACGGGAGGCGATCGCCCGGATCCGTCCGTCCTGAGGCTAAACGCCCGCGGACGTATCGAGCGACAGCAGCCGGGTCAGGGCGCCGAGATCCACGGGCTTCACGGAGTGTCCGTCGAAGCCGGCGGCCTTCGAGCGCTCGCGATCTTGAGCCTGGCCGAACCCGGACATCGCGATGATCCTGGCATCGGACAAGCCGCTTTCGCGCGCGCGGCGGCACACCTCGTACCCGTCGATCCCCGGAAGCCCGATGTCGAGGAACACGATCTCCGGGCGTTCGGACAGGGCCATCTCGAGGCCGCTGCCGCCGTCGTTCGCGATCGAGACCGTGTGCCCGCCGAGGCGCAGGAGCATCGCCAGGCTCTCGGCGGCGTCGCGGTTGTCGTCGACGACGAGCACGCGCTGCGGCGGCCCGCCGAAACCGGCGGAAGGCGCCTTTCCGCGCGCGGGCGTCCGCCCGTCCGCAGCGGTTTGTGCCGGAAGACGGACCTCGAACTCGCTCCCCTTGCCGAGGCCGGCGCTGCGCGCGCTGATGTCCCCGCCGTGAAGCTCGACGAGCTTTCTCACGAGCGACAGGCCGATTCCCAGACCGTCGTCCAGCCGTCGCAGCGAGGAGCTCGCCTGGGCGAACAGATCGAAGACCGTCGGGAGGGCCTCCGGAGCGATCCCGATGCCGCGATCCCGGACCGCGATGACGACCTGCGATCCGTCGCTTCCGACGACGAGGTCGATCCGCCCCGCGTCGTCCTGGTACTTCGCGGCGTTGTTCAGGAGGTTGGCGACGATCTGCGTGAGTCGCGCCGGATCGCCCTGGAGCAGGAGCGGCCGGTCGGGAAGCGAAACGACGAGCTCGTGGCGGCGCATGTCGATGAACGGCCGGCAGCTCTCGACGGCGCTCGCGACGACCGTCGCCACATCGACCGTCTCCGAGCGGAGCGTGATCGTGCCCCGGGTGATCCGGGAGACGTCGAGCAAGTCGTCGACCAGCCGGGTGAGCTGCCCGGCCTGGCGCTCGATCACCTCCCGGCACCAGGAGAGGTCGGGATCGTTCGCGGCCTTGAGGCGCAGGACGCTGGCCGCATTGACGATCGGCGCGAGAGGATTTCTCAGCTCGTGGCCGAGGAATGCCAGGAACTCGTCCTTCCGGCGGTCGGCGGCACGGAGCTGCTGCGTGACGTCCTGGAGCGCGGCCGTCCTCTCGGCGACTCGGGCTTCGAGCTCTTGATTGAGAAGCTCCGTTTCCCGCCGCTTGCGGTGCAGCTCGGCGAAGACGCGGACCTTCGCGCGGAGCAGCTCGGGGATGACCGGGACCGAGACGTAGTCCACGGCTCCCGATTGATATCCCTTGAGCCGGTCTGTGTCCGTCAGGCGCACGCCGGAGACGAAGATGATCGCCGTCTTCTGGTAGCGCGGATGCTCCCGGATGATCTCCGCCAGCTCGAATCCGTCGAGGTCCGGCATGCTGACGTCCATGAGGACGATCGGGATCTCGTGCTTGAGGAGCTGCTCCAGCGCCTCCCGGCCGGAGCTGGCCTTGATCAGGTGCTCCCCCAGCTCCGCGAGCATCGCCTCGTAGGCGAGAAGCTTGGCCGGCTGATCGTCGACGAGCAGGATGTTGACGGGCTCTTTCGACATCGCACCTCCCGGGTCAGCGGTGCAGCCACATGCGCAGCGCCGACAGAAGCTGCTCGGTATTGACCGGCTTCGCGAGATAATCCGACGCCCCGGCCTCGAGGCATTTCTCGCGGTCGCCCTTCATCGCCTTCGCCGTCAGCGCGATGATCGGGAGGCGCTGCAGCATCGGCTTTTGACGGATGGCGTGCATCGTCTGGTAGCCGTCCATCTCGGGCATCATGATGTCCATCAGCACGATCGCCACGTCCCGCTTCTTGTCCAAGGTCTCGATCGCCTCGTGCCCCGTTCCCGCGGTGAGAACCTCCATCCCGCGCCGCTCGAGGACGCTGCTCAGCGCGAAGATGTTGCGCACGTCGTCGTCGACGACGAGCACGGTCTTGCCGACGAGGTCTTCGTCCGACCGGTGCAGGCGGTCGAGCATGCGCTGCTTTTCGGGCGGCAGGTCGGCGAGCACCCGGTGCAGGAACAGCGCGGTTTCGTCCAGGAGCCGCTCGGGGGATTCGACCCCCTTCACGACGACGCTGCGGGCGAGCGTCCGGAGCCGCGCGTCCTCGTCCGGAGTCAGCTCCTTGCCGGTGAACACCACGACGGGGAGATCGGCGAGCTTCGTTTCGTCCCGCACGTGCTCGAGCACCTGGAAGCCCGACATGTCGGGAAGCCGGAGGTCGAGCACCGCGCAGTCGTACGTGCGTTTCTTGAGGGCCTTCAGGGCGTCCTTGCCCGTCCCGACCAGATCGATCTCGACGTCGTCGTGGCCCAGAAGCTCGGCGATCGACGTCCGCTCGGCCGCGTTGTCCTCGATCACGAGCAGGCGGCGCGTCCGCGGCTTGGCGTACTGCTTGATCCGGATGAGCGCTTTGCCCAGGCCTTCGGAGGTCGTCGGCTTCGGCAGGAAGTTGAACGCGCCGCGAGCGAGCCCGTGCTGCCGGTCCTCGTCGAGCGTGACGATCTGCACCGGGATGTGGCGCAGCGCCGGGTCCTGCTTGATCTGGCTGAGCACCGTCCACCCCAGCATGTCCGGAAGAAACACGTCGAGCGAGATCGCGGTGGGGCGGAACTGACGTGCCAGATCGAGCGCGTCGGTGCCGCGCGTCGCGACGAGCACCTTGAACCCTTTCTCGCGGGCCTGGTCGACGAGGATCCGCGCGTAGGCCGGGTCGTCCTCGACGATCAGGAGCACCGCCTCCCCGTCCGTCAGCGACAGGCGGTCGTCGGGGATCTTCTCCGCCGGCCGCTCGGGCGCGCGCACCGGCGGGAACGTCGCGCCCGGCCTCTCGACAGGGGCCTCGCGGCCGGCGACGACCTCCACCGAGCCGGCTCCCGCGTACGTCTGCGGGAGGTACAGCGTGAACGTGCTGCCGACTCCCGGCGTGCTGCTCAGCTGAATCTCCCCGCCGAGCAGGCTCGCCAGCTCGCGGCTGATCGCGAGGCCGAGGCCCGTTCCGCCGTACTTGCGGCTCGTGCCGGCGTCGGCCTGCTGGAAGGCCTCGAAGATGATGCGCTGCTTTTCGGGCGGGATGCCGATGCCGCTGTCACGCACCTCGAACGCCAGGACCGAACCGGCGCGGTTGAGCACCGGGTGGTCGGCCGAGAACCCGCGCGCCGCCTGGGTGACGGTCAGCCGGACGCCGCCGGCCTCCGTGAACTTGAACGCGTTCGACAGCAGGTTCTTGAGCACCTGCTGCAGCCGCTTGATGTCGGTCGTCATCGTTGGGCTCAAGCTCGGATCGACGCTGACCTCGAGGGCGAGCTTCCGGCTTTCGGCCTCGTGGCGGAACGGGCGCGCGACGCCGTCGATGACGTTCGCGATCGCGACCTCTTCCGCGACGACGGTCACGGTTCCCGATTCGATCTTCGACAGGTCGAGGATGTCCGTGATCAGGTTGAGCAGATCGGTCCCGGCTCCGTGGATCGTCCTTGCGAACTCGACCTGCTTGCCCGTCAGGTTCCCCTCGGAGTTGTCGGAGAGCTGCTGCCCGAGGATGAGGATGCTGTTGAGCGGCGTGCGCAGCTCGTGGGACATGTTCGCGAGGAACTCCGACTTGTACTTCGAGGTCAGCGCCAGCTCGGTCGCCTTTTCTTCGAGCGCGCGCCGGGCCTGCTCGATCTCCTGGTTCTTGCGCTCGACCTCGGCGTTCTGCTCGGCGAGCTGCTGCGCCTTCTGCGCGAGCTGGTCGTTGGTCTGCTGGAGCTCGCGCTGCTGCGCCTGCAGCTCGGCGGCGAGCTGCTGGGACTGTGTCAGCAGCGCCTCGGTCTGCATCGTCGCCTCGATGCTGTTGAGCACGATGCCGATGCTGGCGGTGAGCTGATCGAGGAACGCGAGCTGCGACGGCGTGAAGGACGACAGCGAGGCGAGCTCGATGACCGCCTTGACCTCGTCCTCGAAGAGGATCGGCAGGACGATGACGTTCTTCGGGATCGTCTGGAACAGGCCCGAGCCGATCGGCACCGTCATCGAGGGGAGGTCCGTCAGCAGCATGCGGCGCTTCTCGATGGCGCACTGGCCGATGAGCCCCTCGCCGATCCGGATCGACGGCCGGTGGCCGTTCTTGCCGTGATCGGCGAAGCCCGCGACGAGCCGCAGCTCCGGCGGATTGCTGCCCTCGACGCGGTACAGGACGCCCTGGTGGGCGTTGACGAGCACGGTCAGCTCGGACAGCAGCATGCGGCCGACGGTGGACAGGTCGCGCTGGCCCTGGAGCATGCCGGTGAACCGCGCGAGGTTGGTCTTGAGCCAGTCCTGCTCGGTGTTGCGGTCGGTCGTCAGCCGCAGGTTGTCGATCATCGTGTTGATGTTGTCCTTCAGCTCGGCGACCTCGCCGCGCGCCTCGACCTGGATCGAGCGCGTGAGATCGCCCTGCGTCACGGCGGTCGCGACCTCGGCGATCGCCCGGACCTGGGTCGTCAGGTTCGCGGCGAGGAGATTGACGTTTCCGGTGAGGTCCTTCCACGTGCCGGCGGCCCCGGGCACGTTGGCCTGGCCGCCGAGGCGCCCTTCGACGCCCACCTCGCGCGCGACGGTCGTCACTTGATCGGCGAACGTCGCGAGCGTCCCCGTCATGTTGTTGATCGTCTCGGCGAGCGCTGCGACCTCGCCCTTGGCGTTGACGGTCAGCTTGGGCTTGAGATCGCCGCCCGCCACCGCGGTGACGACCTTGACGATGCCCCGCACCTGCTCGGTGAGGTTGGCCGCCATGACGTTGACGTTGTCGGTCAGATCCTTCCACGTTCCGGCGACGCCCGGGACGGTCGCCTGTCCTCCCAGCGCCCCTTCGGTCCCGACCTCGCGCGCGACGCGCGTGACCTCGGCGGCGAACGCGTTCAGCTGATCGACCATCGTGTTGATCGTGACCTTGAGCTCCAGGATCTCGCCCTTGACGTCGACGGTGATCTTGCGCGACAGGTCGCCGCGGGCCACGGCGGTCGTCACCTCGGCGATGTTCCTCACCTGCGTGGTCAGGTTCGCCGCCAGGAGGTTGACGTTGTCGGTGAGGTCCTTCCACGTGCCCGCGACGCCGGGCACGACCGCCTGGCCGCCGAGCTTGCCTTCCGTGCCGACCTCGCGCGCCACGCGGGTGACCTCCGCGGCGAACGAGCGGAGCTGCTCGACCATGGTGTTCAAAGTCTCTTTCAGGTTGAGCAGCTCGCCGCGAACGTCGACGGTGATCTTCTTCGACAGGTCGCCGTTGGCGATCGCCGTCGCGACCTCGGAGATGTTCCGCACCTGGGCCGTGAGGTTGCCCGCCATGAAGTTCACGCTGTCGGTCAGATCCTTCCACGTCCCGGCGACGCCCGGGACGGCCGCCTGGCCGCCGAGCTTGCCGTCGGTGCCGACCTCGCGCGCGACGCGCGTCACCTCGCCGGCGAACCCGTTGAGCTGATCGACCATCGTGTTGATCGTGTCCTTCAGCTCGAGGATCTCGCCCTTCACGTCGACCGTGATCTTGCGCGACAGGTCGCCGCGGGCCACGGCGGTCGTCACCTCGGCGATGTTCCGGACCTGGGCGGTCAGGTTGCTCGCCATGAAGTTGACATTGTCGGTGAGGCCCTTCCACGTCCCGGCGACTCCGGGCACCTGAGCCTGGCCGCCGAGCTTCCCTTCGGTGCCGACCTCGCGTGCCACGCGCGTCACCTCGGAGGCGAACGCGTTGAGCTGCACGACCATCGTGTTGAGCGTGTTCTTGAGCTCCAGGATCTCGCCGCTGACGTCGACGGTGATCTTCTTCGACAGGTCGCCGTTGGCGATCGCGGTCGCGACCT
>CAZYHZ010000015.1:0-50737 GCA_964647625.1 uncultured Acidobacteriota bacterium
GGCGGGATCGGCGGCGAGCGCCGCGATCTCTCCGGCGCAGCGAGCCCCGGTGAGGTCGCGATCCTCGACGACGACCGCAGCGCCTGCATCTCGCACCGCCTCGGCGTTGGCGCGCTGGTGGTCGTCGGCGGCGAACGGAAAGGGGACGAGGATCGCGGGACGCCCGGCGGCGGCGAGCTCCGACAGCGTGGTCGCCCCCGCGCGGCAGACGACCAGATCGGCCGCAGCCAGGCGGGCCGGCATGTCGTCGATGAACGGCCGCACGTCGCCGTCGAGGCCGGGGTGCGACGCGAACGCTTCGCGCACGGTGTCGTGCTCGTCGGCGCCGGTTTGATGGACGATGCACGGCGGCGGCGTGAGGCCGGCGAGCGTGGGAAGCGCCTCGACGATCGCGCGGTTGATCGATCGCGCGCCGCGGCTGCCTCCGAAAACCAGAAGCGACAGCCGCGCCCCGCCGGGAGGCGGGCCGATCGCGGAGAACTCCTTGCGGACGGGATTCCCGGTCACGATGCCGATTCCGGACAGCCGCGCCTTCGCGGCCTCCGAAGGAACGCAAACGGCGGCCGCCCGCGGCGCCAGCCATCGGTTCGTGGCCCCGGGAAAGTGGTTCTGCTCCATCAGCATCGTCGGCACCCGCAGGAGCCACGCGGCGAGAACCGCGGGCCCGGAGGCGTAACCGCCGACTCCGATGACGAGCGCCGGCCGTCGGGAAAGGAACCAGAGCGCGCATCGCGCCACGGCCCAGGCGGCCGCAGCCCCCGCCGCCACGCGGCCGGGCACCGACCGCCTCTTGAGCCCGGAGAGGGGAAGAGTCCGCAGCGGAAAGCCGGATTGCGGCACGAGCCGGACCTCGAGGCCGCGCGCGGCGCCGATGAACTCGATCGCGGCCGCCGCGTGGCGCTCGCGCAGCTCCCGGGCGACGGCCAGCGCGGGAAATAGATGCCCGCCGGTCCCACCACCCGCGAACACGATGTAGGAGCCTTTCGCCACCGACTCACCACGCGCCTCAGTTGGAGTGCTGCGAGACGTTGAGGATCAAACCCATGACCGCGAACGATGCGATCAGCGAGGAGCCGCCGTAGCTGACGAGCGGGAACGGCAAGCCCTTGGTCGGGAGCACGCCGACGCAGACGCCCATGTGGATCAACGCCTGAAGGACGATCAACATGGTCCCGCCGAGCGCGACGTAGAACGCGAACCGGTCCGGAGCGAGCGAGGTCGCGCGCAGTCCGCGCCAGCCGACGAAGCCGACGGCCACGAGCAGGGCGAGCGTCCCGAGCAGGCCGAACTCCTCGCCGACGACCGAGAAGATGAAATCGGTGTGCGGGGCGGGCAGGTAGTACGCCTTCTGCTGGCCCATGCCGAAGCCGACGCCGGTCAAGCCGCCGCTTCCGACCGCGAGCCGCGATTGCGCGAGCTGGAACCCCGCGCCCTGCGTGTCGCTGGCGGGGTCGAGGAACGTCTTGATGCGCTCCATGCGGTACGGCTGGGCGAGGATCGCGAGACCGACGAACAGCACGCCGGCGGCCGCCGCCATCCCCAGGAACCGGAAGCGCAGCCCCGCGACGAACAACATGACCACGGCCGTCGCGAGCACCATCACCGCCGAGCCGAGGTCCGGCTCGATGACGATCAGGAGAACCATCGTGCCGACGAGCGCCGCGACCGGTCCCAAGGTCGAGCGGAGGTCGTTGACCTCGTCGACGGTGCGGCGCGAGAGCAGGTGGGCGAGGAACACGACCGTCGCGATCTTGCCGAGCTCGGAGGGCTGGAGGCCGAGCGGGCCCAGGCGGAACCAGCGGTGTGCGCCCCCGGCCGCGGGCATCGCCAGCACGCACAGCAGCGCCAGGAGCGAGACCGCGAACAGCGTCAGCGCAACCCGGCGCTCGTCCAACCGGTGCAGCGGAAGCGCCATCGTGCCCGCCATCACGAGGATCCCGGCGGCGAGAAACGCCCCGTGACGGACGAGGAAATACGCCGGGTCCTTGCCGAGGCTCATCGCTATGTAATGCGACGCGCTTCCGACCATGAACAGCCCCACGAACGCGAGCAGGGCCGCGGTCAGGAGGAGCCAATGGTCGAACGAGCGGCGCTTGGGCAACGGCTACCTCAGCTTCAGCGTCGCGAGCCCGAGGAGAGCGAAGATGATCGCGACGATCCAGAAGCGGATCACGACCTTCGTCTCGCTCCAGCCCGACAGCTCGAAGTGGTGATGCAGCGGCGACATGCGGAACACCCGCTTGCCGCGCGACTTGAACGACGCGACCTGGATGATCACCGAGACGGCCTCGACGACGAACAATCCGCCGACAACGACGAGCATGTATTCTTGCTTGATGAGGATGGCGATCGTGCCGAGCGCGCCGCCGAGCGCCATCGACCCGACGTCGCCCATGAAGACGTCCGCGGGGTGCCCGTTGTACCAGAGGAAGCCGAGCGCGGCGCCGACCAGGGCGCCGCAGAAGATCGTCAGCTCACCGGCGTCCCTGACGTTCGCGATTCCGAGGTAGTCGGCGACGATCGCGTTTCCCGACGCGTAGGCCAGAATCATGAACGTCGTCGCCGCGATGAGGAACGATCCGATCGCCAGCCCGTCGAGCCCGTCGGTCAGATTGACGGCATTCGAGGCGCCCGTCAGCACGAGCACGACGAAGAACGGGTAGAGCAGTCCGAGCGTCGGCGCGAAGGTCTTGATGAAAGGAAAGACCAGGCGCGTCGAGAACATCCCCTCATAGGACATCCAGCACAGGAGAAGGCCGATGCCGAGGGACAGCGCGATCTGGAGCGCGAACTTCCCCCGCGTCGTCAGCCCGAGGCTCCGCTTCCTCGCGACCTTGATGTAGTCGTCCCAGAAACCGATCGCGCCGAAGGCGCAGGTCGACAGCACCGCGATCCACACGAACGGGTTCCGAAGATCGGCCCACAGGAACGTCGCCGGCACGACGGCCGTCAGCACGAGCAGTCCGCCCATCGTGGGCGTGCCCCTCTTGGACTGATGGGCGGCCGGGCCGTCGTCGCGGATCTCCTGGCCGATCTGAAAGTGACGCAGGCGCCGGATCAGCCACGGGCCGAGGACGAGCGAGACGACGAGCGCCGTCAGGATCGCCATCGCGGTCCGGAACGTGATGTAGCGGAAGACGTTGAACACCTTGAATGAGGTGTGCAGCGGATAGAGCAGGTGATAGAGCATCAGGCCGCCTCGCCGCGGCGGGCGATCAGCGCGTCGACGACGTTCTCGAGGCGGACTCCGCGCGAGCCCTTGACGACCACGAGGTCTCCCGGACGGATCAGCCCGGGCACGATCTGCGCGGCGTGGGCCGAATCGGAGACGGTGTGGGCCTCGATCCCCGCGCGGCGCGCGGCTTCGGCCGCGTGGCGCGCGAGCGGTCCGACCCCGACGAGGACGGCGACGTGCGCGGCGGCGGCCATCTCGCCGGCGCGCTCGTGGAAGGCGACGTCGTCCTTTCCCAGCTCGAGCATGTCGCCCATGACCAGCACCCGGCGGCCCGGGGGCGTGCTCGCGGCCAGAGTGCCGAGCACGGAGGCGAGCGCTTCCGGGTTGCTGTTGTAGGTGTCGTCGACCACGACGACGTCCCCGGGCAGATGGTTGAGCCGTCCGCGGCCGGGCGCGGCATCGAGGCTCGCCATGGCTTCGAGCGCCGCTGCCAAGGGCGCCTTGCAGGCGACCATGACGGCGGCGGCGGCGAACGCGTCGCGAGCGGCGTGGGCGCCCCCGATCTTCAGAGACACGTTGTAGCGGCGCTCGCCGTGGCGGAACGTGAGCCCCGCCCCCGGAACGAACCGGTCGGCTACGCCGTCGAGCCGCAGGTCGGCCGCGTCGGTGCTGCCGAAGGTCACGCGCGGCCCGGCGTGGCGGGCCGCTTGAACACGGACGTTGCCGTCGTCCAGGTTGACCACCGAGACGGCGTCTTCGCGAAGCACCGCGAACAGCTCACCCTTCGCCGCCGCGATGTCGTCGACCGATTCGAAGAACTCCAGGTGGACCGGAAGCACGTTGGTCACGAGCGCGACGTCGGGATCGGCGAGCCGTGCCAGAAACGCGATCTGGCCGGGACCGTTCATGCCGATCTCGAAGACCGCGGCCTGCGCGTCGTCCGGGCACGAAAGGAGGGAAAGAGGCAGCCCCAGCTCGTTGTTCAGGTTTCCCTTGGTCCGATGGACGCGCAGATTCGCGCCGAGCCCCGCGGCGACGAGCTCCTTCGTGGTGGTCTTTCCCGCGCTGCCGGTGATCACGACGACGGTGCCCCGGATCTTTCGCCGCGCGTAGGCGCCGCACCGGGCGAGCGCGGCGGCCACGTCGTCGACCTGGATCATCGCGCCGGGAAAGGGGCCGCCGGAGCTCGGCTTCCGGGCCACGACCGCGAGCAAGGATCCGGCGCGCGCCGCTTCTCCCACGAACGCGTGGCCGTCGACACGGCTCCCGGGAAGCGCGAAGAACGCGCCGCCGGCCATGAGCTTGCGCGAGTCGATGGCGTACGACGACACCGTCGTCGAAGGATCGCCCGACAGGAGCGTGCCGCCGGTCGCCTGGACGAGATCCGCAACGCTAAGCCTCGGCACGCGACCCTCCGCCGAAGCCGAGACGGCGCAACGCTTCGCGTGCCACCTGACGGTCGTCGAACGGCTCGACCCTCCCGCCCGTCGTCTGAGTCGTTTCGTGACCCTTGCCGGCGATGAGCACTGCATCGCCCTCGTGGGCGGCCTCGAGCGCCCACCGAATGGCGAGCGCGCGATCGACCGTGGTCCGGCAGCGCTCCGGGGCGCCCTCGACCGAGCGCACGCCGGCCTCGACCTCGCGCAGGATCTCCGCCGGATCCTCGCTGCGGGGATTGTCGGAAGTGAGCACGATCCGGTCGGCCAGAAGGGCCGCCGCCCGCCCCATGCCGAACCGCTTTCCGCGATCGCGGTCCCCGCCGCAGCCGAAGACGACGTGAACGCCGCCGGGGGCCAGAGCGCGAACCGCCTCGAGCGCGGCGCCGAGCGATTCTTCCGTGTGCGCGTAATCGACGAAGACGGCAAACGGCTGGCCCGAGGCGACGGGCTCGAGCCGCCCCGGTACGGAGCGCAAGCTCCCGATTCCGCGGGCGATCGCCGCGCCATCGAGGCCGAGCGCGATCCCGCACGCGGCGGCCGCGGCGGCGTTCTCGACGTTGAACGCTCCCGGAAGCGGCGTCTGGGTCTCGAGGCGTCCGGCCGGGGTGCGCAGGACCATCGCGGATCCGGACAGCCCCGACTGCTCGTGCTCGATTCGGACGTCGGCCTCCCCAGCGCGGCCGAACGTGAGGATCCGCGCTTTCGTCCTCGCCGCGAGCCGCGCGCCGTGAGGGTCGTCGGACGGAAGGACCGCGGTGTCGCTCGCGCCCAAGCGCTCGAAGAGCGACGCCTTCGCATCGAAGTAGGCGTCGTGCCCGCCGTGGAACTCGAGATGGTCCTTCCCGAGATTGAGAAACGCCGCGACCGGGAAGCGCGCGCCGGCCACGCGATGCAGCGTCAGCGCGTGCGAGGACACTTCCATGGCGACGATCCGCGCGCCCTCGTCTCGCATCGCGGCGAGCAGCGCGTAGAGGTCGGTGGCTTCGGGGGTCGTGCGGGAGGCCGGGACTTCTCGATCGCCGAACGCGTAGCCGACCGTCCCGATCCGCCCCGTGCGAACGTTCGCGGCGCTCGCGATCGACTCGACCAGATAGGTCACGGTCGTCTTGCCCTTGGTTCCCGTGATTCCCACGAGCGTCAGCGTTTCGTCCGGACGGCCGTGCCACTCGCGGGCCAAAAGCCCGAGCGCGCGCCGGGCCTCGTGGACGCGGATCCACGGAACGCCGGGTAAAGGCGCCGGCGCTTCGGCCTCGGTGAGGATCGCGGCAGCGCCCTTCGCGACGGCCTCACGCGCGTGGCGCGCGCCGTCGTCGACCGCGCCGCGGAGCGCGACGAACAGATCGCCCCGCTCGATCGAGCGCGAGTCGAGCTTCACGCCGGACACGAGGAGGTCCGGCGGAATCGGTGTCAACGGGACGAGACCGGCGCCCGCGCACAGCGATGACAGCGGCCGCGCCGTCACCGCCGCCTCCGCGCGGACAGCGCCGCGGGCTTCGGAGCACCGGCCGGCTTGGTGAGCGCCGCCACGGTCACCGCCTGCTCGGCGCGCCGCTTCTTCTCGTCGTCCTGGATCACCGACGGATCTCCCAGATGGAGCGAGCACGCCTGATCGCGTGCAAGCGCCGTTCCCGGAGCGGGGTCCTGGCGAACGACCATGCCCGCCCCGTCGATTCGCGCCCGATAGCCTCGGGCGACGAGCTCGGCGACCGCCTCGCGGGCCGATTTGCCACGCAGGTCGGGCACCTGGCCCGGGGTCGTCACGAGCAGGTTGGGCGGCTGGTTGTTGTCGTCGTCGTGCTTCGGCGCGGCGTCTTTCCTCGCGCGCTTTTTCGCGGCGTCCTTTTCGGCCTTCGCTTTCAGCTCGTCGCGGCGCGCCTGCCACGGGTCGTCGTCCGGAGGGATCCGGAGATACGCGAGCGCATCCGCCATGATCCTCGAGAACACCGGGGCGGAGACGAGCCCGCCGTAGTAGAAGCCGCCGCGCGGCGTGTCGAGCACGACGAATCCGACGAGCGCGGGGGACCGCAGCGGACCAAAGCCCCCGAACGACGCGAAGTACTCGTTCTCGGTGTAGACGCCGCTGCCCGGCTTGACTTTCTTGGCCGTCCCCGTCTTTCCCGCGATGTGATAGCCGGATACTTGCGCCTTCTCGCCGGTGCCCCGCAGGACGACGCCTTCCATCATGTTCGTCATCGTCGCGGCCGTTCGCGACGAGATCACGCGGCGAGGCGCCGGCGGGTCGGACGGCGCGAACGCTCCGTTCTCGTCTCGCGTGCCGAGCACGATGCGCGGAGGAACGAGGACGCCGTCGTTGGCGACCGCCGCGTAGGCTTGAGCGAGCTGCAGCGCGCTGACGGACACCTCGTAGCCGATGGCCATCGCGCCGGGCGAGGTCGCCGACATCCGGGCCAGCGACGTGATGTTGCCGTTGCGCTCACCCGGAAGCTCGACTTCGGTCTTCCGGCCGAAGCCGAAGCGCACGATCGTGTCGCGGAGCGCCTCGCGCGGAATGGTGTGTCCGACCTGCACCATGCCGACGTTCGAGGAATGCTCGAGGATCTCGCGCACCGACAGCACGCCGTACTTGTGCACGTCGGTGTAGGACTTGCCCGCGAACGTGTAAGAAGTGCAGTTGAACCGCTGCTCGGGCGTGACCGTCCCCTGCTCGATCGCCGCCGAGGCGGAGATCACCTTGAACGTCGAGCCGGGCTCGAACGTGTCCTGGACGGCGCGGTTGCGCCTCGCATCGGCCGGTCCCTTCCCGTAGGACTGCGGATCGACGGTCGGACGGTTGGCCAGCGCCAGGATCTGGCCGTTTCTCGGGTCGAGCAGGATCGCGGTGGCCGCCTTCGCGCCCGTGTCCTGCATCGCTTCGTCGAGCTCCCGCTCGACGATGTGCTGGAGGACGAGGTCGATGGTGAGCACCACGTCCCGGCTGTGCTTGGCCGGCGGGCGCAGCATCTGGAGGAGCATCGTTCCGCGGGCGTCGCGAGCTGCGACGTACTTGGTCGAGTCGCCCTGAAGGACGTCGTCGAACGTCCGCTCGATTCCCTCGAGCCCCTTCTGGTCGACGTCCGCGAATCCGACGACGTGAACGCCGAGCACGCCCTGCGGATAGAAGCGCTTCGGCTCCTCCTGGAACGAGATCGGCCCGCCTTTCCCGATCAGCTTCGGATCGAGCTGCGCGATCGCGCGCGAGGTCGGCGCGTCGAGGCGACGCTGGAGCCAGACGAACGGCTCGTCGGACGAGAGCAGCGATCGCAGCTCGGATTCAGGCCGCGTCAGGTACGGAGCGAGAAGGTGAGCCAGGCGCGTAGCGTCCTTCTTCAATCGCTGCGGGTGCGCGTAGAGCGACTCCGTCTTGATGCTGACCGCGAACTCGCGCCCTTCCCGGTCCACGATCGAGCCGCGCCGGCCCCCGATCTCGATGACCTGCTGATGCTGGCGCTTCGCCTGCGCGCGGAGCGCGTCGGCCTGCACGATCTGAAGATCGGCCAGCCGGAGCGCCACGATGAGTCCGGCCAGAGCGATTCCCGCCGCAACGATGACGACGCGAGTTCGGATCGAGCTTACGTTCACGACGGCCGGGGTCCCCTCCTCGCGCGCACGGTGGGCGCCTCGGATCAGCGTGGATGAAGCGGGTGAGGCGGATGAGGCGCGTTGATCTCGCCCTTGGCGACGACCACGACGTGCGACGCCGGCGCGTGCTCGAGGCCCAATCGGGCGCCGGCGCTCTTTTCGACCTCGGGGAGCGACTCCAGAGCGTCCTTCTCGATCGTCAGCCGATGCTCCCATTCGACGAGCTGGACCTCGCGACCGCGGGCTTCCTCGATCGCGTAGCTCGTTTGAACGAAGCTCATCGTCTGGAGGAGGTAGATCGCGAGCGGAACGATCGCGACCGCGACGCCCAGGATCAGGCGGAAAACCCACCGCGCGCTGCGGTGGTCGACGTCGCGATGCACGGGAACGTTGCGCCAGCCGGGACCGGTCGCGGCGATGGATCGACTCATCTAGAGCCTCTCGACGATGCGCAGCTTCGCGCTGCGCGATCGGGGGTTCGATCGGACTTCGGCCTCGCCCGCGATGATCGGGCGCCCGGTGATCGTCTTAACGACGTCCACGCGGCCGCAGCCGCACACCGGAAGCTCCGGCGGGCAGATGCACCGGTGCGCAAGAGCGTGCATCGTCGTCTTGACCGCACGGTCCTCGAGAGAGTGGAACGAGATGACCGCCAGCCGCCCGCCGCGGCGCAGGAGCGAGACCGCGCCCTCGATGAACGCCGGAATCTCCTCGATCTCGCGGTTCACGGCGATGCGCAGCGCCTGGAACGTCCGCGTCGCCGGATGGATCCGGAACCGGTGCGCCGCGGGGCCGGCGACCTTCTCGACCAGCGCCGCGAGATGCGCCGTGGTCGCGATCGTTGCCACCGTCCGCTCTTTGACGATGGCGCGAGCGATCCGTCCGGCCAGCCGGTCTTCGCCCCAGGTCGAGATGATCTCTCTGAGATCTTCGACCGGAAGCTCTGCGACGAGGTCCGCCGCAGAAACTCCGCCGGACCCCGGGTCGATGCGCATGTCGAGCGGGCCGTCGGTCGAGAAGGCAAACCCGCGCGCCGGGTCGTCGAGCTGCACCGACGAGATGCCGAGATCCGCGAGCACGCCGTCGACCGCCGTCACACCCCGGCCGGCCAGGATCGCGGCGATGTCCCGATGGTCGCCGTGCAGCGCGGTGAATCGATCGCCGAACCGGGCGAGCCGCTCGCGCGCGAGCGTCAGCGCGGCCGGGTCACGATCGATGCCGATGACGCGTCCCGCCGGTCCGACGGCCTCGAGCATCGCCGCCGCATGGCCGCCCGGCCCGAGCGTCGCATCGACCAGGACCGCGCCGGGCGCGGGGCGGAGCCCGGAGACGGCCGCGCCGAGGAGCACCGATTCATGCCCGGCTCCCCGGGGCCTCATCGTCTTCTCGTGCCGCAATGCCGCTGCAAGCCGCATGTCCCGTCCTGATCCTCAGATCCCCAGATCCGAAAGCGCGCCCAGGTCGGCGTCCGTGAGCGGGTCGGTCTGGAGCCGCTCTTCGAACACGGACCGGTTCCAAACTTCGAGAAAATCTTGCTGCCCCAAGACGACGACTTCAGCCCGGACGTCCGCTCGCTCACGGAGGAGCGGGTGAATCAGCACCCGGCCCTGCGCGTCCATCGGGCTCGTCTGGCCGAAGTAATTGACCGCGTTCTTGAACCGCATCACCGACGGGTTCAAGGATGAGGCCCTCGCCAAGCGCTCCTCGATGCGTTGCCAGACGTCCATCGGATAGATGCGGACCGAATCTCCCCGGAGGCTCGTCACGAAGAACTCGGTGCCGAACTTCGGCTCGAGGAGCGAGCGGAAGACGGAAGGAAGCTTCAGCCGGCCCTTGTCGTCGATCTTTGCGAGTGAGTTTCCTCGCAACATCGGTCCGCCTTCCTTCCGCCGGCCCGGAGAGAGCGGGGTTTGCGCGACCGTTCATCGCGCGCATAGCACCCTGCCTCTTGGATCCGTGCCGCCCGTGGGGGGTCAGCGTGTTCGAAGAAGGCGACTATGCCCACTTCACTCCACTTTTGACCACCAGGCGAATCTTAGAGATCAGCTTTTGAGGTGTCAATAGAAACGGACAGGAAATATATGGCGAATTCAGAGCGAAAGTCAATCTCCGCCGCGCGTGCGAAAACAAAAAGCCCCGCCGGCATCGGCGGGGCTATCCAATCGGAGCGGGAGGAACCGATCAGGGGTTGGGGTTCGGCGAGGTGTCGCTGGTCAGCGGCTTGTTCTTGACGCCGACGAGTGGGGCGCCCAAGTCGGGACCGTCCTCGATGCCGTCTGCGTGGATCTCGCTCGCAATCGGAAGATCGACGAGGCCCGTGCCTCGCGGAGTGCGGAAGCCCACGATCAACCGATTGCCGAGGACGAGCAGCGATGGCGACGATGCGACCTCGACACCCGAGACCACCACGGGAAGGGACCATTCCGTCGTTCCCGGCAGAAGCACGGACACTCCGATGCGCGACGGATTCGGCATCGAGTAGGCCAGGTACGCCGCACCGCTGGCGTCGAACGCGAGCGCGGGATCCGTCTCGTCGGCGCGATTGCCGCGGCCGAAGAACACGGGAGCGCCGAACATGGTGGAATCGGCTTCCCGCACCGAGACGGCGAGGTCGAACTCGCCTCCGGACCGGTAGGCCCACGCCGCAACGGAACGGCCCGTCGGACCGGTCAGCGTCAGGACCGGGCCGTCGATCTGCGCGACATGGTCGTGGACGGAAACGGGGTTGACCACCGAGGGGATCGAGGCCTTCGCGGCGGGCGCCGCGGCGGCCGATTTCGCGATCAACATCGCAATCGCGAGAGTCAGAATCGTTCGAGGCTTAAGCATCGCCGCGCCTCCTTTCCACGAAGGCGTCGAACTGCTCCACCTCCGGGAGGCGCCTCTCGAGGCTCGAGCGGAGGGCTTTGAGCCGACCGAACGCGATCTTTTCTCGAGTGGGATTGCCCTGTCCCTGCGCCATCTTCCATTCGTAGAACGCGTTGAAGAACAGGATGTCGGGGTACTTTTCGGGCGAGCCTGCCAAGGCGTCGGACTGGCGGAAGCAGGACTGCGCTTGATCCTGCTCGTGCGCCCGGAAGTGCGCTTCGCCCAAGTTGCTCCAGGCCTGCGCTTCCATGCGTCGGAGTCCCGCGGCCTTGGCCTCGGCCAGCGCCGCGCGCAACAGCCTGACGCCTTCTTTCATCTTGCCCAGGGCGACGTAGCAGTCGCCGACGTTGATCCGGACGCGGATCCCTTCGTTTTGCTGGTCGCCGCACGCGTCGTAAATCGCGGCAGCCTCCCGATAACGATCGATCGCGAGGAGGTGCTGCTTCTTCTCGGCGAACACGCGGGCCACCGTATGGAGAGCCCGCGCCGCCAAGAGGCTCAAGCCTTCGGCTTTCGCGATCGCAAGGGCTTTTTCCGACTCGAACTCGGCGAGCATCAGATCGCCTTGATCGGCGTGCAGGTTGGCGAGAATGAGAAGCGCTCTCGCGGTCAGCGCGGGTGAGAGCGAGTGTGCGGAGCGCAATGCGTGCCGCAGCTCTTGTTCGGCCAGTGCGAGCTTGCCGAGCCGCGAGAGCGCCATCGCCAGGTTGATGCGCGTCTGAGTGGCCAGCTCGACGCCGTCCCCTTCCGAGACGCCGTCCTGGAGCTGATCGAGCGCGAAATCGTAGTAGGCGAACGCCTGACCGTACGCGCCGGCCTTCAGCGCCGAATTGCCTTCGTTCACCAACTCGGAAGGTGCCCCCGTCGCCGGCTTCAACGCCTCGGTCGTTTCGAGATCGACGACGTCGGAAAAGGCCTGCACGGAGACGTTGAACACGCTGGCGAGCACGCGCAGCTTGTCGAACGACGGATAACAGATGCCCTTCTCGTATCTGGACAGCTGCGAGTTGTCGATCTCGCCGCCTTCGGCCCGCGCGCGCTCTTCGACCCGGCGCAGCGAGTAGCCGTAACCGACCCTCAGGCGGCGGAGATAACTCCCCAGCCTTACACTGCCCTTGAGAGCGCCCTCCGCTTGAGCCACCATGGCGTCCCCCCTTCCAAGACCTCGGTCTAGCAACCCGATTGAAGTTTACTCCGTAAGTCCTAGGTCCGCAGTGAGTTTCCGCGCAACCCCGGCTCCCGGCAAGCGCGGGAATCGACCCGCAGCAACCGCTGCGGTGATTTTGCAGCGAGGTTGGAACCTCTTACAATGCGGCCGCCCATGGCTCGCGGCATCGGACGAAACGGGCTCTTGGTCTCGCCGGGCAGCGGCGAAACCGTCCGTGCGTTCACAATTTTCGCCGTATTGCTTGCTATTTTGATTTGGGCGGCGCACTGGACGGCCTACCAGGACATGAGCCAGATTGGGCGGCGGCTGTCGGTCAGCCGCGCCCGCGCCGAGGCGCAGCAAGTGGCAAATGCCGTCGCCGCTGCCGGTCGGGGCCCGACCGGGATCGACTTCTACAAGCTCCGGATGAACCGAGGCGAGCTCGAGCGCTACCTCGCCGAGAGGCTGGCCCAGCGACCGGACCTTCGATTCATCAACGTGGTCGATCGCTTCGGCGCCCCGGTCGCATCGGTTCCGCGGGACGTGGATCCGGCGTCCGCCGGGACGCTCACCGCCCGGGTCGGGCTGGTGGCTTCGGGTGCTCCGCAAGGGGAAGTGCGCGTCGGCGTCTCGAGCGAGTCGATCGATCGCGAAGTCGAAGGGCTCCGGCGGGCGCTCAGGATCAAGGTCGCCCTCGTGGCGGCGCTGGGGGTGAGCCTACTCAGCGTCGGGCTGTTCTACTCCTTGCATCTGATTCACAAGAATCGCTTGCTGGAGCAGCAGAAGCAATCGTCGGAGCGGGCCGCTTATCGCGTGAACTTGGGCTCGGGCTTGGCGCACGAGATCCGGAATCCGCTCAACTCGATGAACATGAACTTGCAGATGCTCGAAGAGGAGCTCCAGGGGATTCCGGACATCGACGGCGACAACATCGAGATGCTCCGGTCGATGCAGTCGGAGATCAAGCGGATCGCCAACCTCATCGACATGTTCCTCCAGTACGCCAGGCCGTCCACGCCGCAGTTCGCCGTCAAGGACCTGAACGAGGTCCTGGCGGCGACCGCGCGGTTCCTCCAGGCGGACTTCCGCCAGAGCGGCATCGAGCTGAGCCTCGACCTCGAGCCGCTCCTTCCGTCCGTGGAGATCGATGAAGCGCAGCTCCGTCAGGCGCTGCTCAACATCGTGGGAAACGCCCGGCAGGTCACCTCGCCCGGAGGCCGCGTACGGCTGGCCTCTCGTGCGGGGGTCGGCGGGGAGGTCGTGATCGAAATCGGCGACACAGGACCCGGCATGCCGCCCGAGATCGTCGAGAAGATCTTCGATCCGTTCTTCTCCAAGCGCGCCGGGGGGACGGGGCTCGGACTCGCGATCGCGCGCCAGATGGTCGAGAACCACCGCGGCCACATCGACGTCGACAGCGTCGTCGGCAAAGGAACGAACTTCCGGATCCGGCTGCCCCGGCGTCACGACCGAGTGGGCGGCGGCCGGTGAGCGGCGGCAACGGCAAGGGGGCCGCGCGCGCCGCGGAGCTTCGCGCGCTGATCGCGCATCACCGCCGCAGGTACTACCAGGACGATGCGCCGGAAATCTCGGACGCCGACTACGACGCCCTCGAGCGGGAGCTGCGCGAGATCGAAGCGCGGCATCCGGAGCTGCGCACCGAGGATTCCGCCAGCGTGACGGTCGGGGGCGAGCCCTCGGCCGCCTTCGCCAACGTTCCCCATCGCACGCCGCTGCTCTCGCTCGACAACGCCTACTCCGAAGACGAGCTGCGCGCGTGGAACGAGAGGCTTCAGCGGGCGGTCGGCCGGGCCGTCGAAGGGTACGTCGTCGAGCCGAAGATCGACGGCATGTCGATCGCCGTGCGCTACACGAACGGAACGCTCGAGCGGGCGCTCACGCGCGGAAACGGCGTCGTCGGGGAGGACGTGACCGAAAACGTCCGTACCATCCGCTCGATCCCGCGCACCCTGACAGACGCTCCTCCGTTCCTCGAGGTGCGCGGCGAGCTGTTCATGCCGCTTCCGTCGTTTCGCGCTCTCAACGAATCGAGGCAAGCGGAGGGGCTGGCGCCATTCGCCAACCCCCGGAATGCGACCTCCGGATCGGTGCGGCTTCTGGACGCCTCGATCACCGCGTCGCGGAACCTGGCCGCGTTCTTCTACGCGATCGGCGACCTGGAGGGCGGGGACGTTCCGAAGACCCACGCTGGGGAGCTCCGGGCGCTCGAGCACGCGGGGCTCCGGGTCAATCCGCTGAATGCGCCGTGCCGGACGCTGGAGGAGGTTCTGGCCGCCATCGAGTCGATCCGGCGGGCGCGCGCGGGGCTCGACTACGTGATCGACGGCGCCGTCGTGAAGGTCGATGACGTCGAGATTCAGCGCCGGGCCGGATCGACGAGCAAGTTTCCGCGCTGGGCGATCGCATTCAAGTACCCGCCCGAGCAAGCGCGCACTCGCGTCCGCGCGATCACCGTCCAGGTCGGACGGACCGGCGCTCTGACTCCCGTGGCGGACCTCGAGCCAGTGCTCCTCGCGGGCACGACCGTGTCGCGGGCGACCCTTCACAACGAAGACGAGGTCGCGCGCAAGGACGTGCGCGTGGGCGACACCGTCGTCATCGAGAAGGCGGGCGAGATCATTCCGCAGGTGATGCGGGTCGTGGTCGAAGACCGGCCAGAGGGCGCGATGCCGTTCGTCATGCCGGCCACGTGCCCGGCGTGCGGCTCGGCCGCGGTGCGGGAAGAAGGGGAGGTCGCCAGCCGGTGCACCGGGGCGTCGTGCCCGGCGAAGCGGCGCGAGGCGCTCCTCCATTTCGCCTCGCGACCCGGGATGGACATTCAGGGACTGGGCGAGGCGCTCGTCGATCAGCTCCTCGCCAAGGAGATCGTCCGCGACGTGGCCGACCTCTACGGGCTTTCGGCCGACACGCTCGCCGAGCTCGAGCGGATGGGAGCCAAATCCGCCGCCAACGTCATCGGCGAGATCGAATCCTCGAAGTCGCGGCCCCTGCACCGGCTCCTCTACGGGCTGGGGATCCGCCACGTCGGCGAGCGCGCCGCGAAGATCCTGGCGTCGTCCTTCGGCTCGCTGCCGGCCCTCGAGAGCGCTCCCGAAGAGGCGCTCGAAGCAACCGCCGAGATCGGCCCGAAGACGGCCCAGGCGGTCCGCACGTTCTTCGACCAGCAGCTGAACCGCGAGCTCGTCTCGCGGTTGACGTCGGCCGGGGTGCGCGTGGTGGCTGCCCCCGAGGAGCGGACGCAGGCCCCCGAGGGGGCGTCGCCGTTCTCGGGAAAGACGGTCGTTCTGACCGGGGCGCTCCCGGGCATGTCGCGCGACGACGCGAAGGCTCGCATCGAGGCGCTGGGTGGCCGGATCGCGGGCTCGGTCAGCAAGAAGACCGATTTCGTCGTCGCGGGAGAGGACGCCGGGGCGAAGCTCGCGAAGGCCGCCGCGCTCGGGATCCGGATCGTCGACCCGGCCGAATTCGCGTCGATGCTGGCTGATACAATCGTCGACCGGGATGAGTGAAGACGTTCACATCGTCGTCATCGAAGATGAGACCGCCAATCGCGAGAGCTACCAGCGCGCGCTCTCCAAGATCGGTTACCGCGTCGCCGCCTTCGCGTCGGCGGCCCCGGCCCTCGAGCACCTGCGCGCGCATCGCGACGTGGTCCTGGTCATCACCGACCTGATGATGCCGGGCACGGACGGCTTCGGCGTGCTCGACGCCGCCCGCGAGATCGACCGGGAGATCGGCATCCTGATGATCACCGGCCACGGCTCGGTCGAATCCGCGGTCGACGCGATGAAGCGCGGCGCGGACGACTACCTGACGAAGCCGGTCGATCTGTTCGAGCTGCGCAAGCGCGCGTCGGCCATCATCGAGAAGCGCGTGCTCTCGCGGCGCGTGCTCGAGCTCGAAAGCCGCCTCGGCGAGAAGTTCGGAAAGTTGATCAGCCATTCGAAGCCGATGGAGGCGCTGTTCCGCCAGATGGAGATGGTCGCTCCCACGCGATCGAACGTGCTGATCGTCGGGGAGTCCGGCACCGGCAAAGAGCTCGTCGCAAACGCTCTGCACGACAACTCGCCGCGGCACGAGGGGCGGTTCCTGCCGATCAACTGCGCCGCGATCCCGTCCGAGATCCTGGAATCCGAGCTGTTCGGCCACGAGCGCGGCTCGTTCACCGGGGCGACGGGCCGGAAGATCGGCAAGTTCGAGCTGGCCGACAAGGGAACGCTCTTCCTCGACGAGATCGGCGAGCTTCCGCTCGAGATGCAGGTCAAGCTGCTCCGCGTGCTCGAAACGCGCGAGTTCATGCGGGTCGGCGGCAACGAGACGATCAAGGTCGACATCCGGCTGATCGCGGCGACCAACGCCGATCTCGAGGTCGCGGTCGAGCGCGGCACGTTCCGCAACGACCTCTACTACCGGTTGAAGGTCGTCACGCTGCGCATCCCGGCACTGCGGGAGCGGCGCGAGGACATTCCGCTGCTCGCGAATCATTTCCTCGCGATGTTCGGCCGTGAGAACGATCGTGAGGGGCTGCGCTTCGCGCCCGACGCCATGCGCGCGATGGTCAACGCGCCGTGGGAAGGAAACGTCCGCGAGCTTCGCAACGTCGTGGAGAGCCTGGTGGTGCTGACGCCGACTCTCGAGATCCGGCTCCAGGACCTGCCGGAAGAGCTCCGCCGCTTCGCGCTCGGCGAGTTCGTCCCCGACGCGGTAGCCGCACCCGGGCCAGCGGCCCCGGCGCCGGGGCCCGCGGCACCGCTCACCATGGACGAGATCGAGAGGCGGGCGATCCTCGATGCGCTCGAGCGCACCGGCGGGAACCGCACGCAGGCGGCCGAGATGCTGGGGATCGGCCTTCGCACGCTGCAGCGAAAGCTCAAGGAATACCGGCTCGCGGGCTTCGCGGAGTCCGGCCCGTGACGGTCCCCCAGGCGGTCAAACCGACGGGGAACGGCGCTGCGGGCGCCACTTTGGCGCAAGCCGCCGCCGCGATGTGCCCCAAAGTAGGGATTTTTTCGAGCGAACTCATCGGAAGTGCCCGGCACGGCATTTGCCCTTTAGAGATCCCGGCATGACACCGCTTGGGCACCACCGCTATACCGTTCTCGTCGTGGACGACGACGCTTCGGTCCTCGACTGTTACCGGAAGCTCCTCGCGAGGGCCGGCTACCGGACGGTCGTGGAAAGCGACCCCCGCCGCATCCTCGTCGAGGGTCGAAGCCTCGAAGACATCGATCTCCTCCTCATCGACTACAAGATGCCCGAGATGGACGGCCTCACGCTTCTGGCGGAGCTCAGGCGAAAAGAGTTCCGCGCGCGGTGCGTCCTCGTCTCGGCGTTCTTGAACGACGGCGTCCGCCTGCAAGCGAAGCACCTCGGAGTCGACCACATACTCGAAAAGCCGGTGGACGTCAGCGCCCTCCGGGGCGTGCTCTCGGAGCTCCTCCCGACCGAGGGAGGACGTATGGCCGGACATGCCAATTGATCGAGGCATCGAACGCGTCTGACGTGGAGGCTTGAATCGTGAATCGGAAATCGACCTTCGCGGCACTTCTCGCAGTCGTCGCGATCAGCATCATCTTCGGAATGGTTCTCGGGGGCCGCCTCAACGCTCCCGGCGTTCTGCACGCCGCGCCCAAGACGGCCAGCGGCGTCTTTCCCGCCACGACCGCGGAGCCGTCGCATACCGTGACGCTCCCCGATTTCTCCGAGATCGCCTCGGACACCCTGCCCGCCGTCGTCGGCGTTCAGAACACGTCGTTCGACAAGGGCGGATCCGAAGAAGAGGAAGGCGATTCCGAATCGGAGACGCCGCAGGACGACATCTTCAAGTGGTTCTTCGGGCCCAACGGCCCGAAAGGGCGAGCGCACCCGCAGATCAACCCGCAGATGCGCGGGCAGCGTCACGTCTCGTCGGGCTCCGGCTTCGTCATCACGCCGGATGGGTACATCCTGACGAACAATCACGTCGTCGAAGGCGCGACGAAGCTGCAGGTGACGCTCGAAAACGGCGACCGGTACAGCGCCGACGTCGTGGGAACCGACCCGATGATCGATCTGGGCTTGATCAAGATCGACACCAAGGGCCAGAAGCTGCCGACGCTGCCGCTGGGGGATTCCGACAACCTCAGAGTCGGGCAGTGGGTGATGGCCATCGGCAACCCGTTCTCGCTCGAGCAGACCGTGACGGTCGGCGTCGTCTCCGGCAAGAAGCGCCAGGTCAACATCGGCAGCACCGTGCCCGGGCTCGCGAACTTCATCCAGACCGATGCCGCGATCAATTTCGGGAATTCCGGCGGCCCATTGATCGACGGCCAGGGCCGCGTGGTGGGCATCAACACGGCGATCCAGCGCGGGGAGATGGCGGAGGGCATCGGATTCGCCATCCCGATCAACGAGGCGCGCAAAGCCGCCGAAGAGCTCCGCACCGGCGGGTCGGTGAAGCGCGGCTATCTCGGTATCACGATGAATCCGACGGCGATCAACGACAAGGCGAAGAGCTACTACAAGCTCCCGGACAAGGACGGCGTCATCGTCGCCAACGTGACCCCGAACGAGCCGGCGGCGAAGGCCGGACTCAAGGCGAACGACGTCATCCGGAAGATCGACGGCGAGGCCGTCAAGAACAACCAAGAGCTTCTGGCGATGATCGCCTCGCGCAAGCCCGGCGAGACGGTCCGGCTGGACGTGATCCGCGGCGGCGAAAGCGTCAAGCTCGACGTCAAGCTCGGCAACCGCCCCTCGTTCGACGGCTCCGAGCAGCAAGAGCCCCAGCCGCAAGACGACGATTCCGCGGTGCCCAGCTCGATGGAGGGGATGGGAATCAAGGTCGAGGCGATCCCCTCGTCGGTGCGGCGGCAAATCCGGATGGGCTCCGATGCGCCCGGCGTCCTCATCATGGCGGTCGATCCCGAATCCGACGCGGCCGAAGAAGGCTTGATGCCGCAGCAGGTCATCACGTCCGTCGATGACAAGCCGCTCAGCTCGGTCGCCGAATGGAATCGGATCATCGGACAGCTCAAGCCCGGCGCTACGGTCAAGCTCGACGTGAAGACGATCGGCGATCGCGCAACGGCCAACGAGATCGTGTTCCTGACGGTCCCCAAGACCAAGTAGCTCGCCCCCCCAACTCACGCCGTGCGTCGCCCCAAAAGGCCGCGCGGCGTGTTATTTTTCCCGGCACCATGGCGCGCCGACGACCTCTCGTCCTGGTCATCGATGACGAGAGCGACATCCGAGCGTCGCTTCGCATGATCCTCGAGTACGAGGGTTACCAGTTTGCCGAGGCGCCCTCCGGCGAGGACGGGCTCTCCCGCATCGCGAGCGATCGCCCCGACGCGGTCCTGCTCGACATCAAGATGCCGCGGATCGACGGCCTCGAGATCCTCGCGCGCATCAAGCAGACGGAGCCCGCCCTCCCGGTCGTCGTGATCTCGGGCCACGGGACGATCGCCACCGCGGTCGAGGCGACCCGCCTCGGCGCGTTCGACTTCATGGAAAAGCCGCTCGAGCGCGACCGGGTGCTGCTCGTCCTGCGCAACGCCATCGAGCGCGGGCGGCTGGCCCGCGAGAACCGGGAGCTCAAGCTCAGCTTCGAGGGCCGGTTCGAGCTGATCGGAGATTCCACCGCGATGGCCGCGGTCAAAGAGCAGATCGCGCTCGCGGCCCCGACGAAGGCCTCGGTCCTCGTGACCGGAGAGTCGGGAACGGGGAAGGAGCTCGTCGCGCGCGCGATCCACAAGAACAGCCCGCGGTCCGGAAAGGCGTTCATCCGGGTCAACTGCGCCGCCATCCCCGAAGAGCTGATCGAATCCGAGCTGTTCGGCCACGAGAAGGGGTCGTTCACCGGGGCGGTGCGCGAGCAGGCCGGAAAGTTCGCTCAAGCCGACTTAGGCACGATCTTCCTGGACGAGATCGCCGACATGAGCCTCAAGGCCCAGTCGAAGGTCCTGCGGGCCCTCCAGGACGGGGAGATCGAGCCCGTGGGCGCGGCCAAGTCGTTCGTGGTCGACGTGCGTGTGATCGCGGCGACGAACCGCAACCTCGAAGATGAAATCGCGGAGGGGCGATTCCGGGAAGACCTCTTCTTCCGGTTGAACGTCGTCCCGATCCAGCTTCCGCCGCTTCGGGAGCGCGCCGAGGACATCCCGGCGCTCGTCTCCGCGTTCGTCGACGCGTTCTGCATCGAGCACGGCCTCAAGCCGAAGACCATCACTCCGGAGGCCGTGCACGCCCTGGCGCGGCTTCCGTGGCGCGGGAACGTGCGCGAGCTGAAAAATGCCGTCGAGCGCCTCGTGATCATGACGCCCGGCCGCGCGATCGGACCGGCCGACATTCCCTCCTCCGGGCTCGGCCTGCCTCGCGAGGCGAAAGGCGATCTGTCGATTCCGTCGCCGGCGGGAGCGGCGGCGACCCTCCAAGAGTTCAAGGACGCGGCCGAGCGGGCGTTCATCATCGCCAAGCTGGAAGAAAACGCCTGGAACGTCGCGGCGACCGCGAAGGCCATCGATACGCCCCGGTCGAACCTCTACAAGAAGCTCGAGGCCTACGGCATCCGCCGCGATCCGGAGGGTCCGGCGTGATCGGCGATCGCGACGTCGTCGTCGTGGCCGGCGCGCGCACGCCTTGGATCAAGGCGAACACGCTGTTCGCCGGCGTCGGCGCGGTCGAGCTCGGGCGCGTCGCCGTCCGCGAGGCGATCGAGCGCGCGGAGCTCGACCCCGACGCGCTGGACGAGGTCATCGTCGGGAACATCGCGGGCCCGGCCGATGCCGCGAACGTGGCGCGCGTCATCGCGCTCGAAGCGAAGATCCCCGTGAAGGTCCCCGCGTTCACCGTCAGCCGGAACTGCGCCTCGGGGCTCGAGAGCATCGTCGAGGCGGCCTACCGGATCCGCTCGGGCGACGCCGATCTGATCGTCGCGGCCGCGGTCGAGTCGATGTCCAAGATCCCCTTCCTTTTCACCGACGAGGCGCAGCAGATCTGGACGGCCGTCGCGCGCGCCCGGAGCCTTCCCGCGCGCGTCGGGGCGTTCGCGCGATTCCGGCCGCGGCACTTCAAGCCGGTCGTCGGGCTCGAGCTCGGCCTGACCGATCCCGTCTCCGGGCTCAACATGGGCCAGACCGCGGAGGTTCTGGCCCGGGAGTTCGCGGTCAGCCGCGAAGAGCAGGACGCGTTCGCGTTGCGCAGCCACAAGCTCGCGGAGACCGCGTGGAACGAAGGCCGCGTGCAGGGCGAGGTGTGCGCCGTGCCGATCCCCCCGCGCTACCAGGCGACCGCCGAGCGCGACAACGGCATCCGCGAGAATCAGACCCCCGAGGCGCTGGCCAAGCTCAAGCCGCTGTTCGATCGGAAGTTCGGAACGGTGACGGCGGGCAACTCGTCGCAGATCACCGATGGCGCGGCCGCGCTGATCCTGGCCTCCGCGGAGCGGGCCCAATCCCTCGGGCTTCCGGTCCTGGGGAAGATCCGCTCCTGGGCGTTCGCCGGGTGCGATCCCGAGCGGATGGGGCTCGGTCCGGTGCTGGCGGCCCCGATCGCGCTGCACCGCGCGGGCGGGCTGACCATGGCGCGCATGGAGCGCGTCGAGATCAACGAGGCGTTCGCCGCGCAGGTGCTGGCGTGCCTCAAGGCGTTCGATTCCAGGGCGTTCTGCGAGGCGAACCTGGGCAGCGCCGCCGTCGGAGCGCCGCCGCTCGAGCGCATCAACGTCAACGGCGGCGCGATCGCGATGGGTCATCCGGTCGGCGCTTCGGGCGGCCGCCTGGTGCTTACGCTGCTGCGCGAGATGGCCCGGTCGAACACGTCGCTGGGCCTGGCGACGCTGTGCATCGGCGGCGGACAGGGCGGCGCCGTCGTCGTCGAGAGGAGCTAGCGCCTTGAGCGATGCCGGGATGAGCCACTGGATCGATCCGAACGGCATCGTGCACGTCGTCTTCGACCGCCCCTCCGAGAAGGTCAACCTGCTGACTCCGGAGATGCTCGAGGACTTGGGCGAGGTCCTCGATTCCGTGCGCGGCCGGGAAGACGTCCGCGGGCTGATCTTCAAGAGCGGGAAGCCGGGGAACTTCATCGCCGGCATGGACATCGAGGCGATCGCCTCGTTCACCGACGCCTTCAAGGCCGCCGAGGGCGCGCGCTTCGGACAGGTCGTCTTCGAGAAGATCGCGACGCTGCCCGTTCCGACCGGCTGCGCGATCAACGGCGCGTGCCTGGGCGGCGGCATGGAGCTCGCGCTCGCATGCACGGTCCGCGTCGCCGCCGATTCCAAGGCGGTGAAGATCGGCCTCCCCGAAACACAGCTCGGCATCATTCCGGGCTTCGGCGGCACTCAGCGTCTGCCGCATCTCGTCGGGCTCGTGCCTGCGCTCGATCTGATCCTGTCCGGCCGCACGCTCGACGCGAAGCGCGCGCAACGCATCGGTCTCGTCGACCTCGTCGCGCCGGAGGCTTATCTCGAGCGCGAGACCTTGAAGCTGATGCAGAGATCGGCGAGCCACCCGCCGCGCCGGTCCCGGCCGCTGTTTTCGCGGCTGGCCGAGGCGACGCCGTTCCTGCGCCACGCCGTCATCGGAAAGGCACGGAAATCCGCGCTCGCGAAGGCGGCCCCCGAGAACTACCCGGCGCCGTTCCGCGCTCTCGAGGCGATCGAGGGCGCCTTCGCGATGCCGCTGCCCCAAGGTCTCGATCTCGAGGCGCGCATCGTCGGCGAGCTCGTCCCCACGCGCACGTCGAAGAACCTGATGTGGCTGTTCAAGAGCCAGACGGCTCTCAAGAAGGACGCCGGCGGCATCGTCGCGATGCCGCGCAAGGTCCGCCGGACCGCGGTGCTCGGCGCGGGAATCATGGGCGGCGGCATCGCGCAGCTCGTCGCCGACCGCGGAATCCCCGTGCGGCTGAAGGATGTCCGCGGCGACGCGCTGCTTCTGGCGCTTCGCCATGCGTCCAAGATCTGGCGCGACCAGGTGATGAAGAAGCGCCTGACGCCGCGCGAGATGAGGCAGAAGCTCGGCTTCATCTCCCCGACGCTCGACGAGACCGGCCTGGCGAAGGTCGACATCGTGCTCGAGGCCGTCGTGGAAAGCCTCGAGGTCAAGCAGAAGGTGCTGGCGACGATGGAAGACCGGATCGGCGCGCGCGCGATCTTCGCCTCGAACACGTCGACGATTCCGATCTCCGACATCGCGTCGCGGGCGGTGCGTCCCGAGCGCGTCGTCGGCATGCACTTCTTCAATCCCGTCCACCGCATGCCCCTGGTCGAGGTGATCGCGGGTCAGCGCAGCTCGCCCGAGGCCGTGTCGACCGTCCACGCCTTCGCGCTCGAGCTGGGAAAGGTGCCGGTCGTCGTGCGGGACGCGCCGGGCTTCCTCGTCAACCGCATCCTCATGCTTTACTTCAACGAGGCCCTGCGGTTCCTCGCCGAAGGGGTGACGATCCAGGACGGCGACCGCGCGATGTCCGCGTTCGGCCTTCCCATGGGCCCGTTCGCGCTCATGGACGAGATCGGGCTCGACACGGGACAGCACGCCGCCGCGGTGCTCGAGGGCGCGTTCGGCAAGCGCATCGGAGCCGCCACGCCGGCGCTCCAGGCGATCGTCGGAAGCGGCCGGCTCGGAAAGAAGAACCGGCGCGGCTTCTACCACTACAAGGACGGCCGGCGCACGCGGCCGGACGTCGAGGTGCAAAAGCTCGCGGGCGCCGCGGCGCCGCTGTCGCTCCCCGTCGAGACGCTCCAGGAACGCATGATCCTCGCGATGGTGAACGAGGCCGCGATCTGCCTCGAGGACGGCGTCGTTCGCGAGCCGCGCGACATCGACGTGGCCATGGTCTACGGCACCGGGTTCCCGCCGTTCCGCGGCGGGCTCCTTCGCTATGCGGACTCGATCGGCCCCGCCGTGCTCGTCGACCGGCTGTCGCGACTGGCGGACGCCCACGGCGAGCGGTTCCGCCCCGCGGGGCTGCTGCGCGACATGGTGCGGGAAGAGCGGCGTTTTTATCCCGTCTGAAACCCAAAACGCCCGGCACCGTCTTTACCATCCGGGGCGGGGCGCCTGGGATAGAATCCGCACCGAAACCATCCGTGTTTCCACGGTACAGGGGGTTCCCATGTCGATGCCTTCGTCACGCCTCGGCGCCGCGAGCCGAGCGTTCTATCTGGCAGTGGTGTTCATAGGGCTGGTCACAGCCCCAGCTGCGCGCGGCTCCACGGAGACCATTCCTCCGGACGTCCAGCAGGGTATCGAAAACGTGTTGAAGCAAAAGGTCAGCGAGTTGCTCTCGCAAAAAGACGCAAACGGTGTGAGCACAAAGCGCGGCACGTATTCTCGGAGCTTCCAGAAGGTCGACGACTCGACGTATCTCGCGACCTTTCACGTCGACACGGTCGAGCCGTCTCCGGACGATCCCAAGACCGACCGGCTGAGAACGGAGCGCTACGAACTGACGCTCAAAGGGTTCGCCGGCGCACCGTGGAAGATCGCGAAAGAGGATCTCAAGGAAACCTCTGCGAGCCTCTATCGAGGCTGGTCGGATAACACGGAGTTCTATCAATTCGACAAGCTGGACTTCGATCGCGAAGGCATGAAGGTCTCGGCCACCAACGGCCTCCTATGGATGAACACCCGACAGGGCAAGCAACAGGGATTCGTGCTTTATGCGGATGACCTAGCCTACACGTACACACCACCGCCGCAGACCGGCTACTACGATTTGATCAAGACACGCCTCGTCAAAGAGCATGCCGAGGATCTCGTCTTCAAGCCTGAGCGACTGGAAGTGAAGTGTGATTCCACCACGTGTAAGGAGCTATTTCCCGCGATCTTGACGGGTCTCAAGAAGATATCCGCCGACGGCCCAAGCAGCGGCAACGGATCGCGCAATGGGGACGCGTTTCGTAATGGGTTCGATCGCGACACCAAGGAATTTCAGAAGAATCGTCGCGATTACCCCTTCAGTGGATTCTGGCTCATGCCGGAACAGGATCGTCGTTACTGGACGTTCATCATCAAGAAGGACGGGAAGCGCAACGGCGACGACGATTTCTTGACACTCAGCTACGACAACTGGGAGCCATGGGAAGTTCGGTTCTATGCGACCGGGTTCGGCGCATACACGATGGGAACCCCATACGGGCTCAATTACGGTACGCCGCTGTTTGCCTACTATGCCAAGGACGTGCGCGGGAGCGCTATCCCACCGGACGTGCTGGAGCGCCGTGATGATGTCGAGGCCAGAGATTACGAACTGGATTCGGTCAAGGGAGCGGTCGACATCGCGTTAGACGAGGATCTGGCCCTGGACGGGGATGTCACCTACGGCCTGACCGCGAAGCGCGATCTTTCAGCGCTTCCCTTCACGATCGCTCGCGCGAACGTCGCGGACGACCTGAAGGATGCGAAGAATCCGAGACTATTCGTGAATTCGATCCAGGATGGCTCAGGACGGGAATTGACGTGGGTGCGTCGCGGTCCCTTTGACGGTTTGGTGCTTTTCCCTAAGCCGGTCCCCGCAAATACGAAGCTGACGCTGCGGATGCAATTCAGGAGCCTGGACAGCATTCACAAGGTGAATCCATCGTTCTCTGCGGTCGATCGCAATGGTTGGTTGCCGCTGGTTCGGTTCGCAGACTTCATCGATACGTTCGATCTGACGGTGCGCACTCCAGACCGGTTTACAGTCCTCGGCATCGGGAAGAAGATCTCCGACGATACGGACGGTAAGATCCGCACGACACGGTGGACGGCCGAAAAACCGGTCAGTTTCCCGACGATCATCTATGGCGACTACCTGACCGCGAAGTCGGATCATGAAGTCAAGAAATCCGATGGATCGCAGATTCCGGTCAACGTCTACGTGGACAAGGTGAGCACCAACGCTCTCGATACCAAGATTATCGACACGCACGAGGGCACCCAAGGCCAGGCGCAGGAATTGGCCGATTCCTATAATTCCGGCGCGCGCGACATCCGGGGCAAACAACTCTCGCCTATCGCAGTTCAAGCAGCCGTTGCGATCGAGCTCTATCAGAAGCTCTATGGCATCGACTATCCGTTCGCGAAGCTCGACCTCGTCGCCGATCCGCTCGGCTCGTTCTATGGCCAGGCGCCATCGTCGATCATCTATTTAGGTTTCGGCGTATTTCGAGGCGAAGGAGCCGTTGCGGCTGGCGGGATGTTCGAAGGCGGGGCCAGTCTCGCAAAATTCAACAAAGACACCGTGGCGCACGAAACGGGCCACCAGTGGTGGGGCTCAGTGGTATGCAACGCGAACCAGCGGAACTACTGGTTCGTCGAAACGATGGCCGAAGTCTCGTCCGCTCTTTACGTCGAGCAAGTGTACGGGAAGAAGAAATACGACGAGAAGGTCGCGGCCTGGCGAGACAACATCCTGAAGAACGACCAGGTCACCAGTGTGCAGAATAATTACACCGTCTGGGCCGGCGAAGGCGGATTTCGGTCGGTGCAATCCAACATCTACGACAAGGGGCCGTACGCGTTTCACATGTTCCGATCCACGTTTGGGGACGCAAAATTTTACGCACTGCTCAAGGCGATGGCCCAAGAGTTACAGCACAAAGAGATCGTCACGCGGGACATCCAAGACGTGATGGAAAAGGTCGTCGGCGGCAACATGGACTGGTTCTTCGATCAATGGATTCGAGGGATCGGAAAACCGCAGTATGCGCTGAACTACACCTCGAAGCGTAACGAGCAAGGCCGGTGGGTCGTCGACGGCACAATCAAGCAGCGCGTCGTGTACGGCAAGTACAGGGACGTGATGCCGGGCGTCTACTATCGCGGCGTCGCCCCCCTCACATTCGTCGACGCGAACGGCAAGGAGATGGGGCCGGACAAGATGACGGTCGTCACCCCGGACGGCAAGGAGCAGAAGACCAACGGCAAGATCATCGTCCAGGGCGCGGAGACCCCGTTCCGCTTCATCGTCGCGGACGAGCCGGCCCAAGTCTTCTTCAACAAGAACGGCGAGATCCTCGCCGAGGACACGCTGATCAATCGCAGCTGGTAGGTCCGCCCTGATAAAGGTCTACCGACTGACGAAGTCCTACGTCGAGGGCGCGACCGCGCTCAGGGACGTCAGTTTCGAGGTCGAGCGCGGCGAGTTCGTGTTCGTCACCGGCCCTTCGGGCGCGGGGAAGACGACGCTGCTGCGCCTCATGCTGCGCCAGGAATTTCCGACCGAAGGGCAGATCGTGGTCAACGGCCGCAACGTGGTGTCGCTGCCGAGGCGCAAGATCCCGGAGCTGCGCCGCTCGATCGGGGTCGTCTTCCAGGACTTCAAGCTCATCAAGCGGAAATCCGCGCTCGACAACGTCGCCTACGTGCTCAACGCCGCCGGCGTGCCGCGCTCCGAGCAGCGACGGCGTGCGTATCTCGCGCTCAAGGGCGTTGGGCTCCAGCATCGATTGAACCTCACGCCGGACCTCCTGTCCGGCGGCGAGCAGCAGCGCGTCGCGATCGCGCGCGCGGTCGTCAACGACCCCGAGCTGCTTCTGGCCGACGAGCCGACCGGAAACCTCGATCCGGACCTGGCGGTCGAGATCATGCGTCTGTTCCGCGAGATCAACGCGCGCGGCACGACCGTCGTCGTGGCGACGCACGATCGCGACCTGATTCGGCGCATGCAGCGGCGGACGATCTACCTCGAGCAGGGCAAGGTGAGCGACGAGAAGGTTCCCGTTTGAGCCCGCTCGTCGCGCATCTCCGGTACTTCGTCAGCGACGCGTTCGACGAATGGAAGCACTCTCCCGGGCCCAACGTCCTCGCGACGGCGACGCTCGCCGCGGTGTTGTTCGTGGGCGGGGTGAACCTCCTGCTCCTGGCCAACCTCGGCTCGAACGTCGGGCGGTGGAAGAACGACCTCAGGGTCTCGATCTACCTCCGCGACGACGCGAAGCCCGCGGACGTCAATGCGCTCCACGACCGGGTCGCCGCGCTCGGCGGCGTCTCCCGGGTCGACCGCGTCGACAAGGACGAGGCGCTGCGGCGGTTCAAGGCCTCGTTCAAGGACCTCGCCGACGTCCCGTCGGAGCTCGGGGGAAATCCGCTGCCGGCGTCCCTCGAGGTCGTGCTGGCGCCCGGGCCGGGGTCGCAGGCGGCCGCCAAGGCGGTTCGCGACGCAACGGTGGGCGCTTCGAGCGTCGAGGAGATCCGCTACGATCAGGAGTTCCTCGACCGCGTCGATGCGCTGCTCGGGGTCGCTCGCTGGGGCGGCGCCCTGCTCGGCCTGGTCGTGCTCACCGCGGTCGCTTTCGTCGTGTCGGGCGTCCTGCGCCTGACGGTGTACGCGCGCCGCGACGAGGTCGACATCATGCACCTCGTCGGCGCCCCTGCCATGCTGATCCGCGGCCCGTTCCTCGTCGCGGGCGTCGGGCAGGGGCTCTTCGGGAGCCTTCTGGCCCTGTTCCTGGTCGAGCTCGCCCGCCGCGGCGTCCGAGGCTACGTCGGGGTTCATTCGGGAGATCTGCTCGACCTGGCCGCCGGCCGCGCGCTGCCTTTGGGCGCGTCGTCGTTCGTCGTGTTCATCGGCGTGGCGCTCGGGTTCGTCTCGGCGTGGTTCGCGGTCCGGGAAGCGGGCGAGCGCGATCGCTAGCTACCAGTCGTACGTGATGTAGAACTGGCTCCGGAATCCGGAGACGTCGGCATCGACCGGCACGCCGGCGACGATCTGCGTGTACGGGAACCGCTTGGCCCAGACCCAGTTGAACTGAAGCCCGCCGATAAACAAGAACTGGAAGCCGGTGCCCCAGGAGGCGCGCAGGTCCTCCGGCTGGTTCCTCGAATGGTCCCACCAGGTGAAAGGAACGACCGGACGAACGATCTGGAGGTCGGGATCGTAGAACTGATTGTTCGGCAGCCACGCGGTTCCGGCGTCGATGAAGAGGAACCCACGGATGTCGCGGATCGGCCCGAACGGGAATCGCATCTCGTCGACGAACGGGAAGCGCAGCTCGAGGTTGCTCAGCACGAGGTTCGATCCGTACAGGCTGCGGAAATCGTACCCGCGCAGGTCGTTGAGGCCGCCCAGGCCGTAGAAGATCTGGCGCTCGCCGGTATTCTTGATCCCCAGCGCACGGAAGGCGAGCAGCGACCGGCGCGTGAGCTGCTTGTAGGAGCGGAACTCGAGCTTGATCTGCTCGATGTTTCCGGGCAGGTCGCCCCCCAGGTTCCAGCCGTAGGTCACGCCGAAATCGAAGCGGTGCCCCTGGAACGGGCCCCACGACTGGTAGCGCGTCGTGTCTCCGACGATCGAGGGCGACAGCAGGGCGAACCGGTCGTGCGAGCTGACGAACTGCGGGGTGAGATTGATGTCGTACCCCGTGAAGATGTCCTGGGTGCTGTCGGTGGCCGCGAGGTCGGTCTCGAGCCGGTAGTTGCGGGTGAACGGGTACTGGACCGTGAACTCGAACCCGGTGTTGCGCTGGACCTGCTGCCGGTTGAGGTTGAAGCCGTTGCTCGAGAGGTAGTAGTCGCGCAAGTCGAAGACGGCGGCTCCCCAGTGCGTGCGGTGCTGCTGGTTCAGGTAGCTGACGACGAAATTCGAGAAGTC
The DNA here is from genome assembly GCA_964647625.1 of uncultured Acidobacteriota bacterium. Classification (GTDB taxonomy): domain Bacteria; phylum Acidobacteriota; class Polarisedimenticolia; order Polarisedimenticolales; family DASRJG01; genus DASRJG01. Next base: position 29,789 of record CAZYHZ010000015.1, read on the forward strand.
GGACACGCTATAGAACAGGATCCCGATCCGGTGGTCACCGAGGAGATCCGAGAACTGCAGCCCGACGTTCGACAGGAACGTGCCGTCGTCGGCGACGCCGACCGTGATCGACGGAGCCTCGAGGTCCCACTTCAGCTTGTAGGGCTTGGACGTCGCGGTGTCGGCTTTCAGCTTGAGCGGCGGTGAGAACGGCTCGGCTTCGGCGGCGCCGGGCACCGCGGTCTCGGCGGAGGCCGTCGCCTCGGGCTGGTGGAGCGGCATGCGATACAGCCGGAACGTCCCGTTGAAGTAGGCGGCGAAGGCCAGATACGCATCGCCGCCGCGCGGGGCCATCTCGACCGGCGAGAAGCAGCCCGCGACGACGTCGGTGTACTGCTTGGTCTCGCCGCTCGCGAGGTTCAGCGCGAAGATGTTGAACACGCCGTTGCTGCCGCGGTCGGACGAGAAGAAGACGGTTTTTCCGTCCCGCGAGTACGACGGCTGGATGTCGAGCGACGGTCCGAAGGTGAGCTGGGTCTTCCGGGAGGGATCCTGGACGTCCACCGAGAAGATTTTCCAGGCCTCGCCGATCCTCCGGTTGTACAGGAGCGTCGCCCCGTCGGCCGCATACCAGGGATTGGCGTCGTAGTCGTCGTCCTGCGTCAGGTTGCGGATGGCCTTCGATTTCAAGTCGATCTCGAAGATGTCGACGACCCCGTCCTTGTTGCCTTCGAACGCGATCTTCGTCCCATCGGGCGAGAACGAGGGGCTCGCGGCCTGGGCGATGCCCGGCAGCGGGATCAAACGCTCGAGCTTGCCGTGGAGCGAATCGTAGATCGCGAGCTCCCTGCGGTTTTCCTTGCGGACGACGACCGTGATCTCGTCGCCGACCGGCGACCACGACAGGTCGCGCCGCCCCTGGAACGCCTCGGCCACGATGTAGCGGTACTTGTTGCTCCAGCCTTTCGTGAGGTTCCGGACCTTCTTGCCTTCTTCCGACGGCAGGACGACGAGGTCGAGCTCCATCTGCGGCGTCGCCAGCGCGGCCACCAGCTCGCCGCTCGGTGAGATCGTCGGTGAGAACGTGTACATCCCGGGATCGTGGAGCCCGATCTCCTTCCCGTAGTCGTCGGGGCTCTTTTTCTCGAGGAGCACGGGGTAGTAGCGCTGCCGCAGGAAGCGGTTGAAATTGCGGTTGAACGCCTGGATGTCGATGCCGAAGGCTTCCTTGACCGCCTTCTCGATGTTGCCGGTCAAGAGGACCTTGCGGTACTCGTAGACGAAGTTGCGAACGCCTTCCTTCCCGAAATCCTTCTCGATGTAGTCGAACACGGCGTGTCCGAACCGGTAGCTCATGTAGGAGAGCTGATCGAAGGCCTGGATGGGCGGGATCGTGTTGCTGACGACCGCGTCGCGGATGACCATCCGGTCCAGGTTGTCCTCGTCCTGTCCGAAGTAGGACGCCATGCCCTCGACGAGCCAGATGGGGATCCTCGCGCGCAGCGCGCGGCCCAAGTACCCCTCGAAGAACAGCGAGTACTGGAAGATGTGGGTCAGCTCGTGCGAGATCAGCTTGTAGAGCTTGTCCGGCGGCTGATCGATCGGAAGCACCATCCGGTTCTGAATCGGCTCGGCGAACGCCCCGACCTCTTCCGGGAGCTCTTCGGGGACGATGTTGGTCCCCTCGAACTCCCCGTGGGTCTTGTAGATGACCATGGGAACGCGGAACCGCAGCTCGTGGTCGAGCTCCTTGCTGAGCTTGACGTAGGCGCTCTCGGCGTCCGAGACGACGTCGTCCAGGAACGGCTCGGATTCGGGGTAGTAGTAGATGTCGAAGTGGGGTGCCTTGTAGACCTTCCAGCGGAAGCGCTCGTACGCGATCTTGTTCTGCCCGAACGTCGAGCCGAACTGCGCGAGCGCGGGGGACGTCATCAGCGCGACCACCGCCAGGCCGAGCGCGACCATCGTCGCCCGGCGCCGCATCGATATCGTCATGGAGATCTCCGGCATCATCCCTTGAACAGCAGACGCGCGTCCGTTCGGGTTCTCGAGGATACGACCGAGAGCACGTCGGCGGCGATCGAGTTGCCGAGCTCGTAGAACGCGCTGATGGGGTCGTTGGCGCTGCCGTGGAAGATCGCCTGGCGCTTCATGCGATCGCGGAACAGAAGGCTGCCGTCGGCGCCCCGGAAGTAGAGGACGTCCAGCTCGAACGTGAACTGCTCCTGCTCGACGAACTGCGTCGTCCGCACTTTCTGGCCGGTGACGTCGTTGACGACGTCGACGTTCTCGAACCCGGAGGCGTCGCGACGGGTGTAGTGCATCGCGCCCGTCACGATGACGTCCGAGCCGTACTCGTGTCCGAGCCACTTGAAGAACGCGGCGTTGCCCGCCATCTCGTCGAGCGTCTGCTCCGGCACGGCGGGCGGCGGCGTGATGTCCTGGATCGAGAACGCCGTGTGCTTACGGAATTCGTTCCTCAGGAAGCGCACCATCTCTTTGTTGACGTCGACGAGCGCGGAGTCGTTCACGAGAAAGCTCGCGACCAGGATCGTCTTGACGTCGTCGAGCTTGAGCCGCGGCGGCAGGGGAAGCTCCACCGGAACTTGCACGACGTCGTGCCCCTTTTTCTTCGGATCCGCGGCTTTCGGCGCCGCGGGGCCATCGGTCTTGGCCCCGTCCGCGGCGTGTCCCCAAAACAGCGACGAGCGCATCGCGTTCTCGCGGATGCGGCTGTCGCGCTCGTCGGCGGCGACCGCCTGATCGAACAGCGCGCGCGCACGATCCGGAGCGCCGAGCGCTTCTTCGGCGACCGCGAGATTGTTGAGGAGCCGGGCATCGCCGGGGGTCTGCTTGAGCGCCTGCTCCCAGCGGAACTTGGCCTCGCGCCACTGGCCGTCCTTGGCCATCTCGGTGCCGAACCGCAGCAGCTCGCCCGCGCTGGTCGACGCGCCGAAGGCCGCGCGCCCCATTCCGAGGAGGACCGCGCACGTTGCGAGAAGCTGGCGCCACCGACGGTGCCGCATCGTCGCATAATACACTCGCTTTTCATGCCCACCCGCTGCATTGAACCCGCAACGACGCGCATCGACGCGACGATGTCCGCGGTGCCCTCGAAGAGCGCGACGCATCGCGCGCTGGTCGCCGCGGCCCTCGCCTGCGGGACGAGCGAGATCCGGAATTTCTTGGACTCCGACGACACCCGCCGGACGCTCGCGGGCCTGTCGTCGCTCGGCGTCGGCGTCGAGGAGACGGGCGGCGTCCTGCGCGTTCACGGCGCGTGCGGCGAGATCCCGGGCGGCGGCGGCATCGACTGCGGGGCCTCCGGGACCACCGCACGCTTCCTCACCGCACTCGCCGCCACGGGAGCGCGTCCGACCCGGATCGACGGCGATGCGCGCCTGCGCGAGCGGCCGATGGCCGAGCTCGTCCGCGCCCTCGAGACGCTTCACGCGGCGATAAGGCGCGAGGACGGCGACGGCTTGCCCCTGGTCGCCGGCGGCTCCCGTGTGACGGGAGGCGAGATTACCCTCTCGGGCGAGCGGAGCAGCCAGTTCGCCAGCGCGCTTCTCCTGGCGGGCGCCGCGTTCGAGCGGGGGCTCACGCTCCGGGTCGCACCGCCGCGTGTCTCGTACGCGTACGTGACCATGACCGTGGACATGCTGCGCGCGTTCGGCGCGAGCATCGAGGTCGTCGGGGACGAGCGGTTCTCGATCGCGCCGCAGCGATTGCGCTCTGGCGCGGTCACGATCGAAGGGGACCACTCGTCGGCGTCGTACTGGCTGACCGCCGCCGCCGTGCTCGGCGGCCGGGTCCGCATCGAGGGCCTCTCCGCGGAAAGCGCGCAGCCCGACGCCCGGCTCGCGCGCGAGCTCGGCTCGCTCGGGTGCGGCGTGCGCCGCGAAGACACCGCCGTCGCCGTCGAGGCGCCTGGCCGGATTCCGGGATTCGCGTGGGACCTGTCCGCGTCGCCCGACCTCGCGCCGGCGGCCGCGGTCCTCGCGCTGTTCGCCGAAGGCCCGACGACGCTCTCCGGCGTCGCTCACCTCAGGTGGAAGGAATCCGACCGCCTCGCGGCGATCGCCGAAAACCTCGAGCGGCTCGGAGCCAGCGTTGCCATCGAGAACGACGCGGCCCGCATCGAGCCCCCGCCTCGGGGGGCGGCGCGCGGAGCGACGATCGCAACGCACGGGGACCACAGGATCGCGATGGCCTTCGCGATCGCGGGTCTCGCCATACCCGGTGTCGTCATCGACGACGACGGCGTCGTGGCGAAGTCCTACCCGGGCTTCTGGCGGGACCTCGACCGCTTCGTCAGAACTGGAAGCTCAGGCCGAGATTGAGGCTGGAGACGACGAGATCGCGCGAGATGAACAACGAGGTCGTACCCAGCGACACCTGCGAGGCGTTCTGCGGGATCGACAGCTGCGTTGGGATGAGGATCGAGTCGAGATAGCCGGTCCGGTTCCAATCGACGATCAGGTTGAACCCTTCGAGCAGCCTCACGCGTACGCCGGCCTCGATCCCGAGATTCCACGCCGTCTTGTCCACCGAGCGGTTGATGTGACCGAGCCCGGGTAGCACCTCCAGTCCGCCGACGCCCTGGTTGGTCGCGAAGTAAGTGAACGAGCCGGAGTCGGCCTTGAGCTTCTCGACCAGGAACGCCGCTTGCCCTTCGGCGTAGAGCACCAGCCGCTGCTTGAAGAAACGGAACTGGATCTCGCCGGAGCCGACCGGGCCGTAACCCGTGTTCGACTGACCCATGAGAATGAAGTTGTTGATGACGCCGTCCGAGTAGCCGAACGTCGGAATGTCCTGGACGCTCTTCAGCCAGCTCGGCGTGACCAGCGCGCCGCGGACGTCGAGATACCGCAGACCCGCGGTCCAGCGGGAATGGATCTTCACGCCGCCAAACTCCCGGCGGTAGAACAGATCCCAGGCCTGGATCTGCATGCCCAGGTCCTTCGGCACCATCGAGGTGACGTCCACGAGGGTCGTGGGATAGCGCAGCTCGCCGGGATCCGGGAGCCCGTTGTGGTTCGCGTCGTCCGTGTTCGCGTTCCAAAACGGCGGGGTCTGGGTCGTCTCCAGGTTTCCGTTGCGAACCGAGACGTGCCACCACGGCGCGAGGAATCCGATCGGTCCCGGGGTCGGTGTTCCCGTGTCGTACCCTTGCTGCAAACCGGTCGCGTCGAGCTTGTAGTCGCCGTCGGCGACACCGGTGAACCTCAGGATGTACTGCCCGCGGCCGCGCGGCAGAGTCCAGCCGATATCGAATCGTCCGGACTTGTTGTTCTCGAACCCGATCGTGCTGTCCGAGGCGAGCTGGGCCGAGGTACTGGTGGGATTGTCGACGTCTTTGATCCCGGCCGGTCCACCTCGCGTCTCGAGGTACATGGCGAAGTGTTCGCCCCAGAACGACTCTTTCTTCTTGGGGGGCTCGGCGGCGGGTGCCGCGGGCGCCGGCTTCGGGGGCGGCGATGGGGGAGGCTCTTGCGCCTTGACGTGCGATCCGAGGCCGATTCCAGCCGCCAACGCGCCGGCCGTCAGACACCGCGTCCAACTCATGAGCCTTACCCCCCGAAGCCTCGCCCGGCCGCAAAGAGGGGCCATGAGAAGCGGTGCTTCACGTTCCGTGTAACCGAAAGTCTGCCTATATAGAGAAATCCGGGATCTTCGTCAAGACGCCGGGCCTAATGCGGGATGTTGGCGCTGCATTCAAGCAATGCCCGCATGTTATGATCCGCGGTCATCGCAGGCGGCCTGCTGCGGTCGACGGTTCCAGCGGGCCCCCCCTTCGGGCCCCAACTCGGAGGTTTCACTCATGAACAAAGTGCAACGACTCCTCGTTCTGGGAATCGTCGTCGTTTCGGCGGCCGGACATGCGTTCGGCTCCGGGTTCGCCTTCTACGAAAACGGCGCCAAAGCGTCCGGTCAGGGCGGCGCCTGGATCGCTCGCGCCGACGACTCCTCCGCGAACTGGTACAACCCGGCGGCACTGGTTTACATCCCGGGAGGCGAGGTGCAGGCCGGGCTCAGCTACTTCGAGATCGGCAAGGACACGAAGTTCACCTCGACACTGACGGGAACGGTCGACGCTGTCTCGAACACAGCCACGCCCGCCCACTTCTACTACGGGCAAAAGATCTGCGACCGGGCGGCCTGGGGGGTCGGGTTGAACAACCCGTTCGGGCTCATGACGGAGTGGGACACGCCGCCGCTGACGCTCTCGAGCCGGCGCGCGGAGCTCACCACCTACTTGCTGAATCCCAACATCGCGTTTCGGCTGGGCTCGCACTGGTCGCTCGCGCTCGGAGCGGACTACCTGGCGGCCAACGTGCACGACTTCTCGCACGACGTCACCTTTCCCGCGGCCTCCGTCGCCAACCTGACCGGAGAGGGCGATGCCTGGGGCGGCAACTTCGCCGTGCAATTCAAGTCGAGCGCGTTCGCGATGGCGGCGTCCTACCGCTCGCCGCTCGACACGACGATCCAGGGGCACCTGACGTTCACCGGCGCACTCGCTGCACTCGGGTCGCCGGCCCAGGCCGACGTCAATCTTCCCGGGCAAACGATGGTCGGGGCCGCGTGGATCGGGAGCATGGTCGAGGTCGAGCTGGCCGGCTATTGGACCGAGTGGAGCCGCTTCAAGCAGCTCGACGTCGAGACCGGGAACCCGGCGACGAGCGTCAGCCTGGTCCAAGACTGGAACGACACATGGTCGTACCGGCTCGGGGCCGCATTCAAGGTCGGCGCGACTCACGCGCACGAGATTCGCGTCGGCGTGGTCTTCGACCAGAGTCCGATTCCCCCGGAGCACCTGCGTCCGGCAATCCCCGACTCGGACCGGAAAGAGCTGTCGGTCGGATACGGGTACCTCGCCAGGCACTGGGGAATCGACGTCTATGCCATGGGAATCAAGTTCGACGACGCCACCGCGGTGACCGCGACGGGCGCCCCGAGCACCGACGGCGTGTTTCCCGGAACCTACGAATCCTCGATTTACCTTGCCGGCGTGACCGCGAAGTACAGATTTTGACCCTCGATGAGCCTCTCCGCATTCTTCGCATTCCCTCCGGGGGACGATCGCGCGGACCTGATCGTCCGTAGCGCCGGCACCTGGCAGCCCGCCGATCTCAGCCTGACCGACGACGTTCGCGGCCTCGGCGCCGCGCTCATCCGCTACGGCCTCGGAGAAGGAACGTCCGCCGCCGTCGTCGGCGGCGAGGGCCGGGCCACGCTGTGCGCCGGTCTCGCGGTGATCGCCTCCGGCGCGACGCTCGTCCCGGTTCCGGCTTCGCATTCGGATGCCGCGCTCCGCGCTGCGCTTTCCGGAACCAGCGCGGCGTTTGCGATCGCATCCGACGAGTCGCAGCTCGCCCGGATCCTGGCCCTCCGGCCCGACCTGCCCTCGCTCGAGCTCGTGCTGCTTTCGTCCACCGCGCCCTCCGAGAGAAAGCCGGCGGCCATGCTGGTCGAATCGGCCATCGCCGCAGGGTTCGCGGAGCTCGAGCGTGATCCCGGAATGATCCAGCGCGCCGTCTCGAGGAGCAAAGGCGCCGCGTGCACGCTCGTCGACGCGCCCGGAGGTCTGCGTCAGATCTCGCGCGACGACATGGCTGCGTGGGCCAACGCCATCACCACGGACCTGTCGATCGCCCGGGGACGCAGCGTGCTGTGCGCCCTGCCCGTGGTGGGCGCCGAGCGTCTCGCGGTGTCGCTGGCGGCTCTCAGCCGCAGCGCGTCGCTTCAGATTGCCGACCCCGCGGACCGCCCCGACGCGGGCCTCGACGAGCGAGCGCCCGACGCGATCGTGCTCGACGTTCCCAAGCTGACGGTCTTGCACCGTGCGTGGATGAAGGACGTCGACGGTCGATCCTGGCTGGGGCGAAGGGCCACGGCTTGGGCGCTCAACCAGGGCGGAGATCCGGCGACGGGCGGCTGGAAGCGCAGCGTCGCCGAGGCCGTGGCCCTGCGGGGGCTGCGTGGGAAGCTCGGTGGGGCCGCGGCGCGGGTCGACGTCATCGGCGCCGCGAAGGGCGCGGACCTTGTCGAGTCAGCAAGCTTTTTCTCCGGGATCGGAGTTACGGTCCGGTTCCACGACGCCATAGGCTGGGGATCCCTGGCCCGTTGATTGCACCCTACAGCATCCAGGGAGAGCGTCGAATGATGAACGATCGTGTAAAAATTGCCCTGTCCCTTGCCGCCGCGGCGGCCCTTCTGGCGGGCTCCCAAGCCGGCCCGGTCCGGGCGTCCGACCAGCCCAAGATGGACCCGGCGATGGTGGAAAAGATTCTCAAGCTCCAGGACGAGCAGCAGGTCTCGGTCCGGCTGGTCCTGCTTCCAGCGAGCGTCGAAGACAGGAAAGGGCGTCCCATCACCGGGCTGACCGAGCGGGACTTCCGGCTGACCGACGAGAAGGTGCCCCAGCAGATCAAGTACTTCTCGGTCGAAAGCGACGAGCCCGTCGCGATCGCGTTCGTCGTGGACGTCTCGGGCAGCATGCGCCAGAGCGGCAAGCTCGACGCCGCCAAGGAAGCGGTGCGTTTCTTCGTGGATCAGCTTCGCCCGCAAGACAGGTTCGCGCTGATCTGCTTCGCCGACGATCAGGTTTCCTGGGTGACCCCGTTCACCTCGGATCACCAGCGGTTCCTCGATCGCCTGATGGTGCAGGAAGGATACGGCCAAACCGCGCTGAACGACGCGATGGCTGCGGTCCCGAAGCTGGTCGACGACAGCACCAACGGACGGAAGGCGATCGTCCTGATCACGGACGGTGTCGACAACTCCAGCAAGCTGAGCCTCGATCAGGCCCTCGGCATCGCCCGTCAAACCGAGGTGCCGATCTTCACGGTCGGGTTCACCAGCCTCCCGTGGGAAGACCGGAAGAAGGTCAAGGATCTCGGTTTCGACATGGCGGTGTTACAAACATTCGCGGACGAAACCGGCGGAGCGCTGTTCATCGTGAAGGACCCGGACGAGATGAAAGAGGCGGTCGCGAGGATCTCCACCGATCTGCGGCACCAGTACCTGATCGGCTATTCGCCCGGGTTGCCGCAATGGGACGGCAAGTACCGCTCCGTTCAGCTCATCGCAGGAAACGGCCGCTACGTCGTCAGAACCCGCAAGGGGTACTACGCCAACCCCTGAATCGGGCACCGCCCGGTGCGTGTAAGAATGACACGCACCGCCTTTCCCGGCCCGACTCCCCGGGCTCCAAAAGTCCTCAGAATCTCAACACATTTGTAATCGCCGTCAGGAATTCGTGATGGCACGGCGCTTGACTCTACCTGAGGACGGGTACGGACACCCATTGCGCGATATGACGCGGTTTTGTAAAGTCCGCTTGATGTTTTCGAACGGGTCAAAGGGCCCGAGGGACGCCTGATCGTGGCGAATCACCGTTACGCGATGGTGCCGTGAGGCACCGGCGACGGTCAACAATGGAGGAGTGGAGGCTATGCAAAAAGGATTGAGTTTGACGGTCGCGGGTATCGCGGTGCTGTCCCTGGTGGCGGCGAACGGCTGCGTCACCAAGAAGGCATGGCGCGAAAACGTCGAGGCCACGGACACCCGAATCAAGGGTGTGGAAAGCGGCGTGGAAACGCAGGAGAAGCGGACCACGGACCTGGCGCGGGATACGGACACGCGGATCACCCAGGTGAAGGGCACGGCCGAGAAGGCCGTCGAGATCGGCAACCAGGCCATGTCCAAGGCCGAGGACGCCGAGAAGCTCGCGAAGGGCAAGCTGCTGTGGACGACGACACTCTCCGACGACAGCGTGAAGTTCTCCTTCGACGCCGACAAGATCCCCGAGAACGCCCAGGCGATCCTCGATGATCTCGCCAACAAAGTGAAGGCGCTCGACAAGGCCGTCTACCTCGAGATCGAAGGTCACACCGACAACATCGGCAGCGAGGCCTACAACGAGCAGCTCGCCGAGAAGCGCGCCGAGGCCGTCCGCAACTACCTCGCCTCGAAGGCCGGCATTCCTCTCCACGCGATGAGCGTGATCTCCTACGGCGAGTCGAAGCCGGTCGCCGAGAACAAGACCTCGGCCGGCCGCGCGCAGAACCGCCGCGTCGTGGTGCGCGTCCTCGAGTAGCGCCCACTCCAACGAGAACGACCAGGGGACACTCCTCGGAGTGTCCCCTTTTTTTCGGCTGCTAGATTCTCACCATGAAGCGAGACTTCCTGACGGACCTGGGCGAGCGCGTCGTCCTGTTCGACGGCGCCATGGGCACGCGGCTCTACGAGCTGGGCGTGTTCCTCAACAAGTGCTTCGACGAGCTCAACCTGTCGAACCCGACGCTCGTCGAGACCGTTCATCGGTCCTACGTCGCCGCGGGCGCGGACGTCATCGAGACCAACAGTTTCGGAGCGAACCGGTTGAAGCTCGACAAGCACGGGCTCGGCGATCAGGTCGTGCAGATCAACCGAGAGGGCGCGCGCCTCGCGAAGAGGGCGGCCGGCGACGCGTTCGTCGCGGGCGCGATCGGCCCGTTGGGCGTGAGGATCGAGCCGTGGGGGCCGACATCCGTCGACGAGGCGGTCGACTACTTCGCGGAGCAGGCGGGCGCGCTCGCGGAGGGGGGCGTCGACCTGTTCTCCGTGGAGACGTTCTTCGACCTCGGTGAGATCGAAGCCGCCGTGCGCGGGATTCGCCGCGTCTCGGACAAGCCGATCGTGGCGCAGATGACGCTCGAGGACGACGGAAGCTCGCTCGAGGGAGTCGCCCCCGAGGTTTTCGGTCCGCGGCTCGCGGCCTTGCCGATCCAGGCGGTCGGCGTGAACTGCTCGGTCGGCCCGGCGGCGATGCTCGAGGCCGTCGAGCGCATGAGCGCCGCTGTCCTACTCCCCATCGCGGCTCAGCCGAATGCCGGCAAGCCGCGCGCGGTCGACAATCGCAACCTGTACCTGTGCAGCCCGGAGTACATGGCGGTCTACGCGAAGCGATTCATCGAGGCGGGCGTTCGGATCATCGGCGGCTGCTGCGGAACGACCCCCGAGCACATCAAGGCCATCCGCGGCGCCGTGCGCGCGGCCTCTCCCGGGCGCCGGACGGCGGTCACGGTCGAGGCCGCGATGCCGGCGCCGGCCGGGGTGGCGCCCATCCCGGTCGAAGAGCGCTCCCGGCTCTCCAAGGCGATCACGGGCGAAAGGTTCGTGGTGAGCGTCGAGATGCTGCCCCCGCGCGGGCACGATCTCGGCAAAACGCTCGCCGGTGCGAAGCTGCTCGTGGACGCCGGCGTCGATGCGATCAACATCCCGGACGGGCCCCGCGCGAGCGCGCGCATGAGCCCGATGGCGATGGCCGTGCGGCTCGAGCGCGAGATCGGCATCGAGACGATCATTCACTACTGCTGCCGCGATCGGAACCTCCTCGGCATGCAGTCGGATCTCCTCGGCGCGCACGCGCTGGGCCTGCGGAACGTGCTGATCATCACCGGCGACCCGCCCAAGCTCGGCGACTACCCCGACGCGACGGCCGTGTTCGACGTGGACAGCATCGGTCTGACGAACATGGTGACGCGCTTGAACACGGGGCTCGACGTCGGAGGCAACGCCATCGGCGAGCCCACGGGGTTCTACGTCGGCTGCGGGGTCAACCCGGGCTCTCCCGATCTCTCTCGCGAGATCGCACGGTTCGAGTGGAAGGTCGATGCGGGCGCGCAGTTTTGCGTGACGCAGCCGGTGTTCGACGTGGAGGCGCTGATTCGATTTCTCGACCGCATCCGGGGGAGCCGCATTCCGGTCATCGCCGGAGTCTGGCCGCTCGCGTCCTACCGGAACGCGGAGTTCATGAACAACGAGGTTCCGGGAGTGAACGTGCCCGAGCCGATCCTGGAGCGCATGCGACGGGCGGACACGAAGGAGCACGCCCGCATGGAAGGGGTCGCGGTCGCGCGCGAAGCGCTGGAGGCGCTCGCCCCGCACGTCCAGGGGGTGCAGATCTCCGCGCCGTTCGGCCGGTATCAAACGGCGGTCGAAGTGATGGAGGCGATCCCTTCCTGGCGCCGGTAGTGTCCCCTCAGCGTGCGCCGAGCGTCTTTTTGCGATGACATCGCCGGGGGAACCCCCCAGCAAAATGGCCCAAAACCGACGGGGCCCCCGTGGCCCGGCGGTTGCAATCCTCCACTACAGGCCGCACCAGGAGCGGCCGAAGGGAGACCCATGAGACGATTCCTGACGGCCGCAGCCCTCCTCGTCGTTTCGTGTTTGGCGACCGGCGCCGCCTCGGCCCAATCCGCGCAGCCGTCGGAGGCGTTCAACTTTCGGTTCGGGTGGTTCTTCCCGACCGGTCACGGCGATTTCTGGGACTCGATCCAGTCGTCGTACACGCTCGACCACAGCGATTTCAACGGGCCGATGGGCGGCGTCGGCTACACCGCCGCCATCTCGAACTACTTCGAGTTCGACAGCAACATCGACTTCTACACGCGCGGGGTGACCTCGGCGGACCGGTTCTTCGTCGACCAGTTCGGCAACCCGCCTCTCCACGACACGCGACTGTCCCTCTCGCCGCTGACCGTGGGCATTCGCGTGCTTCCCACGGGCCGCTATGCCCAACGCGGGGAGAAAGGCCGCCACCTCGTTCGCCATCCCGTTCCGTACATCGGCGCGGGTATCGGCGCCGTCTACTGGCAGTACGAAGAGGAAGGCGATTTCGTGTTCGTCGACCCGTCGGTGCCCGAAGGGTTCTCGATCTTCTACGACCGGGTGAAGGACTCCGGGCTCGAGTTCGAGACGCACGCGTACGCGGGCATCGAGTTTCCGGTGGCGCCGGATTGGAACATCACGTTCGAAGCGCGCCATTCCTGGGCCGAGGCCACGCCGGACAGCCGGTTCACGGGATCGCCCGACAAGCTCGACCTCGGGGGCACGACGATGTATTTCGGCGCGGCGGTGCGCTTCTAGGCTCGGGCCGCGTCTTCGGTCTCGGGCTCGCCGAGCATCTCGGCCACCTTGCGCTGAAGGGCTTCGTCCATGTTCATGCCCTTGATGATGACGTCGTCGACGCCGAGCGCTTGAAGCTTCGACCAGCCGTCCCCGTACATCTCGGATTCATCTTGTGCGGTGAAGAGCAGCACGGGGCAGATCTTCCCCGGGGATTCGTGGAGCAGCCGCAGTCCGTCCTCGCCCTTCTGAAGGGTGAGATCCAGAAGGAGCAGGTCGATCCCTCCCGCAATCAGGTGAGCGCGGGCTTCCTCGATCGTCTTCGCGGTCTTGACCTCGTATCGCGTCGAGAGTGCATCGCGCGCGATCTGGAGGAAGTAATCCATGTCCTCGACGATGAGAATCCGCGGCCGGTCCGGGCCGGGTGAAGCGGGCGCCGGCGCCGGCCCGGGGACGTTCGCGGAGACCGCGGCCGGTGCGCTCGTCGTCTGCGTCTCGGGAACGAAGTGGAGCTGGCAGCGGGGGCAGCAGACTTCGCCCGCCCGAAGCACCCGCTTCTTTGCGGGTGCCGGCGGCGCGGAAGATCTCGGAGGAAGGACGATGTTCGCGCCGCAGTCCTGGCACGGCACATAGCCGCCACCGGTCGGAATGCGCCCCTCGTCGATCAGGTAGCCCCTGCCGCATTCCGGGCAGCGGATCTGGAAATTCATCGCCGCGCCTGCGTCACGCCGAGATACGGCATCGGATCGACGGCGTGGTTCTGCAACCGGATCTCGAAGTGACAGTGCTCCGTGGTGGCGTTTCCCGTACGTCCGAGCAGCGCGATCGGCTGCCCGCGCTTGACGGCCTCCCCGGGGGTGACGAGCACCTTCTGGGCGTGCGCGTAGAGCGTCTGCACGCCGTCGCCGTGGTCGAGCACGACCATGTTGCCGTAACCGGTGCCGGTTCGTCCGCCGAACGCGACGGTTCCGTCCTTCGCCGCGAGGATGTCCTGGCCGAGCATGCCTCGGATGTCGACGCCGGCGTGCACGTGATGGCGGCGGGGCTCGCCGAACGGACGCATGAACTCGCCCTTGTCGACCGGCCAGAGGAAATCGGCCGAGGGTGCGGCGGAAGCCGCCGGCTCCGTGGCCGACGGCTTCGGCAGGGGCGCCGGGTAGGCGGCGATGTCGATCGTCGCGGTTGCACCCGGCACGAAGATCGGCGTGCCGACCTCGACGCGCGCCGGGTCTTGGATCCCGTTGACGTCCGCGAGCTTCGCGAGATCGATTCCGTAGGCGTGCGCGATGCGCCAGAGCGTCTGGCCGGGCTGGACGACGTGCACGATGCCGTTCGCGGGCTCCTGCGCATCGACCGAGGGCGTGACCGGCTCGGCCGGCGCCGCGACATCGCGGACGGGCACCGCCTTCGCCGTATCGACCGTCGAGCGAGCGGCGCAGCCGCTGGCGATCACGATCGGGGCGAGAACCAGCGAGGCCAGTGCGCGCATCGAGGCAAATCTTAGGTCCCGCAAAACGCCGAGACAATCGCCAAATCGTCCGGCCGATGACGGTTTCGTCGCCGCGCCGCGCGCGATGGCCGGCCACGCCGGAAGCGAAGGTCCGGCCGGTTGGGCTAGAATTCGCTGTTCTGAAGCTTCAGGTCCGCGAGGAGGTGTGTTCCATGGCCGGTCCGCTCGTCTGCCGCATTTCGGCCGGCGCCGCGTTCGTCCTGCTGGTGGCGTGCGGTGCTTCGGCCCAGTCGAATCCGAAAGCCGCCCCACCCCCGCCGCCCGGACTGGCCCAGGTGAAGGCGGCCGAATTCGGCGTGGTGTTTCCCGCGGAGAAGTTCACGAACCTCAACACCGCGCCCGGGCAAGCGGCATCCGTCGACCTCGCGACCTACCTCGGGAAGAAGCCGATCGTCTTCGTCTACTGGATGGCCAACAACCCGCGCGCGGAGAAAATCCTGCTCGACACCGAAACCGCCGTCGAAAAGGCGGGAGCGTCATCGAAGGTCGCGCTTCTCTCGGTGGCCGCCGCTCCCTTCGGCTCGACCGACGTCGGCCCGATCAAGGAGCGGGTGACCGCACTGAAGCTCAAATCGCCGGTGCTCAACGACGAGGGGTTCCGCCTCCTCCAGCAGCTGCAGGTCCACGCCGTCCCCAACATCACGATCATCGACGGCGAGGGAAAGCTGAGGCTTTCGAACGGCGGCAGCCTCTCGCAGTCCCTCGAGTACAAGCTCGACGTCGAAGGGGCGATCAAGCGCGTGGCGACGACTGGAAAGCTCGGCACCTACGGCCCGCTGTCGACGTACTATCCGGTGGTCGAGCTGGTCGGAAAGAAGTGCCCCGACTTCGACGCCCCGCTGATCAACGACGCCGGCACGCACACCCTGTCCTCGATGCTCGCCAACGACAAGGTCAACGTGCTGATCTTCTGGTCGGTCGACTGCCCGCACTGCAAGGCATCGCTCCCCAAGCTCAACGATTGGCTGAAAGGCCACCCCGAAGGCCTGAACGTGATCTCCGCAGCACGCATCACCGATGACGCCACGAAGACGCGCACCGCGGAGTACTGCAAGATCAGCGGCTTCGGCTTCCCGACGTTCGTCGACAAGGACATGCAGATCGGCGGCCGGTACGACGTGATCTCGACGCCGACGATCGTCGTGATCCGCCCCGACGGCGTCGTCGACTCCGTCCTGCTTTCGGGCGAGACCGATCTCGGAGCCGCGCTCGACGCCAAGCGCCGCGAGATCCTGAAAAAGAGCTAGATCAGGATTCCGCGAAGAACGGGTGCATCCCGCGGAGGTCGGCGATGCTTCCTGGATGATCGAACCGTCCGCGGCGATCGACGATGAGGCTCGCGAGACCCGCCGCCGTCGCGCCACGGCCGTCGAGGTCCGGCACGTCGCCCACATGGATCGCCTGATCGGGCCGGCCGCCCAGGCGCCGCACCGCTCGAAGAAACAGCTCGGGGTCGGGTTTTTCAATGCCTTCGAGGTGCGAGACGACGATCGCGTCGAACCAGCGCGCCAGCCCCAATCGTTCGAGGAGCGCCGGCAGCGCCGAATCCCAGTTGGAGACGACCGCCATCCGCGCCCCCGCGTCCCGAAGGGCCGCCAGCGCCGGCGGGACGTCGTCGAACACCGACCACGCGCCAACGTCCCGGAAAGCCTCGCGCAGCGGGGCGAGTGCCGCGGCGGCGAGCGCCTGTGGATCGTCGACCCCGGGGGTCCTTGCGAGCGTTCCCTCCACGAAACGGAGCCAGTAGCCGTTCTCGCCGCCGGTCGCCGCAGCGTACCGGTCGACGCCGGGAGCCAGGGCGGCGTTCGTGTGCGCCCAGCACTGCCGCAGCCCGGCTTCGAGGTCGGCCGCCCGCAGGTCTACGCCGAGCCCGCCCAGTGTCCGCGCATAGACCGCGCCGAACGATTCCCGCGGCGCGATCAAGGTCTCGCCGCAATCGAACAGCACGAGCGGATAGCGCAATTTCATGCCGGTTTCGCATCGTAGCAGCGCTGCGCTAAGCTTCTTGTCATGCCGACCCTCATCTATCAAGTCGATTCCTTCACCGACAAGGCGTTCTCGGGCAACCCCGCCGGGGTGTGCATCCTGGAGCGTGCGGCGGCCGAAGATTGGATGCAGGCGGTCGCCGGCGAGATGAACGTCTCCGAGACCGCGTTCCTGGTTCGCCGCGGCGAAGGCGCGTACGACCTGCGCTGGTTCACGCCGACGGTCGAGGTCGACCTGTGCGGGCACGCGACGCTCGCGTCCGCGCACATCCTTCTGGAGCTCGGCAAGGTCCGAACCGGCGAGCGCACGCGCTTCGAGACGAAAAGCGGAGCGCTGATCGCTTGGCACGACGGAAGCCAAATCCTCATGGACTTTCCGAGCGAGCCGGTGACCCCCAAAGATCCGCCGGCCGCGCTCAAATCGGCACTCGGCGTGGCGACGACGTTTGCCGGACAGAACCGCATGGACTGGCTGGTCGAGGTTGCCGACGAGGCCGCGGTCCGGGCGTGCCGGCCGGACGTGCGCGGCATCGCTTCGGTCGGCGGCCGCGGCGTCATCGTGACCGCGGCATCGAGCGCTCCCGGGCGCGATTTCGTGTCGAGGTTCTTCGCGCCTGCGGCCGGCGTCGACGAAGACCCGGTCACCGGATCCGCTCACTGCGCGCTCGCGCCGTACTGGTCGGGCCGGCTCGGGAAGAACCTCCTCACCGGTTATCAGGCGTCGCGCCGCGGGGGTACCGTCCACTGCACGGTCGAAGGCGGCCGCGTGCTTCTCGGCGGCCGCGCGATCACCGTCCTGCGGGCCGAATTGCTTTGATCGAACGGCGCCCGTCGGCGCTCTAGCTGCGCCCCGGCCCCTTCTTCGGGATCGCGATGTCCACCGTCGCGACCTTGCCCAGCGTGTCGAGCGGCTTCGGGAAATCCGACGCCTTCCCGACGATGAGCACAGTCAGGTCGTTGGCGTGCACATACTTGCCGGCGACACGGACGACGTCGTCCTTGCTCACCTTCTCGATGTTGGACCGGTACGTCTCGAGGTAGTTCGCGGGCAGTCCGTAGTAGGCGTAGCTCATCTGCTGCGCGAGGATCCTCTCCCGCGAGTCGTAATTGAAGATGAACGAGTTGAGGATCGAGTCTTTCGCGGCGGCCAGCTCGTCGTCGGTCGGCGGGTTGGTGACGATCCCTCCGACCTCGTCCTTGAGCGCGGCCAGAGCGTCGTAGACGGATACCGACTTGGTCTGCATCGTCAGCCGCATCAGCCCCGGATGATTGAACGCCGCTCCCAGGCCGCCGCCGACCCCGTACGCGAGCCCCTTCTTCGTCCGGATCTGGTTCATCAACCGGCCCGAGAATCCGCCGCCCAAGACCTCGTTCATCACCTGCGCGGCGAAGTAATCGGGATTGGTCTGCTCGATCCCGAGGTGCGCCATCGCGATGTTGACCTGCGTGACGTCAGGCTTTTCGATGAAGAACACGCCCGGATTCGCGTTTGTCCTGTAGGCGACCTTGGGAGGCTCGAACGCGGGCCCTTTGGGCCACGCTCCGAACGCCGCATCGATCGCCTTGCGCATCACCTTCGGATCGAAATCGCCCGAGACCCCGAGCATCATGTTGTTCGGCTGGTAGTACTTCTTGTGCCAGGCGACGAGGTCCTCGCGCTTGATGGCGTCGATCGTCGCGTATTCCTCGAGGGATGCGAGAGGCGAGTCCGGGCCGTAGACCAGGCGCGTGATCTCGCGCCCGGTGATGGCCCCGACGTTGTCGTTGCGGCGGGCGATGCCGGCTCCGGCCTGGACCTTTGCCAGCTCGAGCTTGTCGTCCGGAAACGCCGGGTTGCGGAGAACGTCGACGTACACCTTGAAGACGTCGTCGAAGTCCTGCTTCAGGCAGTTCATGGTGGCGGTGCCGGTATCGCCGCCGATGCCGGTCTCGACCGAGGCGGCGCGCGCTTCGAGGTACTCGTCGATCTTGTCTCCCGGCATCGACAACGTGCCGCCGGTCCGCTGCACGGTCCCGGTGATGCGGGCGAGGCCGATCTTGTCCTGCGGCTCGTAAAAGCCGCCGGTCCTCACGATCGTCCGGACGTTGATGACCGGAATCTCGTGATCTTCCATCAGAAAGACGCGAAGTCCGTTGCCGAGCGTGTAGGTCTCGGGCTTCGGGACGACGAACGCCGGCAGAGGCGGCGATTTGATCTCGGTGTAGCGCTTGGCCTGCGCGGCCGCCGGCGGGAAGAACGAAGCCGCCGTGAGGGCGGCGAGAACGATTCGGCTGACGGGCGTGATCTTCATCGCGGCTCTCCTCACTTCCCGCCCCGGGGGCCGTCTGCGTGCTCGATCATTCCCACCGTGCGATTCGTGGCCACGAAGGTCGACTTCGCGACCTTCATCACGTCGTCCTTGTTCACCTTGTCGAGGCGATCGAGGTAGCGGAACATGTCACGCCAGTCTCCGCGGCGGGCCTGGGTGACCGCAAGCTGCCGTGCCAATCCCGCGTTGCTGCCGAGGCTGCGGATCAGGTCGGCCTTCGCCCGCGTCTTGACCATCTTCAGCTCGTCGTCCGTGATCGGCTCGGTTTTGAGCCGCTCCAGCTCCTCGCGGATCGCGGCCTGCATCTCGGCGTTCGTGTGGCCCGGCGTGGGCACCGCCCGCACGGCGATGAGCGTCGGGTACTTCGCTCCCGGGATCCCGTCGATGACGCCGGCGTTCGCCGCGATCTTCTTGTCCCGCACCATGTCCTTGTAGAGGCGCGCCGTGCGGCCGGAGGACAGCACGTCGTCGATGACGTCGTACACGGGGTCGTCGGGAGACGTGATGTCGGGGCGGTGGTAACCCTCCATGTAGACCGGTTGCGACGGGTCGGTCAGCACGATCGATTTTTCCGCCGTCTGCGCAGGCTCGACCGTGCGCAGCGAGTCGGGCTTCTCGCCCGCCGGAAGCCGCCCGAAGTACTTGTCGACGATCGGGATGACCTCTTCGGCCTTCACGTCTCCGACGATGGCGATCGTCATGTTCGACGGGACGTAGTACTTCTTGTAGAACGCCTCCGCGTCCTCGCGCGTGAACGACATGAGATCGCTCATGTAGCCGACGACCGGCTGCTTGTACGGGTGCGCGATGAAGGCGGTCGCCGTGAATTGCTCGTTCAGGCGTCCGCCCGGCGTGCTCTCCGTGCGCAGGCGCCGCTCTTCCATCACGACGTCGCGCTCCTTGTAGAACTCGCGGAAGACGGGGTCCAGGAATCGCGACGATTCCAGGTAGGCCCACAGCTCGACTTTGTTGGCGGGGAGCGAGAAGAAGTAGACGGTCTGGTCGGAGCTGGTCGAGGCGTTCATGCCGACGCCGCCGGCGCGGTCGACGATCCGGCTGAACTCGTTTTTCTCGATGTACTTGTCCGCGGCTTCCTGCGAGTCCTTGAACGCCTGCTTGAGGGAGTCGAGCTTCGCCGGATCCGGCCCCCCGGCTTTCCGCCGCTCGGCGTCGAAGGCGTGATACGCGGCATCGACCTTGGCGAGCGCGGCCTTCTCACCCTCGAAGTCCTTCGTGCCGATCACGCTCGTCCCCTTGAACGCCATGTGCTCGAACATGTGGGCGAGGCCCGTGATTCCCGGCACCTCTTGCGCCGCCCCGACGTCGACGTACGTGAAGAACGAGAAGACCGGGGCCACCGGCCGCCGGTAGATCAACACCGTGAGGCCGTTGGGCAGCTTGTGAACGGTCAGGTTCTTCTCGAAGGCGGCGAGATCCTGGGCGGAGGTCCGCCCGGCGGCGGCGATCAGCGCGATCGCCAGGAGAACGATTCGAGATGTACGCGTCATGGATCCTCCCGAAGGGGTCGACGTCGGCCGTGCGCCCTTACGCTAACCCAGCGGGCCGCTCCGTTGCGAGATGTCTTAGGATCGAATCATGCTTTTGCCGCCCCCGCCGGCGTTTACGGGTTTTCCCTCGGACGCGTTCGAGGCGTTTAGCGTCCGGGACCGGGACGAACGCCGCCGGGCGATCATCGCGGCCTTCCATCCGGGGCTGAAGCTCCTGTCCGAAGACCTTCTGCTCGCGTTGAACGACGGCGCCCGCCGGCCGTTTCACGCGCACCTGCCGCAGCTCAACTGGCCGAAGGGCTACGTCCCTTTTTGCACGTGGCTCGCTCTCTCGACGCTCCCGCACGGCTACCAGGCGGGGCCGCAGCTCAACATCGGGGTGCACGCCGATTTCGTCGCCGCGCGCCTGGCGTGGGACACCGCGGCCGACGGTTTCGGCCGGTTCGAGTTCCGCGCGCGGGTCGCCGGGCTCCACGGGGCCCTCACCGACGCCGCCTCGGCGAACGGACTGTCGTTCCGGGTCTATGCCGCTGCGCCGTGGCCCGAAGGGTCGCATCTCGTGTTCGAGAGCACGAGCGACTGGGAGGGCGCATTCGCCGAGGTGAAGCGCCGCGGCGTATGGTGGGAGATCGGCCGCCGCTTCGACCTTCCCGAATCGCGCGAGCTCATCGCTTCGCCCCAACTCAGCACGCGGATCGTCGAGACGCTCGTGCCGCTCCGGGCGCTCTACGAAACCATCGACGACTAAGGGACAGTCCCCT
>CAZYHZ010000015.1:50837-53308 GCA_964647625.1 uncultured Acidobacteriota bacterium
GTCCCCTAACTCCTAACTCGGCTGGCCGGACTTGCGCGCGAGCAGGAACGAGCGCCACGGGACGCGCGAGCGGAAGCGCTTCGAGTTGACGAGACGCAACAGCCCGATCGCGCGATTCAGGCGTGATTTCGCGTGCAGGGCGTCGGAGACGGCCCCCACCATCTTGGCCGCGGCGGTGTCATAAGGAAACGCGAAGGCGGGAGCTTCGCTCGCGCGGCCGTCGAACGAGACGAATCGGCGCCGGCTCATCTCCTTCAGACCGGACAGCCCATGGCTCGCTCCCAAGCCGCTGCGCTTGAACCCGGACCAGGTCGCGGCGGGCTCGCCGTACGCATAGAGCACGTCGTTGATCGTGACGACACCGGCTTGCAGGCCGTCCATCAGACGTTCCGCCGTGTCCTCCGAGCGAGTCCAGCCGCTCGCGGTCAGGGCGAATGCGCTGTCGTTCGCGCGGTGGATTGCCTGCTCGACGCTCTCGACGGAGACGATCGGGATCACCGGCCCCGACGTCTCTTCCTGCAACAGCCGGCAGCCTTCCGGCGGATCGAGCACCACGGTCGGCGGATAGAAGAACCCCGGCCCCGCGGGAATCTGCCCGCCGCGTGCCACCTGGGCTCCGAAGAGCGCCGCCTCGCTGACCTGCTCGTGAACCGTCTGGCGTCTCGATTCGGAGGCGAGCGGGCCGACCTCGATGTCGGTCTGGAGCGCATCGCCCATGCGCACGCGATCGACCTCGGCCAGCACCGCTTCGACGAACTTCGCCGCCACGCGATCCTCGACGAACACGCGCTCCACCGAGCCGCAGTTCTGGCCGGCGTTCGCCAGGGCGCCCCACACGATGCCGCGCGCGGCGCGCGCGACGTCCGCGTCGGCCGCGACGATTGCCGCGTGCTTTCCGCTCAAGCTCAACACGACCGGCCGGAGCGCCGAGGCTGCGGCGGACATGATGCCCTGGCCCGTCTCGTGAGTCCCCGTGACGAACACCTTCGCCACCTTGTCGTGTGAGACCAGCCGGATCGTGTCCGTGGCGGTCGCCGGGACGATGTTCAGGAGACCCGCCGGGAAGCCCGCCTCGGCGCACAGCTCGCCGACGCGAAGCGCCGTGAGAGGCGTCAGCTCCGAGGGCTTGAGCACGACGGCGTTTCCCATCGCCAGTGCGGAAGCGGCCTGGATCAGAGGCTGCGCGAAGGGGAGCGACGACGAGGTCACGAGGGCGACGACGCCCAGCGGGTCGTACAGATAGAGCGCGCGCTTGTGCGCGTACACGGGATGGCGGGGATCGATCGGCTCGCCGCGCGACAGGTCCCGTGCATTGAGCGACAGGAATCGCAGATGGTCGAGGCAGGGGAGGATCTCGAGAGCCATCGCCTCGGCGAACGGCTTCCCCTGTTCCAGCGCGATGAGGCTCGCCAGCCCTTCGGCCTGCTCGTGCACGCAGATCGCGAGGCGATGCAGCCGGCGGGCACGCTCCTCGAAAGGCGCCCCGCGCCAGAGCTTGGCCGCGAACGCGGCCGTCTCGATGGCGACCTCGATCTCCGCCGCATCGGCGCACGCCACCCACGCGATCGGCTCGCCGGTCGACGGATTGACGTCGACCAGCCGGGAGCCGGCGCCGACGCCGGGCTCGCCGTTGATCCAGGGCAATAGGGGCGGCGGACCGTGGGCCTCCGCCTCGGTCTTCAAGTCGTGCACGAAATCCAATATAGGTACGGCGCCCGGCGAAGCCCGTCCTATGATCGAATTCGGGCTGTAACCATCTGGAATCGCTCGGTTTGAGGGAAGGGGCACCCATGGCCACAAGGGTTTTGATCGTCCGGCACGGCGCGACCGTCCTGTCGGCCGAAGACCGCTACGCGGGGGCGACCGATGCACAGCTTTCGGACGAGGGCCGCGAGCAGGCCAGGCGGCTGGGTCAGCGGCTGGCGGGCGAGCCGCTTGCGGCGGCGTACGCGAGCCCGATGTCCCGGACGATGGACACCGCCGCGGCCATCGTCGGCGCCCGCGCGCTCACCGTGACGCCCGTCGACGGCTTGCGCGAGACCGATCACGGTCACTGGGAGGGGAAGACCCGCGAGGACGTCAAGCGGGAGTTTCGGGACGAGTACGAGCGGTGGGAGCGCGACCCCGTCACGTTCGCGCCGTCGGCCGGTGAGACCGGGCTCGAGGTGCTCGCTCGAGCACTGCCCGCTTTTCTCGCGCTTGTCGAGCGTCACCGGGCGGGCTCGATCCTGGTCGTCTCCCACAAGGCGACCATTCGCCTGATCGTCAGCCAGCTTCTGGGCATCGAGCTGCGAGGCTATCGCGACCGCCTCGACATGAGTCCGTGCGGCCTGAGCATCCTCGACATGAAGGCGGGTGCCGAAGCGCGATTGATCCTGTTCAATGACGTGTCGCACTACGCGACGCTTCCGGGTCCGACGGCCAACCGCTTGTCGCCCTGGTGGGCTTAGGCGAACGGGGACAGTCCCCTT
>CAZYHZ010000015.1:53408-81217 GCA_964647625.1 uncultured Acidobacteriota bacterium
GACGGCCAACCGCTTGTCGCCCTGGTGGGCTTAGGCGAACGGGGACAGTCCCCTTATTCGCGATCCACGCCGCGGACTTCGAGATCCGGGTCGAACTCGAAATCGTCGCCGACGCGCCGGATCGAGCGGTCGGGAGAGATCAGCAATCCGACGGTCGTCGAGTGGTCGACGTCGACCGCGAAATCCACCGGCACGATGGCGGTCCACCCGGCTCCCGGCGCGGTGATGTTCTTGCGGCCTTCCCCTGCAAGGGCCACGGCCAGCGAGGTCAGCCGGAGCTGAAGCGCGGTGCAGTGGCCTTCGGGAAGCAGGTCGGCGGGGAGCGAAAGGACCGTTCCGCTTCGCGAGAGCGACATGATGTCGACGTCGACCGGCAGCCCGTTCTGGACGGGGGCCCACGTTCCGTCGGCGCGCCGTGCCTCGATCCCCGAGATCCTCACGGTCGCTGCGGCGATCTCGGGTGCGGCCTCGGTCCGTGACGCCGAGAGCTTCACGACGAGCGAGCCGCGGTTTCCTTCCTGCCCCGACGAACACCCCGCGAGCAGCGCGGCCAGTCCGACAGCAACGAGTCCTGAAGCCAGGGGGGGGCGGCTCATCTACCGGCCAGGGTAACAGCAAACCGGCCGGGGGGGCTCCTGGACCGAATGGGTGTCGGGACCCATATTCTGTCGCGCCCCGCCGGGGGAGGCGGGATCTGCGAGGGGAATTGGCCATGGGCGAGCCCAGAATCACACCCGTATTCAGGAATCGACGCCTCCAAAACCGGTACTCGCTGTCCGCCGACTCGGGGGCGGCCGTCCAGTTCCCGTACCCCCCGCCAAACGGGCCTCGGCTCGAGTCCCGGATGCGGGACATCAGCCTGTCGGGGATGTCGATCGTCCTTCCCGAGGAGCTTTACACCATCGAGATCGGGGACATCGTCAAAGGGATCGAGGCCAGGGTCGCGAAAAAGACCTTTCGCGGCGATCTCCTGGTCATGCACGTCACCTCGGCGTCGGAGGGCGCGCCCGTCTGCGGAGGCTTGTTCTATCCCGAGGGCGACGAGGACCTGATCACCATCCGGCTGGTTGTTCGAGGGCTCGAAGCGGTCGCCAAGTCCCTTTCCTGAAACCCTCCCCGCGGTGGCCTCGTTTTCCTCCCACGAGGAGGCCACTCATGAACCCAGCATTTCGTCGAATCTTCGTCGTCGCGGCTGCGGCCGCCGTCCTTTGCTCGCTTCCCGCCCTGGCGGAATCCCGCATCGAGAAGAACCTGAAGCTGGCCTCCGGCGGAAAGCTCACCGTCGTCTCGGACGCCGGCAGCGTCACCGTGACCGGCGGTAGCTCGTCGGGGGCCCACGTGGTGTTGACCTCCGATCGAGACGATCTCGAATCCCGGTTCGACTTCAAGGCCGAGGAGCTGCCGGGCGAGGTCCGCATCACTCTCAAGAAGAAAGACTCCCTCACGGATTGGTCGGGCTGGTTCCACGATTCGAGGCTCGCCTTCAAGATCGAGGTGCCGGAAAAAACGAAGACCGACCTTCGCACAGGAGGCGGCCACATCAGCGTGTCGTCGCTCTCGGAAGACGCGAACGTCAGGACGTCGGGTGGGCACATCGAAGTCAACGATCTTCGAGGCGACCTGACGGCGGAAACCTCCGGCGGGCACATCTCGCTCAAGAACATCGGGGGGACGGCCAAGGTCGAAACCTCCGGCGGGCACATCAAGGCCGAGGGCGTCGAAGGCAACCTCTCGGCGGAGACGTCGGGCGGTCACATCGAGGTCCGCGGCGCCAAGGGTCGCGTCGACGCGGGTACGTCGGGCGGCCACGTCGAGGTCGAGTTCGCGAAGGGCAACGCGCACGGCGGCAAGATCGAAAGCTCGGGCGGCGGAATCACCGTCGAGGTCGATCCCAACGTGGATCTCTCGATCGATGCCTCGACCTCCGGCGGCTCGGTGAAGACCGACATCCCCGTGAAGGTCGTCGGAAAAATCAGCGGATCGGCGATCCGAGGGACGCTCGGGAAGGGCGGGGAGTCGCTCTACGTCCATACCTCCGGTGGCTCCGTCTCGATCGTGGCGCCCGGCGGGTCGATCTGATTCCCGTAGTTTTCTCGGCCTCTCCCCTTGACGACAGGTGTAGTCAGCCGTAAGCTGACTACATCTGTAGTTCAAGGAGAGCGCCGATGGCCGGAACGCTGGGCGATCAAGAGCTGGCCCTTCTGAAGTTCGTCGCCGAAAACGGCCCGGTCTCCGTTGCCGAGGCGGTGGAGCGGTTCGGCGCGCCCCGCGGGCTCGCGCGCTCGACGGTGCTCACGGTGATGGAGCGCCTGCGCGCGAAGCGGCGCCTCACACGCAAGCGTACGGGCGGCGTTTACCTCTATACGTCCCTCGAGGCCGCGGACACCTTGCTGTCGGGCGTCGTGCGGGCGTTCGTCGAGAACACGCTGGCCGGGTCGGTGTCGCCGTTCGTCGCCTATCTCTCCGACAGCGAGCAGCTCTCGGACACCGAGCTTTACGAGCTCGAGCGGCTGGTCAAGAAGCTGCGCTCGAAAGGCCGCCCGGCATGATCTCCGCGACCGATGCGATCTTCGCGCGGCTCGCCGCGTGCTCGATCGACGGATTGATCTCCGCGGCGATCGCGGGGTTCGTTTCGATCGCGCTGGCGCGCCGCACGCCCGAGCTGCGCTCGGCCGTCTGGTGGCTGGTCTGCTTGAAGATGCTGCTGGCGCTCGCCGGCGTCGGACCGATCGTCCTGCCCGTGCTTCCGCCGGCGTCCCCGGGCCCGATTGTCGCGGCCGCCGCCGCGTTCACCGGGAGCGTCACCGCGACGGGCGATCCGGCAGCGGCGGGTTTTGCGTGGCGCGAACTCGCAGTTGCGGCGTGGGCCGGCGGTGCGCTCTGGGCGTTGGCACTGCTGGTCGCGCGGGCGGTCCAGATGCGGGGCTTGATCCGGCGGGCGGAGCCGGCCGGAACGTTCATCACGGACGCCCTCGCGCGGGCGTCCGCCACCGCGGGCCGTACGAGCCGTCCGCGCCTGCGGCTTTCCGGTGAGGTCCGATCCCCGCAGGTCGCGGGGATCTTCCGCCCGACGATCCTCCTGCCCGCCGATGCCGCCCGGTGGCCGGCCGACCGGCTGGAAATGGTCGTCTGTCACGAGCTCGTTCACGTCCTACGGTGCGACCTCGTGCTCGGATGGATTCCGGCCATCGCGTCGCGCGTTCTGTTCTTCCACCCGGCAGCGCACATCGCCGCTCGCGAGTACGCGCTGGCGCGCGAGCAGGCGTGCGATGCCGAGGTCGTGCGAAGGCTCGGTGTCGCGCCCGACTTGTACGGAGGAGTGCTTCTCGCATTCGGCGCCGGCGGCGGCGCTCCGGCGGCCGCGCTCGGCGTCTCGTCCACGTTCCTCCAACTCCGAAGGAGACTGCGCATGCTCCAGCACTCCGAAAAGCCCGTGACCTCGCGCGTCGTGCGCTGGTCGTTCCTGATTCTCGCGGCGGCGCTCATCCTCGTTCCCGTGCGCCTGTCCGCGCGCTCGCCGCAGGCGGCGGGCGCCTCCACGAAGGAGTCCGCGGTCAAGGACGCGTACGTGCTGTTTCACGATGCCAGCTCCGTCACGATGAACGGCTCCCCCGAAGATCTCGCCCGCGCGCAATCGCTCCGAGACGGCAAGGACGAGCCGATGCTCTGGTTCCGCCAGGATGGCCGTGAATACGTCGTCCGCGATCCCGCCGTGCTTCACTCCGCTTCGATGGATCCCGCGCGGCACGCCCTGGCCGCGGATGAGAAGCGCCGCATGATCGAGGCCGAGATGAAGGCGATCTCGAAGCAGGCCGAAGAGATGTCGCGTCAAGCCTCCGATGTGGACGCCGAGCGTGCCGCGCAGAAGGCCGCCGAGGCGGAGCGGCTGGCCGTGGAGGGCGCGAGGGAGAGGCAGCTCAGCCCGCGCCTCGACGCGCTCGCCGACGCGCAAAGAGAGCTTCAACGGGCCATCGAGATCCAGGCGATGGAGTCCGAGCGCCGCATTCGCGAGCTGCTCGAGGAGAGCATCGCGTCGGGCGCGGCTCACCCGGTCATGTAGGGGTCAGGACGTCGGCGGCCCCGTGATCGCCATCAGCACCTCGTGGTGGGTGACGGTCGGCTCGCGCTCGAGGAGAAACTCGTCGTCTTGCGCGTAGTACCGCGCGCGTTCGGGGTTTTCGCCGGCAAAGCTGCAGATGGCGTCCATCGACGACCACAGCGTCGTGACCGTGAAATGGGTCACGCCGCTCTCATCGCGGCGCAAGACGTAGACACCCATATTGCCGGGGGTCGAGCGGAACTCGGACAGCCCGGTTCGCTTGAGGTGAGCCAAGTACCCGTCGGCCTTGGCGGTTATCACTCGTCCGTGCCAAGTTCGGGCGATCATCGCGCATCCTCCGGAGCAGGACCGAACATTATGTCACGGACCGTTCAATCCAATTCGAGGATTTCCATCTTGTGGGCCTTTCGCCCGGCGCGCTCGGTCTTGGCGACAGGCGGCTCGGCGATCAGCGCACGGGCCTTTTCGACGGTGCGCTCCGCCAGGGCGCGCGCGCCCTCGCGCAGGGCGGGGGACCGCTGCACGAACGCGACGTTCCGCTCCATGTCCTCGGCCGACCAGCCGCGGCTGTGCGCGATGAACGGGAACTGCGGAACGTCGAAGCCGAGCTCCGTGAAGAACACGAGCATCTGCCCGGCGACGGCCTGGATGTTGTCCTGGCCGCCGGTCACGATGAACGACGCGGTCTTGTTCCGGATGAGGACGTTGTCCCGGATGGTGATCTGGTTCTGGATGCAGTTCATCCGCTCGATCATCTTGAAATACAGCGAGCTCGCCGATCCCCAGCGAATGGGGGACGCCACGATGATTGCGTCGGCCCAGAAGACGAGCCCTTCGTAGATCTCGGTCATCTCGTCGGCGGCATCCATCTGGGTGATCGAGCACGGCCACGTGCAGGCCTGCGCGGATTTCGAGTAATACCCCTCGCAGTGCCGGAACTTCAGGTCGCGGACGCGGATCGTCTTCGTCTCGCAATCGAGCGCATCGGCGGCATGCTCGATCGCGACGTCGAGGAGGCAATCCGAGGTCGAATAGCGCGGGTTCAGGACGTCCATCGCAGTCGTCGACAGGCCGAGCACGCGCACACGGCCGGGCGCGCGCTCGAGCTTCCGCGAGAGGGGATGCGGGTCGTGCGGCAGCTTGTTGCGCGTCGTCGCCGGGTTCAAGTTGATGAACAGCCGGCCGCCTTCTTCCTTCAGCTCGAAACGCGGCACGCGGTCGGCTTCGAATCCCGGCTCGCCCTCGCCCGTGACGCGGTGGAACTTCCAGTTGTGCCACGGGCAGACGACGTACCCGGCGTCGTCGCAGTGCCCGTCGCCGAGCGGGCCGCCGACGTGGTTGCACACGCCGGAGATCGCGCCGAACCGTCCGTCGACAAAACTCAGGGCGATCTTCGTCCGCCCGATCGTGATCTGGCGGAGCGGTTTGCTCGACAGCTCCTTGACGTCCCCCAGCTCGTGCCAGGACAGAGTGCTCTCCTCGCCCATCCCTCGTCCTCCGGTTTCGTTTCGGCATTGTCCACTGGAAACGCGCGGGCTGATAGCATCATTCGGCGGAGGCCGCGATGAAATCGATCGTACATGGTGCTGCGTGCGCGTTCCTGTTCGCCGCCGTCGCCTGCACGGCGAAACCCGCCCCTCCGGAGGCCAAGCCGATGACGCCGCAAAGGAGCAAGTACGCGGAGGTCGCGCTGACGTCCGATCTCTACGCGGCCCTCTCGGACACGGAGCGGGCGATGGTGCCGCTCCTCATCGACGCCTGCCGAGAGATGGATGCCATCTTCTGGCTCGAGGCGTACGGTGACAAGGACAAGCTGCTGTCGGGGATCGCGGACCCTGCGACGCGCCGGTTCGTCGAGATCAACTACGGCCCGTGGGACCGGCTCCAGAACAACGCTCCCTTCCTGCCCGGTGTCTCCGAGAAGCCGAAGGGAGCCGGGTTCTACCCCGCGGACATCACGAAGGACGAGCTCGACGCCGCGGCCGGCACGTTGCCTGAATTGAAGGGCACCTACTCGATCGTCCGGCGCACTGGTGACGGAAAGCTGACCGCGGTGCCGTATCACACCGCCTTCGCCGAGCAGATCGGCCGCGCCGCGGCGAAGCTTCGCGAGGCCGCCGCCCTCGCGGAGGATCCCGGTCTTCGCACCTATCTGGAGCTTCGCGCGAAGGCGCTCGAAACCGACGACTACCGGCCGAGCGATCTGGCGTGGATGGACATGAAGTCGAACGGACTCGACGTCGTGATCGGCCCGATCGAAAACTACGAAGACCACCTCGAGGGGATCAGGACCACTCACGAAGGCTACGTGCTCCTCAAGGATCGACAGTGGAGCGAGCGCCTGACGAAGCTCGCCCGCTTCCTTCCCGAGCTGCAGCGCGGCCTGCCCGTGCCTCCGGAGTACAAGAAGGAGACGCCGGGGACGGATTCGGATCTCAACGCGTACGACGCGGTCTACTACGCCGGAGACTGCAACGCGGGCTCGAAGACGATCGCGATCAACCTCCCGAACGACGAGCAGGTCCAGCTCCAGAAGGGAACCCGCCGCCTCCAGCTCAAGAACGCGATGCGCGCGAAGTTCGACGTCATCCTGCGCCCCATCGCCGATCGGCTGATCGCCGAGGACGAGCGCGGACACGTCAAGTTCGATGCGTTCTTCGAGAACGTGATGTTCCACGAGGTCGCGCACGGCCTCGGGATCAAGCAGACCATCAACGGGAAGGGGCCCGTGCGCGCGGCGTTGAAGGAGCAGGCGGGAGCGATCGAGGAAGGCAAGGCCGACGTCCTCGGGCTGTACCTCGTCACGAAGCTGAAGGAAAAGGGCGAGCTGCCCGGCGACGTCACGGACAATTTCGTCACGTTCCTGGCCGGGCTATTCCGCTCGGTCCGCTTCGGAGCGGCGGACGCCCACGGCCGGGCCAACCTCGCGCAGTTCTTATTCTTCCGGGATCGGGGCGCGTTCTCGCGCAATCCCGCGACCGGCACTTACCGTGTCGATCCGGAGAAGATGCGCGACGCGATGAACGCGATGTCGGAGAAGCTCCTCACCCTCCAGGGAAACGGCGATTACGACGGCGTCGTCGGATTCTTGCCGAAGGCGGGTTCGATCGACGAGACGCTGGCGGCGGACCTCGCCCGGCTCCAGAGCGCCGATATCCCCACGGACGTCACGTTCCGGCAGGGGATTGACGTGCTGAAAGGGCGAGTGAAGTAACAAACCTGCACGAACGCGAGCCGTTGTCTGGAGATCCGACATGATGGCGATCGGCCTCATTACGGACAGGTTGTCGTGGTGCGCTGCGACCCGTTGCTATGCGTTCCGAACGTTCCGATCCCGCAGGAGTTCTCTCCCCGCGACAGATACCAGAACCCGCTGCCGGGCGCCGGAACCGTGGCGTCCGTGAGCGTCGTCCCGGCGAGGTTGTCGAAGCAGGATTCGTCGCCACCGCCCGGACCCACCGGAAACGCTCCCGTGCTGCCGCGCACGACGTCGTAGAACGCTGCGTTCGCCACCGCGGACCAACCATAGGTCGACTTGTCGGAAGCGACGCTCAGGTTTTGAACTTCCGAAGGAGTCGCGATGACCGTGTGAACGCAGCCCGTGGTCGGATTGCACGAATCGTCGGTGCATGGATCGCCGTCGCTGCAGCTGATCGCAGGCCCGCCCTGACAGGTGTTCACGGGATCGGCGATCACGATCGAATCGACGTCCTGGCCCACCGTAGCGCCGGAGGTGTCGCTGCCGAGCCGCCATCGCAGGCGAATGGTCTGCCCGGCGGCGGCGGCCGGGAGGTTCAGAGTCGTCGTGAGATACGCCGGATAACCTGGTGAGGTGGAGCACCACGCCGAACGATTGCCGAGCGGATTCTGATAGTCCGGGCTGACCGTGCCTGTATAGCCCCCCGTGACGAAGCTCCCGCCGGCCGCCAGAATGTCCGCATACGAGCCCGCCCCGACCTTGATCTCGAGCACTCCCGCGTCGAAGCAATTGTCGGGGTCGTCGAAACTCCACCGATTGCGAAACGTCAGCGTCGCAGCGGCCGAGCTGATCAGGATCGGGGGCGAATCCAGGACCTCGTCGCCGACCGCGTCGCTGTCCATTCCGAATGCCGAATTCGGCGCCGACTCGCTGCTCGCGTTGTGGGTGACCCAGACCCCCCCGGAGCCGACCACGGAGGACGCCCAGCCGGCGGGCAGGGCCGGGGCCGGGGTCGCGTCGAAGCTCTCGGCAAACCGCGGCCCGCAGACGTCTCCGCTCGTGCATGGGTTTCCGTCGTCGCACGGGTTCGTGTTGCTGGTGAAGACGCAGCCGGTCGACGGGTCACAACTGTCGGTCGTGCAGGAATTCCCATCGTTGCAGACGATCGTGGTGCCGCGGCACGAGCCGCCGGCGCAGACGTCGCCCGAGGTGCAAGCGTTTCCGTCGTCACAGGGATTCGTGTTGTTCGTGTAAACGCAACCGGTCGTCGGATTGCAGCCGTCGGTCGTGCACGTGTTGCCGTCGTTGCAGACGAGCGCCGGCCCCGGCACGCACGCTCCGTTGAAGCAGCTGTCGTTGACCGTGCAAACGCTCCCGTCGCTGCACGCCGCGAAATTATTGACGTGGTGGCAACCCACGAATGCCAGGCAGGAATCGTCCGTGCACGGATTGTCGTCGTGGCAGTCGATGGTCCCCGAGCCGGGCCGACAGATCCCGCCCGAGCAGAAGTCACCCGTGTTGCACGGGTTGCCGTCGTCGCACGAGCTGGTGTTGGGGGCATGCAAGCACGTGCCGGCGGAGCAGCTGTCGTCCGTGCACACGTTGTGGTCGTCGCACTGAGCATCCGTCGAGCACAACTGGGTTGTCACGAAGGCGTTGAAGTCGATCGCACCCCAACCGGTGGCGAAATCCCACGCGGGGCCCGCATTGGCTTGCGAGCCGTTCGGCAGCGTGCCGATGCTGCCCGACGTGACGTCGAACCAAACGTCGGAGCGGCCGTTTTGCGCGTAGAGCAGGTCCTGGAGGCGGCCGTAGCGCTGCTTTCCCGCGGCGTTGGGCGGCAACCCACCCCGCGCGATCAGCTCTTGCTCCACGACGGCGAGCGAGCCGGCGAAGACAGGGCTTGCGAAGCTCGTCCCGACATAGCCGCTGGTGAGCGCGCCGTTGAAATAAAAGGTGTAGGCGCCGGCACCGCCGGCATGGAGCGCAACGTCCGGAACGAGTCGATGATTGATCGTCGTCGGCACGTTCGTGCCGTGCTGCCACGACGGCAAGATGTTGAACGTTGCGCCATTGTTGCTCCAGCCGCCGCCTCCGCCCTGTCCGTTGGAAAGGTTCCAGGCCACCTCCGACGTGCGCACACCGGAGCCGTCCACCGAGGCGATCGTGCCCCCGACCATCATCACTTCGGGGTCGTAGTCGGGGTACGAATACGGCTCGAGCGTAGCGCCCGAATCGCCGCTCGCCGCCATGTACGTGATCCCCTGCGCGCTCATGGACAAGTGCAGATTGTGCGCCGCCGTCGCCGTCGATGAGCCGAGATTCCATCCATAGCTCTCGGTGATGATGTCGGAGAGGTTGTCGTTCACCTCCGTCGTGAGGACGCCGATATAGTCGGCCGATCCACCGTCGTAGATTCGAAGCGTGCAGAGGGGGGCCATCCCGAGCACCATCTGGATGTCGAGATCGCCCTCCGCCCCGGGGCCGCCGGAACCGGCGCCGCCGCTGATCGGGACGACGGTCACGTTGCTGCCGATGCCGCCGGGAGGCGCCGGGAGGCCGTACTGCGTGTAATAGAGCGGCACATTGGTCAGACGGAAGCCGTCGAAGCTCGAAATCCCAACGGTGCGACCCTGGCCCTGCCTTCCTGCGCCATAGAGCGGCGCCAGGTCGTAGAGGGTTCGCGTTTGCGTCGGAGTCAATGCGCGAAGCTGGGGTTTCGTGAAACTCTCGAGCCCCGCCACGTCGATGACGTACGGCGCGATCGCCGACGGCAGCTTGACGTCCGACGTGTAGGAGAAAAATCGAGGATTCCCTGGTTCGTCGGGCCGGGACGTTCGGAACTCATGGATCGTCGTGCGAAACGCCGACTCGGCCTGGGCCACCGTGCCTTCGGCCAGAATGCTGAGACGGTTCCGGCTGACCACGTTGATCTTGAACCCCGACTCGCTGAGAAAATCCACGATGCTCTGCAACCTGTCCTGTGGCAGGCCAAAGCGTGCGCCGACTTCATCCGGCGTCAGAAACTTCAAGTAGTCCGGGCCGGCGGGATTGCTCACCTCGTCGACGAACGCCTGGATGCCGAGAGGGTCTCCGTAAGGCAGGCTCACCGCGAGATGGAGGGTCCGTGCCGGATCGGACCGACCCAGATCGATGGACCGTGCAACGACGCTTGGAGCGTGGATGGGTCGCGGATCGGCGGGGGCTGGCGTTTGTCCAAGAGCGATCGTCGCCAAGGGCCACGACAGGACGGCCGCGGCGACCGGTCCGAGGCGATTCCGATGCATGTCGCCGACCCTCCCAGGCGATCGCCGCCGAAAATCGCTTTCTGCGCGACTGCCGGGGCCTGAAACACGTTTCGACGTAACGATTTACCATCAGGACGGCGCTCGTGCCACAGAGTCTGGGCCCCCGGGGTCAATCGCGAGCTCGGCGGGGCCGGCCGGAACTCCTTGTCTTCCCGAACAAATCAACGTACTCACCCGGGGGAGAATCGTCGATGCGCTCGATCTCGAACCTGTCATTGGCGGTCCTCTCGATTTGCCTTCTCGCGGCCGACGCGAAGGGCGCGGTGGCGAAATCGTCGAAAAAGGCCTCGGGCGTGCCGGCGCCGGCACGCCCGGCGGGCGTCGCCAAGCCGCCGGATCCGGGAGACGCCTACTACGGCGGCGCCAAGCTCGATACGATCACGGAGTTTCATAACGAGCTGGGGCAGACCGTCTACTCGATCGCGGCGTCGCACTTCGACATCTCCGCTCCGCTGCGCGACATGGCCGCAGCCGCGGCGAGCGAGCAACAAGAGGAACAGGAGTCGCCGACCAACCCGCAGCTACCCGCCTCGCGCATCGTTCGATCCGATTTGCCCGACCCGGTCGTCCAAGTGGCGCCCACGACGGAGCGGTCCCTCTCCCCGAACGGCGTGGTCCCTGCGGCGCCCACGACGGGGTTCAATTTCCTCGGCGTCGGGATCAGCGGGGGGACGCCGTCCGACAGCAACGGCTCGGTCGGCAACAATCAGTTCGTGGAGACGGTGAACGTGCGCTATCAGATCTGGTCGCTGAACCGGGCGACGATGACGGCGACGTCCGTTCTCGGCCCGTCGAACATCAACACCCTCTGGAGCGGGTTCGGCGGCGCGTGCCAGACGCAAAACAGCGGCGATCCGATCGTGCTCTACGACAAGACGGCGAAGCGTTGGCTGATCTCGCAGTTCACGTCCTCCGCGACCAACGGCGTCTACTACCAGTGCGTCGCGCTGTCGACGACCCAGGATGCGACCGGGACATACGCCCGATATGCGTTCGCCGTGCCCAACGGCAAGTTCGGAGACTACCCTCACTTCGGCGTATGGCCGCCCGCCGCCTATTTCATGATGGCGCACGGCTTCGGCGGGACGTTCGCGGCGATCTTCGCGGCGCTCGACCGGACGAAGATGATCGCCGGCAGCTCGGGCGCAACCTGGCAGGTGATCCAAGATCCCAGCGAAGGCGGCCACATGCCGGCGGATCTCGACGGGTTCGCCGTGCCCCCGACCCTGGCGCCGGGCATCTTCGTATCGCTCCACGACGACGGCATGTACATCTACAGGATGAAGGTGAGCTTTTCCGGGGCCGGCAGCAGCTCGAAAACCCTTCAGGCCATCGTGCCCACGGCAGCGGCGAGCGCCGCCTGCGGCGGGGGCACGTGCATCCCGCAGCCGGGTGTGTCGAACGTCCTCGACGCGCTCAGCGACCGGTTGATGTTCCGCGCGGCCTACCGCAACTACGTCGACCACGAGTCGCTGGTCGTCAGCCACTCAGTCGATCCCGGCGTCAGCGGTGTGGTGTCCGGTGTCCGCTGGTACGACATTCGCCTTTCAGGCACCGCCGACGCGACGTGCCCGAACTATCCGTGCATGTATCAACAGGGCACGATCGCAGACGTACCTTCAGGCCGCAGCCGGTGGATGCCCTCCGTCGCCATGGACGGCGCGGAGAACGTCCTGGTGGGCTACAGCGCGACCGGAACCGCGGACGGAAGCGACAATCACAGCATCCGCTACACCGGGCGCGCCAAAGCGGATGCTCCCGGAACGATGACCGCGCCCGAGACGACGATCGCGACCGGAACTGCGAACAACCTCAGCACGAGCCGGTGGGGCGATTACTCCAGCATGAGCATCGACCCCTTCGATGACTGCACGTTCTGGTACGTCAACCAGTACGACACCGCGCCGAGCGCTTGGTCGACGCGGATCGCCTCCGCCGCCTTCCCGTCGGGGAGCGGAGGCGGACAATGCCCGGCGACGTCGTGCAATACCCGCCCGGCGCTCCAGCCGCAGATGGGTACGCCGGTCGTTCCCGGCGACAACCAGATCACGCTGAGCTGGACGGGCATCACTCCGACGCCGGGAGGCTACGCCATCGAGCGCGCGGAGGGCGCGTGCGGCGTGGAGGGACTCTACCGTCCGCTGGCGGCGGTCGTCGGCACGATCACCACCTTCACCGACACGACCGTACAAGGAGGCATCACGTACGCGTACCGCGTGCGAGCCACCGCGGACGCTGCGGGGCGGTGCCAGGCGCTACTGGCCGGAACGTGCGTCAGCGCGACCGCCACGGGCACCTGCAGCCTCTCGCCGTCGTTCGGAGGCGCCACCTCTGCCGCCAGCGGCCAGCAATCCAACTGCGGGATGACGATCAATTGGACCCCGGGCGCCTCTCACTGCCCGCAGACCGGGAACTTGCGCTACGACGTCTTTCGCGGGGCCGTGCCCGACTTCGTCCCGTCACTTGCGAATCGCATCGCCGCATGCGTGCCGGGCCCGAGTTCCTACCTCGACACCGACAACCTCTCGAGCGGCACGACCTACTACTACGTGGTGCGGGCGAGGGACATCGGCACGGGCAACCCGGCTGACTGCGGCGGCAACGAAGAATCGAACACGGTCACGGTTTCCGGCACGGCCTACGCATCGGGCCTGCAATCCGCCCCGGGCACTTGGACCGACGGGGGCGGCGACGGCACGGCATTCTTGCTCCTCAACGTCG
This sequence comes from uncultured Acidobacteriota bacterium, assembly GCA_964647625.1. GTDB lineage: Bacteria > Acidobacteriota > Polarisedimenticolia > Polarisedimenticolales > DASRJG01 > DASRJG01. The sequence continues at coordinate 66,697 of CAZYHZ010000015.1, forward strand.
CCGGCCCGGGCGACACCGGCGATCACGCGTGGCGCGTCGTCAAGACCGCCAATGACTCGGGAGCCAACCACACCCCCGGCGGCGCCTATGCCTACCGCAACGCCGGCCCCGCGGCGGGCAGCACCTACCAATCGGCAAGCTGCACGGAGACGCAGACGACGTCTCTCACGGCCGCGGGAACCAGCGTCGACCTGACGTACTGGGAGCGCCACCAGCTCGAATACCAGTGGGACGGTGTCGCCGTCGAGTATTCCGTCAACGGTGGCGCCTGGGCCGATGTCCCGGCTCCCAGCAACAGCGCTGCCGATGGCTGCGATCCAGCCGACGCCACGAGCGACTGGCAGCCGTTGACCTGTTCGCAGGGAAGCGGCGGCAATGCCTGCGGTTTCTCAACCACCAAGCCCGTCTTCACCGGGCCGTACGGCAGCGGCAGCTCGTGCAGCGACTTCGCGACCAGTGCGACCGTCAGCGCGTACGCCCACCGGTGTCATTCGATCGCCGGTTTGAGCCCGGGAGACGCGATTCGGTTCCGGTGGCGTTTCTCGTCGGACTCCGCAGCGACTTACGCCGGGCTGTACCTCGACGACATCGCCGTCACGGATGTGCAACTGCCAAACGCGTGTGCTCCCAACACCTGTGGTTCTCAGGCCGATGGGAGTCCGTGCAATGGCGGCGTCGCCTGCACGACGGGAGACGCGTGCGCGGGCGGCGCGTGCCAACCGGGCTCGCCGGTTGCGTCCCCTCCCGAGATCAACGGCATGCGGGTCGACGGACGGTCGAATACGACGGTGACGTGGACGGCCCCGGGAGGACCTGTGGTGTACGACGTCGCGTCGTCCACGCTGTCCGACCTGCGGGTGAACGGAACGACGACCGCGACGTGCGCCGCGAACGACGTCGCGATCACGAGCTTCGGCGATGGCCGGCCGGACCCGCCTGCAGGCGAGGGGTACTACTTCATCGTTCGCGCGCAAAGCACGTGCGCCTCGGGATCCTACGGCCTCGATTCGGCGGGAGCCCCCCGCGTGCCGGCTTCCGCGTGTCCCTGATTCGTGTTCGCGCGTCGAGCTCGACGAGCTGATTCGTTGCGAGCGGCACGACCTTGGTCCGTCGTCCCTTCGGAACCCCCCGGTCGCGGCGAACCTGAGTCGCGGGGACCCGCATCGGAGCATTGCGGATGCTCCGGCGCGGCCGTGTAGGGATTGGATTTGGACGGGACCGCCGGTGATCTTCACGTGGGGCACAGAAAGGCTTGCTCCGTGGCCGGCCTTGCGGCTTCCGCGGCCTTCCCCGCTGCACATCGACGAGACTTCGAGTCGCGCGTATTACCCCGTGAGGAGGGCCCCTTCATGCGGCTCCTGCGAGCGATGTTCGTCTTGTCCTTCGTGATGATTCTCGCGGCGCGGGGCCCGGACGTCCGGTACGCCGCCGGGAAGAGCGCGACGTCGATCCCGTTCGAGATGTCGAACAAGCTGATCGGCTTGGCCGTCAAGATCAACGACCGCGAAGGCATGCGCGTCGTGCTCGACAGCGGCGCCGGTGGGTCGGTGCTCGACGCCAAGACGGTCGAGTCGCTCGGCATCAAGACGTTCGGCGAGTCGCACTCCTACGGGTCGGGTGGAGCCGAGACCGGAGAGCGCGTCCGCGGGGTCGACGTCGAGCTTCCCGGCGTGAAGCTTCTCGACCAGCACATGACGACGCTCTCGCTGACGCCGATCGCCGCGCAGGGCGGGCGCCCGATGGACGGGATCCTCGGGTTCCCCATCCTCGATCGCTGCGTCGTCGAGATCGACTACGCCGACAAGAAGCTCAACTTTTTCGATCCGGCCGGCTACACGTACAAAGGGAACGGAACGTCGGTTCCGTTGACGTTCAAGGACAACCTGCCCTACGTGACCGCCACCGCGGTGCTTCCCGGCGGCCGGTCGATCCAGGGACAGTTCCTGATCGACACGGGCGCATCGTCGAATCTCATCCTGTCGGCGGAGACCGTCGAGAAGGAAAGCGTCCTCTCCGACCTCGGGAAGACGATCACGGTCCCCGCGCGCGGGGTCGGCGGCGCCAAGGATGTCCGCCTCGCGCGGATCGCAAAGATCGACGTCGGTGGAATCTCGATCGATCAGCCCGTCGCTGCGATCGAGAGCGTGGGCGCCGGGCGGATAAGCGCCCCGGGAACAGTCGGGAACATCGGCGGCGGAACGCTCAGCCGGTTCAAGTTGATCTTGGACTACCCGCACAAGCGGCTGATCCTCGAGCCCGGCCCCGAGTTCGGAAAGCCGTTCGAGACCGACATGAGCGGATTGAGCGTCCGCTCGGAGGCTCCCGAATTTCGCCGCATCACGGTCGTGCGCATCCTGGACGGCTCTCCCGCGGACACTGCCGGGATCCAGGTCGGCGACGAGATCGAATCGGTCGACGGGACGCCGGCGAGCGAGATTCGCCTGTCGGACCTGCGCGACCGGCTGCGGGAAGACGGCAAGCTGATCAAGCTCGCCCTGCTCCGGAGCGGTCAGGCGGTGACGGCGGAGATTCGGACGAAGCGAATGATCTGACCTCAGCGCCGCTCGAGCTCTTCGATCGTCTTCGGCCAGTCCTTTCCCAGAAGTCGCGACAGCGCGCGATCGGCCAGGAGCTTTCCGCCGGTCTGGCAGCGCGGGCAGTAGTTCGACTCATTTTCGGCGTACACGATGCGCTGGACCGGGGTCCCGCACACGGGGCACGGCTGACGGAAGCGGCCGTGGACGGACATTCCGTCGCGAAACGCCGTGACCTTCTCCGGAAATCCGGCGCCCGTCTCGGCCGCCAGCCGCTCGCGCCAACCGGTGAGCGTGGTCGTCGTCGCCTCGCGAAGACGCGCGATCTCGTCGTCTTCGAGGTTTCGCGTCAACTGGGTCGGCGAGAGCTTCGCCGCGTGCAGGATCTCGTCGGAATACGAATTCCCGATCCCGCTGAAGATCGACGGGTCGGTCAGCGCGCGCTTGAGCGTCCGGTTCTCTCGCACGAGGGCGGTGCGGAACTCGCCGGGCGTCGCGTCGAGCGGCTCGATCCCGCCGCGGCCGAGCGCGGCGAGATCGGCTTCGCCGGAGACGACGTGAAGCGCGGCGCGTTTCTTGGTTCCCGCCTCGGTCAGCGTCATCGTGCCCGACGTGAAATCGAACGCCGCGAGGACGATCTTCCCGGCGAGCTTCGTGCCCTTCGGCTTCCAGTGGAGCCGCCCCGCGATCATGAGGTGGATGGCGAGGAAAAGATCGCCCGACAGCGCGATGACGACCCGCTTTCCCAGGCGCCGCACGCCGACGACCGACCGCCCGGCCGCCGAGGCGAGCGGCGGCGACACTGTCCGGAGGAGAAACGGGCTTTGGAGGCGAACGCCCTCGAGGCTGCCGCCGACCGTGCGCGCCGCGATGGCCGCGACGTACACGTCGACGTCGGGCAGCTCGGGCATCAGTGCGACGCGCGGCGCAATCGGTCGGCGATGGCGAGAGCGAGCCCCTCGCTCCCTTCGGGCGGCGCGGCGAGGATCAGCGGAACGTCTCCGGCGTCGAGCTCGCGCAGCGACGTGAAGAGGTTCCGCGCGGCTTCTTCGAGGTCGCCGCGCTCGGTCAGCGGCTTCGACACGACGCGCGCGCCGTATCGTTTCTCGACGTCGCGAACGGCGCGCGCGGTCTCGTCCGGCGATGCGAACACGCCGGTGAGGCCGACGCACGCCGCACCCGCCGGCAGCGACGCCGGGCCCGGCAGCAGGTGCAGCGGCGTTCGCGGAGCGTAATGAACGCGGCTCATCCCGGGAGAGGCCGCGGGCTTTCCGGGGTCGGCGACGGCGGGCGCGCGCTGAAGCCTCACGCTGGCGGTGGCTTCGATGGCTTCGACGGCGATTCCGCCGGGCCTTAGGAGCGTGAGCGTGCCGTCGGCGCCGATCGCAACGACCGTCGATTCCACGCCGACCGTCGAGGCGCCCCCGTCGAGCACGATGCCGATCCGGTCCCCCAGCTCTTGCACGACGTGGGCCGCGGTCGTGGGGCTGATGCGGCCGAATCGGTTCGCGCTGGGTGCTGCGAGCGGGATCGCGGCCACCGCGAGCAGGTCCTGCGCGGTGGGATGCGACGGCATGCGGATGGCGACGGTGTCGAGCCCGCTGGTGACGAGGTCCGGAATCCGCCGCCCTCGCGGCAGCACGAGCGTCAGCGGGCCCGGCCAGAACCGGCGCAGGAGGACGTCGGCGCGCTCGCGCGCGAGCTGCGGCAGCCGCGAGATCTCGACGACGCCTTGGTCCTCGAGCCCGGAGAGCACCTCGCGCTCGAGCGGACCGGCCGGCCGGACGACGTGGACGATCAGAGGATCGAAGCTCGGCCGATCCTTCGCGGCGAAGATCCGCGCGACGGCCGCGGCGTCGAACGCGTTGGCGGCGAGCCCGTAGACCGTCTCGGTCGGCATTCCGACCAGCTCGCCGCGGCGAAGCGCTTCCGCGGCGCGCCTTACGTTATCGGGCGTGGGCGTCAGGATCGTGGCCACGAAGACTCCTCGCTTTCCGGCTTGAGATAATACCTGCCATGCGGCGCCGCCCCTTAGGCCCTCCGAAGCCGGCGGCCTCGCACGTTCCGCGCGCGCACTTCGACCCGAAAGCAGGGTGGTTCCGTCGAATCGAGCGGGCGGCAAGCCTGTTCCTGAGCCGGCACATGTGGCCGCGCCTTCCCGGAAGCTCGTGGCTCTACTCCTGGATCCTCGATCGATTCCTCACCATCGCCACGGCAGAGATCCCGATTCCCGGGCTTCCCGCACCGTTCGACGGCTTGACGATCCTGTTCGTATCGGATGTCCACGCGGGGCCGTTCCTGTCCGGAGAGGCGGTGTCCCGCGCGATCGCGAAGCTCGCGACGCTCGGCGCCGACGTGGTTGTTCACGGGGGAGACCTCGCGACATCGAGCGTCGACGAGATCCTCGAGCACAGAGAGGCCATAGAGGGGATCGCGGCACCGGCCGGCGTGTTCGCCGTTTACGGCAACCACGATCACTACACCCGGGACGTCCAGGGCGTGGGGCGCTTCCTCGAGTCGTGCGGCGCACGATTGCTCCTGAACGACGCGGTTGCGCTGACGCGGGGCGGTGCGCGCATCGCGCTCGCCGGCATCGACGACTGGAATTTCGGCCGCCCCGATCTGAAGCGCGCGCTCGATCGAGCGCGCGCCGTCGCCCCGGGGGCTCCCGTGATCTTGATCTCCCACAACCCGGACGCGGCTCTCGATGCCGCGGATCGCGGCGTGGCGCTGACGCTGTCGGGTCACACCCACGGCGGCCAGATTCGGATCCCGGGCCGCCCTGTTCTCGTCCGCATGAGCCGCTACTTCCTCGACGACGGCCGCTACGTCCACGAGCACGGCCAGATCGTCGTCAGCCGCGGTCTCGGCGTCTCCGGCGTTCCGCTTCGATTGTGGTGCGCTCCGGAAGCGCTGCTCGTCACGCTGAGGAGATAGGGGACAGTCCCCTTTTTCTTACAAATTCAATCCGTGCACGATCCTCTCCTCAGCGGACGTTCGCCGCTTGCGGAACTTTCCGCGCAGCTCACTCCGCGCTCGCTCGCCCGCAAAGGAAGGAGCGGGCTCGCTCACGAGGCCGCCTCAGAGAGAATCGCGCCCGAATTGAATTTGTAAGAAAAAGGGGACTGTCCCCTAAGATGGGGCCGTGAAGACCATCCTGCTCATGAGGCATGCGAAGGCCGAGCACGGCGGCGACAAGCGGGACTTCGATCGCTCGCTGACGTCGCGCGGCAAGGACGACGCCGTGAGGATGGGGCGCGCGATCGCGAAGCTCGCGTCGGTGCCGGACGTCATCGTCTCGTCGCCGGCGGCACGTGCGAGGGAGACCGCCGAGGGCGCGGCGAAAGGGATGAGCTTCGCCGGCGCGGTCGACTTCGAGCGGACCCTCTACGACGCTCCGGGCGAGGCGTGGCTCGAGATCCTGAAGCGCCTGCCGGGAAGCGCCGACGCCGCGCTCGTCATCGCGCACAGCCCCGGCATTGCCGAAGCGGCCGCGCTGCTCTGCGGGACGTCGCCCGGCACGTTCGACGTACCGACCGCGGGGCTCATTTCGCTCGTCGACGACGCCGACAAATGGCGCGACCTCGCGGCCGGTAGCGCGGTGCTGCGCTGGTTCCTGCGCCCCAAGCTGGTCGAGCACTTGCAGGACTGACCCGGAATTCGCGCTACAATCCCCGGCTCCCGGAGGGTCGGGTCATGGCCTTGGCCGCGTTCAATCTCAAGCGCTGGATCGACGAGCACCGGCAGCTCTTGAAGCCGCCCGTGGGCAACAAGATGATCTGGCAGGACGCCGAGTTCCAAGTGATGATCGTCGGCGGCCCGAACGCGCGGAAGGATTACCACATCGAAGACGGCGAAGAGTTGTTCTTCCAGATCGAGGGAGACATCGTCGTCAAGGTCATCGAGGACGGAAAGCCCCACGACGTCGTCATCAAAGAGGGCGACATCTTCCTCCTCCCGCCCGGAATTCCCCACTCGCCGCAGCGGCCGGCGGGCACCGTCGGCATGGTCGTCGAGCGTATGCGCGAGCAGAAAGAGATCGACCATCTCCGCTGGTTCTGCGAGACGTGCGGCGCTCTCCTTCACGATGCGACCTTCCACTGCAAGGACCTGGGCACGCAGCTCAAGCCGATCATCGAGGGGTTCTTCGCGGACGAGGCGAAGCGCACCTGCCGCACGTGCGGCACGGTGATGCAGAAACCAGAGCTGCCGAAGGCGGGCTAGGTTTGGCGCCCGCCGATCGCGCGCTGAAGATCGACCTTCACACGCACATCCTTCCGGAAAACTTGCCGGATCTCACGGAGCGGTACGGAACCCCGGGGTTCATCCAGCTCGACCACCACGCGCCGGGCTGCGCGCGGATGATCCTGGACGGCGCGCTCTTCCGCGAGATCCGCGACAACTGCTGGGATCCCAAGCGCCGATTGGAGGACTGCGCTGCGACGGGCGTCGACGTGCAGGTCCTGTCGACCGTGCCGGTCATGTTCAATTACTGGGCGCAGCCCGAGCACACGCTGGATCTCTCGACGCTGCTCAACGACCACGTCGCGTCGGTCGTGGCCGGAAACCCGAGCCGGTTCGCGGGCCTGGGGACGCTTCCGATGCAGCAAACCGACCTCGCCATCTACGAGCTCGAGCGCTGCATGCGCGACCTCTCCCTTCAGGGCGTGCAGATCGGGACGCACATCAACGGCTGGAGCCTCGATCACCCGGATCTCTTTCCGATCTTCGAGGCGGCCGCGGATCTCGGTGCCTGCGTGTTCGTCCATCCGTGGGACATCCTGGGCAAGGAGCGGATGACGAAGTACTGGCTGCCGTGGCTCGTCGGGATGCCCACCGAGACCGCTCTCGCCATATGCTCGGTGATCTTCGGCGGCGTGCTCGAGCGCCTGCCGGGTCTGCGCATCGCGTTCGCGCACGGGGGCGGGTCGTTTCCGGGCACGGTCGGACGCGTGCAGCACGGGTTCGACTCGCGTCCCGATCTGTGCGCGATCGACAACACCGTGCCGCCGCGGGACTACCTCGGCCGGTTTTACGTCGACTCGCTCGTGCACGATGCCGCGGCGCTTCGCTATCTCGTCGCGCTGATCGGCGCCGAGCGCGTGGCGCTCGGATCGGACTACCCGTTCCCGCTGGGCGAGGCGGTCCCGGGCCGCCTGATCGAATCGATCGCCGAGTTCGACGACGCCACGAGGACCCGCCTGCTGTGCGGCACGGCCCTCGAGTTCCTGGCGCTGTCCCGTGAGCGGTTCCTCGCGTGAGCGCGGCGTTCGAACCGTCCGAAGATTTCGCGAAGGGGCTCGATCGCGCCGACGCGCTGGCCCGTTTCCGCGAGCGCTTCGCGATTCCCGAAAAAGACGGCGCGCCGGTCGTCTACTTCAACGGCAACTCATTGGGGTTGATGCCGAAGGCGGCCGCAGAGGACGTCGCGCGCGAGCTTCAGGACTGGGCTCAGCTTGCGGTCGATGCACACTTTGCCGGCCGCATCCCCTGGGTGTCCTATCACGAGATCTTCCGCGAGCCGGGCGCGCGCCTCGTCGGAGCGCTCCCCGGTGAGATCGTGATGATGAACGGCCTGACCGTGAACCTCCATCTCATGATGACCACGTTCTACCGTCCCGAGGGCGAGCGCCGGAAGATCGTGATCGAGGACGGCGCGTTCCCGTCGGACACGTACGCGGCGCAAAGCCAGATGCAAGTCCACGGCATCGATCCCCAAGACGGCTTGATCCGCATCGCGCCGCGGAAAGGCGAGCACCTCCTGCGCACCGAGGACATCGTCGCGCGCATCGAGCGGGACGGCCGCGAGATCGCGCTCGTCCTTCTGCCGGGAGTGCAGTACTACACCGGGCAGCTTCTCGACATCGCCGAGATCACGCGCGCCGCGCACGGCCGCGGTATCGTCATCGGCTGGGATCTGGCGCACGCCGCGGGGAACGTCCCGCTCCGTCTTCACGACTGGGACGTCGATTTCGCCGTCTGGTGCTCGTACAAGTACCTGAACTCCGGGCCCGGCGCGATCGCCGGCTGCTTCATTCACGAGCGCCACGCGACGAATCCCACGCTTCCGCGCTTCGGCGGATGGTGGGGGAACGATCCCAAGACGCGGTTCCGGATGCACGAGGAGCGCGATTTCAAGCCGCGCGCGGACGCCGACGGCTGGCAGCTTTCGAACCCTCCCATCCTCGCGATGGCGCCCCTGCGCGCATCGCTCGCGAGCTTCGACGAGGCCGGCATGGAGGCGCTCCGCGAGAAATCGTCGAAGCTCACCGGGTATCTCTGGTGGCTGCTCTCGCGCGCGGCGAGCCCGCGATTCGAGCTGATCACGCCCGCCGACCCCGCGCAGCGCGGGTGCCAGCTTTCGCTTCGGTGTCTCGACCATCCGCAGGCGACGCTGCGGGCGATCGAAGCGCAGGGGATCGTTTGCGATCTGAGGCAGCCCGACGTGGTCCGCATGGCCCCCGTGCCTCTGTACAACACGTTCCACGAGGTCTGGCGCGCGGCGATGTTCTTGCAGCGCGCGGGTCTGACGGGCTAGCGCACGGTGGCGGCCGCCCCTCGCACGATCACGATCGTCGGCGCGGGCCTGGGCGGCGCGCTCATGGCCGTCTTCCTGGGCCGGTCCGGCCATCGCGTGCGCGTCGTCGAGCGGCGGCCGGATCCGCGGAAAGGCGCCGGCGGGCGCGGGAAGTCGATCAATCTCGCGATCTCGACCCGCGGCCTCGCGGCGCTCGAGGGCGTGGGTCTCGACAGGAAGCTTCTCGAGGTCGCGGTGCCGATGCGCGGGCGGATGCTCCACGCGATCGACGGCCGCCTGACATTCCAGCCGTACGGGCACGAATCGCATCACGTCATCCACTCGGTCTCGCGGGCGGGACTCAACCGGCTGCTGATCGAGGCCGCGGAAGAGATGCCGAACGTCGAGGTCACCTTCGGACGGCGCTGCGTCGACGTCGACCTCGACAACGCGGTGGCGAACTTCGCCGACAGCGAGACCGGCGCGGTGTCCTCGACGACGTCCGATCTTCTCGTCGGCGCCGACGGCGCGTATTCCGAGGTTCGCCTGGCGCTCCAGAAATCCGACCGCTTCGAGTACGCGCAATCCTATCTCGAGCACGGCTACAAAGAGCTGCACATCCCGCCCGCCGACGACGGGAGCTTCCGGATGGAGCGGAACGCGCTGCACATCTGGCCGCGCGGCGGCTTCATGATGATCGCGCTGCCGAACGTCGACGGGTCGTACACCTGCACCTGCTTCTGGCCGTTCACGGGAGCGCATTCGTTCGCATCGCTCGAGACGCCCGAGCGCGTCCGGTCGTACTTCGCCGAGATGTTTCCCGACGCGGTGCCGCTGATGCCCTCGCTCGAGGAAGACTTCCTCTTGAACGCGGTCGGGTCGCTCGTCACCGTCCGATGCGCGCCCTGGCGGTTTCGCGACCGCGCCGTCCTTCTGGGCGACGCCGCCCATGCGATCGTGCCGTTCTACGGCCAGGGCGCCAACGCCGCGTTCGAGGATTGCATCGTGCTCGATGCGTGCCTGAGAGAATCACCCGACGACATCGGGGTGGCGCTTCACGAATATGAGCGGCGGCGAAAGCCGCACACGGATGCCCTAGCCGATCTCGCGATCGGAAATTTTTTCGAGATGCGCGACAAGACCGCCTCGCGTGCGTTCCTTCTGGGAAAGAAAATCGAAAAGGGGCTGGCCCGCCTGCTTCCCGGCCGGTTCGTCCCGCTCTACTACATGGTCACGTTCAGCCGCACGCCCTATGCCGACGCCGTCCGGCGGGCGAAGGCGCAGTGGACCGCGGTGGCGGTGTTCGCAGCGAGCGTGTTCGCCGCGCTGCTTGCAGCGCTCGCCTTCGGCCTGACGAGGAGATAGCCATGCCCGAGCTGACGTACGCCTCTTACCTGCAGCTCGAAAAGCTGCTCGACCTCCAGAAGCCGCAATCGACGCCGCCCGAGCACGACGAGATGCTGTTCATCGTGATCCACCAGGTCTACGAGCTGTGGTTCAAGGAGCTGCTCCACGAGGTCGAGAAGGTGAAGCGGGATTTCAGCGCGGGAGACCTCTACGGCTCGATCCACACCTTCAAGCGGATGCGCACGATCATGAAGACGCTCGTCGGCCAGCTCGACATCCTGGAGACGATGACGCCGATGTCGTTTTCCGCATTCCGCGACCGGCTGGACACGGCGTCGGGATTCCAGTCGTACCAGTTCCGCGAGCTCGAGTTCGTCCTGGGCCAGAAGCGCCCCCGCATGCTCGCGCACGCGGCGAGCCCCGAGGCCCGGACCATCCTCGAGCGGCGCCTCGCCGAGCCGTCGCTTGTCGATCGCTTCTACGACTTCCTCGAGCGTCACGGCGTCGCGATCCCCGATGCGCTCCGCAAGGGCCCGGCGACCGAGGCGCATCCGCCCGATCCGGCCGTTCAGCGAGGGCTCCTCGATCTGTATCGGACCCGGCCGGAGCTCGGGATTCTCTTCGAGTCGATGACCGATCTCGACGAAGGGTTCCAGGAATGGAAGTACCGGCACGTGAAGCTCGTCGAGCGCACGATCGGCGCCAAGCGCGGGACCGGCGGCTCGCCGGGCGTCGAATTCCTGAAGCAGAGCCTATTCCAGCCTCTTTTCCCCGATCTCTGGGCGATCCGTCACGAGTTATGATGGCGCGGAGCGGCCCGGGTTCGACTCGGGGGCCGTTCGCGTCTATCTTGATGCCCCGCGACACCGAACTCCCGACGAGAGGTTGACGTGCTTACATCGTTCTTGATTTCCCTCGGCGTCTCCATCGTGATCCTCCAGATCATGGTGTTCAGCACGACGATCTATCTGCACCGTGCGGCCACGCACCGCGCGCTGACGCTCCACCCGGTGGTGGCGTGGGTCTTCCGGTTCTGCACCTGGCTGACGACCGGCATCGTTCCCCGGGAATGGGTCGCCGTTCACCGGAAGCACCACGCACACACCGACGAACACGGCGATCCCCACAGCCCGATGCTCGTGGGTTTTTGGAAGGTCCAGCTGGGGAACGTTTTCTACTACATCAAAGAGAGCAACAATCCCGAGACCGTCCAGACGTTCGCGAAGGATTTCGTCAAGTCGGATTTCTGGGATCGGATCGCGTTCAACCACGGCGGGATGGGGCTGCTCATCGGGACCGCGCTCTCTTGCTGGCTCCTGGGCTGGTGGGGGCTGTTCGCGGTCGGGTTTGCGGGGTTCATGTACGTGTTCGTGCTCTCGTCGTCGATCAACGGTCTCTGTCACTACCTCGGATACAAGAACTTCGACAACACGGCGGGGAATTTCCGAAGCGTGGCGCTGTTCACCGGCGGCGAAGGGCTGCACAACAACCACCACGGCCAACCGCGGGCTGCGAAGTTCAGCGTGAGGCGCTCCGAGATCGACCCGGCGTGGCCGATCATCCGCACGCTGGAGCTGCTGGGTCTCGCCCGGATCTCCAAGGTTCCGGCCTAGCGCACGCTTGCTCTACGACATCACGCCGGCCGTCACCCCCGCGCTGGCCGTCTGGCCCGGCGACACGCCGCCCTCCCGCGAGGTGCTGGCGGACATGGCCCGCGGCGACAACCTGACCCTTTCGACGCTTCGGGCCACCGTTCACCTCGGAGCGCACGCGGACGCGCCGAGCCACTACGGCCGCGATGCGGAAACGATCGAAGCGCGCCCGCTCGAGCTGTACCTCGGCCGTTGCCGGGTGATTCGCGTGCTCGCGAGCCGCGGCACGCGGATCCCGCCGACCGCGATCTCGTCCGACATCCGCGAGGAACGGCTGCTGATCGCGACGGGGACGTTTCCCGATCCGAACCGGTTCAACGAGGATTTTGCGGCACTCGAGCCCGCAACGGTGGACGCGCTCCACGCGCGCGGCACGCGGCTGATCGGCATCGACACGCCGAGCGTCGATCTGTTCTCGTCAAAAGAATTGATCGCGCACGCACGCTTCCTCGCGAACGACATGGCGATCCTCGAGGGGCTCGTCTTGTCGCACGTTCCCGAAGGCGTCTACGAGCTGATCGCGCTCCCGCTCAGGCTCGAAGGCTTTGACGCCAGCCCCGTTCGCGCAGTCGTCCGGACGGTTTAGAGGACAGAACCCGCTTTTCTTGAGGTTCTGGCCGAATCGGCGCCGGAACCATAGCTTCTCGCCTCGGTGGAGGGGAGACCGAGGTCATGACGAGTCCCGGCCGGTCCGTCTTTGGATTGAAGCGCCGCTCTTGGCGCTTCATGCTGGAAACGGGACAGGCCGCACTCGTCGAATTCAACCTCACCGGGGGCTCTCACTGGATTCTGAGCCTCGTGGAGTTCAGCGCGGCGGGGATCGCGTTCAGGCTCCAAGACGGGTGTCCGGTGCTCGCCGTCGGAGACGAGATCGACTCTGCCGTCCTCCAGCTCGGCGACTTTCGAATCGTCGGCAGCTTCCGCGTCGTTCACGTCACGCCCGGTCCGGGGGGAGAAACGATCTGCGGCGCGCGATTCACGCCTTCGACGGAGGCGGCGCAAAGAATGCTGGATCTCCTGCTGGACAACTTCGAGGAACACGGTCACGGCTGCACGACGTGAGCGGCGCCGTACTGCCCCTGCACCACCCGGGACGCATGGTGGCCGCAAGCTTGTTGATTCGGTGACCCGACCGCCTGGCGCAGCAGACGCGATACGCGTCGAACTAAGACGAATTCGCCGCGGTCAGGCCGCGTGTCGACGGGAGAGCGCCGGAAGGGTCGCCGTCCACCGTTTCTGATAGATCAAGCTTGCGGCTTCACTGACGGGCTGACGTCCTGGAAACAGTCGTCGCGAGAGGATCTGCTCCCATCGCCACGGATGTTCGGCGAGACCCACCACCATTGCGGGCGTGGTCCAACTCGGCCTTCGCTCTGTCCGCCGCTTGATGAAGTTCTTCCAGACCGCGATCAGGTGCGCCCGCCCGACGATCGACTCCAGCCTCCGGCCGAAGGAGATCGTCTCCCTCTTGTGATCCGAGCACGTGTGCCGTATCAGCTGATGGAGCTGATCGACCGGAAACATCGCCGCATCGCGGGCTCGAGCCTCCGGTGTTCGAGGCGATCCTTTAGGCCCACGCTTCGGGTTCGGGTAGATCCGCAGCGTGATCCGGCGTTGGAGCTCGGGGCGTCTGAGGGCGACGCGGTAGTCGTTTCGTCCATCGACATGGAACGTCAAGCGCTCGCCGTCAGAAATGTGGCCGATCAACGCCGAAAACGTGCGCCGGATGCTCCTGATGTAGGACCGGTTGACCGCGGTGGGCATCTCCGGGACGGGTTTGCGGTCTGGGCGCCGGCCACTGCCTTTGTGCGGAGCGGGATCGACGTCATAGACGAACCAGCTGGTCCATCCCACCGCGGTGCCGATCCCAAGCGCCTGGTCTTGTCGTGCGATGAACGCTTCGAAGTGATCGTGGACCAAAAGCTCGTCGATCGCTCCAAGCTCTCTAAAGCACCGCGCGTGAAACAGGATCGCGTGCCGGCCGAGCCGCTCGGCCATGCGAGTCACGGTCGTCTTGGCGCAGTGATTCGAGCGGGCAATCTGCCGATGGGCCGAACAGGCCGCAAGTCCCGACGCGACGGCGGTCAACAGGGCAGGACGTTTCAGATAGTAAGTCGTTGAAAACGTCGAGCGGGAGCACGACCTCCGGCAATCGCGACAGCGATAGCGCGGGATCTTCCGGATGGAGCTTGGCTTGCGGTACCAGCCGTTCCGCTGAAAACCTCGGCCCGGGCTCTTGTGAGCGATGCACTCGGGCCAGGGGCAGAACGGCGGCATGAATCGGGAAGGTCGCACCGTTTCGACGGACACGCTGGGCCAGTGCATGCCCGAAGCCACTGCAACGGCAGAGCCGGTCGGAACTCAACGAAATCCGTGGCATTCAGTGTCCGGGCAACGTCCGGACCGTCCTGCTTGGACGGCACCGGACGCGCTCGCGGTTCCAACCGATCAACAAGCTCGCGGCCACCGTG
>CAZYHZ010000016.1:0-69394 GCA_964647625.1 uncultured Acidobacteriota bacterium
TCGGGCCCGGACGGTAGAGGGCGTTGATCGCGACCAGGTCCTCGAAGCGATCGGGGCGCAGCCGGCGCAGGATGTTCTTCATCCCCTCGGATTCGAACTGGAAGATGCCCGCCGTGCGCGCCTTGCCGAACAGCTCGTAGACCAGAGGGTCGTCGAGCGCCTGCCCGTCGAGGTCGAGAGGGGCTCCGGTCGCCGCGGCGATCGAGGCCTTCGCATCTTCGATCAGGGTCAGCGTCTTCAAGCCCAGGAAATCCATCTTGAGGAGGCCGATCTCCTCGATGTCGGACATCGCGAACTGCGTCGTGATGGCGTCGTCGGTGCCGCGGTAGAGCGGCGCGAACTCGACGATCGGCTTCGGTGCGATGACGACGCCGGCGGCGTGCGTCGAGGCGTGGCGGACGAGGCCTTCGAGGCGCTGCCCGACGTCGATCAGCTCCTTGACCTTGGGGTCGCTCTGGTACGCCTGCTTCAGGGCCGGGACGTCCTCGAGCGCCTTGGCGATCGTCACCTCCTGCCCCGGCTGCTGCGGGATCAGCTTGGCGATCTTGTCCACCTCGGCGTACGGCACGTCGAGCCCCCGGCCGGCGTCGCGCAGGACGGCGCGCGCGGCCATCGTGCCGAACGTGATGATCTGAGCGACGTTCGGGCGGCCGTACTTCTCGGTCACATAGTCGATCACCCGCTCGCGGTTGCGGAAGCAGAAGTCGATGTCGATGTCCGGCATGGAAATGCGCTCGGGATTCAAGAACCGCTCGAAGAGGAGATCGAACGGCATGGGATCGATGTCGGTGATGCCCATGCAGTACGCGACGAGCGAGCCCGCCGCCGACCCGCGTCCCGGCCCGACCGGGATCCCGTGCTCGCGCGAGAAGCGGATGAAGTCCCACACGATCAGGAAGTAGCCGGAAAACCCCATCTCGCGAATGACGCGGATCTCGAGCGCGAGCCGCTCGCGGTACGCCTCGATCGAGTGCTTGAGCCGTCCCCCATCGCTGTCCGCCTTCCACCGCGGCAGGCGCGCCTCGAAGCCGTCCCGGGCGACCTTCTCGAAGTACGAAGGGATGTCGAACCCGTCGGGAACCGGAAAATTCGGGAGCTGGTGCGGCTGCTTCTCGAACGTGAACTCGCAGCGGTCCGCGACGATCGCGGTGTTCCGGATCGCCTCCGGGTGGGCCGCGAACAGCGCGGCCATTTCCGCGCGGGACTTCAGGTAGTGCTGCGGCGAGTAGCGGATGCGGTCGTGCGCGTGGACCGTCTTTCCCGTCTGGATGCACACGAGCACGTCGTGGGCGAAATGGTCGGACGGCAGCAGGTAGTGGCAGTCGTTGGTGGCGACGAGCCCGATACCCATCTCCTTCGCCAGGCGCGCCGCGCCCTGGTTGACCTTCTGCTGCTCGTCGATTCCATGATCCTGGAGCTCGAGCCAGTAGCGGTCCTTCCCGAAGACGTCCCGGAACGCTCCCGCGACGGCGGCGGCCTCGTCGTAACGATCGGTGCGCAGGAGCGTCGGGACCTCGCCCGCAAGGCACGCCGAGAGGCACACGAGCCCTTCCGAGTGCTGCGCCAGGATCTCCTTGTCGATGCGCGGGCGGTAGTAGAAGCCTTCGAGGAAGCCGGCCGTCGCGAGCTTGATCAGGTTCTTGTAGCCCGCGTAGCTTTCGGCGAGGAGGATCAGATGGTGGTACGGCTTCTGCCGCGTCCCGCCGCCCGCCGTCGTCCCCTTGTCGTGGCGGCTTCCCGGCGCCACGTAGGCTTCGATCCCGATGATCGGGCGGACGCCGTGCTTGCGCGCCTCCCGGGCGAATTCCAGGACACCGAAGAGATTCCCGTGGTCCGTGATCGCGATCGCGGTTTGCCCGTCCGCGGCTGCGCGCTCGATCATCTCGTCCAGCCGTTGCGCGCCGTCGAGCAGCGAGTAGGTCGTGTGGTTGTGGAGATGGACGAAGCTCGGAGCCGGATTCGTCGTGGACATCGCCCGCCCTATTCCCACTCGATCGTGCCCGGGGGCTTGCTCGTCACGTCGTAGACGACGCGATTGACGCCGCGGACCTCGTTGACGATCCGGCTCGCCACCCGCGCGAGGAGATCGTACGGCAGCCTCGACCAATCCGCGGTCATGAAATCCTGCGTTTCGACGGCCCGGATCGCGAGGACGTTCTCGTACGTCCGGTAGTCCCCCATCACGCCGACGCTGCGCACCGGGAGGAGCACGGCGAACGCCTGGGAGACCCTGTCGTAAAGCGAGGCGGCGCGAAGCTCCTCGATGAAGATCGCATCGGCGTTCTGCAAGACGGTCACGCGCGCGGCGGTGACCTCGCCCAGGATCCTCACCGCGAGGCCCGGGCCCGGAAACGGGTGGCGCCCGACGAACGCCGGATCGAGCCCCAGCTCGATGCCGAGGCGCCTCACCTCGTCCTTGAACAGGTCGCGGAGGGGCTCGACGAGCTCGAGGTTCATTTTCTCGGGGAGGCCCCCGACGTTGTGGTGCGTCTTGATGGTCGCGGACGGCCCTTTGACCGACGCGGACTCGATCCGGTCCGGATAGATCGTTCCCTGGGCCAGGAACGACACGCCGCCGAGGGCGCGCGCGTGCTCTTCGAAGACCTCGATGAACGTCTCACCGATGATCTTCCGCTTCTTCTCGGGATCCTCGACCCCACGCAGCCGGCCGAGAAACCGTGCGCCCTCCGAGGCGGCGCGCACATCGAGCTGGTAGCGCTCGCGGAAATCGGAGACGACCTGTTCGGCCTCGCCCTTCCGGAGCAGGCCGGTGTCCACGAAGATGCAGACGAGCTTCGCTCCGAGCGCCCGATGCAACAGAAGCGCCATCACCGACGAATCGACGCCCCCCGAGAGCGCGCACACGACCTTCCGGTCGCCGACCCGCGCGCGCACCGCGGCCACGGCTTCTTCGACGAACGACGCGATCGTCCAGTCCCCGCGGCACCCGCAGATCGCGAAGAGAAAGTTCTTCAGGATGATCCGGCCGTGCTCGGTGTGGTTGACCTCGGGGTGGAATCCGACTCCGAAGCGCTTGCGTGCCGCGTCCTCCACCACCGCATGCGGCGCGTTGGGCGACGACGCCACGGTGCGGAACCCCGGCGCCACCGCTTCGACGTGGTCGCCGTGGCTCGCCCAGACCTTCTCCGTGGGGCCGAACCCGGCGAGCAGCTTGCTGTCCGGCGCCGTCACCTCGACCGTCGCGGGCCCGTACTCGCGCCCCTTCGCCGGCCGGACGTCGCCGCCGAGCTCCGCCATCATGAGCTGCATGCCGTAGCAGATCCCGAGCGTCGGGATGCCGAGGTCGAATACCGCGCGGTCGATCTTCGGAGCACCCGTCCCGTACACGGAGTCCGGTCCTCCCGACAGCACGATCCCCTTCGGCCGCCGCGCGCGCGCCGCGTCGAGCCCCGCATGGAACGGCAGGACCTCGCAGTACACGCCCGCCTCGCGCACGCGGCGCGCGATCAGCTGCGTGTACTGGGAGCCGAAATCCAGGATCAGGATCTGCTCGTGGCTCGTCGTCATCGTTTGGCTCCGGACGCGTGGGTCGTCTTCGTGACGAGGGATTCGACCATCGCGCCCTTGTCGAGGCCCCGGCTCTTGAGGCTGCGATCGACCAGGAGCAGCGCGCCCGGCATGGCCAGAAGCTCGGGGCGGGTGTATCGCTTCAGCCCCGTGGCCAGCCGGTCGCGCCAGAACCACGCGCGTGACGCTCTGACCGCGTCGTCCAAGGACGCCTTGCCCTCGGTCATCGCCTTCGCCTTGAGGAGCGCGCGGGCTCGCGAGGCGAGCCCTCCGATCATCTTGATCGGCTCGTCGCCCGAATCGAGCAGGCGGCGCGCGGCCGCGAGCGCAGTGCCTGCATCCCGCTCGGTGACGCCGTCCGCGACCTCCCACCCCGTGAGCACGCCGGACCCGGCAACCAGGTCGCGCAGAACGGCGGCGTCGATCGGCGGGGAGCCGGCCTTCGACGTCCCCTGCCAGGTGGCGAGCTTGTCGAGCTCGGAGACGACGCGGTTCAAGTCGAGATTGCAGACCTCGATCAACAGGCTCGCCGCGCGCGCGTCGAGCTTGACGCCGCGTGCGCCCGCCAGGGCGGACACCTCGGACATCAGCTCGCGGATCGCCGGGTCGGAGCCGGGCGGGTCGAATCGAAACGTGAGCCCCGACTCGACGAGCGCCTTGTGGAGCACGCGGCGCTGATCGAGCTTCGGCGCGCGCACGAGCAGATAGCTCTGCGACGGGGGAGCCTGGCCGTATTCGACCAGAGGCTCGGGCTTGCCCTCGAGTCCCGCGATGTCTCGCACGAAGACGACACGGCGCGAGGCGAACATGCCCGTCGAGCGCGCGGAGCCGACGAGAGATCCCGTGGAGAGCGCCCCCTCGCCCACGATCGACCAGGCGAACGAATCGTGGGGGTCCGGGACGAGCTGCGCGAGAATCGCCTCTTGCGCCCGGTCCAGGTGGTAGAGGTCGTCGCCGGTCAAGACCGTCAATCCCGGCGGCCAGCCCTTTTCGAGGCGGGCCCGGACGGTCCGGAGCACCACTCCGCCCCACGGCCCCTTGTCGCGCCCGACCGCCGGCATCAGAAGCCCTCCGTGATCGAGTTGACGAGCGTCCGGGCCGCGCCGTTGGCGAGGTCGTCCAGCGCGAGCGTTTCGAGGTCGAAGTAGTTCGCCTCCTGCTGCTGGACGTCGTACTGGTCGCGGAAGATGAGGTTCGCCTGGCTCCAGAGGACCTCGCCCGAATGGAGATTCCGCAGCGAGGCCCGAAGCACGACGGAGGTCTCGAGCCTCGTGGCGCGGCCTTCGGCGCTGAATTGCACCGGCGTCGTCCGGAAGTCCGTCACGACACCTTCGAGATAGGCGTCCGCCTGCGTCTTGTCCGTGATGATCTTGTACCCGCCGTGGCGCGACAGCTCGCGCGCGACGGCTTCCGTCGTGCGGACCTCGATCTCGGCGCGGCCCGTCCGGTTCTCGAACGGCGCGACCGCGATGACCTTGATGTCCTTCGGGAGGAACGTTCCCGTGCCGGCCAGGTGGTAGCCGCAGCCGGCGGCGGACGAAAGGACGAGCGCGATCGCCGAGACGGAGGCAGCCCCCGCCCGCGCGGCCGTCAACCGAGCACCACGTTGAGCAGCCGGTCCTTCACGTAGATCGCCTTTCGAATCGGGCGGCCGTCGAGGTACGCGGCGATCTTCGAGTCGCCCCGTGCCGTCGCGATCGCATCGCCTTCGCTCAGCCCCGCCGGCACCGTGAGCTTGCCGCGCACCTTTCCGTTGACCTGAACGACGAGAAGGACCTCGTCGTGCGCCAGGAGCGCCGGGTCCGCCTCCGGCCACGCGGACTCCGAGACGAACGGCGGGTGCCCCAGCCGCTCCCACAGCTCTTCCGCCGTGTGCGGGGCGAACGGGGTGAGGATCTTTGCAATCGTCTCGAAGGCCTCGCGTACCGCGAACGCCTGAGCCGCGCTCATCGCCTCGGACTGGACGATCGGCGTCGCCAGGTTCAGCAATTCCATGATCGCCGCCACCGGCGTGTTGAGGTGCATGCGCGGCCCGAGGTCGTCCGTGACGCGGCGGATCGTGTGGTGCGTCTTCCGGCGCAGGACGAGCGCCGCCTCGTCGGCGGGGCCATCGAGCGCCGCGGCGCCCGGGGGCGGAAGCGCCGGCCGGGCCTTCTCGAACGTCCGGTAGAGCCGCCCGAGAAAGCGGAAGCACCCCTCGACCCCCGCCTCGTTCCACTCGAGGTCGCGCTCGGGAGGGGCCGCGAACAAAGAGAAGAGCCGCGTGGTGTCGGCGCCGTAGCGGTCAACCATGTGGTCCGGATCGACGACGTTACCCTTCGACTTCGACATCTTGGCGCCGTCTTTGATCACCATCCCCTGCGTGAAGAGCGCGCGGACGGGCTCGTCGATCGGGAACAGCCCGAGATCGCGCATGACCTTGGTCCAGTAGCGCGTGTAGATCAGGTGCATCGTCGCGTGCTCGATGCCGCCGATGTAGAGCGCGACCGGGAACCACGGCGCGACCGCCTCGCGGGCGAACGGGAGCGTCTGGTTTTTCGGGTCGCAGTAGCGGTAGTAGTACCAGCAGGAGTCGACGAACGTGTCCATCGTGTCGGTTTCCCGCCGGGCCGGCTCGCCGCAGCGCGGACACGGCGTCTCGACGAACTCTCTCATCCGGGCGAGCGGCGATCCCCCTTCGCCGGTGAGCGGCGCGTTGTCGGGTAGCACGACCGGAAGGTCCTCGTCGGGCACGGGCACGATCCCGCACGACGGGCAGTGGACGACCGGGATCGGCGTGCCCCAGTACCGCTGGCGGGACACACCCCAGTCCTTCAGCCGAAACGTGACCGTCTTCGCGCCGAACCCCTGCTCTTCCGCGTCCGCGGCCATGCGCTCGCGGGCGGCGGCGGACGCCAGTCCGTCGTACACGCCGGAGCCGTCGAGCGTGCCGTCTTCCGTGAAGGCCCCGGCGATCGGCGCGCCGGGAAGCGATGCGCCGCCCTCCGGGCGGATGACCGGACGGACGGGAAGTCCGTAGCGCTGCGCGAAGGCGAAGTCGCGCTCGTCGTGGGCGGGCACGCTCATGATCGCGCCCGTTCCGACGTCGGTCAGCACGAAGTTCGCGGCCCAGATCGGGATGCGCTCGCCGCTGAAAGGGTTGATCGCGTGACGTCCCGTGAACACGCCGAGCTTTTCCGCTGCGTCGGCGAAGCGCTCCTCGACGGTCCTCGCGCTCTGCGTTTCGACGAACCGGGCGACCTCCGCTTCCTGCGCGGTGCCCTCGGCGATGGCCGCAAGGAGCGGATGCTCCACCGCGACGGCGACGTAGGTCGCGCCGAAGATGGTGTCGATCCGAGTCGTGAAGATCTCGATCGCGGCGTCGAGACCGTCGATCCGGAACAGCACTCTCGCGCCTTCGCTCCGCCCGATCCAGTGGCGCTGCATCGTGCGGACGCGCTCGGGCCATTCGTTCAATCCATCGAGACCGTCGAGCAGCTCTTGCGCGTAGTCGGTGATCTTCAGGAACCACTGGTCGAACTCCCGCCGGACGACGGGAGAATCGCACCGCCAACAGCGCCCGCCGTCGACCTGCTCGTTGGCGAGCACGGTTCCGCAGGAGTGGCACCAGTTGAGCAGCCGGCGCGCTCGAAACGCGATGCCGCGCTCGAGCATGCGCAGGAACATCCACTGGTTCCATTTGTAGAAGTCCGGGAGGCACGTTG
This sequence comes from uncultured Acidobacteriota bacterium, assembly GCA_964647625.1. Lineage (GTDB taxonomy): Bacteria > Acidobacteriota > Polarisedimenticolia > Polarisedimenticolales > DASRJG01 > DASRJG01. The sequence goes on from CAZYHZ010000016.1 coordinate 7,233, forward strand.
CGATCTCGCGGGTCCAGTCGTAGCCGAAGCCGAGCTTCTGGAGCTGGGCGCGCATCGTGTCGATGTTGCTCATCGTCCAGGCACGCGGCTCGGCGTCGTTCTGGATGGCGGCGTTCTCCGCGGGGAGGCCGAACGCGTCCCAGCCGATCACGTGGAGGACCTGCTCGCCGCGCATCCGGCGGAATCGGGCCACGGCGTCCCCGATCGAGTAGTTCCTGACGTGGCCCATGTGGATCCGCCCCGACGGGTACGGGAGCATCTCGAGCGCGTAGAACTGCGGCCGGGTGGGATCCGCCCCGCGGACGCGGAACACCCCGCGTTCGTCCCAGCGCGCTTGCCACTTCGGCTCGATCGACTTCGGGTCGTAATCGCTCACAGGACGACCTCTCCCCGCTCGAGGCGCTTGCGCACCGCGTCGAGGATCCCGTTGATGAACGCGCCGGACTGCTCGCTGCCGAACTTCTTTCCCACCTCGATCGCCTCGTCGAGGACGACGACCGGCGGCGTGTCCGGGAGCCGGGCCAGCTCGAACACCGCCAGGCGCAGGATGTTGCGGTCGACGACGGCCATCCGGTCGACCCGCCAGTTCGAGGTCGAATCGGTGATGACGCGGTCGAGCGCATCGCGCTCGCGCATGACGCCCTCGACCAGCCCCTGCGCGAAGGCTTTCACCTCGGCCTCGGCATCGTGCTCGTTCCAGAAATGCGGGTACACCGACGCCGGCGCATCGCCGGCCACGTCGATCTGAAAGAGCATCTGGAGAGCGCACTCACGAGCGCGCCGGCGCTGGCCCACGCGGTCCCCTTCGCGTCAGGCCAGCCGTCGATACAGGCTGACCATCTCGATCGCGGCCACGGCCGCGTCCCATCCCTTGTTTCCCGCCTTGCCGCCCGAGCGATCGATGGCCTGTTCCATGGTGTCGCACGTCAGCACGCCGAACACCACCGGAATGCCCGACGTCAGCGCCACGCCGGACAGTCCCTTGGTCGTTTCGGCGGCCAGGAGATCGAAGTGGGGCGTCTCGCCGCGGATGAGGCAGCCCAGGGCCACGATGGCGTCATACCGGCGGAGCCCGGCGAGCTTGGACGCCGTCTGCGCCAGCTCGAACGATCCCGGCACGCGGACGAGGTCGATCTGCTTCTCGTCCGCCCCGTGACGGACCAGGGCGTCGATGGCCGCCGCCACGAGCCGGCCCGTCACCGCGTCGTTCCAGCGCGAGGCGACGAGCGCGACCTTGACGCCCTTGGCGTCGAGATGTCCTTCGATGGGCGGCATCGCGGCCTCCGACGTAGCTGCGGGAAGGCCGGGAAGTATAGCAGTTCAGGCCAACGGCCCGAAACGGGTCAGGCGCTCGAATCGCGCGTAGCGATCGCGGATTTCTTCGTCTTCCAGACGCTTGAGGCGATCGAGGGAGAAGTCCTCGACCTGGTAGGACGCCATGACCGATCCGACCACCGCCGCGCGGCGGTAGTCGGGCGGGCCCGCAAGCCCGGTCGATGCGAGATAGCCGAGGAAGCCTCCCGCGAAGGCGTCCCCCGCCCCGGTCGGGTCGAGCACGCGATCGAGCGGATAGGCGGGAAGCGCGAACGCATCGTCGTTCTCGAACACGAGCACCCCGTGCTCGCCGCGCTTGACGACGACGACCGACGGTCCCATCGCGCGGACCCGGCGCGCGGCCGCGACCAGGTTTCGCTCTCCGGTGAGCTGGCGGATCTCGCCGTCGTTGATGAAGAACACGTTGACGCGGGACAGGACCTCGATCAGCGCCGCACGCTTGGACTCGATCCAGTAGTTCATCGTGTCCGCGGCGACGAGGCGCGCCCCGGTCACCTGATCGCGCACGCTCGATTGCAGCTTTGGATCGATGTTGGCGAGGAAGAGGACCGGTGTCGCGCGCCACGCGGCGGGCACCTCCGGCCGGAACTCCGCGAACACGTTGAGCTGCGTGTCGTGGGTGCGCGCGTCGTTCAGGTCGTCGCCGTACGACCCGCTCCACCGGAACGTGCGCCCCGGCGCCGTCGTCAGGCCCGTCAGGTCGACCTTGCGGTCGTGGAACGGCTGCCGGTGCGCGTCGGTGAAGTCCTCGCCGACGACGGCGACCAGCCGGACGGGCGTCCAGAACGACGCCGAGATCGAGAAGTGCGTGGCGGAGCCGCCGAGCACCTCGACGGCCTCGCCGAACGGGGTCTTGACGGTGTCGAACGCCACCGAGCCGACGACCAGGATGGACACGCGGGGCCTCCTAACGTCCGGACGGATCGGGGAGCAGGACCTTCAACCGCTCGCGCGCCTCGGGGGACACGGCCGAGGGCGGCGTGATGATCGCGTGACGGAGCGCCTCGCCGCACGAGCAGCCCGTGCGATCCGGGGGGAGCATCCGCGCGGCCTCGCGCAGGGTCGTCGCGGCGAGCATCGAGTTGGCCTGCAGGTTCTCGAGCACGCTCGCGACCGTGACGTCGGCCTCCTCCTCGTGCCAGCAGTCGTAGTCCGTGACGAGCGCCAGCGTCGCGTAGCAGAGCTCCGCCTCGCGGGCGAGCTTCGCCTCGGTGAGGTTCGTCATGCCGATGACGTCGACGCCCCAGCTTCGGTAGAGGTGCGATTCGGCCCGCGTCGAAAACGCCGGCCCTTCCATGCAGAGGTAGGTGCCGCCGTCGTGGGAAACCGCGCCGGCCGCCACCGCGGCGTCCCGCAGGACGCCGCGCGTGACCGGGCACATCGGATCGGCGAACGCCACGTGCGCGGCGATGCCGTCCCCGAAGAACGTCGCGCGCCGGCCGCTGGTCCTGTCGATGAACTGATCCGGAATCACCACGTCGCGCGGCTTGATTCCGGCCTTCATCGAGCCGACCGCCGACGCCGACAGGATCCGCGTGACGCCGAGCGATTTCATCGCGTAGACGTTGGCCCGGTAGTTGATCTCCCCGGGGAGAAGGCGATGCTCTCGGCCGTGGCGCGCGAGGAACGCGACCGTCCGGCCGCCCATGCGGCCGACGTGGATCGTGTCCGACGGGGATCCGAAGGGCGTCGTCACCGTCCGCTCGACGACGTCGGTCATCGCAGCGAGCGCGTACACCCCGCTGCCGCCGATCAGCCCGAGCTCCGCTTCGGCGGCCTTCATGGCGTGTCGGCGCCCGCCTCGAGGAGAGCCTTCAACTCCGCCGGCATCGCCGCGGCGGCGGTCACGCGCCGTGAGGCCTTGTGCCAGGCCAACGTCGCCGCGGGCGCATCGCCGTGCGCGGAGCGGATGACGACGTACCCGCGCCGGAGGTTCAGCGCCGCGCGCCGCAGCGCCACCGCCGTGGGATCCGTCGGATTGCCCTCGATGGTCACGACGAGAGGCTCCGTGACGATCTCGTCGATCGCGAGCGACGGCTCGATGGCGCGGACGCCGTAGACCGCGAGCTCGCCGGCGTAATTGCCCATCACCTGCTCCGCGAGCGTGCGTCCGTCCGGCATCGCACCCTGGACGGCGAGCCTCACGAACACGCGAGCCATGCGCGCGTTGTCGACCATGGGCCGCAGCGGCATGTCCAGAAGACCGAATTCGCGTCCGATCGCCATGTGATCGCGGAACGACGTCTCCGCGCCGACCTTCATGTTGTTGCGGACGAACTCCGCGACGTCCTTTGCCGCCGCGAGGTACCGCGCGTCGCCGGTCGATTCGTACCCGTCGAGCAGGCCGAACGCCACCTCCGATTGCGACACGAGGTAGCGGCCCGGATCGGCGTCGCTCTCGAGGACGTGCGCCGCGCCGCGTCCGGCCGACACGGAGCGCAGGAGAACGAGATCGAGCGCCGTGCGGCCGGCCTTGTCGAGCGCGCGATCGTCGAGCAGCGCGCCGGCCCGGATCAAAGCCGCCCCGGCCTCCGCATTCGCGCCCGCCAGGAGGAGCTTGTCGACGGGGGGCGCCTTGGCGGGGGGATCGTCGGCGGTCCAGTACCCCCCGCCGTCGGGCGAGCTCGGATCGGCCATCTGGGCGAGGTAGAAGCCGCCGTCGGGACGGCCGAGGGTGGTGGTGATGAACTTCGCCGTCGCCACGAGCGCCGCGCGGAGCGTGGCGTCGTCCTCTTCGCGGAGAGCGAACACCATCTCGCGGATGAGATCGCTGTTTCCCGCGAGCATCTTCTCGTACTGGATCGAGCCCCAATCGGGCGCCGCCGCCAGGCGGTGGAAGCCGCCGCCGCGCTTGTCGTACAGCGGGCTCGCGCACAGCTTCGTCAGCGTGCCGCGCGCTGGGCTGACCAGCCCGAGGTGGGACTGATCCTCCCGGAGGTACGCCCACTCCATCAATCCGGCGAGGGGGTACTTCGGCGCCGCGCCGAACCCGCCGTTCTTGGCGTCGATGTTCCCCGTGAGCCACCGCACCACCGGCTCGACGGTCTTGGCCTCGACGACGCCCGGCTTCGGATCTTCGAGGTCGACTCGTTTTTCGTAGAGCGCGGAGACCCCCGCCAGGACGGGCTGCCACTTGTTGAAGTACTTCCGCCCTTCGGTGAGGTTGAACATCACGCCCGGAACGTCGGTGAACCCGAACGTGATCGGGAGAGCGACCCCCTTGTCGTTCGCCTGCGACAGCATCGGCGACCCGTCGGGGAGCAGGAGCGAGATGGCCGGCCAGTTGCCGGTGGCGTACCGCGCGTAGAGATCGGGCCGCCGGTCCGCGCTGACCATGATGGACAGGAAGTCGTGGTTGAGCGCCCGCAGGACGGACGGGTCGGCGAGCGCGCCCTGGAGCATGATCTGCGCGGGCCGGCTCCACGGGACGGTCACCAAGAGAAAGATCGGTTGGTTGAAGACCGTCGCGCGCTGGACCGTCAGCGGGCTCCACGGCAGCCAGTAGGCGCGCTCTTCCAGCTCTCTCGCCGGCCAATCCGAAAATGCCGCTTGCGCGGGCTGGTTGAGATCGACCCCCTTGAGGAAGAACGGGAGGGAGGACGGCGCGATCGGGTCGTCCTTGGCCGGAGCCGTCCGGGTGAGGCCGGCGACGACGGCTACGGCCGCGAGCACGCGCGGAAGCGGCCCGCGAGCGAATTCGAGCATGGGTTCTCCGGTCGGATGGTGCGCAAAGGCGCCATTATAGGCGACGGCCCGAGGCGTTGCACCGCGCGTGCCGGAACCTAGCTTTCCCTCCGCGGGGCACGCCCCGCGAGGGATGTCCGTGTGACCGACGCTTCGCAGCCGTTCTTGATCGCCGCGGGTATCGCGTTCGTCCTTGCCGCGACGGCCGGCGGCTTCGCCGTGGCGGCCCTCGCGCGGGACCGGCGGCACGCCCGCCGCAAGGCTCAGACGACCGGAATCGACCTGGCCGCGCGAGACGCGGAGCTCCAAACGCTCCATGCGATCGGCCGGGAGGTGCTGTCCACCGTCGACCTCGATCGCATCTTCGCGATCATCGAGCGGGAGTGCCGCAAGGTGTTCGACGTGGAGTTCTTCTTCATCGGCGTCCACGACGCGTCCGGCGACGAGTTGAGCATTTCGTACCGATCGCTCCACGAGGACATGCGGCGGAAAACGCTCCGGCCGCTGGGAGACGACCTCGCGTCGTGGGTCGTCCGCGAGAAGCGCTCGCTGCGCGTGGACGACGCCGCTTCGAAGGTCGAGCCGCTCCCGTTCCGGCCGCACGTGGTCGACGAGCGCATCCGATCGGTCCTGGCGACGCCGTTGCTCGTCGGCGAGCGCGTCGTGGGGGCGCTGTCGGTGCAGAGCCGGCACGTCGCGGCGTACACCGAGCACCAGTTGTCGGTCCTCTCGACGGTCGCGCAGCTCGCGGCGGTCGCCGTCGAGAACGCGCGGCAGCACGCCCTCGCGACGACGGACTCGTTGACGCGCTTGTCGCTCCGCGAGGACTTCTTCCGCCGCGCGGAGGAGGAGCGCCATCGGGCCGTCCGGTACACGAGCTGCTTCACGATCCTCATGTGCGACCTCGATACCTTCAAGGACATCAACGACCGCCACGGGCATCTCGCCGGGGACCACTACCTTCGCGCGGCAGGCGCCGCGGTCCGCGACGCCCTTCGCGCCGCCGACATTGCTTGCCGCTATGGCGGCGACGAGTTCTGCGTGCTGCTTCCCGAAACGGATCTCTCGGGGGGCCGGCCGATCGCCGAGCGCCTGCGTCAGGCGCTCTCGCGCCTCGTCGTGGAATTCGAGGGCGTCCCGCTCCGGACGACGCTGTCGATCGGGATCGCCGCCTATCCCGAACACGACGGCGGCGACATCAAGACGATCCTGCTGCGCGCGGACTCGGCGCTCTACAAAGCCAAGCGCGCCGGCCGCGATCGCGTCGTCCGGTACGAATAGGGGACTGTCCCTCTGACAAAAATTGGAAAGCTCTGGGCTCCCTATGGGTGGAAAAAGGGAGTGTCCCCTACGTCATCTCGGACTGGACGGCGCGGCCGGTGCGCTCGAAGAATCGCTCGGAGAGCGAGGGAAGCTCGGGGGTGCCGCGGTCGAGCAGGATCCGCTCGACGCGGCTCATCGGCACGAACACGACCGACGGCGTGATCCCCTGCTCGTGCCGCTCGACCTGCGCCGTCCACGCGTCGAACGACGCGAGATCGAGCCCTTCGACGGTGACACCGGACGCGTCCCGCTCGCGGAGCACGCCCCACAGCTTCTCGTGCGGGTCCTTCAAGTAGAGGAGCACCGCTTCCCCCGGCGCGATGCCGGGGCTCGGACGGGCGGCGCCGCTTTCGATCTCGACCAGCTCCACCAGGACTCCGCCCGCAGCACGCGGGTGAAGGAAGGCCACCTTCGTCCCGTGCGCGCCGGGCCGCGGGCGATCGTCGAGAAGCGGAACGCCAGAAGCCTTCAGGCCATCGAGCACGGGCTGAATTGCCGCGACGCCGAGCGTGATGTGGTGAATCCCCTCTCCCCGCTTGTCGATGAACTTGCCGATGGGCGACTCCGTCCGGCTCGCTTCGAGAAGCTCCACCCTCGACTCGCCCGCGGGGAGGAACGCGACGCGCACGCCCTCCGTGTCGACGGTCTCCGTCCCCGCGACCGTCATCCCGAGGGCGTCCCTCCAGAATCGAAGGGCCTCGTCGAGGCTGCGGACGGCGATTCCGACGTGATCGACCTTGAGGATCATGACGGGTTTCCCTCGCGGACGACCTCTTCGGCCGCCGTGTACGGATCGAGCCGGCGCTGCGCGATGTCCTCGACGATCTGCGCGAACCGTTCGCGCGGCACGCGCTGCCTCACTTCGCGCACCAAGCGGTCCGCGAGCACGCCGAGGAATCGCGTCTCCGCGCGCTCCCGCCGCCTCGCGTCGCGGAGGTCGGCCCCGGCCGCCTGAAGGTGCGACAGGAGGCCGTCGCGCAGCTCCGCCACGCCCTCGCCCGACAGCGCGATCGTCCGGTAGACGGGCGGGCGCACCGCGGCCTCCGGCGCCAACGACATCATCGACTGGAGATCGGCGGCGACCCTGTCGGTTCCGGGCCGGTCGGCCTTGTTGATGACGAACACGTCCGCGATCTCGAGAATGCCCGCCTTGATCGCCTGGATGTCGTCCCCCATTCCCGGAACGAGGACCACCACGACCACGTCGGCGGCACGCGCGATCTCGATCTCATCCTGCCCGACCCCGACGGTCTCGACGATCACGGGGTCGTAGCCGGCCGCGTCGATGAGATCGACGGCGTCGGACGCGGCCCGCGAGAGTCCGCCCATGTGGCCGCGGCTCGCCATGGAGCGGATGAAGACGTCGGGATCCTCGGCATGGCCCTGCATGCGCACGCGATCGCCCAGGATCGCGCCGCCCGAGAACGCCGACGACGGATCGACGGCGACGACCCCGACGCGGCGTCCCTGCTCGCGGAAGGACGCCACGAGCCGGTCGACCAAGCTCGATTTCCCGGCGCCCGGCGATCCCGTGACGCCGATGACGGTGGCGCGGCCGGTGTGCGGGAAAACGCCGCGCAGCAGCGCGGCGCCGCCGGTCGGGTCGTCCTCGACGATGCGGATGGCGCGCGCGAGTGCCGCGACCTCGCCCGAGCGCACCCGCTCGATCAAGGTCACGCCAAGGCCTTGAGGAGCTCGCGGGCGATGACGAGCCGCTGGATCTCGCTCGTGCCCTCGCCGATCGTGCACAGCTTCATGTCGCGGTAGTACTTCTCGGCCGGAAAGTCCTTGACGTAGCCGTAGCCGCCGAAGATCTGCAGGGCGCGATCGGCGACGTAGACGCCGATCTCCGACGCGTACAGCTTCGCCATCGACGATTCGACGGTCGTCTTCATCCCCCGGTCCTTCATCCACGCCGCGCGGTAGACGAGCAGCGACGCGGCATCGAGACGTGTCGCCATCTCGGCCAGCATGTGCTGCACGGCCTGGAACTCCGAGATCGGCTTGCCGAACTGCTGCCTCTGCTTCGAGTAAGCGAGCGCGGCCTCGTAGGCGCCGCGCGCCATCCCGAGTGCCAACGCCGCGATCGAGATGCGTCCGCCGTCCAGGATGCGCATGGCATCGACGAACCCTTCGCCGCGGGCGCCGATCATCGCCTCGGCGGGCACGGCGCAATCCTCCATGATGACTTCCGCCGTGTCCGAGGCCCGAAGCCCCATCTTGTTTTCTTTCTTGCCGGCGCGGAAGCCGGGCGTCCCCTTCTCGATCGCGAACGCCGAGATCCCCTTCTTCTCGAGCGCGGGGTCGGTGACGGCGAACACGACCGTCAGATCGGCCACCGAACCGTGCGTCGTGAACGTCTTCGAGCCGTTGAGCACCCAGCCGCCGCCGGCTCTCGCAGCCGCCTTCGTCTTCGTGCCTCCGGCGTCGCTGCCGGCCGTCGGCTCGGTGAGGCTCCACGCGCCGATCCATTCTCCGGTCGCGAGCTTGGGGAGGTACTTTTTCCTCTGAGCGTCGTTCCCGCAATCGTAGATGTGGTTCGTGCAGAGCGAATTGTGCGCCGCGACGGAGATTCCGATCGAGCCGTCGACCTTCGACAGCTCTTCGACGACGGTGACGTACTCGACGTAGCCGAGCCCCGCCCCGCCGAGGTCCTCGGGAAACAGGACGCCGTAGTAGCCCTGCCCCGCGGCCTTCTTGACGAGATCGTGCGGGAACTCCTGCGACTCGTCGTAGCGCATGACGTGGGGGCCGATCTCGGACCGCGCGAAATCGCGGACGGAGCGGCGCAGCAATTCCTGGTCTTCTGTGAACGCAAAATCCACGGGGGCACCTCGCTTCAATCCGGCGGGGGATTATAGCGAGGGGGCCCCGATCGTTCCGCCGCCCTACGGCTGCGGCGGGCTGTGGCTGTTCCTCGGCATCGACGGCGACTGGCTCACGAAGTCCCCGAAATTCGCGTTCGTGTCCGTGCCGTTGCCGCAACTCCCCCCGGGCTTCCGGAGGATGGAATCGTTCGCCCCCGGTGCCGGCGCCGCGCTGCCTTCGACGCAACTGCCGGAGCCCCAGCCGACGCGGTCGATCGAGAACCCGGAGCCTACCCCCGGGCAGCCCGACACCGGCGCCGTCACGCTCGCGAGCATCACCTGCGCGCTTCCGGCCGCCAGCGCGAACGGGAGCGTCTCGTCGGCCGGAACCGCGCCGTCGTAGGCGGCCGTCGCGAGCAAGAGCCACCCGTGAGCGGGAATCGCGCCGACCGTTCCGCCGCCGAGCGTGTGCACCGCCCAGACCATCGTCGTGTTCGTCTTGTACTGGAGCGACAGGCCGGCGAGCGCCACGGGCGCCGCCGTCGGGTTGTACAGCTCGACGAAGTCGTCGTCCGCGGTCCCGCCCGACACCTGGATCTGCGAGATGACGGGATGATTGGCCTGGACGGGGAACGTACCGGCGCACACGCCGCCCTGGCAGACGTCGCCGGTCGTGCACGACGAGCCGTCGTCGCAGACGTTGGCATTGTTCGTATGCGTGCACCCCAAGCCGCCGCTGCAGGCATCGTCGGTGCACGGATTGCCGTCGTCGCAGCTCGGAGAGCCGACGACGCAGGCCGTCCCCGCGCACGACTGGCTGGTACACGGGTTCCCGTCGTCGCACTGGTCGGCGCTCGACTCGCAACCCGGGCAGACGGTTCGCTCCGCCCCCGACGACCGCTTTCCCCAGCTCCCGTTCCACGGCGACGCGGCGCGCACGAGGTAGTAGAAGGCTCCGCCCACGGGCGGAGTCGCCGCATCGGTCAAGGCCGGAGAGGACGTCGACGTGATCTTGCATCCGGCGTGGAAGTCCGGGTACGGCGAGCGCGCGGCGTCGTAGCGGGTCGCGCCCGCTTGCGGCGTCCAGGTCAATGCCGTCTTGTCCCCCGGGGTCGCATAGCGCAGATCGGGTGATGTCTCGTCGATCGATCCGAATCCCGGATCGCCGGGGCACTGATTGTCCACGCCGTCGTTGATCTCAGGAGCACCCGGGTGAACCTGCGCGTTCCCGTCGTCGCAATCGCTGCCGTCGAGAACGTAGCCGGCGGGGATCACGCCGGTGCACGCGCTCCGTGAGTCGCCGGGCGCGCCGTATCCGTCACCGTCGGCATCGCGGTGGTACGCGGTGACACTCTCGCAGCCGCAGTAGCGGCCACCGGAATCGAGGGGCGAGCCGTTGCCGCCTCCCCACACGATCATCTCCGTCCCCGTCCACACGCCGCTGTGCAGCTCCCGAGGGGCTGGAACGTTGGCGGCGGCCGAGGTCGTCAGCCAGGTATCGCCCGATGGGTCGTAGCGCCCACCGGTGTCGAAGTAGGCCACGCCGTCGTATCCGCCCCAAACGATCATCTCGAGCCCCGTCCAGACGGCGTCGTGCGCGCGGCGGGGAGACGGGGCGTTCGTTCCGGTCGACGTGGCGGCCCACGTATCGCTCGCGGGGTCATAGCGGCCGCCCGTGTTCCGGTGCGATCCGTCGTAGCCCCCCCACACGATCATTCGACTGCCGGTCCAGATCGCCGTCGACTGGTAGCTGCCGGTGGGCACGCCCGCTCCCGTGGACGTCGGAAGCCAGGTGTCCGACGCCGGGGTGTAGCGTCCACCCGTGATCAAGAAGCCTGGAACGCCGCCCCAGACGATCATCTGAGATCCGGTCCACACGGCGACGTGCCCGTAGCGCGCGGCCGGCACGTTCGCACCGGTCGAAACGGTGGACCAGGAATCGATCGACGGATCGTAGCGGCCTCCGGTCGAGACCGCGACGCCGTTGTAGCCACCCCACACGATCATCTGGGATCCGGTCCACACCGCCGTGTGCTCTTCACGGGCGGCGGGGCAATTCGTTCCCGTCGAGGTCGCCGTCCACGAATCGCTTCCGGGGTTGTAGCGCCCACCCGTGTTCTCGTACGAGCCGCCGGTGCCGCGCCATCCTCCCCAGACGATCATCTCCGTCCCGGTCCACACCGCCGTGTGCCCGAGACGAGCGTTCGGCACGCTCGCTCCCATCGAGATCAGCGACCAGCTGTCGGTCGCCGGCGTGTAGCGGCCCCCGGTGTTGAGGTACGTGCCGTTGGCCCCGCCCCAGACGATCATCTCGGCACCGGTCCAGACGCCCGTGTGCCCCTGCCGGGGGGCGGGCACGCCGACGGACGTCGACGTGGTGAGCCACGCATCGGATGCGGGTCGATACCGCCCGCCGGTGTTCAGCTTGGACGAGCCGTTCGTTCCGCCCCAGATCACCATCTCGGTTCCGGTCCAGATGGCCGTGTGCATCCCTCGCGGCGCCGGATCGTTGGTCCCCGACGACATGGGCGACCAGGAATTCGTGAACGAATCGTACCTCGCGCCGTCTTGCCGGTAGCCCGTGGGGCTTGTGAAGCCTCCCCAGACGATCATTTCGGTCCCGGTCCAAATCGCCGTGTGCTCGTCCCGCGGCGTCGGGACATTCGCACCGATGGACGTCGCCATCCAGGAATCCGTCGATGGGTTGTACCGTCCGCCGGTGTTCAGGAACGACGTGCCGGTGTAGCCGCCCCAGACGATCATCCACGACCCGGACCACACGGCCGTGTGGTAGGCGCGCGATACCGGCACATTGTCAAAGGACGTGGCCGCCCAGGTATCGCTCGCCGGGTCGTAGCGGCCTCCGGTGTTCGTCACGCCGGGTGCGTATCCGCCCCAGACGATCATCAAGGCTCCGGTCCAGACCGCGGTGTGGCTGTAGCGCGAGATGGGGCATCCCGCACCCGTGGACGTCGCAGTCCAGGTGTCGCTCGCCGGATCGTAGCGTCCGCCGGTACTGACCGGGGCGTTTCCGTCGTATCCGCCCCAGACGATCATCGAGGAGCCGGTCCAGACGGCCGTGTGCGCGTACCGCGCCGAGGGGCAACCGGCGCCCGTGGACGTCGGAAGCCAAGTGTCCGTGACCGGATCGTAGCGGCCGCCCACGTTGAATGGCGCACCGCTGACGCCGCCCCACACGATCATCCGCGTGCCGGTCCAGATCGCGGTGTGAAGGTCCTTCTGCGGCGGTGCGTTCGCTCCCGTGGATACCGTCGCCCATGTGTCGGTCGCGGGGGTGTAGCGCGCGGGCTTGAACGTGTTGATCGCGCCTCCCCAGACGATCATCTCCGAGCCGGTCCAGACCGCCGTGTGCTCCGACTGAACGTCCAGCTCGTCGAGGCGCGTCGGATTCCACGTGTCGCTCGTGCACGTGGGTGCCTCCACCGCCGGAAGCGCGTACGACGCGGTCGCCGGATCGCCCGAAGCGCGCAGGCCGGTGCGGGCTGCGGCCCACCACGTGTCGAATCCTGGATCGTCGCCGTGACGTGCACGGATCGAACGGTCGGCGAGCGTTTGGCGGGCGAGCGTCTCGGCGACGAGCAAAGCGTCGTCCCCCAGCGCGCGAAACAGCTCGCGGAGCATCTGCGGGTCTTTCGTATCGCGCGCCATACGATCGAGCTCGGCTTGGAGCCGATCCCGCGTGACCGGCTCCCCGAAGAGCTGGTCGAGCGCCGCCGACTTCCTGAGATAGTCGTCGACCTTCGCTCGCAGCGCGGCGTCGGACACGACCTCGGACAGCGGCGGCTTCGGCCCCGGGTTTTCTTTCGGCCAGATCCGGTGCCGCCAGTAGACGCCTTCGATCGCGCGCTGCGCTTCGACGCGATCGTCGAGCGTGGGCGGCCGCTCAACTTGCGCCGCGGCCGACGGTCGAACGGCGAAGAACGTTCCGAGCAGGACGCCGAGCGTCGCGGTTCGCCGAATGGTTCGGGCTTTCATGGGTCCCCCCGGGCCTAAGGGCCGAATCCTTCCTTCAACAAAGTCAATCGGAATCGGCCGATGAAAACCGACACGGGCGGAGAATGATCACGACGACATGCCCGTGTCCTGCACGCGCCGCGCGTTCCTCCACTCCGCCGCTCTGGCGGCGGCCGCAGTTCTCTACGGCTGCGGCCCCGACAAGAGGCTTGCGGCGCTTCGCGAAAAGGCGAAGAGGCTCGGCGCCGGCCTCGACTGCTCGGACGTCACCGACCTCCAGCCCGCCGAGGCGCGCACGCGGGAAGACAATCAGTACCGGCAGCACACGGAGCGGGACGATCAGTTCTGCCTGGCGTGCCTGAACTTCGTCCCCGCCCCCGTCGAGACGAGCTGCGCGACCTGCAAGACCGTGCGCGGGCCGATCAACCCCGACGGCTGGTGCAGGCAGTGGACGAAAGCGAAGAGCTGATACTCAGAGCGCGCTCATGCGAGGGACGGCGTCCCGGAGATCGACGTTTCCCCCGCTGAGGATGATCCCGACCCGGCGCCCGGCGACGGGCACGCGGCCGGACAGCGCTGCGGAAAGACCGAGAGCGCCGGTCGGCTCGACGACGAGCTTCATGCGATCCCAGCAGAATCGCATCGCCTCGACGAGTGCTCCGTCCGGCACGGTGACGATGTCGTCGACGTTCCGCCGGATGATCGCGAACGTCAGCTCGCCGAGCGACGGCGTTCGCGCGCCGTCGGCGATCGTCTCCGGATGCTCGCATCGCTCGAGCGTTCCCGAGCGGAAGGACCGGGCCGCATCGTCGCCGCCTTCGGGCTCGACGCCGATCACCCGGCAGCGCGGGGACAGATGCCGCGCCGAGATCGACGACCCGGAGAGGAGCCCGCCGCCTCCGCAGGGAACGAGCAGCGTATCGAGCTCGCCGGCGGCTTCGAACAGCTCCATCGCCGCGGTGCCTTGACCGGCGACGATGTGCGGATGGTCGAACGGCGGGATCAGCGCCGGGTTGCCCCGCTTCTGGATCTCGCGAGCGACGTCTTCGCGCCTCTCGACGCCCGGGTCGTATTCGACGATCGTGGCTCCGTAGCTCGCGGTCGCCTCCCGCTTCACGCGGGGAGCGTTGTTCGGCATCACGATCGTCGCGGGCAATCCCAGCAGCCGGCACGCGAGGGCCACCGCCTGGGCGTGATTCCCCGAGGAAAATGCAAGAACGCCGCGCGGCCGGTCGGCGGCGGGAATCCGGCTGATCGCGTTGTAGGCACCACGAAACTTGAATGCGCCGACGCGCTGGAGATTCTCGCATTTGAGGACGATCGATCCACCGAGTCTCTCATCGAGGCTGCGGGAGGACATCGCCGGCGTCCTGTGCGCAACGCCCAAGAGACGCCCGGCGGCATCGGCGACGTCGTTCCATTCCACGAGTGTCATGAATCCTCCCGACAATCCGATTTACCCGGGTGACGGCCGGCGGTACATTCTCCGGCAGCTTGCCGGGTTTCCGCACCGGGTACGGGGGAAAGCCGCCATGACAGTGCACACTTCGCCGAGAATTCTCCGGGCCTGCTTTTTCGTCGCGTTCGCATTCGCCGCCGCCGGGGGCCGCGAGCTTCAGCCGCTCGCGCCGGTAGAGGTGCGACCCACCTGGAGCCTCGCTCTGGTGAACGAAAGTCCCCCGCCGCGCGCTCATGCCGCGATGGCCTACGACACCGCCAGGAGACGGACGGTCGTGTTCGCGGGCGACGACACGTCGACTCTCCGCGGCGATACGTGGGAGTGGGACGGCGCCGGGTGGATCGGCGTCGCTCCGGCGATCGCCCCCGCGGCCCGCTCTTACCACGCGATGGCCTACGATGCCGCGCGCGGCAAGATCCTGCTGTTCGGCGGATTCGACGGAAGCTCGTTCCTCGACGACACCTGGGAATGGGACGGATCGTCGTGGGTGGAACGTTCGCCTTCCGCGCGCCCTCCGGCGCGCGCGGGGCATGCGATGGCGTTCGATTCGGCCCGCGGACGCGTCGTCCTGTTCGGTGGCCAGGACCTTTCCGGCGTTCGCGGCGACACGTGGGAGTGGGACGGCGACACCTGGGTCGACACGACGCCCGCCGACGGCCCTTCGGCCCGCGCCTACCACGCGATCGCCTACGACGGCGCTCGTGCGAAAACGGTGCTCTACGGGGGACAGGATGCCTTCGGCATTCGTGACGACACATGGGAGTGGGACGGCTCGGATTGGATCCATCAGTCGGTCGTCCCCTCGCCGCCGGCGAGGCTCTATCACACGATGGCGTTCGACGAGGGCCGCGGCCGCGTGGTCGTGTTCGGCGGCTACACCGGCAACGCCTACTACGGCGACACCTGGGAATGGGACGGATCGGCGTGGACACAGAGGGCTCCCGCGGAGAGCCCCTCCGCGCGCGCGTACGACGTCGTGGCGTACGACGCCTCACGCTCGAGGACCGTGCTCTTCGGCGGCCGCGACGCCTACGGCCTCCGCGGCGACACCTGGGAATGGGACGGGACCCGTTGGGTGGACCGGACCCCGTCGCCGAGCCCGCCGACGGGCGAGCTGACCGCGATGGTGTACGACGCCGCTCACGGGCGATCGGTCCTGTTCGGCGGCATCGATGCCGGGCTCGCGAACCCGGAAACCTGGCTCTGGGACGGCAAGCGGTGGTCGGAGAAGACACCGGCGGCCTCCCCGCCCGCGCGTTACTACCACGCGATGGCCTACGATGCCGCGCGGGCGCGGACCGTCGTGTTCGGCGGCTTCGACTCGACGTTTCTCCTCGTCGGCGACACCTGGGAGTGGGATGGCGCCGGCGCTTGGGTCAAGAGAATCTCTCTCAACGCGCCGCCTGTCAGGCGGTACGGCCACGCGATGGCCTACGACGCCGCGCGCGGACGCGTCGTGATGTTCGGCGGGTGGGGTTACACGGCGCACTATCTCGGCGACACCTGGGAGTGGGATGGGACCAACTGGAACCAGAAGAGCCCGATCGAAAGCCCGCCCGCGCGCCTGGGCCATTCGATGGCGTATGACAGCGCCCGCGGCCGCGTCGTCCTGTTCGGAGGCTACGGCGACACCGCCGTCTACGACGATACCTGGGAGTGGGACGGAACCACCTGGACGCGGATGGCGCCGGCCTATCACCCTCAAGCCGGCTCGGGCTTCGCGATGGCGTACGACAGCGCGCGGAGCCGTACCGTCCTGTTCGACGGCTACGGGCAGACGTGGGAGTGGGATGGGACGAGCTGGACCTATCGCTATTCGCTCCAGAGCCCCCCGCCGCGCTCGTATTCCGTGATGGCGTACGACGGCTCGCGCGGACGCATCGTGCTATTCGGAGGCTACGGGCTGCACGACACGTGGGAATGGGACGGGACGATCTGGACCGAGGTGACTCCCGGCCTCGCCCCGCCGGCTCGCGGCGATCACGCGATGGCCTACGACGGCGCCCGCGAGCTGTCGGTTCTATTCGGCGGCCGGAATGCCTATGGGCCGCTCGCCGACACCTGGGAATGGGATGGGTCGTCCTGGGCGCGACGATCGGCCCCGGTGTCGCCGCCGCCGCGCTACGGCCACGCGATGAGCTACGACCGCGCTCGCGGTCGCGTCGTGCTGTTCGGTGGCTCGAGCCCGTACGGATATCTCGCCGACACGTGGGAGTGGGACGGAAACGCGTGGACCCGGCGGTCGCCTCCGACGAGTCCTCCCGCGCGCGCATTCCACAGGCTGGCCTACGACGGCCTCAGGGGGCGAACGGTGCTCTTCGGCGGTGATTCCGGCGCGGGCCTTCTCAGCGACGTCTGGGAGTGGGACGGAAGCACGTGGACCCGGATCGCCCCCGCCGCGTCTCCGCCCGCGCGCCGCGATCACGCCATGGACTTCGACGAGGACCACGGGCGGGTGTTCGTGTTCGGCGGCCGCAGTGCGGCCGGGTTGCAGAGCGATACGTGGGAGTGGGACGGTCTGGCTTGGACACAGGCGGCACCGCCGGCGTCGCCGTCCCCGCGTGAGCTCTCGACGCTGAGCTACGACGCCGCACGGTCGCTTTCCGTTTTGTTCGGCGGCGCCGACAGCGCGGGCGACCTCGCGGAGACCTGGGAATGGGACGGCAGGCGATGGGCGCAGGCGGCTCCCGACAGCTCACCGCCGGCGCGAGGGCACCACGCTGCGGCGTATGACATCGCCCGGGGTCGCACCCTGGTCTTCGGCGGCTACGGGGACGCGACGCCCCTGAGCGATACGTGGGGGTACCACAATGAGTGCGCCTCGGATGCGGACTGCGACGACGGCAACGCGTGCACGGTCGATTCGTGCGATGCGGCCGTCGGTTGCCGGCACGCGATCGATCCGGCGTGCCGCATGGAGTGCGGGACCGCGCTGCCCGCGGTCTCTGTCCTCTGGCCGCCCGATCACCAGATGGTCGCGGTCGGGCTTGGCGGAGTGGCCGGACCCGGCGGCGCGCCGGTCCGCTATCGCGTCACCGCCATCCAGCAAGACGAGGCCGTCCGGCTGGGCCGCGGAGACTCGTGCCCGGACGGACAAGGGATCGGGACCGACACTCCGTACCTACGTGCCGAGCGCGACGGCCGGGGGAACGGCCGCGTGTACCGGGTTTCGTTCGTCGCAGCGAGCGGCGTTGCCGAGTGCAGCGGAGCGGTCACGGTCTGCGTGCCGAGAGACCCCGCTCACCCGTGCGAGGACGACGGCGCGACGTTCAACTCGGCCGGTCCTTGCGGGCGGAACCCCGACGTGTTCGCGCCGGGCCTGAAGGGCGGCCGCCTGCCTTGAGGGCCAAAAAATAAAGAAGGGCCGGAGTTGCCTCCGGCCCTTCCCCCGCCCCCCTCGACTCCGTGGGATCCGTCCTCGTGTTGAGCTCGCTCCCCTCGAGGGCGCTCAATCCTCCCTCTTGGGGCCGTCGGCCCCGTTGCCGTCCAGCTCCCGGGTGCCGAACAACGACTTCCTCCCGCCCTTCACCTCGCGCTTGGGGAGCAGGTCTTTCAAGCGGATCGGCGTCTCATCTCCCCCTGGCCCCCCTCGCGCGCCCCCCGGTCCGGAATGGGGCCGCGCGGCCTCGTTTCGAACCGGACGTGGCTTCATCTCGCGCTCCTCACTCGGACTGCAAAGGCTTGATCTTGTCGCCCACCGGCGTCGGCGGAACCGTTCCGGTCGGTCCGATGGTGCTGCCGCCTCTGGGGTTTTTCTTCGTGGAGAGGTCCTTCACCTGCGGCTTGGTCTTCTTGACTGACATCTTGCTCCTCCGTTTCCGAGCGATGGCTCGATGCTGCTCCCGTCAAAAGCAGAGCACCTTTCGTGCCAGCGCCGGGATCACTTCGATTCGAGCTGCTTGAGATGCCGGGAGAGCGTCGCGCGAGAGATCCCGAGGAGCCTCGCGGCCTTTCGCTGGTTCTGATGCGCCAGCGCGTAGACCGTCCGGACGTGGCCGGCGACAGCGTGGGACAGCGTGAGGTCGCCGTTTCCCCCTGTCGCGGCAGCGTGTCCGTCGACGACCTGAGCCCGCTCCATGCCGTCGGTCGGATTGTCGAACGCGACCATGTCCGGCAGGACGACTTCACCGTCGCAGAACAGGACGACGGTGCGCATGGTGTGGGCGAGCTCGCGCAGGTTGCCCCGCCACGGATGGGCGAGAAGCTTGGCCATGGCCTCGGGGTGGATCGCGATGATCCGCTTGCCGGCCTCGCTCGCCGACAGCTCGAGCTCGCTGGCGATCAGCGCGGGGAGGTCGTCCAGCCGCTCCCTCAGGGGCGGAATTCGAAGGGTGAGCCCGGAGAGCCGGTAGTAGAGGTCTTCGCGGAACCGGCCTTCGCGGATGCGCTCGGGAAGGGAGGAGTTCGTGGCGGCGACGATGCGGGCGTTCGAACGCTGGATCCGCTCGGACCCGAGCCGCTCGAATTCGCCGTACTCGACGGCGCGGAGGATCTTGGCCTGGGCGAGCGGGCTCATGTCCGCGATCTCGTCGAGGAACAGCGTCCCCGAATCCGACAGCTCGAACTTGCCGCGCACCGTGCGGTCCGCGCCGGTGAACGCCCCGCGCTCGTGGCCGAACAGCTGGCTTTCGAGCAGCGTATCGCTGATCGCCGAGGAGTTGAACGAGACGAACGGCCCGGTCCGCCGGCTCGACGAGTTGTGGATCGCGTGCGCCAGCAGCGTCTTTCCCGTCCCCGTCTCTCCCAAAACGAGGACGGGCACGTCGGATTCCGCGGCCAGCGCCGCGAGCCTCAGACACCGCCGCATCGCGGCGCTCTCGGACGTGAGCTCCTCGACCTTGAGCGACGAGTGTGCGCGCGCGGTCACGACCGCCCCATCTCGCGCAGCTGCCGGAGCGGCTCGAAGACGATCTCGGCGAGCAGCCGACGGCCGACGACGATGCGGGCGGAGCCGCGCATGCCGACCTGGAGGGGGCGCGGCCGCCCGTCGACCTCGATGGTCGTGCGGTCGAGCGACGCCAGCCCGACGAACTGCTGCCCCTCGGGCGACGCGACCGCGGCGGGCGACACCCAGTCGAGCTTGCCGGTGATCGTCCCGAACCGCTGCGACGGGAACGCGTCGAAGAACAGCCTCACCCGCTGCGACGGCGCGACGTGCGCGAGGTTGCGCTCGTCGAGCAGGAGGCGCGCGTGGGGCTCGCCGTCGGCGCGGGCGAGCTGGCAGAGCTCCTCTCCGGATTGGACGACCGAGCCGGCGTTTCGCTCCCGGAGCGCGATCACGATCGCGTGATACGGCGCGCGCACGGTCAGGAGCGCGCCCTCGCTGTCGCCGACCTGCCCTTCGAGCGCCCGGATGCGGACCTCGATCTTCTCGAGCTCGGCGCGCTCTTCCATGAGCCGCCGGCCCTGCTCCGTCTTCGTCTTGTCGCGCTCGAGCACGGCCTGGCCGAGGGCCTTCTGGGTGAGGCTCGCGTTCTTTTCCATCTCGGCGAGCTTGATGTTCTGCTCCATCATCTGAACGTCGGAGAGCACGCCGTCCTTCCGGAGCGTCTTCAGCCGCTCGAGGATGTTCCTGCCGGTCTCGACCTGCTGGTTCTGGAACCCGAGCTCGCGCTCGTATTGCTCGACGGCGGATTCGTGGATCTTCATCTCCGAGGCGTACGACGTCTCGAGCTTGTCGATCGTTCCGGTCTTCGCCGACCGGTCCTCCCGCAGCGTGCGCAGCTCGGTCTGCCAGCCCCGGATCTCCTCGGAGCGCAGCACGAACAGCGGCGCGCCGGCCGCCACCTCTCGTCCTTCGACGGCGAGCACCTTGTCGACGACCGACATCGTCGGCGCCTGGATGGGATCCGCGCCGCTTTCGGGAACGAGCACGTAGCGGCACTGAACCGTGTCGGGCACGTGGACGACCGCCGCGGCCAGGACGATCGTGCCGAACAGGACGAGCACTCCCCAGGCGAGCGCCCGGAAGACCCACGGCGGCGGATCCATCGGGATGGCGGACTTCTGCAGGTCGCGTGTGTCCGAGGCCAGCTGATCCGGGAGCGCGAGCTTCACGACGGCCTCCTAGACCACGGCCTGCTGGCTGGCGAGGTAGAAATAGAGACCGCGGCGGGCCATCAGCTCGTCGTGCGTTCCGACCTCGGCCACGACGCCCTTCTCGAGGACGACGATCGTGTCCGCGTCCCGGATGGTGCTCAGCCGGTGCGCGATCACGATCGCGGTGCGGCCGGCCATCAAGGCCGCCATGTTGCTCTGGATGACACGCTCGGATTCCGTGTCGAGAGCGCTCGTCGCCTCATCGAAGATGAGGACCGGCGGGTCGTTGTACAGCGCGCGCGCGATGGCGATGCGCTGCTTCTGTCCGCCCGACAGCGCGAGGCCCGACTCGCCGATCTTCGACTCGTATCCGAGCGGCAAGCGGAGGATGAACTCGTGCGCCGCCGCGAGCTGCGTCGCGCGGAGCACGCGCTCGAAGTTCGGCTCGATGTCGCCGAAGGCGACGTTTTCCAGGATCGTGCCGTCGAAGATGTGGTTGTCCTGGAGCACGAGGCCGATGTGCCGCCGGATGTCGCGGTAGTTGAGCGTCCGCTGCTCGACGCCGTCGAAGTGGATCGTTCCTTCCGTGGGCTCGATGAGCCCGGCCAGAAGCTTGACGAGCGTCGTCTTCCCGGAGCCGCTGCGCCCCACCAGGGCGACGACCTTTCCCGGTGCGAACGTCAGATCGATCCCTTCGAGGATGCTCGGCGCATCGGGCCCTCCGTACCGGAAGCCCACGCCCCGCAGCTCGATGTGCCCTTCGAGGCCGGGGACCGGCTTCAAGCGCTCGCGATCGGTCCCCTGCTCGGGCTCGTGCTCGAGCACGTCGCTCAGGCGATGGAGCAGCACGGAGGCCGCGAGCGATTGCTCCCACACAGAAAGCAGCCGCAGGATCGCGCCGTAGGCCATCATCGCCAGCGTGTTGAAGGCGACGAAGCCGCCGACGCTCAAGCTTCCGCGCATGACGGCCGTCGCCCCGGCCCAGAGGAACAGGGCGATCGAGATCATGCCGACCGTCTGGACGGCGTTGTCGTAGAAGGTGAAGAAGAACATGGCTCGGAACGACTGCTCGGCGGTCGAGAGGAACTGCCGGAGCATCCCGTCGCGGAACGCCCCTTCGGCGGCGGCGGCCTTGACCGCCTCGATGCCCTTGATGGCGTCGATCTGATACGAGCGGTAGCGGCCGCGGCTCTCCTCGAGGCGGATCAAGAGCGGCTTCAAGACCCGACGCGAGACGAGCATCAGGCCGACGTACAGCGGCACGGTCAGCAGGAACACCCCGAGGAGCGCGACGCTGTAGAGGGCCATCAGCGACAGCGCGCCCAGGAGCTGCGCCCCGGCGAGCACGCCGCCGATTCCGTGCCGCAGCACGAAGTCGCGGACTTCCTGGGCGCCGTCCAGGCGCCTCTGGATGTCCCCGGTCCGGCGTCCGAAGAAGTAACCCATCGGCAGCGCGAGGATGCGCCGCGTCAGGAAGTCGAGGATCGACGCGTCGATCCGCACCGCGACGAACGCCAGCAGGAATTGCTGGCCCATGTTGGCGAGCAGCATGAAGACGAGTGCCACCGCCATCGAGCCGAGGATCACGTAGAGCAGGTGGGCGTCGCCGTCGACGATCACCCGGTCGACGACCGTCTGCGTGAAGATCGGGAACAGGAGCTGGAGCGCGCTGACGACGATGGACAGGCCGAGGATCTGCGCCCACACGACGCGGTAGCGGGAGAAGAACGGGACGAGCCAGCGGAGGCTGTCCGTCTCCTCGGGCGTCCGCTCGAAGCTCTCGGTGTAGTCGAACAGGGCGGCGTAGCCGGTCCACTTCTCGAGGAACTCCGCGCGGGACAGCTTGAGCCGGCCGCGCGCCGGGTCCGCGACGAGCACGGCCTCTTTCCTCACGTCGTAGACCACGATCCAGTGGTTGCCCTCCCAGTGAACGATCGCGGGAAGGGTCATCGTGTCGAGGTTGCGGGCCGACACTTTGAGAGCGCGCGCCGCAAGTCCCAGCTCGCCCGCGGCGTGACAGATGCCCTTCAGGCTGGTCCCGTCGCTCAACGTGTGGCACAGGCTCCGGATGCGGGTGAGGCCGATCTTGCGCCCGTAGTGCCGGCACACCATCGCCATGCAGGCCGCGGCGCAGTCCATCTCGTCGATCTGTGCGACGAACGGAAACTTGCGGATCCGCTTGCGGGGGGCGGCCGCCTCGTCGTCCTCGCCCGGCGCCGACGCATCGGGGACGGCGCTCGCCTGCGGCGCGGCGGTCGGGGGGAGGATCTCGTCGGCGAAATCCAGCGGCACCCGCGCCGTCGCATCGAGCGCGTACTGCGCCCGCCGCTCGTCCATCAGCGCGCGGAACTGCGGGAAGTTGGTCCTCAGGTCCTGCGTCGCGGCCTCGTCGAGCGCGAGAAGCCGGCAGTCGGACACCGCCTCGGCCGACGCCGCGCGCGGCGAGCCGTCCAGGATCGACAGCTCCCCGAAGAAGTCCCCGTCGCGGTAGAAGGCGAGATTGCGCGCTTTGCCGTTGTTCTGCGCGAACGCGCGCACGTGGCCGTGCTGAACGACGTAGAGCGGACCCGGCGGATCGCCCTGCTTGACGATCATCGAGCCCTTCCGGAACGTGACCGGCCTCAGCTTCTCGATCATTTTCTGGAGGGCCGGCGCCGGCAGGCGCCCGAAGTTGCTGAACTCGTAGAGGAATCCGTGAAGGCTCTTGAACCGCGCCGAGGTCTCGAGCGCTTCGGTCAACGCCGGATTCGTCTCGACGAGCTTCCGGAATTCCTCGCGGCCCAGGCGCAGGACCTCGACCGCGGTGCTGCAGCGGACCGTGGCCGTTCGCGTTCCGCCCTCCGTCAACGCGGCCTCGCCGAACTCGTCGCCCGGAAGCAGCGACTTGAGCGTCAGCTCCTTTCCGGCCTCGGTGCTCTTGACCACGCGCGCCCGCCCGGCCACGAGCACGTAGTAGGCGTCGGCCGGCTCGCCCTGCCGCACGATCGTCTCGCCGAACGCGAAGCGCAGCTCGCGGAACCGGGCGCGCAGGCTCTCGTGGAATTCCGGCGGCAGGAAGCGGAACGGCGCGGCCCGCAGCAGGACGTCTTCGGCCGGCTCGCTCATGCCCCCGCCTCTTCCGGGATCATCCACCGCACGGTCGATCGCAACAGGTCGGCGAAGTGATTGTCCAGGATGCGCGCGTCGATGCGCTCGGCGATCGACTCGTCGGACAGGTCCGGCTCGGTCTTCCGGATCAGCCGGCAGAGCTGGAAGCGCCCATCGCTTCCGATCGGCGGCAGGACCGAGCCGTCGGCCGCTCCGAGGAACATCCGCTGGAGGGTCTCATCGACCTCCTCGAGGAGGAATTCCGTCTTGTGGTACGGATACCGCTCCTCCTTGGCGAGGTCGGGCATCGGGATTCCGTCCTCGGTCACGCACAGCGCCGCCTCCCGGGCCGCATCGAGCGACTCGAGCTCGACGATCTCGACGGAGAGCTTGGTCAGCGGCAGCCGCATCGCCTGGAGCAGCCGCGCGCGGTCTTTCTGGACGAGCACGCGGGAACAGTGCTCCCGGTACGACGATTCGAGACGCTTGAACTCGAGCGGCTCGTTGCCCGGCTCACCTGCCGCCACGCGACGCGCGAGGCTCGCGGTCATCCGGAAGAACCGCCCGGAGAGCAACAGGTCGACGCCGAACTCGCCGTCCAGGTCTTCGAGAGCGAACTCCCGCGCTTCGACGGCCGGGCGTCCGTCCTCCGGGAGCGCGTCCGCCCAGTAGCGTCTGAGCACGTACGCATGGAACTGAGCGAGCGTGGAGCCCCGATGGGCCAGCCATTCTTCGGTCTCTTCCTCGGTGATCAGATCGTGATCGTAGCGGAAGTCGTCGGACATCTGCTGGAGCACGTCGCCGTCCGGCTCGAGCCGCGCCTTTTCGGCGGCGCGCACGCAGGCCTCGGACTCGACGAACTCGCGCCACGCCGGTTGGAGCGCTCCGCGATCGATGGCGTGGGCCACCACCTCGGCCGCCGTATAGGTGCGGCCACCGGCTTGAAAGGCCTCGCTGCCCGGATGAAGACGGTGTGGATCGTTCATTGGCCTCGACTTCTAGCCAATATGCCTCGAAATCGAGCCAGATGGAATCGAAATTTTGCAACCGTCATGGGGAGCCCGCCAGAAGGTCGGCGAACAGCTCGTTCGACCGGACACGACCTTCGGGAGTGAGGCGGACCCGGCTCCCCCGCCACTCGATCAGCCCGGCGGCGCCGGCACGCTCCCAGGCGGCGGCTTTCGAGGCGGCGAGATCGACGCCGTAGCGCCGCCCGACGGAGGCGAGATCGACACCCTCCACCACCCGCAATCCCAGAAACAGGGCCTCGTCGACCCGCCGGACGGTATCGAACGGCTCGATCCAGGCCACCGGGTCGACCCCTTGGCCGGCGCTTCCGATGTAGCCGTCGACGTCGGTCCGGTTGGACCGGCGGACGCCCGACACGTAGCCGTGCGCGCCGAGCCCGAACCCCGCGTAGGGCGCGTCGGTCCAGTACTTGAGGTTGTGGCGGGACCTCCGTCCTTCCCGGGCGAAGTTCGAGATCTCGTACAGCCCGAAGCCCTCGCGGGCCAAGACGGCGACCGTGCGCTCGTAGAGCGCCGCCATCGCATCGTCGTCTGCGACGCGCGTCCTTCCCGCGCGAATCGAGCGGCCGAGCGGTGTGTCCTTGTCCGACTCGAGCAGGTAAACCGAGACATGATCCGGGGCCGCGCCCGCCACGGCGCGCAGCGTCTCGGGCCAGCGGTCGAGCTCCTCGCCGGGAAGCCCCGCGATCAGATCGACGGAGACGTCGTGGAATCCCGCATTCCGCGCCCGCCGCACCGCGGACAACGCCTCGGCCGCGTCGTGCGCCCTCCCCACGTGCGAGAGCACGCGATCGTCGAGCGACTGCACGCCGACGCTGATCCGCGTGATGCCCGCCGCGCGGTAGCCCGCCAGCTTGTCCGCGGAGAGGGATTCCGGATTCCCCTCGAGCGTGATCTCCGCATCCGCCGCAAGCGCGAACCGGCCGCGGATCGCCCGGAGCACCCGGACGACCTGGTCCGGGCTCAAGCGCGAGGGTGTGCCGCCTCCGAGGAAGACCGTGTCCGCCGCGCCCGCCGCGTCCGGCTGGAGCGAGGCGATCTCCGTCGTCAGCGCGTCGAGGTACGACTCGATCCGGTCGTCGCGGCCCGCCACGGTGGGGAAATCGCAATACGTGCAGCGGACCGAGCAGAACGGGAAATGGACGTAGACGCCCAGCGCCTCAGATTCTCTCGGCGGCATCGCTCGTCACCCACCCGGTCGGTCCGTTGGGGAGGGAGACCTGGAGCCACCCCTCGCGCTCGGCCTGGATCACGGCGGTCGTCCCCTCGTGGAGTGTGAACAGCGACGCGTTGTTGGGATCGGGGCCTGCAAGGGCTTCCACCGACGGCTTGAGGATCACCGCGCGCGGAGTTCCCTCGAGGCGGGACCAGGTCGCCCGCCACGAAAGAAAAGTCACCGCGGTCACGAGCAGCGCCGCCGCCAGGGCCCAGCCCCAACCGGGCGTGAATCCGCCCGCGCGAGATCCGCAATAGGTCACGATTCCGGCGATCAGCCAGAACCCGGCGAGGCACATGGCAGCCTGTGCCGATACTCCGAGACGGTCCTGGAGCGCTCGCAGCGCCGTCAAGAGCCCCGGCGCGTCGTCCTCGACGACGTCGCGGATCCGCCCGCGCGCCATCGCGAGATTCGCGGCGATGTCCTGCTCGGCCGGCTCCAGCCGGCGCGCGCGCTCGTAGTGGAGGATCGCCTCGCCAAGGTGCCCTCGCTTGTATTCCGCGTTTCCGAGGTTGTACTCGAGTCGCCAGTCGGCGAGGCCGTACTTCAGCAGAGCGCGAAATCCGTCGGCGGCCTCGTCCCATTTGCCCTGCTCGTACGCGTGGCACGCCGCCTCGAACGATTCCTCGGGCGACGCCGCGCGCGCGACCTGTGCCGCGGCCCCGAGGACAAGGATCGCGCAGAGGAGCCCTCGCCGGGCGCTCATTCAACCTCCTCGAGCGACCGGAGGATCGCGCGCGCTTCGGCGACGAGCTCCTCCGCCGACTGTCCGCGCGCCGGGTCCGGGACGTAGCGCGCGAAGTCGCATTTTTCGAGGCACGCGCGATATCTCCGGCGCGGCTCGTCTTCGACCCCCTTGGACCTCAGGATGTCGTCGAGCTGGTCGTAGGTCAGACCCGACGCGGAGCGGTTCGCACGATCCGCGACGTACTGGACCAGGGCCCCCGCCACCTCCTCGTGGAAGCCTGAAGGCGCGTCGTCAGCGCGCTTGGCCGCGCGGTCGAGACGCTTGGCGGCGAGGCGCGCGGCCCGCCGTGCGCGGGCGAACCCGTGATCCGACAGGAACCGCTCGCGGCGGCGGCCGGCGACGATCCCCGCGGGCGTCAAGATCAGCGGCAGAACGAGCAGCGTGACGAACCATCCGCGCTTGTGAAGCGGGGGCTTGGCCTCGGCGAGCGGCCCGCGGGCCATCTTGACGAACGCGATGTCCTTCGTCGTCGCCTGCACCTCGCCGCGCGCGATCGCGGTCTCCGTTGAGCCGGTGCCGCGCCGGACCACGAGATCGGGAATGCTCCCCGAAAGCTCCTTGTAGGTCGCCGAGGCGGGATCGAAGTACGAGAACCTCGGCGCCGGCACTTTCACGGTGCCCGGCGTCAAGGGGACGATCACCCACTCCCAGGTCTTCTTGGATCCGCGATGGTCGGCACCGAGCGTCACCGTGTCGACCGTCTTCGGCTCGTAGATCTTCATGTCGGGAGGCGCCGCAAGCTTCGGCGGCACCGCCGATTGGAGCGATCCGTCGCCCTCGACGGTCGCGCGCACGGCGACGCCGTCGCCGAGGTCGACCGACGCGCGGTCGGCCGTGACCTTCATGTGGAACGCGCCGACGGCGCCGGAGAAATCCTGTGGACGTCCGGCCTCCGGAAGCGGTTTGACGTCGAGCTTCACCGGGGCGGTCTTGCGGATGATGTTGACGACGCCCCCGAGCGAGAAGAACGAGGCGAAGGGGTCGCGCAGCGGACGGCGCACCTGAATTTGCGCGACGAACGACGGGATCGTCACTGCACCCGAGCCGGTCGGGACGACGAGCTTCCGCAGGACCGTGTAGGCGGCGTACTGCCGCCCGTTCATCGTGACGATCTTGTGCTCGCGGTTGGGGTCGACCTGGATGTCCTCCGCCCACAGACCCGGGAGCGACGGGACGTCCGTCCAGGAGAATCCGCTGACGGGCGGCGCCGCGTAAAGCGTGACCTCGAGGCCGGTGGGCTGGCCGCTGTAGACCGAGCCGGCGACGAGCTTCGTCTGGAGGAACACGTCCGTCGAGGCATCGGCGGACTCCTCGTCGTCTCCCGAATCGTCCCGCGGCCGGCTCCCGGCGGGCGGTGCCGGCCCGGACCGCCCCTGCTCGACGTTGAACTTCATCGCCTCGGTCCGATAGACCGTGGTGCCGACCTTGACGTCGAAGGGTGGGATCTCCGCCGGGCCCACAGCGGCCGGAGCCAGGAGGTACGTCAGCGTCAGCGAGTTCGAGCTGGCGATGCGCCCGTTCTCGAACGAGTACGACGAGTTGCGCGAGGTGGACGGACCTCCGGTGACCTTCAGGTTCTTCATCGCGGGAAGCTGGGGCGTGGCGACGTCCGGAAGCGAGCCGCCGTCGATCCGGATCACCAGCCGGACCTGCGTCGTATCCGAGATCCTTCCTTGCGGATAAATGGACGCGCTGACGTGGACGTCGTCCGCGGCCGAAGCGAGCGGCAAGGCGAAGCCGGTTGCGATCAGCGCGGTGCAAAGAAGCGGTCGAATCACCAATCCTTCTCCGGCGTTCGCTCGTCATTCTTGGCCATCCGCGCTTGCTCGCGCTTGACGTTGTCCCTCTCCTGATCGTTCAGCCGGTCGAGGAGCTTCTTCGCGTCCTCGGCGCTCATCTGCCCGGGCTTTTGACCCGCGTTCTTCTGCTCGTTCTTGTTCTGATCGTTGCTCTGCGATGGCTGCGGCTTCTGATCGCCGCCCGGCTTCGGCTGCTGCCCGCCGTTTTGCTTCTGATCCTGCTTCTGATCGTTCTTCTTGTCGTCTTTGGGCTTCTGCTGCTTCTGCTGCTGCTTCTTTTCTTCGAGCGCGCGAAGCGCCAGCTCGAGGTTGTGCTTGGTATCGGCATCCTTCGGGGCGCTCTTCAACGCCCGCGTGTACGCCTTGACCGCGTCGTCGTACTTCTCGTCGTGGAACAGCGCATTCCCAAGGTTATACGCCGCTTTCGGCGCCAGGTCGGGGCCGGCCGCACCCAGCGCCCGCTCGTACTCCTCGGCCGCGCCGGTCCAGTTCTCCTGCCGGTAGAGGGCGTTTCCGATGTCGTAGTGGAGCTGCGGCGCCTCCGGGACGACGGTCTGGGCCTTCTGGTATTCATCCATCGCCGGGGCGTTCTGCCCCTTCCGGTACAAGGCGTTCCCGTTTTCCGTCCGGCGATGAGCTTCACCGCCGACCAGTCCGGACAACGATGCGGCGACCACGAGCGCGAGCACGCGCGTCATCACGCCTCCTTCCGATCCGACAGAAAGCTCTCGAGCACGAGAGCCATGAGCGCGATCGCCAGCGGGATCTGGTAGCGCTCCACCCAGCGCGTCTTCAAGATCGTCCCGGAGCCGGTTGCATCCATCGCCGAGAGCGCCTTGGCGATCTCGTCGACCTCGCCTTCGGCCGCCGTCGCCCGGTAATACTTCCCGCCGGTTTCGATCGCCAGCTGCCGCAAGGGGCGCTCGTCGAGCCTCGTCGTGACCAGATGCCCCTCGCGATCCTTCTTGTAGGTGCCGGCCGCTCCCTCGGGGATCGGAGCGCCCTGCTCGGTTCCGCAGCCGATGCCGAAGACCGCGACCCCCGCGCGCTTCGCGGCCGAGACGGCGGCCTCGACGCCGCCTTCGTGGTCTTCTCCGTCGCTGATGACCACCAGCGCCCGGCCTTTCGCCTCGGTGCCTTCCGCGGCTTTCGAGCCGAGCGCGCGAATGCCGTCCTCGATCGCCGCCGCCATCGCGGTACCGGGAACCGAGACGGCTTCGACGTCGACCGCATCGAGGAACAAGCGCACGGCCTCGTGGTCGAGCGTCAGCGGGCACGCGATCGCGGGCTTACCCGCGAACGTCACGAGCGCGACGCGATCGCCCGCCAAGCGGTCGAGAAGGCTGGATGCGGCCCGGACTCCGCGCGACAGGCGCGAGGGCGCCACGTCCGCCGCGGACATGCTCTTCGAGGTGTCGAGAACGATCGCGAGGTCGATGCCCTTGCGCGTGATGGTCTCGGTCCCGTGGCCCCACTGCGGACGGGCCGCGGCGACGATGCCCGACGTCGCGGCGACGAGCAGGGCGACGGTCTTGACCGCGCGCTTGTGCGCGCTCACCTCTCCCTGGAATCGCGAGACGTTGCCGCCGCCGCCGGCGAACTCCGACAGGGCGCGTTTCCGGCTCCAGGCGGATCCGAGCGCGAGCGCCGCGAGCAGCGGAACGAGCGCGAGGAACCACAGGATCATCGGCGCCGCGAATCGCATCAGGGGATCCTCCTGAGCCGCGTGCCGGCCAGGAGCAGCTCCAGCGCGAGAAGGAATCCCGCCGGGACGAGCGCCTCGTGGAACTTCTCCGAATACACCATCCGGACGCGGCTTTGAACCTCCGTCTTCTCCATCTTGTCGATCTGGTCGAACGCCTCGGCGAAGCCTTTGGCGTCCGCGGCTCGGAAGTACGTGCCTCCGGTTCCGTCCGCGATCTTGCGAAGGAGATCTTCGTCGAGGTCGGCCTCGACGCGCACATACGTCCGGCCGCCGCGCGGGTCGTCCACCGGGCACGGCACCTCCCCCGAGGATCCCACGCCGATGGTGTACACCTTGAAGCCCAGGGCGCGCGCGGCCTCGGCGGCGGATTCGGGGCCGAGCTGTCCCGCATTGTTCCGTCCGTCGGTGACGAGGACGACGACCTTGCTCTTCGCCTTCGACGCGCGCATCCGGTTGACGGCTGTGGCCAGGCCCATACCGAGCGCCGTGCGGTCCTCTCCCGGCGGCGCGAAATCGAGATCGCCGACGAAGTTTAGGAGCATCTCGTGGTCGAGCGTCAGCGGGCACCGC
This sequence comes from uncultured Acidobacteriota bacterium, assembly GCA_964647625.1. Classification (GTDB taxonomy): domain Bacteria; phylum Acidobacteriota; class Polarisedimenticolia; order Polarisedimenticolales; family DASRJG01; genus DASRJG01. The sequence continues at coordinate 38,008 of CAZYHZ010000016.1, forward strand.
GTGGTCGCGAGGCTCGCGAACGAGACGATGCCGATGCGATCCTCCGGGCGGCCGTCGACGAACTTTCCGATGCACTCCTTCGCCACGGAGAGCCGATTTTTCGAGCGCGTGTCCTCGCAGCGCATGGAGCCCGACACGTCCATCGCGATCACGATGTCGACGCCGTTTGACGAGACGGTCGTGAGCGTCGACCCCGCTTGCGGCCGCGCCAGGGCGAAGATCGCCAGCGCGATCGCCCCGCCGCGCATCCAGGGCAGCGCTTGTTCCAAGCGCGTCCAGGGGCTCGCCGGCAGGCCCGCGAGCGAGACCGCGTCGGGGAACGAAATCCGGGGGCCCCCCGAGCGCAAGCGCCGCAGCGCCAGCCAGATCGCGGCGATCGCGAACGGGAGCAGGGCCAGCGCCCAGGGGGTCGCCAGGCGCGTCATGGCGCGGCCTCGGCGACCGGAGTCGCGGGGAGCTCGACCGGCTTGGTCATGTCGACGAGGCGGTACGCCTCCTCGACCGACGTCCGGCAATCGGCCGGCCCCGCGTTTTCACGCGCGAACTTGACCCGGTCGGAGGCGTCGAGGAGCGTGCGCGCGAGCACGGCCGCCTCGACGGGGGCGCCGGCGCTCTGGAGCTGCAGCGGAACCTCCGACGTCGTCCGGTCGAGGAGGTCGACGCGATAACGGCCCTCGAGGTACTGCTTCATGATGTGCGTCAGCTCGTCGTGGAAGACCCCGAACCGGCCTTCCTCCACAAGACGCCGCGCCAGGAGCTTTTCCAGCTCTTCGTAGACCCAGACGTGCGGGGGCAGGCGGCGGAACGGATCGGCAGGGGCGGCGATCGCGGCGAGCCGGGCCGCATAGCGCCGCCACAGCCACCACGCGCCACCGGCGATCGCGAGCAGACCCAGGAATGAGTAGAGAGCGAGCTTGAGCGGACCGTAGTTCGGCGGGATGGACGCTTCGGGCTTGAGGTCCGCGAGGTCCGGCGGCTTCTCGCCGGTCGTTCCGGCCGGAAGCGACGTCTCGATCGTCAGCGTCACGGGCTCGCTCGTCGCCAGTGAAGCGGTTCCGGCTTTCGTCAGCGGGACGCTGACGCCGGGCACCGTCACCGAGCCGAGCTGGTATACGGCGATCGTCCCGCTCCAGACGCGGGTCGTCGCGCCGGCGGGGGCGGGCTCCCATCCGCCGCCGAGCACCTGAGCCGCGCCCCACTCGACCGGGAGCGGGGACGTGTCGAGCGTCTCGTCGGGTCCGGCGTCGACGGTCAGCCGCGCGTGGATCGGGTCTCCGATGCGCGCCTTCAAGGGATCGAGCGCCAGCCGCACGGCGGCCGCCCTCGATTCTCCCGCGACGAGAACGGCCGCGATCAGGCCGATGGTGCGCCGCATCGTCATGCTCCCGCCCGCGCCGCGCGGCGGGCGCGCTCGCGGAAGAACAGGAGCAGCGCGCGGTCGTAATCGGTTCCGGTCGAGAGCTCGAGGATCTCGGTCCCGGAGCGCTTCAGGATCTCGCGGGTGCGGGCGTGCTCCTTCACCCAGCGCTGCGCGAAGAGCTGGCGGACGGCGGCGTGGCCCGAGTCGACGACGGTCATCCGCCCGGTCTCCGCATCGCGCACCGCGACCAGGCCGGCGTTGGCCAGCTGGCTCTCGCGGGGGTCCGAGATCTTCATCGCGACGAGGTCGTGCTTGAGGTTGACGACCCGGAGCGTCTTCTCGTAGCCGTCGGCCTGGAAATCGGAGATCAGGAACACGACCGCGCGCTTGGTAACGACGCGGCGGAGCACCTCGAGCGCGCCCGAAAGGTCGGTCCCCTGCCCGGCCGTCTCGAACGCCATCAGCTCGCGAAGGACCCGGAGGCCGTGCTGGCGCCCCTTGCGGGGAGGGACGAACCGCTCGATGCGGTCGGTGAACAGGAGCAGCCCCACGCGGTCGTTGTTGCGGATCGCCGAGAACGCGAGCAGCGCCGCGATCTCCGCCGCCGTCTCGAGCTTCGTCGCGGCGGCGGTGCCGAAACGGCCCGAGGCCGAGGCATCGACGACGAGCATCACGGTCAGCTCGCGCTCCTCGGTGAACTTCTTGACGAACGGGTGGCCCATCTTCGCCGATACGTTCCAATCGATGGTGCGGACGTCGTCGCCGGGCTCGTATTCGCGGACCTCGGCGAACTCGACGCCTCGCCCCTTGAACACGGAGTGATACGAACCCGCGAGGCTTTCGTCGACCAGGCGCCGTGTCCGGATCTCCAGGCGGCGCACCCGGCGAAGCACGTCGCGAGGGTTCACGGCACCTCGACGGCGTCGAATACGCGCTGCACGACCTCGTCGGCCGTCACGGACTCGGCCTCGGCCTCGAAGGACAGGATCAGGCGGTGCCGCAGCACGTCGTGGCCGACCGCTTTGATGTCTTCCGGGGAGACGAAGCCGCGTCCCCGCAGGAACGCGTGGGCTCGGCCGGCCACGATCAGGGCCATCGTGGCCCGGGGGGACGCCCCGTACTGGACGAGCGCTTCGAGGTCGAGCTTGAACTCCTTCGGCTTCCGCGTCGCCTGCACGAGCCGCACGGCGTAGTCCTTGATGCGGTCGTCGACGTAGATGGCGTGCATCGCCGTCCGCGCGCGCTCGATGTCGGCCAGGCCGATCACCGCGCGGACTTCCGGCGGCTCAGAGCCCGTCATCCGATCGAGGATGAGCCGCTCCTCGTCGGAGGCCGGGTAGTCGACCTTGAGCTTGAGGAGGAAGCGATCCACCTGGGCTTCGGGCAGCGGGTAGGTCCCTTCTTGCTCGATCGGGTTCTGCGTGGCCAGGACCAGGAACGGTGACGGCAGCGGGTAGGTCGTGTCGCCGATCGTCACCTGGCGTTCCTGCATGGCCTCGAGCAGCGCGCTTTGGACCTTCGCGGGCGCGCGGTTGATCTCGTCGGCGAGGACGAAGTTGGCGAAGAGAGGGCCCTTGCGGGGCGTGAAGCTGCCCTCTTTCTGGTTGTAGATGAGGGTCCCCGTCAGATCCGCGGGAAGCAGGTCCGGCGTGAACTGGATCCGGCTGAACGTGCCGTGGACCGCTCCGGCCAGCGAGCGCACGGCGAGCGTCTTGGCGAGCCCGGGGACGCCCTCCAATAGAAGATGGCCACGCGTGAGCAGGCCGATGACCATTCGATCGAGGAGGTACTTCTGCCCGACGATCACCCGCCGGACCTCCCCCAGGAGCTGCTCGACGGCCGCCCCCTCACGTTGGACGCGATCTTGGACGTCTTGAACTGATTCGCTCATCGAACCTCCGGAAGGCTTGGATTCCCAGTCGCGAAACGACGACCAAGGATTGTAGAAACGGTCCGTGGGGGTGTCAAAAAGCGCCGGGGGGGCAGCGAGTGGACGGTTCGGGAGCCGGACCCCATATTCCGGAGCGGCCGGGACTGCTCCGGCCCTGACGTCCGAGCATTCGGGGGGGTCTCCCGTGCAGAAGAAATTGGCCGCATCGTTCCTGCTCGTTACGTTCCTGTGCACCGCCGTCGCGGTCGTCGTCCCGCGCTTCCAACCGGATCCGGCATGGAGCGCGGCGCTCAACGTCTGCTTCGATCTCGCGATCGGGCTCGGAGGCGCTTGGCTCGTCTCGTGGCTCGTCGTCCGCCGGATCAAGGAGCTGGCCGCCGCCGCCGCACTGATCAGCCGTGGCGACCTGACCCAGGTCGTCGACTGCGAGGGCGCCGACGAGACGGCCGAGCTCGCCCGGTCGTTCAGCACGATGCTCGCGAACCTCCTCAACGTGCTCACCGAGGTGCGCTCGGGGTCCGAGCAGATCTACAGCTCGGCGCTGTCGCTCTCGCGGACATCCGAGGACGTGAACACCGCCACGAGCGGCATCGCTGAGGCCGCACAGGCGATCGCGCGAGGCGCGGACGCGCAGGCCGACGAGGTCGCGCGGACGTCCACGTTGACGCGGGACCTGGCCGCATCCGCCGACAAGGTCGCGGAGGCCGCCGCCACGGTGAACGAAGCCGCCGACGAGGCCGCCTCGCGCGCCAACGCGGGCGCCGCCGCAGCGCGGCGCGCCGCCGACGGCATCGTCGGGCTGAAAACCGCGGTCGATGCGTCCGCCGACGCCGTCGAGGGGTTCCAGGCCCGGGCGGACGAGATCGGCAAGATCGTCACGTTCATCGTCTCGCTGTCGGAGCAGACGCACCTCCTCGCGATCAACGCGACGATCGAGGCCTCCCGCGCCGGGGACGAGGCACGCGGCTTCGCGATCGTCGCCGAGGAAGTGCGGCGCCTCGCGGATCACGTCCGCGGGTTCGCCGACCAGATCGGCTCGGTCACCGACGAGATCCGCGGCGGCTCGCACATGGTCGCGCGGAGCATCCGCGAGAGCGTCAAGGCCGCGGGCTCCGCCCGCGAGATGGTCGAGCACGCGGCGACGTCGTTCGACGGCGTCCTTTCCGCGACGCGCGGAACCACCGACCGGTCGCGCGCGATCGCGCGCAGCGTCGACGAGCAGCGCCGTCTGGCGCGCCAGGTCGATGAGGCGCTCGAGCGGATCGTGCGCATCGCCAAGGAGAACGCCAAGGGCACCGAGGAGACCTCCTCCGCCACCGTGGGGCAGACCGCCTCCATGCACGCGATGGCTGCCGCGGCGCACGAGCTCGCGCGCACGTCCGACCAGCTCAAGGGGTTGATCTCGACGTTCCGGCTGCGGGACTAGACGTGGAGCTTCTCTACTTCCAGCTCGACGGCGCGCCCTACGCGATCGTCCTCGCGACGATCGCCGACGTCGCGCCCGCGGGTGCGATCCACCCGGTGCCGCTCGCCCCGCGCGCGGTTCTGGGCCTCGCGGAGCGCCGGGGCCGGCCGGTCGCGGTGATCGACCTGCGATCCATGCTCGACGCCACACCCGCCGAGCGCTCTAGCTCGGGGCACCTGGTCCGGTTGGCGGAGCCGCTCGACGGCGCGGCGCTTCTCGTTCCCGCCGAGGTGTTCTCCGGCTCGGGCACTCCGGCGACCTCGGAGCACGTCTGGATCGACGGCCGGCTCCACCGGCTTCTCGACGCCCACGCCCTGGTCAAGCGTGCGGCGGGGCTGCACTGACATGGACCTTTCGTCCTACCTCGACCTGTTCGTCGCCGAGGCGCGGGAGCACATCGGCGCCGCATCGGAAGCCGCCGATGTCATGGACGCAGCGCGCGCCCCGGAAGGCCTGCGCGAGCTGTTCCGCCACGTCCACTCCGTCAAGGGAATGGCTGCATCGATGGGGTTCGGGGCGATGAGCGCGCTCGCTCACGACGCCGAGTCGTTGATGGACCACCTGCGGGAGGGCCGCCTCTCTCCCCGGCCCGAGATCCGCAGCGTCCTCTCTGCGGCCCTGATCTGCCTCGAGCGCATGGTCGACCGCGCCGAGTCCCGGCAGCCGGTGGACGACGACGAGCGGACGCCGATCCAGGCCCGGCTGCGGCAGGTCCTCAGGGACGCGTCGCGGCATGCCGAGGACGCGGGAGTCGATCCCGGCGGCAGCGCGCGGGCCGCCGTTCCGTCCCGGGCCCCCGCCCCGGCGGGCGCGGTGCGCCTCTCGATCATCGTCGGTCGCGAGCGGGCCTTCCCCTCCGTCCGCGCCGCGATCGTTCTCGGCCAGCTCTCCCGGCTCGGACGGATCGTCCGCACCGATCCGCCGATGGCGGCGCTGCGCGGCGGCCGCTTCGACGGGCGCCTCCAGGTGCTGTTCGTCTCGGAGCTGCCCGGAAGGCTCCTCGCCGATCGCGTCGCCGCGATCGAGGACGTCGACACGTTCACCCTCGTTCCGGCGGAGCTACCCCCGGAGAAGACCGAAACCCTCGCGGCGCGGGCCTCCCTGCGCATTCGCGCCGATCGACTCGACGGGGTCATCGACGACGTCCTCGATTTGATGTCGTCCGTGGGACGGATCGACAGCCGGGCCGAGGGGCGCTCCACAGTGGCGCTCACCACCGAGACCCAGGCCGCACGACTCCTGGTGCGCCGGGCGTACGAAGGTCTCGTCGAGATGCGTCTCGTCCCGTTCACGATCGTCTCGCACCGGCTCCGGCGCGGCGCCGAGGAGCTCTCGCGCTCGCTCGCCAAGTCCGTCTCGCTCGAATTCGAGGGCGAGAGCGTGAAAATCGACCGGAGCCTCCTCGAAAAGCTGGTCGATCCCCTGCTCCACCTGGTGCGCAACGCCATCGACCACGGCATCGAGCCGGGTCCCGGACGCGAGACCGCGCGCAAGCCGGCCCGCGGCCGCGTGCGTGTTCACGTCGTCCGGCGCGTCTCGCACTTATCGATCACGGTCGAGGACGACGGCCGGGGCCTCGATCCGCGGCTCCTCAAGGAGCTTGCCATCGAGAAGGGCCTGCTGACGCCCGGCGACGCGGCCATGCTGTCCGATCCCGGCGCGTTCGAGCTGATCACGAACCCGGGCTTCACGACGGTCGAGAATGCGACGGAGGTCTCGGGGCGCGGCGTGGGGATGGACGTCGTGAAGGGCGCCGTCGAGGTCCTCGGCGGCCGGCTGCGCATCGAAAGCCGCGTGGGGCGCGGCACCCGCTTCGAGCTGATCCTTCCGCCCGCGGTGGCGCTCGTCCAGGCGTACATGATCCGCGCCGGCGGAACGACGTTCGCGGTTCCGCTCGCGGCGCTCGCGCGCACGGCACCCACCGACGACAACGCGACGACCTGGCACGACGGACGCCGTTTCTGCACCGGCGGGGACGAGAGCGTCGAGGTCTTCGCGCTCGCCGAGATTCTCGGGCTTGCGGCCGCAACCGCCGGGGCGAGCGCGATGGCGCTGATCGGCGAGACGGCTTCGGGCCGGCAGATCGGTTTCGAGGTCGACGAGGTCGTGGGCAAGAAGGACCTCGTCGTCCGGCCGTTGCCGGCACCGCTGTCGGGGCTCAAGGGGTATTCCGGCGCGGCCGTTCTCGACGACGGATCGATCGTCCTCGTGATCGACCCGGGAAGCCTGCCGCTGCCGTCCTAGGCGATGTGCCTCGTGAGGAACGAGCGGAGCTGCTCTTTGGGCAATGCGCCGACCCTCTGATCGACCACGCGCCCATCCTTGAAAACGACGAGCATCGGAATGCTCCGGACGCCGAAGCGAGCGGAGAGATCTCCGTTCTCGTCCACGTTGACCTTCGCGACGGTCGCGCGGCCCGCCACCTCGCCGGCGAGCTGATCGAGGTACGGCGCGATCATCTTGCACGGCCCGCACCAGGTCGCCCAGAAATCGACGAGGACGGGCCCTTGCGCGTTCTTGATCGTCTCGTCGAAGCTGTCCTCGGTAAGATGCACGACCTGACCGCTGCCCATCGGATCTCCTCCGGAGCGAACGTTTCGGAATGCGACGAAATCAATCTAGCACGCGCAAGAAAGGGCTTCCCGACGCCGGCACCGCACCTCGCCCCCGGCGGCGATTCGGCCAGAATTTCCTGGTCGACGGGAAGGCGTGCCGCCGGATCGTCGAGGCCCTGGCGCTTTCAACCGGCGAGACGGTTCTCGAGATCGGGCCGGGCCGGGGCGCACTGACGGAGGCCCTGCTGGCGGCGGTGCCCTCCGTGATCGCGGTCGAGATCGACCGGGACCTCGCGCGGGCGCTCCGGGCGAAGTTCCCTCCCGATCGGCTCCGATTGCTCGAGCAGGACGTCCTCGATCTGCCGCTGTCCTCCGTGGGCCCCGGCCTCCCGCTCGTCGTCGCGGGAAACCTTCCGTACAACATCTCGAAGCCGGTGGCGTCGAAGCTGGTCTTCGAGCGCGCGTTCGTCGCGCGCGCGGTCCTGATGTTCCAGCGGGAGGTGGCCGGTCGGCTGACGGCTGCGCCCGGAACGGCCGACTACGGCCCGCTCCGCGTCTTGTGCGGCCAGGCGTTCCGCATCGAGCGGCTGTTCGATCTCGGCCCGGGCGCTTTCCGTCCGAGCCCCAAGGTCGTCTCGACGGTGACGCTGTGGACGCCCCGGGAAGCGGGGTCGCTTCCCGAGCCGGCCGTGGCGCCGCTTCGGGAGGTCTTGCGGGCCGCTTTCGCACACCGCCGCCAGACACTTCAGAAGAACCTCAGGGCGGCGCTCCCCGGCGGCGAGGCGGCGGCTGCTGCGCTTCTTCGGTCCTGCGGCCTCGACGGCGGCCTCCGGGCCGAGAGGCTCACGCCGGAGGAGTTCATGGCACTCGCCCGCGCGTGGCCCGGCTGAGCGTTATCATTCCGGCGTGTCGCGCCCCCTCGCACTCGAGATCGCCCCCTTGGGCGGCCTCGGCGAATTCGGGATGAATCTCATGGTCTACCGCTACGGCGACGACTGCCTCGTCGTCGATGCGGGCATGATGTTTCCCGGATCCGAGCACTTGGGCGTCGACGTCGTCGTCCCCAGCATGGAATTCCTCGACCAGTGCGGAACGATCCATGCGGTCCTCCTCACGCACGGTCACGAGGACCACATCGGAGCGCTGCCGTTCCTGCTCGCGGGCCGCGACCTGCCCGTCTACGGCTCCCCCTACACGCTGGGATTGGTGCGCGGGCGCCTCGGCCAGCACGATCTGAGCGCCGCCGCGCGCCTGCTTCCGCTTCCGGCCTCGGGCACGCCTCTGCGTCTCGGGCCGTTCATCGTCCTGACCCTCCCGGTCTCGCATTCCATTCCGCAGTCCGCGATGCTCGTCCTCGACACGCCGGTGGGCCGCGTCGTTCACACCGCGGACTTCAAGCTCGACCCCTACCCGCTCAGCGGGCCGGGGACCGACCTGGCGCGCCTGGCGCGTCTCGGCGACGAAGGCGTTCTCGCCCTGTTCTCCGACAGCACGAACGCGGAGCTTCCGGGTTTCACCGCCGGCGAGCGGACGGTGGCGCCGGCCCTGCGCGATGCGATCGCCCGCGCCCGGGGGCGGGTGCTCGTGACGACGTTTTCGAGCAACATCCACCGCATTCAACAGGTCGTCGACATTGCCGTCGAGCAGGGGCGGCAGATCGCGATCGCGGGCTCGTCGATGGAGTTCCACACGGACGTTGCGATGCAGCTCGGGCTGCTGCGTGTGCCGGGAGGCAGCCTGATCAGCCCCGAATCCGCCATGAGCAAGCCGGCGTCCGATGCGCTGTTCCTCGTCACGGGCTCGCAGGGCGAGCCGACGTCGGCGCTCGCCCGCATCGCCGTCGACAAGCACCGGGACATCGTCATCGGGGACGGCGATCTCGTGCTGCATTCCGCTCGCTCGATCCCGGGAAACGAGAAGAGCATCGATCGGATGATCAACCACCTGCTGCGTCGGGGTGCGTCGGTCCTGACGGCCGAGGACGCGCCGATCCACGTGTCCGGGCATCCCCGGCGGGACGAGCTCGCGCTCCTGATCCACCTCCTGCGCCCCAAGTACCTGCTCCCGATCCACGGCGAGTACCGGCAGCTGTCCGCGCACGCGGAGGTCGGACGGAGCTGCGGGCTTCCCGACGACCGCGTGCTGCTGGCCGAATCGGGGGACCTGATCGCCCTGACGGAGGACGGCTTCGAGAAAGTCGGACGCGTGCCCGTCGGGCAGGTCTTCATCGATGGAGCGCTCGACCGCGTCGATTTCACGATGCTCCGCGACCGGCGGCAGATCGCGGGAGACGGGATCGTCATCGCCGTGGTCGCCGTGCAGCGGGACAGCGGACAGGTCTCCGGGCCCGCGGAGATCGCCAGCCGCGGCTTCGTCTCGAACGCAACGGAGGAAGCCCTGCTCCTCGAGGCGCGCGACGTGGTCGCGCTCTCCCTGGCCGACACCTCGCTCGAAGAGCGCGCCGACGAAGGGCTGCTCAAGGCCAAGATCCAGGCGGGGCTTCGCAGATTCCTGCGGAAGCGCACGCAAAAGCGGCCGCTCATCATTCCCGTGATCGTTGAGTTGTAAACTGGCGGCCGCCATGGACGTGACGCTCTCGAAGCTCCGGAAAAAAGGCTGGTTCGACGAGGTCGCGGGACTGCTCCTCCTGTCCTTCACCGCGATCACGATCGGGGCCCTCTTGAGCTACCGGGTCACGGACGCGACCTGGTTCCAGTCCCAGCCGGCGGCGCATCGCATCGCGAACTGGACCGGACGCGTCGGTGCGACGCTCGCGGAGCTTCTCCTGCAGCTCCTCGGCACGGCCGCGTTCCTCGTTCCGGTCGTCCTCGCGATCACCGGCTGGAATCGATTCCGCGGGAAGAGCGTCGCCTCGTCCTATGCGCGCCTCGCCGGCCTGTTCGCGCTCGTCGCATCGCTCGCGAGCCTCCTCGACCTCCTCTACGGGACGATCCGCTACGGGGGGGAGTCGTTCCCCGCCGGCGGCTACGTCGGATCGAAGCTCGCCTCCGCTCTGGTCGCGCTGATGAACCCACCCGGCGCGCTCCTCGCCGCGGCGACGCTCCTGGCGGCGACGATCGTCCTGACGACGCGCTTCTCGTTCGCGAAGGCGGCCGTTCGCACGAGCGAGAAAGCCTCGGGAATCTTCGGCGCGGCGCTTACGCGGTTCGGCGCCTACCGCGAGTCGCGCCGCCGGGAGGCCCAGAAGCGCACGCTCGAGCGCAAGCACCAGAAATCGGCGGCGTCGCGGCAGGCCGAAGCCGCAGCACCGCCCGCGCCTCCGTCGGTGCCCCGTCCCTCGATCGACCTCGCCGACGCCGGCGAGCCTGAGCTTCCGGTCCGCCCGAAGGTCGCCCCGCGCGTCACGGCGCAGAAGGCGGCGCCCGCTCCGGCGAAACAGGCCACCCTGCTCGACGCGCCGCCGGCCGGCGGCTACTCGCTCCCGCCGCTCGAGCTGCTGAATGACGCCACCCCACAGGAAGGCGAGAACGAGAAGGACCTCCTCGCGCGCGCCCAGCTCCTGACCGACAAGTTCCACGAGTTCGCCGTGGAGGGGAAGGTCGTCGCAATCCACCCCGGGCCGGTCGTCACGACCTTCGAGTTCGCGCCCGAGGCCGGCGTCCGGTACTCGAAAGTGGTCGGCCTGGTCGACGACCTGTGTCTCGGCCTCAAGGCGGAATCGATCCGCATCGATCGCATCCCCGGCCGGTCGACGATCGGCATCGAGGTGCCGAACAAGCATCAGGAAACCATCTTCCCCCGCGAGCTCCTGGCTTCCGAGAAGTTCCGCAGCTCGCGATCCAGGCTGTCGCTCGCCCTCGGGAAGGACATCAAGGGCGAGGTCTTCACGGCCGAGCTCGAACGGATGCCGCACCTCCTGATCGCAGGGGCGACCGGCGCCGGCAAGTCGGTCGGCTTGAACGGGATGATCACGAGCATCCTCTACAAGGCGACGCCGTCCGACGTCCGCTTCATCATGATCGACACCAAGATGATCGAGCTCGGCATGTACGCCGAGATCCCCCATCTGCTGATTCCCGTCGTGACCGATCCCAAGCACGCCTCGACCGCGCTCAAGTGGGCCGTCCGTGAGATGGAGCAGCGCTACAAGCGGCTGGCGTCGCTCGGGGTCCGGAACATCGAGCAATTCAATCAGGCGATCGGCGAGCAGCCGGGCCGCACGCTCCGGGACGAGCGCACCGGAGAGGAGACGGCGCTCTCCGCGCTCCCGTACATCGTCATCGTGATCGACGAGATGGCCGACCTGATGATGGTCTCCTCGGCCGACGTCGAGGAATCGATCATGCGCCTCGCGCAGATGGCGCGCGCCGTCGGCATCCACCTCATCCTCGCGACGCAGCGGCCGTCGGTCGACGTGATCACCGGCACGATCAAGGCGAACTTCCCGGCGCGCATCGCGTTCCGGGTCAGCCAGCGCGTCGATTCGCGGACGATCATCGACCAGCAGGGCGCCGAGCACCTGATCGGCCGCGGCGACATGCTGTTCCTGCCGTCGGGCTCCGCGCGCCTGCTGCGGCTCCACTCCGGCTACATCACCGAGCCCGAGCTGAACCGCATCGTCGCGTTCCTGAAGAAGCAGGCGAAGCCGGTCTACGACGAGTCGGTGCTCAAGGATCCCGAAGAGAGCCGCGAAGGCCCGTTCGAGGCGGGCGATCGCGACTCGATGTACATCGACGCCGTGCGGCTCGTCCTTCAGGAAGGCTTCTGCTCGATCACGTTGATCCAGCGCCGGATGCGCCTGGGCTATGCCCGCGCCGCGCGAATCGTGGACATGATGGAGCAGGAAGGCATCGTCGGGCCCGCGGACGGCAGCAAGCCGCGCGAGCTGATGGTGGGGCCGGAGATCCTCGAAGCCTTGGGCGCGCCGCAGTAGCCGACTAGGTGCGCCGGTCGAGGATCCTCTCGGCCAACCCGACGTGGAGCGCCTCGATCATCTCGCCGTCCATCGCGACGACGCCGGCGGCCGGCCCATCGCCCCCCGTCCACGCCTTCATCACGCGCTGGGCCCAGTCGACCTCCTCTCGCGTGCTCTGGTAGACCTCGTGAATCGGCGCGATCTGATCGGGATGAATGCAGCTCTTGCCGTCGAACCCGAGGGTCCGGGCGAGGGCCGCGTGCTCGCGCAAGCCGTCGGCGTCCTGGTATTGGAAGTACACGGAGTCGATCGCGATGCGCCCGTAGCGGCGGGCGGCGAGCAGGATTCGGCTCATCGCGTGAAGCTCCCACAGGCGTCCCGGGTCGGGCCGGGCGTGGAGGGAGGCGCGCAGGTCGGCGGAGCCCAAGATCGCCATGCTGATCGTCGGGTGGGCCGACAGCAGCTCCATCGAGCGCGCGACGCCGGTTGCGGTCTCGATCATGAGCGCCGTCGCCGCGCCGTGATCGGCGAGACGGCCGGCGATCGTGCGGACGAACTCCGGATCTTCCGCCTTCGGGATGACGACGACCGCCGGATGCGCGAACCCGACCAGGGTCAGGTCCTCCGCCGGGACGCCGAGGCGGCCTGCGTTCACACGGAGCATCCAGGGCCTGTCGCCGCCAAGACGCGAATCCCCGACCGCCGCGCGCACGTTCTCGCGCGCCTCTTCCTTGGCGCCGGGCGCGACCCCGTCTTCGAGATCGATCAGGATCACGTCCGCCGGGAGAGCGTCGAGCTTGTCGAGGAACTTGCGGCGGGACGCCGGAACGTAGAGAACGCTACGCGGGCAGATCCCCATGCCCCCAGTATCCCGCAATCGGGGTCCCGCAGGAAAGGCAGCCCCCCGACGGGCCCTGGGCGCGAGACAGGACGCGGTATCCGCGCCTCGTGATGACGGCCGCGCCGCACGACGGGCAGCGCGTGTCCTCGAGGCCGCCGACTTCTCCCGGCAGATTCCCCGCGTAGACGTAGCGGAGGCCTTCGTTCCGCCCGATCGCCGCGGCGCGGACCAGATCGTCCGCGGTCGTGTCGCGCGTGTCCCGCATGCGGTAGTCGGCGTGGAACGCCGTGACGTGCCACGGGATGTCCTTGGAGACTCCCGCCAGGAACCGCCCCAGGTCGCGTAGCTCGCCCGGCTCGTCGTTCCACCCCGGGATCAGGAGCGTCACGATCTCGAGCCAGAAGCCCATCGCATGGACGCGCACGATCGTGTCGAGGACGCTCTGGAGCTTGCCGCCCAGCTCGCGGTAGTGCGCGTCGCGGAACCCCTTGAGATCGATCTTGATCAAGCTGACGGCCGGCCTCAAGTAGTCGAGCACCTCGGGCGTCGCGTTGCCGTTCGAGACGATCCCGCACACGAGGCCTTGCGCTCGCGCGTGGGCGAACACCTCGACGGCCCATTCGGCGGTGATCAGGGGCTCGTTGTAAGTCGAGACCACGACCGGCGTTCCGTGGACGAGAGCGGAGCGGATCAAGCCTTCGGGCTCCACGTCCCGCGGGCCGGCGAGCGCGGCCGGATCGCGCAGCGCTTGCGAGGTGACCCAGTTCTGACAGTACCCGCAGTGGAGATCGCAGCCGAGCATGCCGAACGAGAGGGCGGAGGCGCCCGGCAGCGCGTGGAAGAACGGCTTCTTCTCGATCGGGTCGATTTGAAGCGCGGCCACGTAGCCGCGCGGGACCCTCAGAATGCCCGATCGGTTCGACCGCACGCGACAGATCCCGTCGAGCCCGGGGAGGATCGTGCAACGGTGCCCGCACGCGCTGCACTTCACGCGGTTGCCGGAGAGCTTCGTGTAGAGCGCGCCCTCGACCGTGCGCCGGTCGAGCTCTTCAGCCAGCGGAACGATTGCGGGATCGAGGCGTCGAGGCATCGGGCCGGGACTCCGCCTCCGAGTTTACCTGTTACGATCCTGGCCGTGACCGGCGCTTCAGGCCCAATTCCGTCCGGAAGGACGGTCCTCTACGGATTGGGCGCGGCCGTCCTCGCTTTTCTTCTCTACGCCCCCACGATCTCTCACCAATTCGCATACGACGACGCCACCGTCGTGCTGAGGCATCCGCTCGTGCTGGCCGAGGAGTGGAGCCGGATCGCGACATCTGCGTACCACGTCGGCAGCGACGTCCGGGTGCCGACCGGAATCTACCGGCCGCTGACCATCGCGTCGCTGGCCGCGAATCACGCGATCTCCGGCTTGAAGCCGTGGAGCTATCACCTCGGCAACGTCCTCCTCCACGCCGTCGCGACGTGGCTGGTCTTTCTCCTCGCCGTCGAGCTGGCGCTTCCCCCCGCGTGGTCGCTGGCGGCGGCCGCGTTGTTCGCCGTGCACCCCGTTCACGTCGAGGCGGTCGCCAACGTCGCAGGGCGCGGCGAGCTGCTCGCCGCGGTCTTCGCGCTCGCGGGGCTCCTCGCGTACTTCAGGAATCGTCCCGTCGTCATGGGACTCTTGCTCCTCGCCTCCTGTTTCGCGAAGGAGAACGCGGTCACGATCGTCGGTGTCGTCGTGCTCTGGGAGATCCTGCGGCGGCGGCCCGCGAATGAGACCGGTTCGCGCGGGCGCGTCCGGGCGTCCGCGATCCGACTCGCCGCCGCGCTCGCTCCGATCCTGGTCTACCTCGTCGCGCGCTTCGCGGTGATCGGCTCGTTCGGCCTGCGCCCGGACTCCGTCACGCCGATCGAAAACCCGGTCGTGGGACTGGGATCCGCCGATCGCGCGGCCACGGTGCTGTCGGTCTTCGTCCGCGCGCTCTCGTTGACCTTGACGCCGGTCCGCCTGAGCCCGGATTACGGGTACGCCGAGATCGTGCCCGCGACCCTCTTCTCGCCGGGAGCGATCGTCGGGGCCCTCCTTCTCGCCGGGCTCGTCGCGCTGATCGTTTTGGCTCGCAAGACGTCGCCGCGCGTTGCGTTCCTCGTCGGATCCGCGATCGTGACGTACTCCATCGTCTCGAACGCGTTCGTGATCATCGGAACGATTCTCGGCGATCGACTGCTCTACCTTCCTTCGGCGTTCGCCTGCATCGTCCTGGCGATCGGCATCGCCGCCATCGCCGGCTCGGCGGGGCGCGGGGCGGCGATCGGGCTTGCCGTGACGGTGACGCTGGCGTTCGCCGCGCGCTCGATCAGCTACGCCGCGGTGTGGCGGGACGATACGAGCCTCTTCACGTACGCGGCGCGCGTCTGCCCTCGAAGCGTCCGCGCGATCGGCGGCTACGCGGAGATCTTGGGCGAGCAGGGGCATCCCGAAAGCGCTCGGCCGATCCTCGACCGCGCCGTGGCGATCGCCCCGGATTTCATCCCGAATCGCCTCAACCGCGCCGCGGCCGAGCTCAGCCTGGGCGATCTCGCCGCCGCGAGGGCGGACGCCCAGCACGTGCTGACGCTCGATCCGCGGGATCCGGTCGCAGCCCGGATCCTCGAGGCGATTTCGCAACACGATCGATGACGACCCGGGGCTAGAATCCGCCGGTGTCCGAGCCCCGCCCGTCTCGTCCAGAATCCGCGGTAGGGCTCGCCCTCGCCGCATTGCTCGTCGTGCTCGGCGGCAGCGGATTGTGGGCACGCGGCCACCTACGCTCGGCGGGAATCGACTTCTACCAATTCTGGCTGGTCGGAAACGCGGCCCCGGCGGCGCAGGACAACGTCTACTCCCCGGAGGGCCGGCGTGCCCTGGCAGCCTACGGATCGGACCTGGCCGCGCATCCCGACGCTCCGCCGCGTTTGCGAGCCGCCGTCGAGTCTCGGCCCACGATCGAGACGTTTTCGACGCCGTTCCTCTACACGATGTTTGCCGCGGCGAGCACCGGTGATTTCGAGGTCGATTTCAACGTTCAGGCGCTCGCGTCGCTCGTGCTCTGCGGCGCTGCGGTTCTCCTCCTCACCTCTGGGATGGGCTGGAGCCCGGTCCCCGCGATGTCGCTCGTCGCGCTCCTGTTCATAGGCGCCAATCCCCTGCTGTCGGACGTCCGGGTCGGGAACATCACCTGCTTCCAGCTCGGAGCGCTCGCGGCCACGCTCGCGCTGCTGCGCGTCCCGGAGGATTCGAACGTGCCCTTCGCCGCGGGGCTCGTCGCGGGCCTCTCGATCGCATTCAAGCCCAACATCGCGCTCGCCGTCGTGCTTCCCGCCGCATCGCGGGCACTCGCCGGACGCTGGCGGTCGGTGGCGCTCTACGCGGCCGGCGGCGCCACGGCGGTTCTCGGCGCGGTCCTGGCCTCGCTGCGATTGACCGGCTCGCTGCGCGTCTGGAGCGACTGGCTGGCCGCGCTGCCTCAGATCGAGGCGACGAGCGATCTGAGCACGGCGATCGGCAACAACTCCATCGCGCGCTGGATCACCGAGACCGGGGGCCCGAACGTCGCCCCCGTGCTGACCGTCGCCGCGCTTTCGGCCGTGGGGCTCGTGCTCTGGCGCGCCCCCCGGCGCACCGGGTTCCGCGAAGACCTGCTGCTTTCGGGTCTCGGCATCGTGGCGGTGCTCCTGAGCGCCCGCCTCACGTGGCTTCATTACGAGCTTCTCGCCTTGCCGCTCATCGTCGCGCTGCTGACGCCGCACACGGCGCCCAAGCGGCCCGTGCGGCTCATCATCCTGGGATGCGCAGCCGCGGTATGGCTGGGCGCCCCGCTCGACATCCTGCGCGGGGGGGCGACCGGTTATCCGGTTCTCGAGAGCGCCTTTGCCTTGACCGCGCTGTTCGTCCTCGGCCTCATGGCGCTCCTCGAAGACGCGCCACGACCCAATCTCCCTCCCAGGGAATCGGCGTGAGCTGGGTGTCGAGGAACCGCTCGAGAAGCTCGTCGTCCGCCTTCAGGCGCTCGGGCGGATAGTACGTCTCGTCGATGAGGCTGTAGAGGAATCCGTTCGCCATGTACGTCCTGTAGAAGTACGGGTTGACGATGACGTGCGTCACGCCTTCGGCCCGCAGGAGGGCAGCGAAGGTCTCCGGGTCTCCGCTCTCGCGGAGGCGCGCCAGGGATGTCGGGGCGCCGTACGCGCTGTCCGCGACGAAGGGCCGCTCGAGAAAATACAGGCGGTTCTCCCAGAACGAGAACACCCGGCCGTCCGGCGGGACGGTTCGGTTCAGGAAGCCGGCGAGGTCCCAGCACAGGTTGCGTGAAAGGAGCTCGGCCTTCGACTGCGTGAATGCATCGGAGAGCGGGACGACGGGAAACGGCTGAAGCCGGATCTGAACGAACGCGATCGCGGCGGCCGCGATCGTCAGCGCGCCGAGCGCGCCGCGAAACTTTCGGAGCGGGACGAGCGGGATCGCCGTGGCGACGACCATCACCGGTATGAACGCCACGAGATACCGGCCCTGCTTCGAGCCGAGACACCAGGACCCGAACGCCGCGATCGACAGCACGCGCGGGACGGTCGCGAACTCCGTGCGGCGCCACGGAAACGCCATCGCGGCGAGGAGCAGCGCCATGAAGGTCGCGGAGAACGGTGCGGTGCCGAGGATCCCCGTGTACGGATCGGTCACGAGCTGCAGCGGCAGGCGCAGGTAGTGTCCGATCTCGCGGTCGGCCCCGCGCCCGTAGCCCATCTCGTGCTGGAACTGCACGTCCTGCGTCACCGACCAGAAGCGCGAGTGGAAAATCCCGTTCAGGCTCGGATAAAGCGGATTCCCGGTGATGATCGCGTTCTTGATCATCCACGGAGCGACGAGCGCGGCGGTCACGAGCGCGCAGACGGTGAAGCCGCGCAGCCCGATCCTCCCCTCGCGCGGCCGGGCGAGCGCCACGACCACCAGAACGACGGCGGCCACCGGCCAGACCGTGTATTTCGAGGCCGCGGCCGCTCCCAAGGCGATCGCGAGGATGCCGAGGCCTCCCCGCTCGCCGTCCTCCCAGTAGCTCCGGAGGCTCTGGAGCGCGCACAGGAACAGCGCTCCGATCACCGGCTCGACGTACGCCAAGCCGAAATGCCACTGGATCACGCGGCCGGAGAGGTACAGGACGGCGAGCACGCCCGGCCCCATCGGCCCGAGCATCCGGGAGCCGAGCGGTGCGAGACCGGCGAGCGTCCAGAAAATGAAACCGAAGACGAACGCCTTGGCCGCCGTCTCGCCGCCCCACGACATTGGAAAGACGTACGACAGGTCGACCAGGTGCGGCATGTTCGCGCCGAGACTCCAGGGCAGCGCTTTGAGCGCTCCGGCTTCGAGGTAGAGCCTCGGGAGGAGCAGGTGATAGACGTTCTCGTCGTGCTCGAGGATCGGCACCAGCGCCCGGGGAAGCTGGACCAGGACGAACGCGACCGCCCCGACGAGCGGGATGTCCGCCGCGCCCAGCCTCGGGAACGGCGGCCGCGCTCGCACCAGCCGCGCGGCTCCCATCGCGGCGAGCACGAGCACGACGCCCGCGACGACGCCGGGGCGGAGCGCATGGACGGCCCCGAGCGCGAACGCGAGTATCGACAGGAGCGCGAAGCCCACCATCGCCGACTGGAACGCGCGCTCGATCGGAGAGCCGCCGGCCTCGCCGGCCCTCAGGATGCGCGCACGGACCGAAGAGCCCGCGCTCCACATCGCGAGGTGGACGGCCCCGGCCCACGCCAGGGGCCCGGTCAGCTCGGAAACGGTCACGGGTGCCGCGGCACGCGGGGGCGCTTGCTTTCAGTTCCCTTCGTCATTCGCCTGACCCGACCCGTTCATGAGATGAACGTCGCCGCGGGCCTCGATCCGCACCACGGGGCGCGTCCCGTTGTTGATGGGACCCGACGCATCGCCCTGGTCGTCGCCGACCTTGAGCGACGGGATGTCGGTATCGACCCGGCCGTTGGACGTCTTCGCCTCGACGCGGCAGTAGCTCGACGATGGGAAGTGGGCGGTGACGCTGCCGCTCTTGTTCGAGATCTTGGAGTCTTTGTCGCCGGTGATCGAGGCCCACGACACGTCGGCGTTGCCGCCGTCCTGGTCGAGATTGACCGGGCCGTTGACGTCGGCGATCTTCACGTCGCCTCCGTTGATCACCGCGGAGACCGCCGCGGCGCGCTGCACGGAAGCAGACGAGCGGTCGAGCCTGAGCGTCACACCTGCGGCGCGGTCGATCGCCACGTCGGCCGACGTCGACTCGATCGACAACTCACCTTCCGCGTCCTCGATCTTGGCACGCAAGCCGTCGCCCTGGATCTTCAAGGCGCCCTGGACCCCCTCGACGTTGACCTCGGTGTTCCGCACGCGGATGTCGATCGGGCCCTGGTTCGTCTTCCCGCGCACCGTGCCGCCGTTCATGTCGAAATGGAGCGACGCGGCCATCGAGACGAAATCGACGATGGCGTCCGACGTGACCGTGATGTCCCCGCGTCCTTCCTTCAGCCGGAGCGACCCGCCGGTCATCTCGATCTCGGCGCCCGCGTCGAGCCCGGTGATCGCCGCTTCGCCCTTGCGCGCCCGGACCTTGAGCGCGGCCGGCACCGCCGTCATCTGGATCGTGGTGTCCTCCGTGTCCAGGTCGGTGCTTCCGCCGATCTTGGACAGCGACAGCGATCCCCCGCTCGCGTGGACGCCGAGGCTTCCGGACATCGAGGCCACCTCGAGCTTCGTGCCGTGAAGCCGCAGGGAGGCGTCGCCCGCGTTGTTGAGCGTCACGCTGCCCCCGGTGAGATCGGCGCTCAGCGTTCCCGCGCTCTCGCTCACCATCGCTCGAAGATCCGTTCCGCGCAGCTCGTAGCTCCCGGCGGCCCCGACGATGATCACCTCGGTTCCGCTCCCGCGAACGCCGATGCCGAAGCTGTAGGGAACCTCGATGTGGACGTGCCGCTCCTTCCCCGGATCCCCAGGGGGCGGCGCGACGAAAAGCTGTGTACCCGATTGCCAGATGCCGACGGGGATCTCCGGTGCGTCGTCGCCGGGGCCCCGCGATACGACGCGCAGCTCGCGCTCGGCGCGGGTCTCGATCATCACTTGGCCGCGAATCCCGGAGACCGTCAACGTCGATTCGTTCTCGAGCGGCAGGAGCCCGGTCGCTTCGACCGCGAGCGGCGGCCCGGCCGGCACATCGGCGCTCGGCGGATCCGGCGCCGCGGCCAGAGCCGCCGTCGCGCCGAGTAAGCCCGCCAAAGCACTGGCCCATCGCGAAGCCGGCTTCATTCGCGGCCCTCCGGCCCATCCGCTTCGATCGCGGCGAGCGCTTCCCGGGCCGCGGCGCGCTCGGCGTCCTTCCGGCTCGGCCCGGAGCCGCGTCCTTTTGACTTCTCGCCGATGACCACCTCCGCGACGAAATCCTGCGCGTGGCCCGGGCCGGTCATCGAGACGATACGGTAGCGCGGTGTCAGACGCCAGCGCGCCTGAGCGAGCTCTTGAAGCCTCGTTTTCGCGTCGGCATCCGCGCCGCGCGCGGACCGCGTCCGGGCGATCTCGCCGCGGAGCTGACGTCTCACGAACGATCGCGCGGCGCGGATCCCTCCGTCGAGGTAGACCGCCGCGAGGATCGATTCGAACGCGTCCGCCAGAAGCGACGCCTTCGCGTGCCCACCCGTCGCGGCCTCGCCCCGGCCCAGGATCAGCGCATCCCCCAGGCCCAGTCGCCGCGACACCGCCGCCAGCGCCTCGGTGCTCACGACCGCTTGCCGCCGCCGCGTGAGCGTGCCCTCGTTCGCCCCGGGATCGTCCTGCATCAGCCGCTCGGACACGAGAAACCCCAGGAGCGCATCTCCGAGGAACTCGAACCGCTCGTACGAGAGGCCGGCGGCTCCCGACCGGTCTTCGTGGGCCCGCGACCGGTGAGTCAACGCTTGCTCCAGGATCGAGCGATCCTCGAAGCGGTAGCCGAGCGTCGCCTCGAGCCCGGGCGCGATCGTCAAGGCCTTTGGCTCCGCGGCGGATCGGGCACCGAGTCGGCCACCTTGGTGAGCCACCGCTGCGGCCCGCCTTTGTGCTCGAACCGCTGGCCGCCGCGATCCACGGTGAAGATCCGGAGCGTGCGGCCGTGATCATCGACCAGCAGATCCTCGCGCAAGTGTATCGTTTTCTTCGACGGGTAGATCCGCTCTTCCGCGATATCGGTGGTCAGCGTCGCCGTGTCGGGATCGTACGTCGTCGTGACGGTGGACGTGGCGGCGAGCTTCCCGTCCAGCGTCTCCTGGCAGCGACCGTCCCACTCACAGCGCGTCGACTGCGTCCCGTCGGGAGACCTCCGCGTGGAACGGACGTACCAGCGACCGTCGATCTCCGTGATCGAAACGATCGACAGCCCCTCCCCCGCCCGGCGCACCCACGTGCCGCGAAGGCCCGTGTCCGAAACCATCGGAGGAAGGTCGCAGGCCCCAAGCAGCAGGATCGAGCCGAGCATCCAGCCCGGCATTCTCTTGAATCGTGTCATCGCGACGACTCTGCCTCCACGCTCTTGACGAGATCCGGATCGAGCGAGACGCCGAACGCGGCGGCCCTCCGCGCGGCAGAAAGCGCCCCCGCGCGGTCGCCGATCGAAGCGTACGCGACGACCAGATTCGTCCATCCTACGGTGTGCCGCGGCCATGCCGCGAGGGCCTTTTCCAGCGCGGGCACAGCTTCGGCCCCCCGGCCGGAAACCACCAGGAGCGCCGCGAGGTTCGCGGCCGCATCCGGCTGCGCCGGCTCGGCCCGGAGCGCCGCGCGATAGCACTGCTCGGCGTCCTCGGGGCGTCCGCGCGCCGCCTCCGCGTAACCCCGGTTGAACCACGCGATCGCATTGGCCGGATCGAGATCGGTTGCCTGCTTGCCCAGCTCGGCGGCGGCATCCGCTCGCCCGGACTTGATCTCGACGTCGGTGAGCACGGCGAGCGCGGACGCCCGTTCCGTGCGCAGGTAATCGCCGCTCGGGACGGACAGAGACAGCGCGAGCGCGGCGATCCCCGCGACCGCCGGCCCAAGGCGCCGCAGCGAGGGCAGCGCCGCCGCGCCGATCCCGGCCGGAACCGCAAGCAGGAAGGCGAGCGGCAGCCGGTGCCGGCTCGAGACGTAGAATACGAGCGGAGCCGCTGCGGCGACGGCCACCGCCGACCACAGCGAGAATCCACCCGTGCGCGAGAATCCGATCGCCGCCGTCCCGAGGACGGCCAGCCCGAACAGGACCGCGAACGGAAGCGGCGCCGCGAACCGCACGGGATCGGTATCGAGCGACGGCGTGTAGTCGAGCCCATGTTCGGCGTTGTCGAGCGTCAAGAGGAGCCGCCGGCCCACGAGCACGAGCGTGCCGGCCGGATCGGCCGCCCGGGTGCGCAGGCCTTCGCGCCACCAGAACGAATCCGCGGCGGCCCCGTCGAGCGCGCGTCCAGCGCGGCGGCTGGCCTCGTCGATCGCCTCCTGCTGCTGCGTCGCGAGATTCCCCGAAAACCCCCGCGACGGTGTGTAGACCCCCGCGGCGCCGGGGGCGTTCCCGAGCCAGAACACGACGCCGCCGTTCGCCGATACCGGAACGACGTGACCGCCGGCGGAGGCGTTGTGCACGAGGGTCGGGATCAGCACGGCAACGGATCCGGCGATGACGGCGAGCGACCGCGAGAATCGCCGGCGTGCGGCGTCGCCCACAGCCAAGACGGGAGCGAGCGGCAGGAAGTTCGGCCGGAGGAGGGACAGAAGGCCGACGGAGGCCCCCGTGGCGGCACCCTGCGCAGGCCCCATGCGGAAGGCCAGCGCGACGGATCCCGCCAGCGCGAGGAGCGCCCAGGACTCACCCAGCGGATGAGACGCGAAGAACATCGCCGGGTGGTAGAGCAGCACGATCGCCGCCGTGCACAGGCCGGCCGTCTCCCCCGCCGCCCTGCGCGACACCGAGCTCAGGATTGCCGCGGCCGCGACGACTGCGAGATGCTGAATTGCAAACAGCGTCCGCCACGCTTCACCGAACGCCCGGAAGAAGAGCGACAGCCCCCATCCGTACAGCGGCGGCATGTAATACACGCCGGGTGGCGCGGTTCCCGCGGCGAGCGCGTGCGCGGCGGCGGTGTAGTAGCTGCCATCGAGAATGGGATGTGCGAAGGTCGGATCGAAGCTCGGTTGAACCAGGACGTACGCCAGACGGATGGCGACCCCGAGGCCGAGTACGACGGCCAGACGGGCGCTCACGGGCGGCCGAGCCTGCGCCGCGCCTCCGCCCGGCCGGAGACGACCCCCTCGGTCGTCTCGCCCAGCCCGATCGCTCGATCGAACAGCGTGAGCGCCCCCTGAGCGTCGCCCCGCGCGAGGAGCAGGCCGCCGAGCAGCGCGTACGGCGGTCCCGACGCGGGTGCGCGAGCGATCGCATCGCGGTACAGGCGCTCGGCCTCCTGGAGACGGCCCTGGGCCTGGCGCACCGCACCCAACCGGTATGCGGCGCCGGCGCTCCGGGGATAGAGCTCGACCGCGCGCGAAAGGTGAGCGTCGGCCTCGGCGAGATTTCCGGCGAACAGGTCGAGATAGCCGGCCCCGACCAGCGATTCGAGCCGGTCGGGCTCGTAGCGGAGGGCGAGCGCGAACTGCTCGCGGGCCTCGTCGAGCCGCATGTGCCGCTGCGCGTCGAGAGCGCCTCGCTCGGCGCGCTCGGCCACGAGATAGCGCGCGTAGCGATGGCCCGAGTCGGCGATGGGGATCAGCTTGTCGAACGCCTCTTTCACGCGCGCTTGGAACAGCAGCACCTCGCCGTCCCGGGAGTCGTCGGACCCAGCGGCGAGGGAGAGGAAGGATTCGCGATCGTCGCCGGAAAGTCCTAGACGGCCCGCGCGCTCCTCGCGCGTCGCGCGGGCGGCCCGAATCGCGAGGAGGTTCGGGGCCACCGTCTCGTCGAACGCCCCTCGCGGAGCTCGGAACTCGATCGCAGGCCGGTCATCGGTCGTGCGCAGCGCGGAGGCCGTCATGCGCCGGATCTCTTGCTCGTCCATCTGGTAGAACGACAGAACCTCCAGCGGGCCACGGACGCCAACCTCCTGGAGGCTCCGTGAGACTTTGTCTCGGCCGTACCGCGCACGCAGCTCCGCGAGATCGACCGGGGGGAAGGGCTCCACGCGACCGAGCAGGACGGTCGCCACCCCGACGTTGAACGCCCTCACGTGGGGAAACACGTCGGCAAACGTGCCCACCATCGTTCGCCAGTCCTCCGGCCGCGTGCGGACGAGGGGCGACCAGTGGCACATCACGCCGCCCGGGGCGAGACGAGCCTTGCACTGCTCCAGGAAATCCTTGCTGTAGAGCGCGCCGGACCCCGAGAGTGACGGGAAGTTCGGTTGCGACTCGATCACGTCGAACCGCTCGCGGCTCACGCGCAGGAAGTTCTTGGCGTCGTCGATCCGAAGATCGAGCGCGGGTTGGTCGAGCACCTGCTCGTTCCGGTCGGAGAAGAACCGGCTCGCGACTTGCACTCCCTTTTCGAGCTCGACGACGGTCAATTGCCCGACATCGTAGCCGGCCATCGCCCCCGCAGTCACCCCCGCGCCCAAGCCAACGACGCACGCCCGCCTGACGGGCCCCGGATGCAGCATCATCGGCAGATGCCCGAGCATGCGCTGCACGATCATGTCTTCGAAAGAATCCGACGCCGTGGGACTCCCGTTGACCGAGATGAACTTCCCCTTGGGGGACTCGAAGGAAATGATCGTTTCGTTGAATCCTTCCGTGTAGGTCGTCGGGCGATAGTCCGCGACAACGCCTGCGACGGAAACATGGCCCGCGTCGTCCATGAACGTGCGCGGCTCGAAATACACTCCCGCACCGAGCAACGCCTTGTTCCACGCCGGCGCGAAGGCCAAGATCAGGACGAGCGCGATGGTCCCGACGCCTCCGAGCATCGCGAATCGCGTCTCAAGCCGGCCGGGCTCAGCCAGTAGCGAGCCGAAGGCCAGCGCGATCGACACCGCGATCACGAGCTTGAACGTCACCTCGGTCCCGACGGTCGGCAGGAGCACGAACCCTGTCAAGAACGCGCCGAGGATCGCGCCGGCGGTGTTCGAGGTGTATGCGCGCCCGATGCTCCGGCCCATCCCCCGCCCGCCCGCGGCGGCGAGGCGAACGACGACCGGGAACGTGCCGCCGAAGACGATCGCGGGAGGAAGGACGGTCAGAAACGACAGTCCCAGCTTCGTCAGCGTCATTCCGGAGTACGACACGCCGAGGTGGCGCAGGATGCGCAGGAACAGGAGCGGTATCTGATTCACGGCCAGGAATCCCGCGACCGTGGTCAGGGCCACGCCCCCTTGCGTCAAGGCCAAGAGCCGGACCGGCGCGGACGTGCGATCGGACCACGGTCCGAAGGCTGCCGACCCGACCGCCAGTCCCAGAAGGAACACCGAGAGCATGGCCGCGAACGAGTAGACGGTGGAGCCGAACGCCAGCACGAGCACGCGAAACCAGACGACCTCGAACGCGAGTGCGGCCAGACCGCTGCCGAAGGCGACCCAGAGGGGCCACGATTCCGGGCTCGACAGCGGACTCGCAGCCGGGCCCGAAGCGGTTTCCGCGGCCGGAGCGGGCACCTCCCGGTCGTCCCGCTCTCCCCTTCGATC
Organism: uncultured Acidobacteriota bacterium; assembly: GCA_964647625.1. Lineage (GTDB taxonomy): Bacteria > Acidobacteriota > Polarisedimenticolia > Polarisedimenticolales > DASRJG01 > DASRJG01. The sequence goes on from CAZYHZ010000016.1 coordinate 63,668, forward strand.
CAGCATGAAGGCCGTCGAGGCGACCGTCACGTTGATCGCAATGGCGATCCACGTCGTCCGGCTCAATCCGAGATTCGGCAGCAGCCAGAATCCCGCGACGAAGCAACCGAGAGCGGCCCCGAGCGTATTGACGAAATAGAGCAAGCCGACCGCCAGCCCGACACGCGCCTTCTCGCGGAGCAACCCTCGACCCAACGCCGGCAACGTCCCTCCCATGAGGACCGTCGGAACCAGAAGGAGGCCGACGCTCATCACGAAACGGACAGCCGACTTGAGGAGGAACCAGTCGGGAAGCAGCGGGAAGACGCGGTCGTACACGCCGCCGGCTCCCGCCAGAAGGAGCGGGAGCACGAGCGCGTAGACGCCGATCCCGGCCTCGAGCATCGCGAACACGCGAAGCGGCCGCCGCGCACGATCCACGCGCGCGCCGAGCAGATACGCGCCGAGCGCCATCCCGCCCATGAACGAGACGAGCACCGTGCTGACCGCGAACGCGGTCACGCCGAAGATCTCGGCCATCCGCCGGCTCCAGACGACCTGATAGATCAGCGCGGCCGCGCCGCTGCACAGGAAGAGGCAGGCGAACGCCGTCGCCTGCCCCGCGCGGCGCCGCGCCAACCTAGGCTCCCTTCTTGGCCGCGACGATCTCGTCGAACCCAGGGAGCGCAAGAAGCGGCTCCAAGACGGGCTCGTGGTGGAGCGATTCGAAATCCTTGTATCCCGCGGCGATCGCGTTCGAGAGCGCCTGCTTCGCCCCGGCTTGATCGCCCGCGAGCGCGCGACACACTCCCTTCATGATTTGAAACATCGGGTCGGGCCTCGGCCGCGTCAAGCCTTCGTCGACCAGCGGCTCGGCGTCGGCCGGACGCTTTTCGGTCAGGAGAGTCAGGGCCAGCGAGTAGAGGAGCACCGGCTCGCCGGGAACGTTCTCGAGCCCCCGGCGGAAGTACGACTCGGCGGACTTGTAGTCCTTCTGGGCGACCGAGAGTCGCCCCTGCGTCACCCAACCGGGAACGTACTCGGGATATCGCTCAACGAGATCACGTCCGTAACGACGGGCGGATTCGTAATCCTTGAGGCCGATCGAAGCGTCCACCGCGGAGCTCAGCGCCAATCGATTTGCGGGATCGGACTTCAGGACCCCCTGGGCGGACTGCATGGCGGGGAGGAAGAGGTGTTGGGACATCACCTCCTGAAGCAGGAGCAGATCACTCTCGAGGTGCTCCATCGACCTCGGGCTCGGACCGCCGCGGCGCGCATCGGAGACTGCCCCCCCGATGTAGCCGAGGCTGGCCAGTCGTGACAGGGCCAAAGGATCGATGGGCGCCGTGGTCGTCTGGGCGGGCGTGCCTGCCTTCGTCCATCGGGAGATGTCGCGGTCGAGCAGTGCGGTCAGATCCGCGACCTGCGTGGCCTCGGTGGTGATCAGATTGTTCTGCTCGCCGGGATCGGCCTCGAGATCGTACAGCTCCGGATCGGTCGATCGGATCAGCTTCCACTTGCCTCGCCGAAGCCCCTCGATGGGGCTCCATCCGAAATTCAAGGCGCCCGACAGCGTCTCGAAATAGAGCGCCCGCCGCGGGGGATCTTTCCCACGCAAGGACTCGCGCAGGCTGATGCCGTCGAGACCGGGCGCCGCCGGCAGACCCGCGAGATCGGCGATCGTCGGGCCGATGTCCGCGAGCGTCACGGGCTCCCGGATCACGGTGCCCGCCTTGACCCCGGGCGCCTTGATCAGCAGCGGAACCCGAAGCGTGGATTGGTACGCGAGCTGCGAATGCATTCGCTCGCCGTGCTCGTAGAGCCCTTCGCCGTGGTCCCCGGCGATCACGATCGCGACGCGATCCCACATCCCGTCGGCACGCAGAGCCTTGAACAGCTCGCCGAGCTGCGTGTCGACGTAGGCGATCTCTCCGTCGTAAGGATGCTCGCGGTGGCTGGCCGAGAACGGGAACGGCGGCTTGTAGGGGTAGTGGGCATCGTAGTAGTGCAGCCACACGAAGAACGGCTTCCCTTTCATGCCGCGGATCGTCTCGAGGCCCAGCTTCGTCACATCGGACGCCGGTCGCTCCGATTCCGCCGGAAGATGCTCGTTTCCCGGCTCCGAGAAAAGATCCAGATACGTGTCGAACCCCTGCGCCAAGCCGCTTTTCGCGTACACGGGGTAGGCCGCGGGGACCGCCCCCGTCGCGAACCCCGCGTCGTGCAGGCGCTCCGCGATCGTCACGCTCGCGGCGCCGAGCGTGAACATGCCGTTGTAGCGGACGCCGTGGACGGCTGGCACCTGGCCGGTGAACATCGTGGAGTGGGACGGCAGCGTCGTCGGCACGGCCGACATCGCCTGATCGAACCGGACGGCTTCCTTGGCGAACGCGTCGAGGTTGGGAGTCACGGCCGCTGCGTAGCCGTAGCAGCCCAGATGGTCGGCGCGCGTCGTATCGAGCGTGATGAGGATGATGGCCGCTGGCCGCTCCATCTTCGGGGTGCAGCCGCAAAGAACGATGGAAAGCACCGCGCAGGCCAGCGCCCGGATTGCTCTGGGCCTCATCGGCCATGCGCTCCCATCAGCGCGCCGAACTTCGGATCTTGACGGATCGCGGAGAGGTCCGGGTCTTTGTCGACCCAATCCCAGTTCCGGAAGCCGGAACTGAACGCCCTGTCGAGCATGGCGAATGCGGCGCTCGTCTCTCCCTGCAACGCGTGGACGCACGCGCGGTCGTAATACATCTCCGCTTCCACGGGCCCGACGGCGATCGCGGCGTCGAGGAGAGCGGCGGCCTCTTTCAGGTTGTGATCGAGAAGGCTGACGTGGGCCGCCCAGTGGAGAGCCTCCGAGCGATCGGGATAGAGTCCGAGCATTCGGTCCCTCACCGATGACAACTCCGGGGACGGCTTCGAGGCGAGCACGAAGACACGAACGATCATCGCGGGGAGGATCTCGGGACGGGACTCGAGCAGCCGGCGCGCGGACTTTCCGGCGAGCATCGGGCGGCCGCTCGCCACGAACCCGCGCGCGACCTGGAGGTCCCTGAGATGATCATCCGTCAGTGGCTCGGGGCGGACGGTCGACGCGCCGAGTCTCAATCCGGCATGAGTGATCGCGGCGCGATTCGCCGCCGAGAGCTCGCGCTTCCTCGGACGGGCCGGACGCGCCTCGGCGATCGGCGCGACGTCGGGCTGCGCACCGCTCTGCCCTTTCAGGTGGCCGTCCTCCGTCCACTGGAACACCGAAATCGCCGGCCCGCGCTTGACTGCGGCGAGGGGAGGCAGCGCAAGCTGGTCGTCCAGTGCGAAATCCCAGGCGAGGCGATCGCGCGTCTGCGGGACGGCCACATCGAGAGCGGCGCCGTCGGCGCCGTCCGGAGCCTTCCCGCCGAACGTGTGACGGAGGCTCGCCGCGACATCGGGAGTCCAGCTCGCGCGACCGTCGTGCCGCGCGATCTGCGCTGCAGGCACGGACAGGCTCGCGATGCGAACGAGCGGGACCTGGAGCGTTTCCTTCGACAGCCAGAACGCGTCTCCCCTTCTGCCCGACTCACCAAGGTACGCGCCGTGCGTCCCGACGACGATGACGCCGCTTCCCGCCGCCGACGGGTCCGATCGGAGATCGGAGACGATCGCGCCCAGCGCGCCGTCGATCACGTCAAGCGCGTTGTCGTAGTCCTCGAGGGGGTCTCCGGATTTCACGACGCTGCTTCCGGCGGAGCCCGGCGGGGGCGTCGCCAAGCCGTTCAGGTCGGCGAGGTGGATCCATGCAAAGAACGGTCTGTCCTTCGGGCGGGTGGCCAGCCATTGCTTGAAGTGCTCGGCCATGACGGAAGCCTCGACGATTGGCGGTCGATGTTGCGCCGGACCGACGATGATCGCCTCGGGCCCGTCGAACACGTCGAATCCGCGCTGAAGCCCGCTCGAGTACGACGCAAAGGGTGTCGACACCAGGGCGGTCGTCGTGAACCCCGCCTTATGGGCATCCTCCGCGATCGTCGGGAGGCCGGCCGGCAACGCGTCGTGAATGTTGTCGCGCACGCTGGAGCGGTCCGGCGACATCCCCGTGAGGATGCTCACGAGTGCCGGCCGGGCGACAGGGGTCGTGCTGATCGCATCGTCGTAGACGATCCCAGTCTTGGCCAGCGCGTCGAGCTGCGGCATCGCCTTCGGTCCGCCGTACATCGAGAGGTGCGAGGCCGAGATCGCCTCGATCGTGACCAGGACCTGGCACCCGGCGGGACGCGATTCAGCCTTTTCCTGTTCCTGCGCGGGCGCAGGAGCGGGGCGACCACACGCGGCCAGCCCGAGGACAACTCCGGCGAGCAATGCGCCATTGAGCTTGGCCGACATGGGCGGGCATCCTATCGTGGCTCGAGGCACAAAAAAAGGCCGTGGGGGGTCCCCACGGCCTTCGAGAAAAACTTGAATCGGAACCGAGTTACTTCTGGCTCTGGACGTCCGTCGGCTTGTGGCCGAGCTTGCGGTACTTCGGATCGGCCAGCGACGGATTGCAGTTGACCTGCGTCGCTTCGCCGACGACCGGCAGCGGGCCGGCGGCGGTGACAGCCTGAACGACGACCCAGCGCGACAGCGCCGTGTTCGAGCAGTCGACGGAAGCAACGGCCGTGGCCGCCGCGCCGCCAACGCCACCCGCAGCCGCGGACGCGAGCGTATAAGCGCTCGCCGCACGGCCAGGATCGGAAGCGGACGCAGCCGACAGGACGTTGTAGCCGGTGACCTGCGAGGCCGTGCCGTCATAGAGACCCGCGCTGATCGCATCGATCGCGAGGTTCAGGTTGACGTTCGTCGCGGCGCGGCTGGAGGACGTGACGCGCGGGCGGCCGAGCGGCACCATGGGGTGCGCGGTGTTCGAAAAGTCGTAGTTCCGGGCGCCCGCGGGCGTCTCTGGGGCCTGCGTCACGAGAAAGTCCGTCTTGCCGCCCAAGGTGACGGCCGCGAGGACGGAGACATTCCCCGCCGGGCAGGCGGCCCCGGGGAGGCACGATTGGCCGAAGTCGCCATTCAGACCCACGTCGCCCGCGTTGGTGCCGAAATAGAGGAAGTTGCAAGTCCCGGTGACGTCGACCGCACCGGCCCACATCTTGGTGACGAGCCCGGCGGCCGGGTTAGTCGTGTCCAACCCCGTGTGCCAATAACAGTAGGCCGACCCGTTGTAGGTGCTGATGTACTTCGGAGGGTTGCAGCTCGCCGAGGCATTCGGCGCAGCAACCACCGCGACCATGAGAGCAAGAGCCGCAACGGCAATGATTTTCTTAGTCATGTTCTTCTCTTCCTCCCCTGATCAGTAGTGGGACGGGATGTAGTTGACGGTCGTGAGCATCTTGACGTAGTACGCTTCGCCGGGAACGAGCGGGAACGCAAGTCCGCCTCCCTTGCGACCCGAGTACGACTGGAACGAGTTGCTGGCCTTGAGGTAGCGGGCCACGCTCAGGGTCTGCGCGAAGCCGATGTCGTCCATGAGCGCCTTCGCGTCGGCGGCGGTCTGGTGGTAGTTGTAGGCGTAGAAGTTGGTGCCGTCGCTGGGTGCCGCACCGGCCTGCGTCAACCCGTAGGCCAACGCCGGATCGTCGGAGCCCACGATGATGTAGTTCTGCGTGGTGAGCATCTTGACGTAGTAGCCTTCGCCCGCGGCAAGCGGGAACGCCAAACCGCCACCCTTGCGGCCCGAGTACGACTGGAACGAGTTGCTGGCCTTGAGGTAGCGGGCCACGCTCAAGG
>CAZYHZ010000016.1:69494-79664 GCA_964647625.1 uncultured Acidobacteriota bacterium
CCCGAGTACGACTGGAACGAGTTGCTGGCCTTGAGGTAGCGGGCCACGCTCAAGGTCTGCGCGAAGCCGATGTCGTCCATCAGGTTCTTCGCGTCGTTGAGACCCGTCTGCCGGTTATCCGGCAGCGCGATGACGTTCGTGCCATCGCTCGGGGCGGCGCCCGCCTGGGTCAGCGAATAGTTGAGCTTGAAGCCCATGTTGGAGGCGACGAGAGCACTGCCCGTCAGCGCCACGGCCGTTACGACCGCCATCGCCCCGAGAAACGTTTTCTTGGTCATCCGATCTCCTCCGAAGTCTTTTCCACTCCGAGCCCGAAAGCCCGGGACCTTTTGGTTTGAAGCCCCAGCGACATTTGCGCGGTAAATCTACCCGGAAACCGCCGAGGGTCAAGGAAAAGGTCCCGAATCGTCGAATCCCCCCGAGTGGTCGTGGTTGAGGGAACCTGCGTCCGTTGTTGCAGTTCTTTCAACTTAATCAATCCTATAAAAAACGAGGGCCGGACCCCCCGCGGCACTTTCGGTGTACTTGTTCCGCGCCATCTTGACGGCAGCCGCCCGGTCGAAGGCGTGAGGATCGGTCGAGCGGTAGAGGACATGATCGGTCCGGCCGTTGGAAAGCGTGAAAACGACCTGATTTCCGATCTTTGCCGCAGCCAGCTGTGCCGTGGCGGGGTGACGATCGACCGCGACCATCAACATGGCGGCGAGGGCGACCACGGGGATGGAACCCAAGAAAGCCCAGCGCCAGGCTTGGGTCAGGCGCGGGAGGTAGGAGCCCGACGTCTCGCCGATCGCTTGAACTTCGAGAAAAAGCGCGGAACGGCTGGATTCCGAGAGCGAGTCGGCAGGTGCGGTCTTCCTCCAGGCCTCCATGGCCTCATTCAAGACGTCGCGCGGGATGTCCGTTCGGTTGTTCATGGTGGAATCCCCTCGACAAGGGAATACCGGGGCAAAGGACCTGACGTTCAAACGGTTCGAGTTTTTTCTTGAGTAACTCGGGGGGGCGCCCCGGTTTAACTCGAACTTTCCTGGTCGATTCGAGTCAACGCATCGATCACGGCGTGGGGGACCGAGACGAGCCCCCCACGCCACCTAAACCCAGGAATCAGTAACGCACGATCCAGTCAACCGATGCCGTCGAAGAGGAGTTCGACGACTGGACGGTGAACTGGGTCGACGTCTTCGAGCTGACCCACACCGTTTCGTTGGCATTGACGGAGAGCGCGACGTGGTATTTGTTGCTCGGGAGGGTGGCCGAAAGCGTGACCGTGCAGGCACCTCCGCTACAACCAGTGCCACCGAGACTGGCAATCGTCCCGGACTGCAGCTCGACGGTATCGAGCGATTGCGGCGCGGTCGAACTGTTCCCGCTCATCGACACGGCTCTCGAGCCCACGACGTGCACCACCGAGGGCGCGCCTGCGGCCTGGCTTCTCGCGACGTCTTTGTGGCTTGTTCCAGCCAAGGTCGGGGGTGTGGTCGAGTCGTCGCGGGCCCGGTCGATGATCGATGTCCCCGTAAGATTCACCGTTGCGTAGCTATTGTAGTTGGTGACCCCCCAAAAAGCGCCCGTGGTCACTGTGCTCGGCCCCTCATAGATTATTTCGCTTCCGCTCACGTCAACTTTCGCGGCATTGGTCGCGGAAACGAATAGCGGCTCGACGGTGGGGGACGACACGGATGCGGTCAGCTTCGCGTGCAGCGTGCATCCGACAAAAGCCGTCACGTCCGACGTGTTCAGGAGCTCGGCGTCCACGCCGCGGAGCGTTCCCGTCGCTGCGGATTCCGCATGAAAATGGCAGCCCCACGCCGTGACGACGTTCTTCGCGCCGCTAGGAATCCCTCCTGTGACATAAAACCCCTCGACGGTCGTGGGCGGGGTATTGCCGGTCAACGCGCCTTCCCCGCGGAACTCTGAGTTCCACATGAGCCATACCGTGCCGCCGGCGGCCCATCCCGCGATGTATTGCGCAGAAATCCGGGAGTTGGAAATCTCCAAGAAGTCGTTGTTGGCCGGGTCCGTGCTCCCCGGGTTCGCATCGCGCAGTCCCCACTCGTAGGCGGTGATCGCGGCGTCATCGATCGTCACCGGGTTCGCGTTCTTGACGAACACCCCCGCGATCCCGCCGCCTCCTTGGTTGATCGACAAATTGGTCGGCGCATTCGTCGCCGCGTCGATCGTGATGTTCCTCAGCGTCACATGATCCGAGTTGGAAATCGTGAGGAACTGCTCGGCGGGCGCCGACGTCGCGTTGCTGAACCATGTCGAATTGGCCTGGACGAACGTTGCGCTCTGTCCCACGCCTTCGACGGTCAGGTAGCTCTTGCTGTCGATCGTCAACGAAGAGCTGACGGCGAGGACCCCGATCTGGACTTGAATGACCCAGGGCGAGCCGGCACCGTCACCCGGAACGGTCCGCGTCGGAGCGGCGTTGATGGCGGATTGCAAGTCGGTGTAGTCGCAGCCGCTGGCACAAACGGTCTTGAAGTTGCTCGCGTTCAAGACGTCGAACGAAGCCCACAGAACAAGCAATGGAACCCAGAGCCGGACGAGACGGGACATCACGCACCTCCACGAAATTGGGGCTCACGATAGGCCGGTCGCGTAGGCGAGCCCGAACCAGCGCGCCGCACTCGACACGCCGGCCCCCGGGACTTTCAGGCTGCGCGGACGCTCGTGTGCGGCGCTCGATCACTCGCCGCAAGCGGCCGATGCCAGACGATCCGTGGTCCGACGTGCTGTTGTCCGGGTATTGCGCTGCAGGAAGAGCGTCCGAACGCCGCCCGACTCGCCCACCCCTTGGCGCGGAGTCTAGGCGATCACGAGTCAGGTTGGCAAGGACTTCAGAATCGCGTGGACGCCTCGCGCGCGAAGTTCGCGCGGCACCGTCAAGCCGCGGGACTGCCCGCGCCGAAGCGATGCGTGATTGCGCCCGATCGCTGCTACTCGGCGATCTCCGCCGGCTTGATGGGAACCGCGTTCCGGCGTTTTGGATCGGCGAGGTTCCAGCAAGAGATCCGGGCGGCGGCGCCGACGACGGGGAAGGGACCTGCTGCGCTCACCACTTGCACGACGAGCCAGTCGTCCAGGCCGTATGTGATGCAGAAATCCGACGTCACCTGAGCGGTTGCTGCCGCCCCACCTGGAGCCGGAACCGAGGCGATCAGGGTGTAGGGATCCGGCAACCGGCCGGGGTCGGCGCTGGCTTCCGCCCGAAGGATGTTGTAGCCGGCGATCTGATCCGCGCTCCCCTCGTAGAGCCCGCCGCTCACGGCATCGATGATGATGCTGAGCTGGACCTTGGTCGCACTGACCCGGCTGACGGCGGTGATGCGTGGGCGAGTCAATGCGATCATCGGGTGCGACGTTCCGGAAAAGTCGAAATTGACCGCGCCTGCGGGAGTCTCAGGAGCCTGCGTCACGAGAAACTCGGTCCCCGCCCCCTTTACGACCGCGGCGAGCACGGAAACCGATCCGCTCGGGCAGGCCGAACCCGGCAGGCACGCCTGGCCGAAGTCTCCGGACAAGCCGATGTCTCCCTGCCCCGCTCCGAAGTAGAGGAAGTTGCAGGTTCCGGTGACGTCTACCGCGCCGCTCCACATCTTGGTCACCAGCGACCCGCCAGGCGTCTCCGCCAGCGCCGAACGCCAATAGGCATAGGCCCCCGTCGCAGCGTTGTAGGTGTCGATGTATTTCGGCGGATTGCAATTTGCGAAAGCATTCGGCCCGGCAGTTCCGATCATGGAGAACGCGACGGCCGCGAAGACGACAGGTCTTCGTCCCATGAGGCCCCCCTTCCGAAATCCTACTGGCCTTGAGAATACGCCCAAAGCAAGAGCTACGGCCGTGGCTTTTTCCTACCGATCGGCTCCGGTGCCGAGCGCCCGCCTCAGCCGGTCTTTGGCGAGAGCGAGGTGGCGGCGGACCGTGATTCCGGTGATGCCGAGAGCGCGGGCGACGTCCTCCCGCTCGGCCCCTTCCATTTCCACGAGGATGAACACCGCCCGCTCGCGCTCGGAGAGGGTATCGAGCGCGGCCTCGAGACGCCGCGCGAGATCGACGTTTTCCGCCGCCGGCGGCTGGGCGGCTACTTCGATGGCCTCGTCCCAGGGTGCCTCTTCACGGCGCAGACGGTCTGAGCGGCCGCGCCAGTCGATTGCCGCGTTAGCGGCTATCTTGTAGACCCACGCCGAGAACGGCCTGCCCGGATTGAACCCGTTCAGCCCCCGGAACATTCTCAGGAAGACGTTCTGTGCCACGTCGTCGCGATCGCGCGCGTCCACGCCGAGCAGCCGGAGAACGCGAAACACGCGCGCCTCGTGGCGCTGGAGCAGGGTTTCGAAGGCCCGCGCGTCCCCGCGACGCGCCGCTTCGATCAGCGCGGGCTCTTCGGCATCGGCGTCAGAAGGAGCTCTTGTTGCCACGGGCGTCCACCGCGAGGACCGAATAGTACTGGCTCGTGCCGGGCGCGGTCAGGCTGAACGATGCGGTGGTGGGAGACCCGAGCAAGGGGACGAGACCGTTCCTCACGTCCGTTCTCGAGAACGGGTGGCTCGTGGCGTACACCTCGTAGTGCGCGATGGCGAGCGGCCGTCCGTCGAAGTCGGTCGTCACGGCCGGCCAGGCCAACCCGAGCGTGAACCCGCCGGCACCGTCGGGGGTCTTCGACATGGTCATCGTGTCGACGCCGTTCGGGAGCTGGTTTCCGAGACCGCCGCCGTTCCCCGAGGCGTCGATCGCTCGGACGAGGTAGTAGTAATTCGGCGCGGCTCCGGAGAGCGCTCCCGGATCGGTGAACGTGGGCGACGTGGGCTGCCCGATTCGATTCCCCGCCGCGGGCACGAAGTTCAGCGTCGTCCCGCGGTAGACCTCGTAGGAAACCACCGTGTCGGGCTTGCCGTAGATGTCGTTTGTCACGGCGGTCCACGTGAGAACCGCGTCCGTTCCCGAGCTCGACTTGGACACCCGGAGCGTCTGAATGAACGCGGGCGATCGTACCCCGCGGACGAACGTGGGAATGCCCGTCGCCGTGGAATAGGCCGACATCCGGCCGGAGGTGTTCGATGCGGTGACCGCGAGGTAGTACGTGACACCGTTGGTCAGGCCCGGGATCGAGAAGTTGGTCAGTTTCCCCGCGTTCCCGGACGACGTATACGAACCGGGGATGGTCCCCCACCAGACGGTGTATTTGTCGAAGTCGGACTCGAGGTTGGCACTCCAAGTCAGATTCAGCTTTTCCCCGGTCTCCGGATCGGTGACCGAAACGTTGGACGGGGCCGCGGGAGGATTCGGATTCGTGGGCGTGGCGGAGACGCAGTCCGGACCGTTGACCGCGCAGTCGCTGTTGAAGTTCGACCAGCGGCTCTCGAATTTGTCCGTATCGAGCGCGACCACATAGTACTGGTAGGTCTTGGTGTTCACCGGGCCGGTTGAACCCGTGTCGGTGAAGCTCGTCGCAGAGAGGCCTGCCCCCACGCGCGTGTATGTCCTATCGACGTTCACGAGCAACCGATAGACGTCGTAGGTCGCGCCAGGCGTGGCGCTGGCATGCCAGCTCAAGGCGACGCTGGCGTTGCCGGCGACGGCGACCAGCGAGGTCGGGGGCTGGACGGTCGTGAAGACCATCTTTGTCGAAGGGTCACCGAGAAGGACGTAGTTCTGGCAGGTCTGCGTCGCCCCGAACCCGCAGACGTAGTTGATCGCGCTGGCCACCGCGTCGCCGAGCATGCGGTCCTTCGTGGGGCCGAAGAGCGTGCCCCAGATCCCGTCCGTCATGTAGAACCCATTGTACGAATCGTTGAGGCCCGACGGCGCGTACACGGCCATCGACCCTCCGCCCGACTTTTTCAGCCAGTCCTCGCCGAGCGTGACGTCGTTGGTGTCCTCGAACCCGGCGCTGAGGCAATTGTGGACGACGAGCCAGGGGAGCTTGCCGCCGTTCGTGAGTGAGCCGACATCCATGTAGCCGCCCCACCCCTCGGCGAAGAACGCGTCGTCCGACCACACCACGAAGTTCCCGTGGCCGGTGTACTGGATCATCGATGCCCCGTCGGAGATGCCGTCGGTCCCGTTGACCGCTTTCTTGATGTCCGACCGCAGCAGGTCGGCCTTCTGCTGCGTGCATCCGTTTTGCGTCGCCCCGCAGTAGTCGGTCCAGTACCGCATGGTGCGCTGGGTGTTCGGTGGGAGCTTGAGCCACGAGACGGCCTCGGCGTTGGTGTCCTCCCACTGGCCGGCCTCGGTCGCGTTGTAACCCTTGCCGCGATCGGAAACCAGGACCGAGTGCCGGGTCCAGTTGCCGGCCGGCGGGTTTTGCTGGTAGTCGAGCAGCTTCTGGAGCACGATGTTGGTCTGAGTGTCCGTCCGCGTCGAGATGCGGCCGATGACGAGGTCCGGGAGCCCGTCGTTCCCGACGACGTCCGTCAGGATGCTGTCGCTGGCGTAATAACCGAACGACGGATCGTCCTTGAACATGATCTGCGTCGGCACGAAGTTGCTCTGCGGGACCGACGTGTCGTTGTACTTGCTGTCGTACGAGCCGTCGCCGATCAGCAGCACCCACGCGGGCTTGCGGCCGGACCATCCTTCGCCGGGGGCCGTCGACATGACGAACGAGAGGAAGTTCTTGATCGCCTGAGGCGATGCGAGCCCGTTGTTGAACTCGTCGTAGACGTCCTGGATCATCGCGACCTTCGACGTGATGCCGAGATTCGCGAGCTTCCATGCGAGGAGCGCGTTGAGCGTCGGCGTCGCGGTCGCTCCGAGCGGAGTCGGGTGCGCGATGACGATCAGGTCGGCTTGATTGCCGGTGTTGCGGAGGTCGGAGACGGTGTCCGGCGTGAAATCAGACGCCGAGAGGCTCGCCACGGCGCTCGAGCCCGTGACGACGAACCGGCGCGGCGTGCCGTCCGGAATGGAGGGATCTTCGGTCATGTGGAAGCGGACGGAATAGTTTCCCGCGGCGCCGCCGATCGTTGCGGAGGTGATGCGGACCGGCGAGACGACGGGCGTCGTCCCCACGCGGCCGGTGACCTCCCAGACCTCGGGGGCGTTCGTCAGCAGGCCGGTGACGAGGAATTCCGCGTTCCCGTCCGGGTAGTCGAAGGTCAGCGTGTCCGCGGACGCCTGGAACGAGCGCTTGTACTGGATCTCGACGTAGTTGAGGATGAAGTTGTTCAAGTAGCCCGGCGACGCGGCCACCGGATAGGCGTCGATCGTCACCTGTGCCGGGGACGTCAGCCCCGCGCCCGAGCCCGGATAGGTCCACGTGAAGTCGTGGACGTAGATGGTCCGACCGTCGAAGTTCCCGTCGTGACCCATGAGGCTTTGAGAAGCCGCATTCAAGAGCGTCACGTGGGTGTTGTGATCGGGATTGGCGGTCCCGTCTTCGGTCAGTCCCCGAAGCGGCACGATCACGCGCGCCGGATCGGTCGATGACGCCAGCCCGGGGAGGACGACGGAGATCGTGCGAGAGGCGGCCGAGCCGGAGACCGGAGGACTCGACTGCGACGGCGACCAGAACCAGGGGTCGGAGTCTCCGAGGGGCCGGAAAGCGTTGTCGGTTTCGAGGTGGGCGACGGCGTCGAACTTGGTTGCGGGGGCGCTCAGATCGGGAGGAGAGCTTCGCACCGCAATCCTCGAGTGCGGCGCCGCCTCGACCGACAAGAAGTAGATGTCTTCGTCGCTGTAGTCCCGCAGCTCGTAGATGTTCGTGCCGCCCGGGATGAGCGTGTTCAGGACCGTCTTCGGATCGTCGTCCCACGCTTGCCCATAGAACTGGATCCAGTCGCCGGAATCGAGGTGATCGTTGCCGTTCGCATCGTTGACCAGGATCGGGACCTCGACCCCGCGGCACGTCAGCTTGTAAGTCGACAGGGGCTGCGTGTCGAAGCCGGTGCCCGCGAGTTTCGACGAATCGAGCCGCACCATCGCGTTCGCACGAACGCGGATGCGGTACAGCGGCCCGGCGGTGACGTCCGCGGGAGCGACCGGCGCGGACGCGTCGGTCTTCGCGTCGGGCGCCTGGCCGACGCGGAACATCGTCCCCTGGGCGTAGTTGGTGAACATCTCCCGGTAGAGGTCTTCGAGACGGGGATCGGGAGGCGTGCGCGACCGGATGGTCGCGTCGCCGTCGAAGGAGATCGTCACCGTGATCGACCGCGCGGTCCGCAAACCGCGGGCCTTGGGATCGTACCGGACCGGCGAGATCAAGACCTCGACGTAGCGCTGATCGCGAAACGTCCCGATCTTGCCGAGCCGCGCGACCTGGGCCGGGTAGGGAGACGATCCCTCGAAGACCGCCGGGTCGGGCTCGAACACGCTCGTCCGGTGAACTCGCGTCTCGATGGCATGCTCGACTGGATCGGTGGCGTCGGCGTCCAGCGCGGCCGCGACCTTCGGCACCGGCCGCGGAATCATCCCGCGTGTCAGGTCCTCGACGACGGAGTCGATCGTGAGACGCGGCACGACTCCGGGAGGGATCGCGACACGGTACACGCTGAACGGAAGATCGGGAACGCCGGGCTGAGGATCGCGCCCCGGGAATCCGTCGATGCGGACTTGGGTCGATCCGTCGGGTAGGTTCGACAGGGCCACCGCCGGAGTCTTGACCCGAAAAGTGAAGCTCGGCTTGTCACCGGCTTCGCCTATCGGCTCCACGATAGACGACGGCGGGGCCGCCGAAGCGAACCCCGCCGTAATTCCCGTCAAGAACCCCCACAAAACGATCAGTCGGGGAGCTCTCATGCCTCTTCTGCCGGAGAGCCGCTCCTACCCCCGACGATTATCGGCTCTCAGCGAACTGGGAGTTTAGCTCTGGATCGGCCCGGCGCCGCAGCTGGCATCCGTCGCCTTGGAGCACGCAACCGCCCGTGCTTCGAGCTTCTCCGTGTGGACAATCGCGGGACGTTCGTAGGTCTTCTTCATAGCCTCCCCCTGAATGGAGTGTTAATCAGCCTGGCCGCAAGGACTCTCGTTATACGGTGCACTCATACCCTTTTCAACTTTTTTTTGGACAATCAATCGCCGATCTGGAGCAGCTCGTAAGACCGTTTCACCGCCTTGGCGTTGATATCCGCCTGCGGGTATATGCCGAGCGGGTCGCCGACCTGCTTTTCCGCGACCCCCAGGCAAAACTGGAAATATTGCCCGTGTTCCAAGCCATCCAGCTTCTTGCGGGCGTCGACAGCCAGGTCCCGGACCTCGTTGAGGACCGGCGAGCTGCCCCAGATGGCGTTCAACGATTCGATCTCGAGAATATTGGCCACCGGCCGGCGGAAAGCCACGCACGGCAGGATGTTGCCGTAGGGGTCGATCGTGAAGCCGCTGCGGCCCGTCCCGCAGTTGGCCTGCACGCCGTCGGCCGCGCAGTGATTCGTGCGGGGCGGCAGCTTGCCGTGGTGCAAGTCGAGGTACCACTCGCCCCAGTACTTCTGAAGGAACTCCTCGTCCGGCCGCAAGGCCAGAGGCTCGAGGCTGCCGTCGTCTTTGGGCGTGATCACCGCATCGAACGTGATGTAGTAGCCGAGCTCGTCCGCCAGATCGCGAATCTCGAACAGCTCGCTCTGGTTGAGCTTGGTGATCGGACACTTGAGCTGCACCTTGATCCCGGCTTCCTTCAGGTTCCGGAGCCCTTTCAGCGTCTTGTCGAACGATCCCTTGATTCTCGTCAGGGCGTCATGCGTTTCGGGTTTCGCACCGTGGATCGAGATCTCGACTTCCATCGGCTTCAGGTCGGCGATTCGCTTGACCATCGCCTTGTCGGCGAGTAGGTAGCCGTTGGAGTAGATCCGGAGCGCCATCCCGAGGCGGCGTGCCTCCGCGGCGATCTTGAAGAAGTCCTTGTGGCAGAGCGCCTCGCCGCCGGTCAGCGTCAGGTAGAGAACGCCGAATTCCGAGACCTTCCTGAGGGTCTCGAAAATCTCGGGGGTCGTCATCTCGCGCCGTCCTTCGGGCGCGTTGTAGCAAAACGTGCAGAGGTGATTGCAGCGGAAGGTCAGCTCGAACTGCGCGGAGAGCGGGATCGCGTCCGCGAACGCCTTTTCGACCAGCTTCCGGTAAGGCGTGATTTGGGGAGCCGCCTCGCTCATGAGCCTGTCTCCTCCGAGGGTCCGTCGCCTGCGAGCATTCCGTCCTGCCTCATGTCCGCGAGAAACGCGATCACGTCCTGTC
>CAZYHZ010000017.1:0-76075 GCA_964647625.1 uncultured Acidobacteriota bacterium
GGAACGATCTTCGCGCTGTTCGCGGGCATCTATTACTGGTTCCCGAAGGCGACCGGCCGCTCGATGAGCGAGACGCTCGGACGGTGGCACTTCTGGCCGTCTCTGATCTTCATGAACGGCGTCTTCATGCCGATGTTCCTGACGGGCATCGCCGGGATGTCCCGGCGTCTGGCGGACGGCGGCGCGACCTACGCGTTCACGAAGCCCGTGCTCAAGTACAACGTGGTGTCGTCGTACTCCGCGTGGCTCCTGGCCCTGGCGCAGATCCCCTTCATCATCAACTTCTTCTGGAGCATGAAGAAGGGGAAGACGACCGAGGCCAACCACTGGCAGGCGACGACGCTCGAGTGGGCGGCGGCCGACTCGCCTCCGGGGCACGGCAACTTCAAGGTCCTTCCTTCGGTCTACCGGGGGCCGTACGAGTACAGCGTCCCCGGCGCTCCGAAGGATTACGTCCCGCAGAGCGAGAGGTCGTAGCGTGAGCGAAATGGAGATCCCGTATACCGTCGCCGAGAGGCCGGACACCGGTCTCAACAACGGCAAGATCGGCATCTGGCTGTTCCTGGCGTCGGAAGTGATGCTCTTCGGCGCGCTCTTCGCGACCTACATCCTGCTGCGGGTCGGGGCCCCCGTCTGGCCGCACGGACGCGAGTTCCTGAACGTCAAGCTCGCGACCTTGAACACGATCGTCCTGATCAGCTCGTCGATGACGATGGTCATGGCGTGGGCTTCGTTGAAGCGCGACGACTTTTCGAAGTTCCGGCTGTACATGGGGTTGACGATCCTCGGGGCCCTGATCTTCCTCGGCGTCAAGTACGTCGAGTACAGCCACAAGTTCGAGAACAACCTCTTCCCGAAGACCAACACGTTCCTCGCGATCTACTTCACGCTGACCGGGCTTCACATGCTGCACGTCATCGGCGGCATGGTCGTCAACATGTACTTCTGGGGCCCCGGCGCCAAGATGTGGAAGACGAACAAAGAGCACTTCACGAACCGCGTCGAGAACTCGGGCCTCTTCTGGCACTTCGTCGACCTGGTCTGGATCTTCCTGTTCCCCGTCCTCTACCTGATGTAGGAGCGAAGATGGGCGATTCTCATTCGATCGACGTCGGCAAGCACGTTCGGGCCTACATGGCCGTCTTCGTCACGCTGATGGCGCTGACGATCGTCACGGTGGCCATATCGACGCTCAAGCTGCCGATCCCGGTCGCCATCGGGCTCGCGCTCGTGATTGCGACCATCAAGGGCTCGCTCGTCGCGTGCTACTTCATGCACCTGATCTCGGAAAAGAAGCTGATCCTCTGGGTCATGCTGCTGACCGTCGTCTTCTTCGCGGTGCTGCTGTTCACGCCGGTCATCACCGTCGCGGACCGAATTGGACGGTAACCCGTGTCCCTCCGCGCCTTCCACGTGCTGTTCATCACGGCCTCGGTGCTGCTCGCGCTGTGGTTCGGGTGGTGGTGCCTTCCCGAGAACCGGGGAGGGGCCGCGGCGTCGTTCGTGGTGGCGGCGGGCCTCGTCGCGTACGAAACTTGGTTTCTACGCAAGACGAGGAAGATGACATGACGGCCTCATCGATTCTGGCCTGCGCGGCCTGCTTCAACGCCGACGTCAACTCGCCGCTCGTCGATGGGGCGAAATCGGGCGTCTGGCTCCTGCTTTCGGTCACGTTCGGCGTGCAGGGAGCCTTCGCCGCCTTCTTCATTCAGCTGTGGCGCCGGGCGCGAAAGTTCCGGCAAGCGGAGATCGACGCCGAGTGGACCGATCTCCAACGGAGCACGGAGACACGATGAGAGGACCGCTGGGACTTCCCGTAGCCGCATCGGCCCACGCCGCCGAGGTCGACCACACCGTCGTCCTCGTCCACGTCCTGATGGCCGTGCTCTTCGTCGGCTGGATCCTGTTCTTCGCGTGGCTGCTGTTCCGCTACCGCAAGAGCCGGAACCCGGTCGCCAACTACGTCGGCGTCACCAGCAAGTCCTCGACCTATCTCGAGATCGCCGTCGCGGTGATTGAAGCGGTGCTGCTGATCGGATTCTCGATCCCGCTGTGGGCCAAGCGCGTCGCCGCCTTCCCGCCCGAGAGCGAAGCGGTCGTCGTGCGCGTCGTCGGCGAGCAGTTCGCGTGGAACATCCACTATCCCGGCCCCGACGGGAAGTTCGGCCGGACGGACCCGAAGCTGATCGACCTCCAGACGAACCCGCTCGGTCTCGACCGGTCCGACCCCGACGCCAAGGACGACGTCACGACGGTCAACCAGCTCCACCTGCCCGTCGGAAAGCCCGCGATCGTCAAGCTGTCGAGCAAGGACGTCATCCACAGCTTCAACCTGACGGAATTCCGCGTGAAGCAGGACGCCGTCCCCGGCGTCGTGATCCCCCTCTGGTTCGTCCCGACGATCACGACCGACGACATGCGCAAGCAGACGGGCGACGACGCGTTCGTTTACGAGATCGCGTGCGCGCAGCTGTGCGGCCTCGGGCACTACTCGATGCGCGGCTACGTGACGATCGACACGCCCGAGCAGTTCCAGGCGTGGATGGACGGCGAAGAGAAGAAGCTCACCGGCGAAGACGCCGCCTGGAACTAGGTCAGCGCGACCCCGGATCGATGACCCGGAGGTCGCGGAAGCACGCACGGTAGAAGCCGCGGTCCCGCGTGAGCAAGGCGTCGGCCTGATGCCGCGCGTGGGCGCCCACGAGAAAATCGGCCACGACGCGCGACCGGCCGGGCCGTGCTTTGCTGCAGTCCCTCCAGAGCTTCCCTGCGGCCAGCGCGGATTCGACCTTGAGAGGATCGAACCGAACGCCCAGAAGGTGCATGGCCGCCCTGAACGCCTCGTCCGACGGAAAGCTCGCCCGGACCTCGGACCAGACGACCTCGCACGCGACGAGCGCGCCGGCGTCGTGAGCGATACGCAGGCCCTCGCGGGACGACGCGCCGAAGATCCGATCGGCTCCCAGGACATCCAAGAGAACCGACGAGTCGACTGCGGTTTTCACTTTCGTCGCGCCGGGCGCCGACCGGCCCGGCGCGGCCGCGCCGGGCGTGGCCCGCGCATCTCGTCGAGCAACGCGTCGACGGGTTTTCCGAGGGAGAGGCGCCCGTAGAGGAGATCGACCGGATGCTCCCCGGCACCGCCCTTTTTCAGGAAGGCACCGCCCTCCCGCACCTCGAAGGTGACGACGGACCCTTCCGCGAGGCCGAGTTTCTCCCGAACTTCGATCGGCACCGTGATCTGACCCTTGGAGGAGATCTTGCTCTTCACGAGTAAATCATACAGTCCCTTACTTTCAGAGTAAAGAATCGGTTGCGTCCGCGGAACGACCTCAGAGCTTGATCGGCCGGTACTGCGGCAGCCTCTCTCCGTCCGCCGAATGCGCCAACAATCGCTCGAGCCGTGACAGCCGAGTCGCCTCCTTCTTCGCGCTGATCACCCACCAGCAGGCCGCCTTCCTGTAAGACGGCGGCTGCGACAGGAAGAACGCGCGCGCCGTTTTGTTCTTCGCCAGGATGCGGTCGTAGATCTCGGGCAGCGCGACGCTGCGCTGCTCGTACGAGTAGATGCCGGACTTGTTCTCTCGGCGCTTCTCGTACACTGCGAGGCCCGCGGGGCGCATCCGCCCCTCGTTGTCGAGCGCCTCGACGCGCCGCATGTTGATCGCGCTCCAGACGCTGCCGGGTTTCCTCGGTGTGAACCGGATTGTGTACCGCGTCTCGTCGACGTTCTTGCGGAGGCCGTCGATCCAGCCGAAGCACAGCGCCTCGTCGACGGATTCCGGCCAGGTGATGCTGGGCTTGCCGGATCCCTTCTTGTGAAAACCGACCCAGAGCTCGGTCGCCGAGGCGTGATTCTTGGCGAGCCAGGCGCCGAACGCAGCGGGGGACGAGAAGTACCGCGGCTTCACAGGCCGAGCGACTGGCGTTTGCTCTTCGGGAGCTTTTCGGCGACGAGGCGGTGCGATTCTGCCAGCAGCTTTTTCAACGTGGACGCTGCGACCTTCTTCCGGTCGGGAACGCTGACCCAGTGGTAGCGGGCCGCGTACGGAGCGGGGACGAACCCGCGGCGCTCGGCCATCTCGTCGAATACCGCGGGGTCCACCTTGAACGCGACCGGCTCGTTATCCGGCAGCTGAAAGCCCGCATAGATCTTCCCGCCGACCGAGAACATGAGATTGTCGCCCCACTTGACGTCCTCGGTGGTTCCCGGCAGGGAGCGGCAGTGATCGAGGAGGGCATCGTTCATGGTCGCGGGCCCGCCAGGCTCATCGGGGTGCGATCCTGCATCGACAATGTATTACGCAGCGGCGTTAGCCTTCGCACGCTCGTAGAGAGTCTCGGGTGCGATGTCGGCGCCGTTCGGCCAGCTGACGGTGCCGCCATCGATGAAGAAGTGCGCGAAGAAATCGCGATCCCGCAGCGGCTGAAACACCGGGCCTGTGAGCCACTCGGAGAAGTCGACGATCGCGTCGACGCCGTCATCGAAGACAAGCCGGATCCGGAACTCCCCACGATACTCGGCTTTTACGACGACCGGGATTCCGTTCATGGACTCGCTTCCTAACTCAAGGGCGCGATTCGTTCGAGGGGCTCGCCCTGTTTCATGCGACGCCAATTTGCATCCAGTTGAGCCTTGCGTGCAAGGCTCCATTGTTGGATGAGTCGCTGAGTAGCGGCCGGCAAGCTACCCGCCAACAGTTCACCGTCAAATGTGAAAGCCGCCTGCGCGCCCTGATACTCGGCGTGAAAATGCGGAATCCCATGCTCGCGGTAAAACATACGAATCACGATCCCAAAGAAAGCAGAAACCGCGGGCACCGCGTCGTTCTACCGCGGAGTTAGCCATCGGCTTGGCGGCGCGGCCGCGCTGTATGTTTCCAACCGGCAACCGTCTCAGGACCTCCGGGACACCTTCGACGCCGACGGGTTCGACCGGATCGCGTTCAGTTCAGCCGGCGTCACGTACGAGATGTTCGGCGGATGTGTGGTTGGCGGGCCGGTTAGCGAGCGCAGAGATCAACAGGCTCGCGGCCAAAGGTAGGAACCGCCGGGCCCCTCTCGGAGCCCGGCGGTCTTTCAAACGATCGAGACTACGGTCAGTTGCTCTCGGTGCAGCCGGAGACGCTGTTGAGGGCCGCGGTCGCCGCGCCGCGCTGACAGGTCGCATCGGCGCCCTTGCAGGTGATCGCGGTCCAGAGCGACTGGCACGTCCAGCCCGAAACGCTGCCGCACGTCGCGTCGAACGCGGATTGGTGATTCTTCCAGTAGCCCGGCGAACACGGCGTGCCCGGCGCGGGCGTCGGGGTCGGTGCAGGCGTCGGGGTCGGTGCAGGCGTCGGGCTTGCCGACGGGGCCGGGGTCGCGTCGCCTGCGTTGGCGACGGGGACCAGCGACGAGCTGGAGCTCGTCGAGTTGGAGCGCACCGCCTGGATTCCCACAACCAGACCCAGCGACAGCGCGATCATCGACACGTTGAGGAACAAGCGATTGCGAGATCCGAGCTTCATCTTTCTATCCTCCAATTTTGGGTGGCGAACACGTGCGTTGGAAGGGTACGAAGCTGCGAACCCCCATGCAACAGGATCTTCGCAGGGATGGGTCGCCAACAGCTATAAGGTTTGATGGTTGAAGGGATTGTCGCCGTGACGCGTCCGAGGCAACACCCTCACGACTGCCCGAACACCTTCGACGCCGGCATCTTGGACCGGATCGCGTCCAGCTCGGCGGGGGTCACGCGCGAGATGCCGCGCTCGCGGCAGGACTTCTCGACCGCTGTGACGACCATGCCGCGGACGAACGCGGGGATCTTGTTCATGCGATCGCGGGCGTCGTCGTCCCAGACGATCTCAACGTCGGTAGGCCGTCCGTATTCGACGCGCGGGATCTGGATCAGCGGAGACCCGGCGAACCGCCCGGGCTGATGCGTGCACAGCGGGTCTTCGGCCATGACGTCGCCGGTCGCGCCGTAGGCGCGGGCGCGGCAGCCGCCGCACATCGCGTTCAGCTCGCACGCGCCACAGCGGCCGCCGAGCGAGGTCCGCTTGCGAATCGCAACAAAAGGCTCGGAGTCGGCCCACACGCTCGCCAACGTCTCCTCGCGCAAATTGCCGCCGAAGACCGGAAGGTAGGGGCACGGTGTGACGTCGCCGTTGGGGCGGATGCCCATGTAGTGCGTGCCCGCGGGGCAGCCGCCCGCGCCGCCGGTGTAAGTCTTGAGGAACGGAGACCCGGGGTCATCGGAGAGCAGAGTCTTGATGAAGTGCGGCGCGCACTTGGCGTTGACCAGCATCTTGCCGGCGTAGCGCGATTGGATGCGGGCGAGCGTAGCGAGGATTCGGTCGTACTCGTCCGGCGCGATGTCCGACACGAACGCGCCGCGGCCGGTGGGGACGAGGAAGTACAGGTTCCACACCGAAGCCTTGAGCTCCGCGTACGCGAAGTCGGCTATGGCCTCGATCTCGTTCGCGTTGTGAGAGCCGACGGTCGTCTGGACGATGAACGGCAGGTCGGACCGCTTCAGGATGCCGGCGCCCTCGACGGTGTTGTGCCAGGCGCCCTTGACGCGGCGAAAGCGGTCGTGGCGCTCCGGATCGAGCGCGTCGAGCGAGAGCGCCAGGCCGCGCACGCCTTCTTTCTTGATGAGAGCGGCCAGCGTGGGCGTGATCTTGACGCCGTTGGTGCCGACGACGACCCACAGGGCCTTCGCGTGGGCGTAGCGAACGATCTCGAGGATGTCGCGGCGGAGCAGCGGCTCGCCGCCGGTGAGGATCGTGACGGCCTCAGGGGCGAACGCTGCGATGTCGTCGACGACCTTCAAGCATTGTTCCGTCGTCAGCTCGCTGCGGTCGGCGAAGGCGTCGTCGTTGACGACGAGCGGCTTGCCGCCGGCGTCGAGGTAGCAATGCTCGCAGGCGAGGTTGCAGCGGTAGGTCAGGTTCCACGAGACGACGTACGGTCGTGCGAAGGCCTCGGCCGGCTCCATGAACTGGCTACATCCCGAAGCGGGATCTGGCCTCTTCGAGCAGCGCCACGGTCACCTCGGAGTGTCCCGCTTCCTTGGCGAATTTCTCGATCCCGGCCTTGGCCATCGGGCGGACGAACTCGGGCACGTTTTGCATCCGCGCCGCGGCGTCCGCGGACCAGGTGACGCCGTCTTCGCCGGTCATGGCCGCGGTCTCGGCGGCGGCAACCATCCCCGAGAACGGGCATTTCGGCGTCGCGGCTTCGGCGCGCTCTCCCTCGGGTCCGACCTTGACGCCGAGCGACGAGACGAGCTGCGTCTCGAACGGGTTCGTGAGCATCGCCATCTCGTACCCGCACGTCGGGCAGCCGTAGGTGACCGAGATCGACCCGCGGTCGGGCGGCGTGACCGTCATGATCTTCATCGGCTGATCGCAGGGGACGCAGAGGAACTTCATTGCGCAGACTCCAGGGATTCGAGCAGGCGAGACGCGATGGCGAAGAGCGAACGCGTCGCGGCGGATTCGGGGAGGTCGGAGAACGACACACCGCGGTCGCAGGCGAACGCGAGCGCCGGGTCGAACGGGATACGGCCGAGGCAGGGGAGGTCGAGCTCGATGCCGTCCTTGGTCTCGGGGAACAGCGGCTTGACCCGGTCGCAGTCTCCGCACCAGTAGCCGGCCATGTTCTCGATGTAGCCGAGCTGCGCATTGCCGCGGCCGGCGAGCGCCGCGATCGAGCGTGCGACGACGCCTCGCGAGATCTCGGAGGGAATCGTCACCAGCGCGAACGCCGTGTCGTCGCCCAGGAACTCCGCGAAGTGCAGCGTGCGCTCGGCTCCCGGCGGCAGGTCGAACAGCAGAACGTCGAGCTTGCCCCAGTCGACCGAGGCCAGGACCTCGCCGAGCGCCGAGAATTCTTTCGTGGCGCGCCAGGTGTGCGACTCGCCGGTACTGACGGAGGCGAACTCGAGCGCCGACGATTCGGGAATGAAAGCGCCGACCGAGAAGACGCCGACGCCGTCCCTCGATCGGGGAAGGGCCAATCCGTTCGGTCCGGGGATCGGGATCGCGCCCTGGATGCCGGTCATCCGCGCTTGCGTCGGGCCGTTGAGGTCGGCGTCGACGATGGCGACCTTGTGTCCCATCGCGGCGAGCGCCGAGGCGACGGTCCGGGTGACCGTGCTCTTCCCGACGCCGCCCTTTCCGGAGCCGATCGCGACCTTGTGCTTGACGCGCGAGAGCGCCCGCGCGATGCGCTCTTTCTGCTCGATGACCTGCTCGAGGATGTTCGAGCCGCCGTCCCCCTTGATGTCGTGGTACGACTTCATCGGTGCCCGGCCGCGTCCCGGTCGGCCTTGTCGGTCATCGAGACGAAGACCGGATCTTGCTTGAGCGCGTCGAATGCGACGTCGTCGCGGGCTTCCTGCATCTCCTTGGCGCGGACCGCGTCGTACTTCTCGTACACGTCGAAGTGCCGCTTGAGAAGCTCGAGCGCCTTGTCCTTGTGGCCGAGCTGCGCGTGGATCACCGCCAGGTTGTACGACGCGGCGAGCAGCGCCTCGTGGCGCTTGGCGACGGCGAGCGCCTCGTCGGGTCGCCCCAGCTCGACGAAGTAGGTCGCGGCGAAGATCTGGTTGAACTGGTCGTCGGGATCGAGCTCGAGCGCCTTCTTCACGTAAGCGTGCGCCTTGGCGTGATCGCGCTCGGAGTTCCAGTACACCGCGAGGTTGCGGTAGGTCAGAGGCAGCGGGTACGCGTCGAGCGAGCGCTGGAACAGCTCGAGCCCCTCGGCGTAGCGGCCGTCGTGGATCGTCATCTTGCCGAGGCCGTGCAGGGCGACCGCGCGCGAGATCGGGTCGGCCGGCATCTCGAGCACGCGATTGAACATCGTCCGGGCGCCGTCCCAATCTCCGATCTCGTGGCGCATCAGCTCGCCCAGGAACCGGATCGGCGTCGGGTCGGCGGGATCGATCCGCCCCGCCGCGACGTACAGCCGCCGGGCCTCCATGATCTGGCCCGAGCGCTCGGCCGCGAGGCCCGCGTTCATCGTCTTGACGATCTCGCGCGTCGTCGCCTCGGACAGGTCGGGGTTCTTTCCGCCCCAGATCGACGAGTCGCCGACCTCGACGGGGTGCCCGATCTTCTTGAGGGCCTTGGCGGCTTTCTTGGCGACGTCCGGGATCAGGCACTTCTGGCTCCAGATCTCGTTGAGCATCGCCGTGGCGCCGTCAACGTCGTTGGCCTTGATCTTCTGGTTGGCCTGATCGAGCGTCGTGCTCGCCGCGTCCTCGCGCTTGTCGACCTCGGCCTCGAGGAGCTTCTCGACCGGTTTGGATTCGACCGGCTTCCCCTCGGCCGGGACCCGGCCGATCTCGGCGGACGCGCCGTCCACGATCACGACGCCCGCGCCCATGTCGGGCATGCCGTACTTCTTGCGGGCTCCGTCGTTGTCCGGGGTCACGATCGCCATGGCGACGCAGCGCGCCGAAAGCAGCGCCAGCGTGCGCGAGGTCAGGAGGCTCGACGCCTTCGCCTCGGCGGCGGACGCCGGGAACCAGTACACGCCGAGGGCGCCCCCGGGAAGCACGTCGGAAGGCCCTACGACGGTCCAGGGGACACGGTATGACTCGGCTTGGGTCGGGGCGGAGTCTCCGCCCGCGCGCGCGCCTCCGACGCCTCCGCCTCCTCCTCCGCCGCACGTCGCCCAGGTCGGGATCGACCCCGTGGTGAGCGCGGCCGTAAGCACGGCCACCGTTCCGATGCGGCAGTAGCGGGTCGGGATCATCGGCGTCCTCCGGAATCTCGTGATTCCAACCCGTCGAGTATAGCTGCGCGGCGTCCGCTCAGCCTGTCGCCGGCGGGGAAAACGCTGGTCTTGGCGGGAAGGACCGGCGTAAGATTTCCCCAGCGCGGCCGATGCCGCGCTGCGGCGCGCCGGTTCTGGGCGGATCGGCGAGCCGGAGGGTTGGGGCCCTCAGCGCAGTGGTGCGCCCGACAAAGGAGGTGATCCATTGAACAGCCTGATCAACGGTTCGGTGGAGGTGGCAACCTCGTAGCGGATTTGAGGGCGACGGGGTAAACCCCACGCCACCAAGACCGACATTCCGAAGGGCCCCGGCCGGAGACGGCCGGGGCCCTTTTCATTTCTGGGCCAAGAGTTTTTCGATCGAAGCGCGCATCTCGGTGTAGTCGCGGCGGGCATCCGGGTCTTCGGCATCGCGCGCGTACGCCCCTCCGCGCTGGACGTGCCGCACGATCCCTTGGCGGTCGATCAGGAGCGATGCCGACGTGAACTGCGCGCCCCGCTCCCGATCGAGCCAGAGGCTGCGCAGCGCCGTCCAGCCGGCGTCGATCGCCACCGGGAACTTGAAGCCGTACTCCTTCACCGCAGCGAAGACCTCGTCGCGGGTGACCGGCCGGGGATCGGGCTTCGGGGTGAAGATTCCCACGACGACCAGCCCGCGTGAAGCGAACTCGTCGTGAAACTCGTTCAGCGCCGGAGCCGTCGCGCTGCAGTACGGGCAATCGGGGCTCGTGAAGAACCGGATCAGCACGACCTTCCCGCGCAGCTCCTCGAGCGACTGCGGGCCGCCCTGGACCCAGAGGTCCGGCGATCGGAGCGGGATCTCGGGCGGCGCCACGCCGACGACGGCGGCCAAGAGCAGGGTGGCGATCACCGTCCCGCCTTGAACCAGGCCTCGCGGATCGCGCGATCGGCGATGACTTCGTCGTTTCGCAGGGTCTTGTCGATCGCTTCGACGTAGACGGTGCCGTCTTCCGGATATTCGCAGACCTCGTGAGCGACGCGGTTGCCCGTCGCGAGGTACTCGAGCGGCTCGACCCCCGTGTTCACGAAGGCGTGTGCCTCGGGATCGCCCGCCGCGTACAGGATGAAATCGCCGGCTTTCACCTCGACGCGCCGGTCACCGTGCCGGAGCACCCCGCGGCCGGAGAGAATCACGAACATCTCCTCTTGCAGCAGATGCCGGTGCATGCGCGTCGACTGCATGCCCGGGGCGATCCGGTACAGCCTCAGGCCGCACTGGATCGAGCCGAGCTTGCGCGCCGGATCGCGCACGTCCGCCCCGACGCCGTCGGCGGTCGTCCATGCGGTCCACGGCATGTCGCCGATGTTGACGATGCGCGGATCGCCCACAATCTCTACTCCGACGTGGTGGGATCGATGACGTTGGCGACCTGCGAGATGCGATTGGCCGGGAATCCTCCCCGTGTGGCGTGCTCCCTCACCGCGGCCTCGTCCGGGGCGATGTAGACGCAGTAGATCTTGTCGCCCGTCACGTAGCTGTGGAGCCACTGGATCCGCGGCCCCATCTCGGTCAGGACGCTGCACGATTTCTGGCTGATCCCCTTGAGCTCGGCGGGCGTCAGCTTTCCGGCGCCGGGGATCTCTCGCTCGATCACGTACTTGGGCATGCGCACCTCCAACACGCATTCTGCGACAAAAAGACTAGCGCGGCACCGGCGTGGAGGAGACGGCCCGGTACGTCTCGCCCGTGGGCACGAACCCCAGCGACCGAAGGACTCCGGGGGGGACCTCGTCGTCTCCGAATCGTGGGACGGCCATCGGCCCCGGCTCGTGATGGGCGAGGTCCTGGAGGAGGACGGAGAGCGCAGCCTCCCCGGCCGTGCCTTCGGTCGCGTGCAGGCCCCAGAGCGCGATGCCGGGCGTCAGGCGGGCGTAGACGACGGCCGCCTCGAGGGTGTCGCCGGCCGCGATCGCACGGCCTGAGAGCCGCTCCCGGCGATTGAGGAGCGTAGCGCGTGAGCGGCCCCAGGATCGGGCCGCCTCCGGCGCGGGCAGGGCGACGTCGGCCAGCTCCTCGACGCCGGCCGGTACGACGACGCCGGCGGGCGCACGACGCGCCGTGGGAGCCGTCCAGACGAGGTCCAGGTAGGTCCGGTCGTGCCTGAAGCCGCAGGCCTCGAAGAGCCCGCAGGCCGCGGGGTCGCCTTCAGGAACCTCCGCCAGGACGCGCGGCGGACCCAGGATCGCGAGCTTCGCCAGGAGCGAGGTCAGCAGGTGCCGCCCGTGGCCCCTTCGACGGTGCTCGGGGTGAACGGCGAGGCGGTGGATCAGCGTGTCGGGCGGGCGCTTGCAGCCGATCAGCACGGCGACCGGCTCGCGCGACTCGAAGGCGACCATGCAGCTCGAGCACCACAGATCGAGCTCGCGGATGTCCGTCTTGAAACCGGCGACCGTCAGCGCCGCCTCGGGCAGGGTGCAGCGATTCCAGGCATCGACCAAGAGCGGGATGTCATCGGTCCGGCAGAAGCGATACGCGCTCAATTACGCGTCCGGTTGATCCGCCTTGATCGCGGCGCGATGCTCCGCCATCGCCGACATCGTCCCGACCTCGTTCAGGCCCCGCCCCTGCTGCGCGATCATCTCGGCCATCGCCTTCTTTCCGAACTCGATCCCTTCCTCGACGAGGGGTAGATCGATCCGGGCCGCGCCGCGCTCGCCGGCGATCGCCTCGATCCGGTCCTGCGTCCGGTTGCGCATGAATCCCGAAGGGACGCGCAGGATCCGCTCGGCGGCCTCGGCCGTCCAGTCGAAGCTCGAAAAGAGCGGGACGTGCTTGGCGTCGCGGGCGATCAGGCGCTTTTCGGAGGGGACTGTCCCGCTCTCCGGGACTGTCCCCTCTTCTGCGCTGGAGACCGCGAGCGGAGCGCCGGTCTCGTCTTCGATCACGGCCTTGGCGAATTCGAGCGTGATCGCCGGGAGCTTCTTCAGGCGCGCGCTCTTCTCGACGCGCGCCTTGGTGCGGCGGCGCTGGTACGCGTCCTTCATCGTCCACAGCGCCTTCTTCGCTTCCTCGGTCCACTTGAGCTTGTGCCCGTCGTAGGTCGTCTCCTCGGAGAGCGCCCCTTCGACCGCCGCGATGCGGTCGATCATCTCTCGCGTGATCTCTTCGAAGACCGTGCCGCCGCACACGCTGCAGCGGACCGGCCGGCTCTCCGTCGCGGTGACGCCGCACTTGACGCAAATCGAGACCGGCTGGGTCTTGGCGCGCTCCAGCGCGACCGCCTCGGCCAGGGCGGCGGTGGCCTCGGACGCGTGCTTGGGCATGAACCGCTCCATCGCGTCGTCGATCACGGCGTTCGTGATGACCGAGTGGCCCTTCTCGACGGCCAGCCGGAGGATGCCCGTGCGCGCGATCCCCTTGACGAGCGGCGGCACGCGCTTCATGCGCTCTTCCGCCTCGGGGGTCCACCGGATGCTCTCTTCGGCCTTCACGTCGAGGCGCGGGACCTCGAGCCGGGTCGTCAGCAGGACATCGCACGGCACCGCGCGCAGGAGGTTCTCGGCGTTGCTTCCGAGGCCGGTCTCGGTCGCGGGCGAGTGAACGCCGATGCGGCCGACGGCGAGGAGCCACGGGTTCGTCTTCCGGACGTGGTCGAGGATCTTCTGGAACGCCTTCCCATCGAGGAGGGTCTTCGTCACCTCGACGCCCTCGTCCGCCGCCATCCGCGCGGCGACGTCCAAGTGCGACTGATAGATCTGGGCGAGGCCCGTGTCGATGATCTCCTCGTGGAGCTGGTTCTGCTCTTCGAAGCGGAACACCTTCGCCGCCTTCTCGGTGAGCACGCCGACGATGCCGTTGAACACGGAGTAGTGCAGGTACGGGTCGTACACGGAGATCAGCTCGATCTTCTTTTCGAACTTCCGCGCCAGGTCGATCGCCGTCAACAGAGCGCCGAACGACTGCGGGCTGCCGTCGATGCCGACGAGGATGGTGTCCCGGGCTTCTCCGTCGGCCGGGAGGTGCTTCACGACCCAGACGTCGCGATCGACGGTGTGGGTGACGCGCTCGCAGACCGAGCCGATCTGGCTGTCCCGCACGCGTCCGAGTCCCAGGGCGCCCATGACGATCAGGTCGTGATCGGCGGAGCGGATGTCGTTCAGGATCTCGGCGTGGTGCTTGCCGTCCATCATCCGCGGCTCGAAATCGAGGTCCGCGTCGCGGCAGCGACGCGCCATCCCGTCGAGGTAGCTCTCCGAGATCAGCTTCAGCCCCATCGTGATCAGGCTGTCGTGGATCTTCCGCTGCCGCTCGAGCTCGGTCTCGTCGAGATACTCCTCGGGCAGCGTGTACTCCATCTGCTTGAACCGGTAGTCGTGCAGGCTCGCGGCATAGACATGGCAACCGGTGAGCCTCGCGCGAAACGCCGACGCGAGATCGAGCGCGGCGTCGACGGCGCGATTGGAATAGTCGGAATTGTCAACTGGAACGTAGATGCGCTGGTACATGGCCATGCTCCTTAGCACGGGATCGGGATCGGCGGACCCAGAAGATGAGCAAGAGCTCGAGGCCGAACACGAGGAGCCCCATCTTGATCGCGGGGCCCACCGGCGAGACGACGACCTGCGGCTCGACGTAGAGGCTGGACCATTGCGTCAGCCCGCGCTTGTTCCCGCGCTCCTTGCTTCCGCCGTCCCAGACGGAAAACGCGATCGGAACGAAGCCGCCGGGCGTGAACGTGACGCCGCTTTGCGCTTGCAGGCTGCGCTTGAAGATCACCGACCACTCGCCCTTCTCGTAGTGCGCGGACGAGGTGACGTCGGCCGCGTCGAGCGGGGTGATGTTCGCGCTGCCCTTGCCGACGAACTGATCGGCGGAGGACCGCGCGAGGTCGGCGAACCAGAGGTCGACGCCGTTCGTCGCGTCGCCGAACAGGAAGTAAGGCTTGCGCGGACCGGAGGGCAGGGCGAGGGGGAGCTGGATCGCGACGGCGTCCGAGAACGCGGGCGCCGCGGTTGCTGCAGCGCCTCCCGCAGCTGGCGTCGCGGGGACCGCCTCGCCCCACTCGTCGGTCGCGGCCGCGGCCGCGGCCGGAGCGGTCTCCTGCGCTTCTTCTTCCTCGATCGGCACCGCGAGCGACGGGCTGTTCGAGCCCGTGGTCTCGGCGCTCATGTCGTTCCATCGCACGAGGAACGCGATGTCGTTCGCGTCGTAGATCGCCTGGACCAGGACCGAGGCGACCGGCGGGTGGAATTCGCGTCCGGGCTCCATGATCTGGCCGACGATCGCAAGGCGCGCGACCCGGGCTGAGCCGAAGGCCGCTGCCCCCTTGGCGAGATCGATTGGATCGTCCACGTGCTTCGCGCTGACGAGGTTCGCGTAGCCCGGCTTGTCGCCGTCCCCGAGCGAGTAGATGTAATCGGTGATCGCCCAGCGCTCTTCGGGCTTCAGCGCGTCGCCGAACGCGGGCATCGGCGTCCCGTTCAAGCCCGTCGTCATCGTGCGGAAGATGTCCTCGCGCGTCGCGCCGCCGCGGAACGTGTAGCGCTGCGTGAAGTCGGCCGGCTTGATCGGGAAGCCCCAGTCGTCCACGAGCGTGCGGGCCGACGGCCCGTCGCCGCGCCCCGGATCGCCGTGGCACTTGATGCAGCCGGTCGCCTCGTAGACCTTGCGGCCCGCCTCGGCCGACTCTTTCGTGTACTTCGGCGC
The DNA here is from genome assembly GCA_964647625.1 of uncultured Acidobacteriota bacterium. Lineage (GTDB taxonomy): Bacteria > Acidobacteriota > Polarisedimenticolia > Polarisedimenticolales > DASRJG01 > DASRJG01. The sequence continues at coordinate 15,440 of CAZYHZ010000017.1, forward strand.
TTTGGGGAGATCGACCGGCGCGGCGTTGAAGTCGGGCTTCGCGAAGTCGGGGGAGAACGACTTGACGTAATAAGCGAGCTGCTTCAACTGCTCGTCGGTGAATTGCGGCCACGGCGGCATCGTCGTGTACGGCATGCCGGCGCGGATCAGGTGCATCAGATCTTGAGTCGTCGGGAGGGCGCCGGAGGGCGTCGTCCGGATCTTGAACTTTCCGGTCGTGAAGTTCCGCGGTCTCGGCTTCAGGTGCGCCGCGGCGTAGCCGTTGCCGTCTCCTTGCTCGCCGTGGCACTGCGAGCAGAACTTCTCGTAGGTCGCCTTCCCGGCATTGCGGTCGGCGTCGGAGCCCAGATCCGGCGCAACCGCGTACGCGGCGCCCGAGACGAGAATCAACGAGAAGACCAGCGCCTTCTTCATTTCTTCTCGCCCTCGTCCTTGGCGCGAGGCCGCCGTCCGTTGAAGTCGTAGACGAAGAGGATCACGTCCCAGATCTGCTCCTCGGACAGGAACTTCTCCCACGCCGGCATCGCGGACGCCCAAGGACCGCCCTCGTCGGGAAGGCCGGGGCCGCCCCGCGAGATTCGCCAGAAGAGGAAAGTCTCCCGAAGCATCGGGATCGTTCCCTGGTCGGTAAAGTCGGTCGGGATCGGGTCGAGGCCGTGAACGAACATGCCGGAGGCGGCCATGTTGTCGCCGTGACAGAACACGCAGTTCTGGTAGTAGACCTTGCGGCCGGCCTCGACGTGCTCCTTGAACTGTCCGGGGTCCGTCTTCTCGAGGGCGCGGTAAGGATTGTCGCCGGCGTCGAGGTTGATCTGCTTGTCCTTGAACGTGATCTCGGCCGGCGAGGCCGGGTGCACGGTGCGTGCGAAGAACGGCGGCTCGACCGGCTGCGACATGCGCGTCCACACGCCCGCCCCGGCGAGCGCCGGGATCGCGAGCGCGACCGCCGCGAGGAGGATCCGCCGCTTGTCGTCGAGGATCAGATCGACGATCGGCTGCGTGATCGCCTTGCGCCGCTCGGTGCTCGAGGTGACGTAAGCGGTGAGGGCCAAGCTACAGATGCCCATGTAGATGAAGACCACCGACGAGGGGATCGGCACCGAGAATCCGAACCGCACCAATGTGAAGAAGCCGAGCCACCAGGCGCCCGCCCACGTCAGGAGGTTGGCCTTCCGCCATCTGAGGAGCGCGAAGACCGCGAGGATCGCGAGGACGACGAGGATCCTCATTTCTTCTTGCTCGTCTTCGCCGGGATCCCCGGCGCGGCCTTCACGGCGTCGGCCGGCGGCGGCACCTGGGTGCTGGCGGTCGGGGCGGTGGACGGAGCGGCACCCGCCGCGACCGCGGCGCCGGCACCCGCGCTGTTGTAGTGGTGCACGGTCTGCATCGTCACCGTCGGCGTGCCGCCGAGCGACTGCAAGAAGGCGATGACGCAGAGGATTTCCTGATCGGTCAGCCCGATCGGCGGCTTGTTGATGTGCGGCATTCCCGGATTGAACCCCGGCACGATGAACGCATCGGGGTCGTAGAGCGTCTGCGCGAAGTACTCGACGTCGGTGAACCCGGGCTCACGCGTCTTGGCGCGCACCGCGACGCCCTCGAGGTCGGGGAAGCGGAACGGGCCCGTCTTCTTGCCGATGGTGTGGCAGGTCGTGCACAGGCCCTTGCCTTCGAAGATCTCCTTGCCGACCGCGGCCATCTCGGGCGTCGTGATGTCCGCCTTGATCAGAGTCTCCTTCGGCGGGTAGACCTCTTTCTGCGGGACCATCTGGCCGACGTACGTGTAGAACCCCGTCGTGGCCGCGACGAGCACCCCGAGCTTGACGATCAGCGGCACGCGGACGGTCACGACGCGTCCCCCGGCTCCCAGTCCTTCTTGTCGTGCAGGCTCGAGAGCCAGAACACGAATCCGATCAAGGCGAAGAAAAGGAGCACCGTCACCGAGACGACCTTGGTCGCGAAGCCGAGCGTCGGCGTGAACGCGTCCACCGAGGTGTCGCGGACGACCCCGTACACGTGCCAATGCTGCCTGAGGCCCGAGCGCACGTATCCCATCAGGCCCATCAGCCATGTGAAGGTCACGGCGATGAAGATGAGCACGTACTGGGAGATCGCGGGGATCCGCCCCCAGCGCACCTCACCCAGCGTCGAGGCCTTGCGGTAGAGGAACACGTCGATCGCGGTGATCGAGATCATCGCGACGAGCACCGAGCTGACCTGCGGCACCGACAATCCGATGCGGACCTTCGCCTCGACGAAGTAGCCGAGGATCCCGAGCGTGATGACCGTCGCGGCGGCCACGCCGAAGATGGAAAGCTGAACGATGTTTCCCTTCCTGGCCCACGGCACGGTCGGGGTCTTTCCCGTGCGGCGGTAGAGCAGGAAGCTCATGAACGTCGTCAGGATGAGGATGTTGACCGCGGTGTTCTTCGCCGACATGACGCCGAGGAAGCCGAGCACCGGGTGCGCCGCGCCGCCCATCGCCCGGATCTCGGAGACCGTCGCGATGATCGACCGTGGGGTCGCCCACACCATGAAGCACAGCGTGACGACGATCAGCAAGTACTTGATGTACTTCTGGAACTGGCCGGCGCCTTCGACGCGTCCCATGCCCAGCCACAAGTAGTAATTCGCGCCGAGGAACAGGTTTCCGATCAGGACGGCCTGGATGATGAACAGCCACGAGAACGCGCCGCCCATCATCGTCAGCCCGAGCGTCTGCGAGTAGGCGTAGATCTCCTTGGCCAGCCAGTACCCGGCGAACGGCAGCGGCAGGAAGGCGCTGATCGCGACGAAGTTCCCGATGTACCCCATCCAGTCGTAGTGAGCGCGCTCCTCGTCGCTCTCCGACTGGAGAAATTTCACGGCGGCGTACGCGCCCGCCACCGACCCGCCGAACGCCACGTTCGCGATCAGCCGGTGCACGTTGATCGGCATCCAGGTGTAGTTGTGGATCGCCTGCCAGACGCTGATCACCGCCCCCTTCTCGGAGACCCCGGCCGGCGACGTCATGAACGTGAGCCAGGCGTTCGCGATCAGCATGATCCCGGTGCCGACGAGATTGAGGCCGACCCCGAGCAGCAGGTGGACGCGCGGCGAGAACTTCCCCCAGCCGTAGTAGTACGCGTACAGGAAGAACGCCTCGAAGAAGAACAGGCCGACGTACGGAAGGAACGTCGGCGAGAAGACGCTCATCATGTAGTTCGTGAATTTCGGGTAGAGGATGACGAGCATGAAGGTCAGCGCCGCGCCGAACGTCGCCGTCAGCGAGAACGACACCGACAGGAGCTTCGTGAACTCGTAGGCCAGCTTGTCGTAGCGCTTGTCCTTCGTCCGGTAGCCGATGAACTCGATGATCAGGGCGAAGATCGGCACGGCCAGCACGAAAGCTGCGAACAGGAGATGGAGCTGGGCGACGATCCAGATCGCGACGCGGCTTCCGATCTTCGGGAATGCCCTGTATTCGGCTTCGACGTACGGTTTGGCGGCGTTCTTCTTGTCGGATTCGGCCTGCTCGTCCGTGAGCCCTTGGGACCGCGGGGTGACGTCGACCGTGCTCATCTTCGCGCGCTCGGGCTCGCGGTACTCGTGCGTCGCCACCATGTAAAGGGTGACCCGCACGGCGGCCATGAGCGCGAGGAGAGCGAGGACCGCTCCCGCGGCGATCTTCAAGCCCCGGGACGTCATGGCGCCGCCTTCCGAGCGACCGCCTCCGCGCGCTCGCGCTCCAACTCCCGGATGTGCGCGATGATCGCCCAGCGATCGGCCGGCGGGATCGGCCACTTGTACGACGGCATCAGACCCGAGCCGTTGGTCATGATGTCGAAGATCTGTCCGTCGGGATAAGCGCGGATCTTGTCGCTGTGGAACGACGACGTCGGCACGTTGCCGCGCTGGAAGAGGATCCCCGTGCCGTCGCCGCGCGCGTCGTGGCAGGGCTGGCAGTAGATGGCGTAGCGCGCCCGCCCGCGGGCGAGAAGCCGCTCGTCGACCCTCACCGGAATCGACGCGATGGGCTTCCCGTCCGGCCCCAATCCCTTGAAGAACGCGTCGTCCTCGCGCAGCTCTCCGCGGGCCACCGTTCCCTCCACCGGCGCACGCATCCCCGAGCCGTCATAGAAGAAGGCGCTCTCCGATTGCGGCAAGAGCTTCGGCTGATCGTCCATGCTCGGGTTGACGTGGATCGGCGGTTGGCTCGACGTGCAGCCGCGCAGGAGGCCGCACCCCGAAAGCGCCGCCACCATCGCCGCGATCGCCGCTTCCCGCCTCAAGACGCCTCCAGGTCCGGGTGCGGGTTGCGCACGCGCGCGAGGTAGGTCGTCCTCGGCTTCGAGTTCAGCTCGGCGAGGAGCGCGTAGTTGCGCGGGTCCTTCTTTCCGGCCGCGACGCGGCTCTTCGGATCGCGCAGGTCGCCGAACTCGATCGCGGAGGCGGGGCAGGCTTGCTGGCAGGCGGTTCTGACGTCGCCGTCCGCGAGCGTCCGTCCGGCGAGCTTGGCGTCGAGCTTGGCGGCGTTGATCCGCTGCGTGCAGTACGTGCACTTCTCCATCACGCCGCGGCTCCGCACGGTGACGTCCGGGTTCTGCACCAGCTTCAGGAGCTCGGGCGTGTCCTTCGTGTAGTTGAAGAAGTTGAACCGGCGGACCTTGTACGGGCAGTTGTTCGAGCAGTACCGCGTGCCGATGCACCGGTTGTAGACCATGACGTTCAGGCCTTCGTCGTCGTGGACCGTCGCTGCGACGGGGCAGACCTGCTCGCACGGCGCGTTCTCGCACTGCATGCAGGGCACGGGCTGGAAGATCATCCGCGCCTTCTCGGGAGCGCCGGCGTAGTAGCGGTCGACGCGGATCCAGTGCATCTCGCGGCCGCGGCGGACCTGGTCCTTCCCGACGATCGGGATGTTGTTCTCGCTCTGGCATGCGACCACACACGCGTTGCAGCCGACGCACGAGTTGAGGTCGATCGTCATCGCCCACTGGTGGCCGGTGTCGTAGGGCTTCTCCGTCCAGAGCGATTCCAGCTTGGGGACTTCCGCCATTTCTTGCGCGAACGCCGGGTCCTTCTTGTATTCCTCGAGCGTTCCTTCGCGGATCAGCGGGCGGCCTTCCATCGCCCCGTGCTCTTGTGTCGTGGCGAGCGTCGCATGGCCCGCCGCTTTGACGATCGTGCCGGCGTCGACATCCGGCGATTCCGACGAGCGGATCGCGTAGGCGTTGAAGCCGACGCCCTTCGCGATGCGGCCGGCGGACTCGCGTCCATAGCCGAGCGTGAGAACCACGGTGCCGTCGGCTTGGCCGGGAACGACCGCCGCGGGCAGCGTGAGCGACTTGCCGCGAACGGTCACGGTGACCAGATCCTGATCCCTCACCCCGAGCGAGGCCGCGGTGGCGGGGGAGAGCAGCGCCGGGTTGTCCCAGGTGAGCTTCGTCACCGGATCCGGCAGCTCCTGGAGCCATCCGTCGTTCGCGTAGCGGCCGTCGTGCAGGTAGGGCGACGGCCGGAAGTGGACTTCGACACCGCCGTTCGAGGGGTTCGACGTGCTCACCCCGCTCGCTTCGCTCGCGCTCAGCCCGGCCGTCGGGACGACGGCAGGTGTCGCGCTGCCTGCGAGGACGCCGTCGTGGAGCACGCGGTTCCAGCGGCCCTCGACGTTGACGGCGCCGAGGGCCCGGGCCCACGTGTCGTGGACGAGATCGTGGCCCGGCTTGTCCTCGCCGGTCGCGAGAAGTCCCAACACCTCGGTCGCGCTCTTGCCTCCGAACAGCGGCAGGATCAGCGGCTGCACGACGCTCAGCGTCCCATCGACGGCGCGGGCATCGTCCCAGGACTCGAGATAGTGCGCGACCGGGATCGACCAGCTGGCGAGCTTCGCCGTCTCGTCGGCGTGAGTCGAGAGCGCGACGACGTTCGCGACCTTCTTGCACGCCGCGCCGAATCCAAGGTCGGCGGGCGTGTCGTACGCGGGGTTGCCGCCGAGGATGACGAGCGTCTCGACGGCGCCCGCGGCCATCGCGGAGGTCACCGTCGCGAGCGATCCCCGCGACGGCAGCGCGCTGTCCGTGGTGTCGTGGTACGTGATCGTCGATCCGACGTTGCCGAGCGCGAGGTTCAGGGCGAGGACCGCGGCATGAACGGACGGCGGCTGGCCGCGTCCTGCAACGACGACGCTGCTCCCACGATTGGCCTTGAGGTCCTTGGCCAGCGCGTCCAAGAATCGCCCTTCGATCCCGGGAACCTCGGGCGCGCTTCCGCCGCCGACCCGCGCGGCGATCGCCGCCGCGACCGCGGGGATGGCGCGGCTCGCGGCGCGCGCGCGGTGATCGGCCATGGCGCCGGTCAGCGTGTGCGCAGCCTCGACGACCCAGAGCCGGTTCATCGGCTGGCCGTCGATCGCCCGCTGCCGCCCGGCCGCAAAGCCGGCAATGTGGCGAACGTCCTCGGGATCGGATCCGACGAAGTCGCAATCGAGCGCGACGATCACCGCGGCCTTCTCGAGGTGCAGGACCGGCTGCAACGGACGGCTGGTCGCCGCGAGAGCGTTCTCGTCCGAGACGGGATCGTGGACGGCGACGCGCGCCTTCGGGTATTTCGTCTTGAACGCCTCGAGAAGCCGTGCGCGCGTCGGGGCCGAAAACGACGGCGTGATCAGCGCGAGCCCGGCCCCCTGGTCGGCGGAGTGCTTCTTGTCCAGCTCTTTCCAGGCCGCGACGAAATCCGCCCAAGCGGAGGGCTGGCCGCCGTGCGTCACGTGCTGCGCGCGGTCCGGGTCATAAAGCCCGAGGATCGAGGCCTGGATGCGCACGCTCGAGCGGCCGAGGGACGCGGGATGCAGCTCGTTTCCTTCGACCTTCGTCGGCCGGCCTTCGTGCGATTCGACGACGAGGCCGTACGCGCTGCGCCCGAAGGGCATCGTCGTCGCGTAGCGCCGCGGCACGCCGGGGATGACCTCTTCGGGCGCGGAGACGTAGGGGACGATCTTCTCGACCGGCCGCCGGCAGGACGCGAGACCCGCGAGCGACAGCGACGCGCCAAGAAGCATGAGCATCTCGCGGCGCGTCACGCCCTCCGGAAGCTCGGAGGCCCCTTCGGGGAACTCTCGCCCGGCCTGCTCGGCCGCCGCCTCGGGGTTTTCGAGCTCTGAGATCGAGCGCCAGTACGTTTCGCTCATCGATGGCACCCCGAGCAGTTGACCGGCGGATGGACCGGGTGCTCTTCGGCGAGCTTGGCCGCGAAGGCGGCGGCGTCCTTCGGCGGGGACCACTTCATGTTCGTGACCTCGGAGACGGGCCGCCGGAACGGGGCGGGGTTGCGGTGGCAATCGAGGCACCAGCTCATCGAGAGCGGCTGCATCTGCTGCACCACCTCCATCGTGTCGATCCGCCCGTGGCAGGTCACGCAGCCGATGCCGGCCGCGACGTGCGCGCGATGCGTGAAGTACGCGTAGTCCGGCAGCTTGTGGACGCGGATCCAGTGCATCGGGTGGCTCGATGCGAGGCTGTCGCGGATCGGGGCCAGAACTTCGCTGTCCCTCTTGACCAGCTTGTGGCAGTTCATGCAAGCCTGCGTCGGGGGGATGTTCGCCACGGCGGACACCTCGACCGACGCGTGGCAGTAGCGGCAGTCGATCCCGAGCTCGCCCGCGTGGAGCCTATGGCTGTAGGGGACGGGCTGGATCGGGCGGTATCCGACGTCCGTGAACTTGGGCGAGCCGTAGTACCAGATGCCGGCGATCGCCCCGATGGGCGCCACCAGACCGGCCACCGCGACGAACAGCGGAAGCTTGTTCAACCAGCGTGGAAAAAGCTGCGGCAAGCGTGACTACCCTCGCTGGTCGTGGACGATGCCCGTGGTCATTGGTCGCGGGAGTCTAAGCGGGGCGGCGGAAAGGGGTCAAGGTATAATCCCGCGCCATGTTCGGGACCGAAGCCTGGCGGAAGATCGAAGCCAACAAGGACATCTGCTTCGATCTCCTGCGTATCTATCTCGGAGTCGGGCTGTTCGTCAAAGGAATCCTCTTCTTGACGGACATGACCGCGCTGTCCGAGCTGCTCATGCAGTCCCGGCACTTCCAGCCGTTGACGTTCCTCCTGTCTCACTACATCCCGATCGCCCATATCGGCGGCGGCTTCATGATGGCGATCGGCCTGTGGACGCGGACCGCGATCCTCGCGAACATTCCCGTCCTTTTCGGCGCGGTCTTCTTCGTCTATTTCGAAAAGGGCCTGTTCACCCAGAATCAGGGGCTCGAGTTCACGGCCCTGGTCTTCTTCCTCCTGTTCGTGCTGCTCATCTGGGGACCCGGCCGCTGGTCGGTCGACAACTACCTGCGCACGTCCGGCCCTCCCGAGTAGCAGCGGGGTGACCGAAAACGACGAGCGCTTCGCGCGCCGGGCCATCGGCCGGCAGCGGCTGTTCCTGGGGCTTTCGATCGCCGGGCTCACGATCGCGGGCGTGCTCGCCGTCCTCTATACCGTCCTCCGGCTTCGTAATCCGAGCTATCCGGTCGGGCCACGCGCCGTGATCGTGCTCCTCATCCTTCTCAACGCCCGCCAGAACCTGCGGCAATACAAGTTCGCGCGGATCCTCGACGGCCTTCTCGCACCGGGAGCCAAGTGAGCCTGCGCTCCCTGTGGCGCAATCCGTACGTCCTGGCGTTTCTCCTCGGGATCATCACGCTCACCGCGATTCGCCCGCTGCTGCGCCGCGTTCCCGAGCCGCCGCCCGTGCTGTCCCAGCTTCCCGCGTTCACGCTCGTCGCGGCGGACGGGAACCCGTTCGGCAGCGACGATCTCAAGGGCCGGCCGTACATCGCGAGCTTTTTCTTCACGAGCTGCCGGTCGATCTGCCCGACCATCATGAAAGGGATGCAGCGCTTGGACGACGGGTTCAAGCAGCGTGGGATCGGCGAGATCCGGCTCGTTTCGATCACCGTCGATCCCGAAGACGACACGCCCGCCGTGCTCGCAGCCTACGCGAAGACTTTGGGCGCCGACCCGCAGCGCTGGGTCCTTCTGACGGGCGAGCCGGACGCCGTCAAGCGCCTGGTCGTCGCCGGATTCAAGACGCCTCTCGAGAAAGCGCCCCCCGGAGGCCCCGGGCCGATGGACATCGCCCACACGGGAAAACTGGTCCTGGTCGACGGATCGGGCCGGATCCGGGGTTACTACGGCACCGACGATCTCGGGCTCGACGAGGTCTACAACCGCGCGCAGCACGTGCTCGCGCAGGAGCAGGACGCCGGGACGAGCAGGTAGACTACGCGCTTTCCGGAGCCTCGATGTCCGCAACAGATCGGGTCGGCCTGCTCCTCCTGAATCTCGGCACGCCGGAAAGCCCGGCGCCGGCGGATGTGCGGACCTACCTCCGGGAGTTCCTCTCGGACCCCAGGGTGCTCGACATCGGCGCGCTCTCGCGAGGGCTGCTCCTCAACCTCGTCATCCTCCCGTTCCGCCCGAAGACCTCGGGGGAGGCGTACGCCAAGATCTGGACCGAGCGCGGCTCGCCGCTCCTCTTCCACACGAAAGACCTCGCCGTCAAGGTGCGAAACCGGCTCGGTCCGCGCGTCGTCGTCGAGGTCGCGATGCGCTACGGCAACCCGTCGATCGCCGGCGCGCTCGCCCGCTTCAAGCGCGAGGCGGTCGACCGCATCGTCGTCTTCCCGCTCTATCCTCAGTACAGCTCGGCCGCGACGGGGTCGTCGATCGAGCGCGTGTCCGAGGCGGCGTCGGCCTTCTGGAACACGCCGTACCTCCAGTTCGTGCCGCCGTTCTACGAGCACCCCGCCTTCATCGATGCCTGCCGCGAGCTCGCGAGGCCGGTGCTCGACGAAGCTCCGTGGGACAAGGTCCTGTTCAGCTTCCACGGTCTTCCCGAGCGCCACTGCGTGAAGAGCGACGAGTCCGGCACGCACTGCCTCAAATCGAGCGGCTGCTGCGACCGGATCGTCGAAGCCAACCGGAACTGCTACCGCGCGCAGTGCTTCGCGACCGCGCGATCGCTGGCATCCGCCTTGGGCATTCCGGAAGAGCGGCGGATCGTCTGCTTCCAGTCCCGCCTCGGCCGCACGCCGTGGATCCGCCCGTACACCGACGAGGTCGTGGTCGATCTCGCCCGCAGCGGAACCAAGCGCATCGTCATTTTGAGCTCCGCGTTCGTCGCGGATTGCCTCGAAACGCTCGAGGAGCTGGGAATGCGCGCCGCCGACAGCTTCAAGTCCGAAGGCGGCGAGAGCCTGCGTCTCGTCCCGTCGGTGAATTCCACCGACCGCTGGGCCGACGGCGTCGTAACCTTGGCCCGGGAGACTTCCGCATGGCTGCGATAGCGCCCGGCAACCGGGTCGATCTCGCCGTCATCGGCGGCGGCATCACGGGGCTGGCCGCCGCCCATCGGCTCGTCGAGGAGGCCGTGGCATCGGGGCGCGACCTCTCGGTCGTCGTCCTCGAGGCGTCGGACCGCGTGGGCGGACAGATCCGGACCGAGCGGCACGGCGACCTGCTGCTCGAGGCCGGCCCGGATGCGCTGGTCGCGCAGAAACCGGCCGCCGTCCTCCTGTGCGAACGCCTGGGGCTGGGGCCGGAGCTGCGATCGCTCGGAGGAGCCGGCGCCAGGACCGAGATCCTGCACCGTGGGCGCCTCCACCCGGTTCCGGAAGGCTTCCTGATGATGGCGCCGACGCGCGTGGGGCCGCTGCTCCGCTCGTCGCTCTTCACGTGGCGCGGCAAGCTCAGGATGCTGTGCGAGCCGTTCGTCTCGCCGCGTGCGCGTTCGGTGGAGGACGAATCGGCGGCGTCGTTCGTCACCCGCCGCTTCGGGCGCGAGGCGCTCGAGCGCGTCGCCGGGCCCGTCGTCGGCAGCCTCTTCACCGCAGACGTCGACCGACTGAGCGTGCGCCTTGCGGCCCCGCGGTTTTTCGACCTCGAAGTCCGGCACGGCAGCGTGACGCGCGGCCTGATGCACGCGGGAGCCTTCGGCCCCCGCCCCTTCGGCCACGGAACCGGCCGCTCCGGATTCGTCACGCTCGGCTCGGGTCTCTCACGGATCGTGGACGCGCTGATCGAGCGCCTCCCGGCGGGAACGGTCCGCACGAGCGCCCGCGTGGACGCGATCGCGCCGTCGCCGATCGACGGTGCGTGGTCCTTGGCGCTGTCCGACGGTCGAACGATCTCCTCGGAGGCTGTGATCCACGCGTGCCCCGCGCCGGCCGCCGCCGCCGCGCTGCGAACGCACGACGCCGAGCTTGCCGATCTGCTCTCCAGGATCCGCTACGCATCGTGCGCGACCGTGAACCTCGCGTACCGGCGCAGCGACGTCGCGTCGCCGCCGCGCAGCTACGGATTCTTCGTCCCGAAATCCGAAGGACTCCCGATCCTCGCCTGCAGCCACGTCACCGAGAAGTTCGAACGCCGGGCGCCCGGAGACGTCGCGGTGTTTCGTGCGTTCGTCGGCGGCGCGCTCGATCCCGGCATCCTCGGTCACGACGACGACACGCTGGCCCGGATCACGCACGACACCCTGGCGCGGATCTTCGCGATCGGAGAGGCGCCGGTCTTTTCCCGGGTCCATCGCGCGGACGGTGCGATGCCGCAGTTCGACGTCGGCACCGGTGCGATCATCGCCGCAATCGAATCGCGCGCCGCGGCGCACCGAGGATTGTTCTTCGCCGGCAGCATCACCGGGGCGTTCGGTCTTCCGGACTGCATCCGGTCCGGCGAGGAAGCTGCCGAGCGGGCGCTTGCCTACAGAAGTCGAGAGTTGAGAGTCGAGAGTCGAGAGCAACTCTTAACTCTCGACTCTTGACTCTCGACTCTCAACCGTCTTCTATCCCGGATGCGTGGCATACCAAGCGAACCAGAAGGCGTACACCCCGGCGACCGGCTCCGTGCCGGACGGGCCGACGATCTCGAAACGGCTCTCGTCCGATTGAACCGTCAGCGGGTGGATCGACCAGCCGCTGACCGTCTTCTCGACGAACACGCGCGTCTTCGGAGCGAGGCTTCCCGGAGGCGGCAGCGGTGAGACGGGAAAGCGAATCTCGCTCGAATTGAAGTACGTGCCGTAGACGTCCTGGCCGTACTTCGAGCCGTCGCCGTCCACAGGGGAGAGGACCGTCGATTCGGGATGGGCCTTCTGCCAGTCGTCCCAGCGCGCGACGGCGAAGGGGACCAGATCCAGCGATCGGCTCGCCGTCGCGGCGGGGCCGGCGATCGCGCGGGCTTGAAGCTGGCTCCAGAGGCTTTCTTCCGCGTGCGTCTCGCGGCGGTCGTACATCAGCAAGTTCGACTGGTACAAAAGCCCGCTGACGCCGAAGGTCAGCGTCGCGCCGGCGACGCGTCGATCGAAGACGGCGATCCCTTCGGAGAGCGGGTTGTAGCTTGCGACGATCGGCGTGCCGCCCACCGTGTCGTCGACGACCTCATGCCACACGAGCACGCGGAGCGGATAGGCGCGCGCGACCCCGTCGATCACGACGCCGATGACCTTGTCGCTCGGGACGAGGTAACGGCCGTGGCGGGCGGTCTCGAGACCGGAGAGCTCGGCGAGTGTGAGCACTTTCGGTTCGACGAGCGGCGCGAGCCCGTCGGTCACCATGCCGGCCGAGACGATCTGGCCTTCCGGGACGAGGCTCGACGATAGGTCGAAGCCGTAGCTCGCGGCGTGGCGGCCGTCGCCGCGTGGCTTGACGCGCTTCGGGTCGAACAACGGGGCGAGGTTCCACAGGGTGCCTGAGACGGTCAGTACGGCGGCGAGCGCCACGACCCAGCCGGCGCTCCTGAACGTGAACAGCCGCTGCTCGGAAGGGACTCCGGCCATCGCTTTGCACGCTAGCACGGCGATCTACAATGCGCGGCCCATGAGCGAACGACCCCAAGGCGGCGCGCGCGGCGCCGGCGACATCCTCGCGATCGGATTCGGAACCACGGTCGCGCTGTGGGCCGTCGGCTACCTGGCGCGGCTGCCGGTCGTGCTTGCGCCGCCGGCCGTCGTTCTGGCCCTCCTCGTCGCCGTGCCGGCCGGCGCGGGGTTCATCGCGGGGCGCCGCGGGATCGGAAGCGTCGCTCGCGGCGCCGCTGCGGGCGCGGTGAGCGGGCTCCTGAACCTACTCGTGCTCGGAAGCTTCCTGGCAACGAACGATCGGACGAACGGGCTCGTGCCGTCGGCGGCATTCTGGGTTCCGGGGTCGATCCTGTTCGCCTCCGTGCTGACGGCAGCCGGAACCGCGCTCGGGATTCGCGCGAGGTCCGTGGCGGTCGTTGCCCCCAACTGGACCGGTGCGTTCGCTCGCGTTGCGGTCTGTGCGACGTTTCTCCTGCTCGTGGCCGGCGGGCTCGTGACGAGCAACCAGGCGGGGCTCGCGGTCGTCGACTGGCCGCGGTCCTACGGCTACAACATGTTCCTGTATCCGTTCTCGCGCATGACGGGAGGGATTTACTACGAGCACGCGCACCGGCTTCTGGGCGCGCTCGTCGGACTGACGACGGTGACGCTCGCGGTTCATCTCCTTCGCGTCGAGTCGCGGGCGTGGGTCCGGCGCATGGCGGGCGGCGCGGTCCTGCTCGTGATCGTCCAGGGAGTCCTGGGCGGCCTGCGCGTGACCGAGAAGGCGATCGCGCTTGCGGTCGTGCACGGCGTGACGGCGCAACTCTTCTTCTCGCTTCTCGTCGGCCTCGCCGCGGTGACCAGCACGGCCTGGACGAGCGCACGGGAGCGGCGGGCGTCGCCTTCGGCGGGTACCGACATCCGGATGACCACGATCGCGATCGCGGCGCTCGTGGTCCAGATCGTTCTCGGCGCGCTCCAGCGGCATCTCGCGTGGGGCCTCATGCTTCACGTGGTGTCGGCGTTCGTCGTCGCGGGATTGACCGTCTCCGCGGGCGCGCGCGGCTGGGGCCTGCACCCGGACGAGCCGATCTTGAAGCGGGCGGGGCTGACGGTCCTCTACGTGACCGGGCTCCAGCTCATGCTCGGCTTCAGCGCGTGGATCGCGCGCGGGGCGTTTGCGACCGGGGCGATGACGGAGGGGTGGAAGGTCGTCCTGACGACGCTCCACCAGGGAACGGGAGCGGTACTGCTCGCCTCGACGGTGTGTCTGCGGTTCTGGCTCGCGCGTTTGCTCGAGCCGGCGCGCTAAGGCGCGAGGGCCGGGCAGCCAAGGGCCGTGTAGGCCTCTTTCATCATGGTCTTGGCGTCGGCGTTGCCCGCATCCGCCTTGAGAGCGCGATCGAGGACCGGGATCGCGAACACGTACCGCTCCGCCGAGGCCAAGGTCCTCGCCAGGACGATCGCGTCCTTGGAGCCGGCACCTTTGGTCGCGGCCAGCGCGAATTGATTCGCGAGGCTCGCGACCGACGGATCGGTGCTCGCGGAGGTTCCGAGCTGGTGCATCGACTTGCCCGCGATCGTGGGATCGAGGCCGTACGCCGCCACGTGCGAGGCGAACTGATCTGCCGCGTCGCGACCTTCGCGGAACGCGGCGTCGAACGACGACTGTGCCCGCTTGTAGTCGCGAAGCAGCATCGCGCTCACCGCCTTGGTTCTCATGAACCGGACATCGTGCGGCGCCAGGACGGTCACGCGATCGAACGTGGCGTTCGCCTCGGTCTTGCGCCCGCAGCGGGTGAGCACGTTGGCGTAGTCGACGAGAACGGTCGGGTCTTTCGGAAACGCCTCGGCGACCGGTGCGAGAAGGGTCGCGCCGCCGGCCGGATCGCCGCGCTTCGCGCGCTCGGCACCGTAGGCCGCCATCGTCGCGGCGAGCGCCGGGTCCTTCGGAAGCGTTCGCAGCGCGGCGCCGATCGCGATCTTCGCTTGATCGATCCGCCCGGCATCGGTGAGCAGGAAACATTGGAGCACGCGCAGGTCCTTGCGGGCCGGGGCGTGCGCGATGCCGAAGTTGAGGTGGAGGATCGCTTCCTCGAACATCGCCGGGTCGTACTCGACCGTGCTCGGGGCGTTCGCCAGCTCCGCCGCCGACACTGCGGCCGTCCCCTTCGCCACGTCCTGCTCCGACAGCGGAACGTTGACGAGCCTCTTCACCTTACGGGCCGAAGCACCAAGCCCCCGAGCGAGCGCGAGCCGCAGGTCGATGTCGTCCGGCCGCGCGGCGACGGCCGCGCGGCCCTTCAGGACGGCGTCCTGGGCTTTGCCGTCGATCGTCAGCTTCTCGATCTCGGCCGCCGAGGCGGTCGCCGGGCGCGGAGCCGCCTGTGGGATCGCCGCGAGGAGCACCGTGATCACGATTGAAGCCAACATGAGCGCGCAAGTATAGGAGTAACGGCGAGAAGTTCACAGTCAAGAGTCAAGAGTCGAGAGTCGAGAGTCGAGAGCTCGGACCGCTCAACTCTCGACTCTTAACTCTCGACCCTCGACTGTCTCAACGGCGATCCAGCGATTGGTCCTCCCACGACGCCGGGTCGTCGAGGGATTCGAGATGCGTCATCACGGTGACGTTCGTGACGGCGGCGCGGAGGTCGGCCTCGATGCGCTCGAGCAGTGCGTGCCCGCGATGCACGGTCCACGCTCCCGGGACGAGGACGTGGACGGAGACGAACCGCCGCGCGCCGGACTCGCGGGTGCGCAGCGCGTGGTACTGGATGCCGTTCGCGGCGTGGGCGTCGAGGACGCGCAGCACCGCCGCGTAATCGTCCGCCGGGAGCGCCCGGTCCATCAGGCCGTCGACCGAGCGCCGCACGAGCCCGAAGCCCGATCGCAGGATGTTGGCCGCGACTGCGATCGCGACGAGCGGGTCCAGCGGCTGCCAGCCCGTCAAGGCGACCGCGCCGACGCCGACGACGACGCCGGCCGAGGTCCACACGTCGGTCATCAAGTGAGCGGCGCTGGCCTCGAGCGCGATCGAGCGCTCGCGCCTTGCACCCGCGCGCAGCACGAGCGCGACGCCGAGGTTGATCAGCGACGCCACGATCGAGACCGCGAGGCCGGGCCCGAGCTGCTCGAGGGGCCGGGGGCGGAGCAAGCGCATCACGGCGGCGAGGCCGATGCTGACCGCCGCGACGAGGATCAACGCGCCCTCGACCACGCTCGAGAAGTACTCGGCTTTCCCGTGCCCGTACGCGTGCTCGGCGTCTGCGGGCCGCGCGGCCGCCGTGACCATCGCCAGCGCCATCAGCGCGCCGGCCAGGTTGACCAGCGACTCGAGCGCATCGGAGAGAAGCCCGATCGATCCGGTCCAGTGATACGCGAGCGCCTTGAGCGCCATCGTGCCGAGCGCGGCGCCGATCGACAGCCACGCGAACCGGGGAAGCGAGCGGCGATCCACGCTACTTCCGCAGGTCGTCGACCAGCGCACGCAGATCGGCGACGTCGGGATCGTTCGGCGGCGAGAGCGCCAGCGCACGCGAGAAGCTCGCGAGGGCCGCCGCCCGGTCGTTCAGATGGTAGAGTTGGATCGCGCCGAGCGTCTTTGCGGTGGACGCCTCCGGCCGGGCCGAAAGCGCGCGGCCGTAGTAAGTCGCGGCCCGCGCGTAGTCGCCGGCCGCGTAGGCCATCCGGCCCTGCCCCTCGAGCGCTTCGCCCTGGCGCGGATCGAGCGCCAGCGCGCGATCGAACGCCGCCCCCGCGGCGTCGAAGTCCTTCCGGCCGACCTCGAGCATCCCGAGCTCGGTTTCGATCTCGGGGTCCGACACGTGCGCGCGCCGCGCCCGCTGAAGCGTCTCGTAGGCCTCGGCCTGCGCACCGCGAGCCGCCTGGAGCATGGCGAGATTCAAGTACGTATCGGCGTGGCGCGGCGCGAGGGTCAGCGCCTGCTCGTAGCATCGCTTCGCCTCGGCGACGGCGGCATCGTCCTTCGGCCCGCGGCGGGCGTACGCGTTTCCCAGGTCGGACCACGCGAACGGATTGTTCGGGGCGAGCTTCGTGACCGCCCGGTAGGTCGCGATCGCGTCGTCGACGCGACCGGTGGCGATCTGGGCCTGGCCGAGCGTGAGCCGCGCCGGAATGTTCGTCGGATTCTTGGCGAGGATTCGATTCATCGGCGCGATCGCGTCGTGAGGATCGCCGAGCTGGACCGCGCGGCGCGCGACGTCGAGATCGGCCAGCAGCGCGATGCCGTCTTTCGGGTCGATCGCCCCCGTGGCGGGTGCCTTCGACCCCGAGACGTACCCGAGCGACGACAGCCGTTCGTGCCGCTCGTCCGGGTCGGGGGCTTCGAGCGCGGTCGGCGTGCGGTCGTCGCCGAGCCTCCCGTCGAGCGCGTGGGAAAGCTCCCCCACGCGCTTGGCGGCCGATCGAGCGAGGTTGCGCGTCTCCCGCGGGTCCGTCGGAAGCTCGTACAGCTCGGCGCGCGGCGCCTCGATGTACTTGTACGGGCCGGACCGGAGCGCGCGCAGCGGAGCCCATCCGTACGAGAACGAAGGATAGAAGGTCTCCATCTCGTAGTCGGCCGCCGGCAAGCGCCCTCCGCGCGCGAGCGGCAGAAGCGAGCGTCCGTCGGTGTCGGGAAGGGCGGGCAAGCCGAGGAGATCCAGGATCGTCGGCGCGACGTCGACGAGGCCGACCGTGGCTTCGACGGTCGTGCCCGCCGGAAGCCCCGGCCCCAGGAGGATCAGCGGCACGTGCTGCGTCGCCTGATAGAGGAAGACACCGTGCCCTCGCTCGCCGTGCTCGCCGAGGCTCTCGCCGTGGTCTCCGGCGACGACGATCAGCGGCGTGATGCCTTTCCGCTTGAAGGCGTCGAGGAGGCGGCCGAGCTGGGAATCCAGGAACGCGATCTCTCCGTCGTAGAGCCGGCCCGCGAAGCGCGTCGCGAACGGCTCGGGCGGGACATACGGCAGATGCGGGTCGTAAAGGTGCAGCCAGAGGAAGAACGGCGGCGTCAGAGACGGCAGGCGTAGGAGCAGCGCATCGATCGTCTGGCTGGCGGCGCGCTCCTGATAGTCGAATGCGCGGCGGTCGCCGACGCGCACGGCGTCGTCGTAGATCGAGAATCCGCGGTCGAGCCCGCCGCTCCGGTCGAGGACCGCGGCCGACACGAACGCGGCCGTCGTGTACCCGGCCGCACCGAGCCGCTCGGCGAGGAGCGGCACGCCGGCATCGAGCCGGAACCCTTCGTTGTCGCGGACTCCGTGGCGCCTCGGCACCCGCCCCGAGAACAGGCTGGCGTGGGACGGAAGCGTCAGCGGAACGGGGGATTGAGCCTGCGTGAAGCGGACGCCGTTGCGCGCGAGCGCGTCGATGTTGGGGGTCGCCGCGCGCGCGGCCCCGTAGCAGCCGAGATGGTCCGCGCGCGTCGTGTCCAGCGTGATCACGACGACGGAGGGGCGCGGAACGGCGACATTCCCCCCGGAGGACGCGGCAGCGACGGCGATGAGGAGTGTACCGAGCACGACGAGATTCTAGGAGTAAAGTGCGCGCCGTGTCCGCCCTCGACGACGGCAAAGACCATCCGACGAGGGCGCGGCTGGCGATCCTGGGCGCCGCGATCTTGTTCTCGACCGGCGGCGCGGCGATCAAGGCGACCCACCTGACCGGCTGGCAGGTCGCGTCGTTTCGGTCCGCGGTCGCGGCCCTGTCGGTCCTGCTCATGCTTCGTGAATCGCGCCGCGGGTACGGCAAGGTGTCCGCCACGGTCGCCGCCGCGTATGCGGCGACGATGGTTCTCTTCGTGCTGGCGAACAAGCTGACGACCGCGGCGAGCACGATCTTTCTCCAGGCGACCGCGCCGATCTATCTCGTTCTCCTCGGCCCGTGGCTCTTGAAGGAGCCCGTTCGCCGCCGCGAGCTTCTGTTCATGGGAGCGCTGGCGTTCGGCATGGCGCTGTTCTTCGTCGGCCATGAAGCCGGGAGCGCGACCGCGCCCGACCCCCTCCGCGGAAACGTGCTCGCCGCGCTGTCGGGGGTGTGCTGGGCGTTCGCCGTCGCGGGATTGCGCTACATGGGGAGGAAGGGCGGACACGCCGGAGGGTCCGGCGCGGCGGTCGTCCTGGGAAATGCGTTCGCGTTCGCCGTGGCGCTCCCGTTCGCGCTTCCCGTCGAAGCCGTGCGGCCCGCCGACGTCGCGATCGTCACGTTCCTGGGCGTGTTCCAGATCGGCCTGGCCTACGTGCTTTTGACCTACGGGCTCCACCACGTCGGTGCGCTCGAAGCGTCGCTGCTCCTCACGGCCGAGCCCGTCTTGAACCCGCTCTGGGCCTGGCTGGTCCACGGCGAGCAGCCGTCGTCATGGACGCTGGCAGGCGGGTTCGTGATCGTGGTTGCGACCCTGCTCAAGACGTTCCTGTCGGCTCCATAATGCGTCCATGAAATTCGACACGATCGCGGTTCACGCCGCGCCGGCCGACCGGGAGACCGGGGCCGTCGCACCCCCCATCCACTTCGCCACGACCTTCGCGCGCGACACCGATCTCGCCCTGATCGGCGAAGTCCAGTACGGCCGGGAAGGCTCCCCGACGCATACGCTCCTGGAGACGGCGCTCTGCCGCATCGAGGGCGGCGAGGCGGCTCTCGTCTTCGCTTCGGGGATGGCGGCCGGGACGGCGCTGCTCCAGGGGCTCAAGGCGGGGGACCGCGTCATCCTCCCCGACGATGCCTATTACGGCTTCCGGATCGTCGCCGAGGATTTCCTCGCGAGCTGGGGCATTCAATCCGACATCGTGAACATGGCGGATCTCGGAGCCCTCGCCAAGGCGCTCGAGCGGCCGGCCCGCATCGTCTGGATCGAGACCCCGTCGAACCCGCTGCTCAAGATCGTCGACCTCGGGCGCGCGATCTCGCTCGCCAAGGCGGCGGGTGCGGTCGCCGTCGTCGACAACACGTTCGCGACGCCCGCGCTCCAGCAGCCCCTCGCCCTGGGCGCCGACGTCACGCTCCAGGCCTCGACCAAGTACCTGGGCGGCCACAGCGACGTGATGGGCGGAGCGCTCGTCTTCTCGCGCAAGGACGCTCTGTTCGATCGCGCGAAGCGCGCCCGCCACATCCTGGGTGGGATCGCGAACCCCTTCGCCTCGTGGCTGGTGCTGCGCGGGCTCAGGACGTTGGCACTCCGCGTCGAGCGTCACTCGCGCAATGCGCTGGTGGTGGCCGAGGCGCTGGCGAGGCACCCGAAGGTCGCCGCGGTCCATTACCCCGGGCTACCGTCCCATCCGGGCCACGAGATCGCACGGCGCCAGATGGCCGCCTTCGGCGGGATGCTCTCCTTCCAGGTGCGCGGCGGGCGCGAGGCCGCCATCGCGGCCGTCTCCCGGGCCAAGCTGTTCGTCCGGGCGACCTCGCTCGGGAGCGTCGAGAGCCTCATCGAGCACCGGGCGACGAGCGAAGGGCCGGGCTCGAAAACCGCGACGGATCTGATCCGGCTGTCGGTCGGCCTGGAGGATCCCGGCGACCTGGTCGCCGATCTGGACCAGGCGCTCTAAACTTCCGGGAAGGCGGCGAATCCGGGCCCACTGGCGCGCCGCCCCGGGAGAATTAAGTTATCCGGCATCCGGCGAGTCTGGTCGCCGGTGGAGCCGAATAGGGGTAGGCCGCCATGAGCGCGACGTCCGAAGGTTCGGGCAAGGATTACCGCATCCTGGTCGTGGACGACGAGGTCGCCGTCCTCGAGACGATGGTCGAGATGCTCGAGGCCGCCGGCTGGAGCATCGACGCCATGACGTCCGCGGTCGAGGCACTCCAGCGGATCAAGCGGAACAAGTACGACGCGATGGTGGTCGATCTTTACATGCCGGACATCCCGGGGCTGCTCCTCCACTCGAAGATCAAGTTCATCGACCGCGACCTGTGGAACCGGACGGTGTTCGTCTCCGGGCACTTTTCGACGGACGACCTCCGCAAATCCCTCGAGGGGAGCCCGCGGTTCGTGGCGAAGCCCTTCAAGGCGAGGGCGCTGATCGAGACGGTCGAGCTGACGCTCCCCCCGACGCCGCGCGTCTTCAGCGCGGCCGCATCGACAAATCCCCGGGGCGGTACGCCCGTCCGTTCTTGACGACGAGATCGACGGACTCCGAGTTCTCGATCTTCTCGAGCGGGTTCGCATCCAGCACGACGAAATCGGCGAGCTTCCCGGATTCGATCGAGCCCAGGTCCTGATCGAGCCCCAGCGTCTGCGCCGGGTAGAGCGTCGCGACGCGCAGCGCCTCGAGCGGCGTCATCCCGCCCTGCACGAACGCCCACATCTCCCAGTGCGGCCCGAGCCCTTGCATCTGCCCGTGGGCCCCGAGGCACACGCGCCCGCCCGCGTGCATCACGTCCTTGGCCGAGGCGGCGACGTCGATGTGGTGCCAGTCCGCCGGGTCCGTGACCATCACTCCGCGGATGCGGCCGAGCGTGTCGACGATTCGCTGCGGGACGAACCTCTGGAGGCGGTCGTCCTTCCATAGGTCGTAGTGCTGATGGAACCAGCGGTCGCCCGAGATCCCGCCGTACGCCACGAGCAGCGTCGGGGTGTAGGACGACCCGCTCCCGGCGAAGAACGAGATGACGTCCTTGCGCAGAGGCGTGATCGGGAGGGCGTGCTCGACCGTCGTGTGCCCGTCGAGCACGAAGGTCATGTCCATCTCGAGATCGCCCCCGCCTTCCGGCACGACGAGCATCCCCTCGTCCCGCGCCGCCGAGATGATCCACTGTCTCGCCTCGCGCCGCGGCTGCATGTAGGACTTCACCGAGAACGCGCCCAGCGATTTCATCCGCTTCAGGTGATGCTTCGCGTCGTCGATCGACTTGATGATCGCGCGGCCCGGATCGTCGGCGCCGTAGAGGATGTAGCCGGTCGAGAAAATGCGCGGGCCGGCCATCAACCCCGCTTCGACCATCTCGCTCTGGCCGAAGACCTCCTGGTTCGAGGCCGACGGATCGTGGGTCGTGGTCACGCCGTAGGCGAGGTTGGCGGCGTACTTCCAGGGCTGCTGCGGGAAGATGTCGAGCGTCGAGTAATGGAGGTGCGCGTGCTCGTCGAACAGGCCGGGGATGATCGTCTTCCCGGAGACGTCGACCGTCTTGGCGCCGGCGGGCACCTGGACCGAGGCCGACGGCCCGACGGAGACGATCCGGTCGTCCTTGACCACGATGGTCCCGCGATCCAGGACCTGGTCGCCCTTCATGGTGACGATTCGTGCTCCCGTGTACGCGACTGTCCCTTGGGGCTTGTCGCGCGGGACCGTCAGCATCACCTCGATCGCCGTGTTCTCGGGAAGTGACTTCTTGTCCTTGTCCCCCTTGGCTTTGTCCTTGGACGGGCCCTTCGCATCCTTCTTGGCGGCTTCCTCTTCGGCTTTCTTCCACGCCCGGTCCAGCGCGATGCGGTGGTAAGTCGGCCCCCAGATCCACGTGATCGTCTTGCCGGCGTCGGCCCAATTGACCCACTCACCGCCCTCGTTCGAGAACTGGGTCAGGGGAAGCGCCGCGCTGTCGAGATCGATGTCGACGGTTTGCGCGCCCAAGGGCGGGAGCGCCGTCAGCCACGCGTTGTACTGTTCGTTGAACGCCACCCACCGGCCGTCCGGCGAGAGGGCGGCTTCTTCGGCCCGCGTGAACCTCAGATGCGTGCGCTTGTCGGTCCCGTCGAGCTTCACCGAGACGAGCACGGTCTTGGGCGGGTTCGGGCCGCTGGCATCGGCGTCCTCGACGAAGTAGACGCGATCGTCCGATCCATTGAACTGCGGGCGCGGCATGCGCCGGTTCGGGCCGCGGTTCTTCGTGCCGATGACGTAGTGGGACTTCCCGCCGGAGGCGTCGACCCATCGGATCTCGTGCCACAGCTCGTCAACGAGGTCGTCCTCGTCACGGAACGGCGCGCCGCTCCCGGCGACGAACACGATCTTCCCGCCGTCTCCCGAGAACGCGGGATTGACGTACTGCCCGGGGACGTCGGTCACGCGGCGCGGGATTCCGCCCGGGAACGACATCGTCCACACGTGGCCGCCGTCGGCGTCGTTCCAGGTCGTGAACGCGAGCATCCGGCCGTCGCGCGAAAACGCCGGGGCATACTCGAGGTCCTTGCTCGCGGTCAGGCGCTTGGCCGTCCCCGACGGCAGCGGCATCGCGTACAGGTGTCCGAGCGCCGAGAAGACCAGCGTCTTACCGTCGGGGGATTCGACGGGCCACCGCACGATCCGCGCGCGGACGTCGTCCACCCCTTGCCGCCGGGGCGTGTGTAGCGACGTCGAGAGCGTCTGGTCGATCTTGGCCGAAAACGGGATCGCCGTACGGCCCGATCCCGAAACGTCGTACCGCCAGATCTTCCCGCCGGCCGTCGCGACGATGGCCCTGCCGTCCGGCGTGAACGCGTAGCCCGGGAACACGCCGTGGAACGAGAAACCTTCCTGGTTGTCGCGCTGGAGGTCGGTCGCGATCTCGCGAACGCGGCCCGATGCGAGGTCCTGGAGCTCGAGGATCGTCTTTGCGCGGACGCGGCGCACGTACGCCATCGAGCTCCCATCGGGCGAGATCGCGGGCGCCGCGGCGCCGCCGAACTCTCCGGTGATCGGCAGCGTCTGCCCGTTCCAGCGGTCGAGCCGCTTGATCTGCCAGATGCCCTCGTTGACGTTCCGGTCGTAGCGGAAGCGGGAGTCGCGCGCGGAGAAGTACACGAAGCGGCCGTCCTTCGAGAACACCGGGTCGGCCGCATCGGGCTGCTCGTCCTTCTTGGTCAGCTGGATCCCGCCGCCGCCCTTGACGTGCCACATCCACAGCTCGACGGTCCCGAGCGAGGACCGGTCCGTCAGCCGCTTCCGGCCCACGAGGTAATCACCGTCGGGGCTCCATGCCGGCCCGTTGACCGTGCTGTCCTTCTCGGTCGAGATCGCACGCGGGTTCTTGCCGTCCGCATCGCAGACCCACAGGTTCTCGATCCCGCTGCGATCGGAGGCGAAGGCGATCTGCTTGCCGTCGGGGGAGAAGCGGGGCTGGACGTCGTACGCGCTTCCCGACGTGATCCGCGTCGCCTCCCCGCCGGCGATCGGCAGCGTGTAGAGATCGCCCATCAGCGAGAACACGATCGTCGTCCCGGCGGGATTGACGTCGAGGGGCAGCCACGTCGCCTCGTCGGTCAGAAACGAGATCGAATGGGTCGGCCCGTGCGCGTCTTCGACCTTCCACGGCGCGTCGGCCTCAGGCTTTTTTTCGGCCTGGGCCGGCGGTTTCGCGGCTGCGAGCGCGAGCGTGGCGGCGAGCAGCTGGAGCGTGACGTGAGCGGTGATACGGCGCATGGCGGTCCCCCCAAGAGGCGAAGTCTACGGGAGGAGGCCTTCGGAGTTTCGAACGGGCTAAGGAAGCGACGCGACGTAGGCCTGGTACAGCGCCGGGGGATCCGAAAGGCGGATGCCCATCCCGACGGGCCGGTCGGCCTCGGCGCGCTTCCGGTTCCACATGACGAAACCGTGCATCGGGAGCGTGTGCCCGTGGACCTCGATCTGGATGATCAGCGAGCGCCCCGGGTCCTCGGGCGCGGGGACCGAGATGAACATCCCCTCGGCGGACACGTTGAGGGTCATGCCGCGCTTCATGACGCGGTCGAACCCGAAACGAACCGGGATCGCGCGCAGCTTGCGCTGGGCGGCGACGAACCCCGTGCGCGCGGCGACGGCGGTGGGTGCCGCCGCGGCCGCCTGCTGCGCTCCGCGCATCATCCGCTTGGCGCGGACGTGACGCTCGATGAACGCGATCGCCCGGGCCTCGGCTTCCTGCTTCGTCTCACCGACGAACTTGAGGGTCTCGCGGCTGCCGGGCACGGTCCACAGCGCTTTCGGAAACGTAATGATGCGGGCGCGCCACCTTTCGTCCGACGGCGCAAGCAGAACCCCGATCGCCTCGTGTCCGAAAGGAGTCTCGACGTCGACGCGCCAGCCCGGAACTTCGACACCGGTCGCGCGAAGATCGACCACGCAGCGGCCGACCGGGTCGTGTTCGCTTCCGCATGATCCGCAAAAACGCTGGGGGGCCGTCGCGATGCCCATGCAGACCCTTCTCCCCCCGAGCGCGTGCCCGCCGCTGTCACTCGGCGTCCGCGGCGATTACAAAGCAAGTCGAATGCCATGCGGGAATGGGCGCCGTCCCGCTGCCGGCCGGCGCCCGCGGTCACGAGATCGGGGGCGACGCTTACGGAAGCGAAACGGTTAGGGAAGCTCGAGGACGAACTCCCGGTACGGGTCGGGCGGCGAGACGAGCCGGACGCCCAACCCGATCGGCCGCCCGAGCACGGGGCGCTCGCGCTTCCAGACGACGTGGCCGCGCAGCCCCACGGGGCCGTTTTCGAGATCCATGACGACGCGTAAGCCCACGCCCGCCTCGAACGGCGCCATCGTCACGAGGAACAGTCCACTCTCCGAGAGATTGGCAGTCATCGCGCTGAACGTCGCATTGGCGCCGCCGAATCGCACGGGGAACGCGAGCAGCTTCCGCACCGCCGGCCCGCCCGCGGCAAGCTTGGCCTGGGCCTCGGCGTTGTACGCGGCCACCTTCGTGACGTCGAGCGCGTCGCGCCTGAGATACCCGCAAGCGCGGATGTGATCCTCGACGAAGGCGACCGCGCGCGCTTCGGCGTCTTGCGGCGTGGCGCCGACGAACTTGATCGTCACCGCTCCGCCCGGAGCGGTCCAGAGCACGTTCGGATAGGTGAGGATGCGCGCGCGCCAGAGATCGTCCGACGGCGCGACGAGCACGCCGTACGCTTCGAACCCGTGCGGGGTCTCGACGGTGACGCGCCAGCCGTGCCGCTCGGTTCCGGTCGCGCGCAGGTCGCCGGGACACTCCTGCGGCCGCACGTGCCGGCCGCCGCAGACTCCGCACCACGCGAGCTTCACGCCGCCCCCTTCGCCGCTTCGTGGGGGTTACTATAACGGCGTGTCGAGGCCCGCCGAGCCCATTCGATGGATCTATCCGATCGTCGGCGGGATCATCGCCGAGGGGCTGACGATCGCGCTGTCGGCGCTCGTCATCGCTCTCACGGGGCACGGAGGGGCCGGGCCGGCGGGCGAGCCGGTCGACCCCGTGGCCAAGCGTATCGGTGCGGTCGTCGGCGCGACCGCCGGGTCGATGCTCTGTTTCGTCCTCGGCTGGTGGGCGGCCCGCCGCGCGGATTCGCGCTTCGAAGCGCACGGGCTTCTCACCGGGGCCGCGGCGGGTTTTCTCACGGGGCTCGGCGCGGTGTTCGGTCCGTCGGGCGAGGCCGTGTACCCGATCGTCGCCGCGCTCGTAAAGGTCTTCGCCGGAGGCGCCGGAGGGCGGATGGCCGCGCGGATGGCCGCGGAGTGACTACGACTCCGAGCGTGCGGCCCGCGGCTGCTTGACGCGCGGACGCGGAAAGCGCGAGTCGGACGCGAGCCCCCACGCCGCCAGCCGGAATGCCGCGGCCGTGCCGAGGCAGCCGAACCCGTAGCGCAGGCTTCGCGTGAAGTTGATCGAGGACGCCTCCTCGAAGTACTTGGTGGGACAGCTCACCTCGCCGATCCTGAAGCCGCGCCAGAGGATCTCGGCGAGCACCTGGTTGTCGAACACGAAATCGTCCGAGTTCTCGCCGAGCGGGAGCGCGGCCAAAACTTCGCTCGAGTACGCGCGATAGCCCGTGTGGTACTCGGAGAGCTTGGCGCCGAGCAGAACGTTCTCCGCGAAGGTCAGCGCGCGATTGGAAACGTACTTGTAGAGCGGCATCCCGCCCGCAAGGGCGTGACCGCCGAGGATGCGCGAGCCGAGCATGCAGTCGTGCACGTCCCAGACGATCGGGGCGACCAAGGCCGTCAAGAGCTTCGGCGTGTACTGATAGTCGGGGTGGACCATGACGACGACGTCGGCCCCTTCCTCTTGCGCCAGCGCGTAACAGGTCTTCTGGTTGCCGCCGTAGCCGCGGTTCTTGTCGTGGACGTGGACGGTGGTGCGCGGAAGCTGGCGCGCGCGTTCGGCGGTGTCGTCGCGGCTCGCATCGTCGACGACGATCACGCGATCGACGAAGTCGTGCGCGAGCACCTCGCGATGGGTGCGCTCTAGCGTGAGCGACGCGTTGTACGCGGGCATCACGACCACGATGCGCTTGCCGTTCATCATGGCGCGGGACTATAACCCGCGCATGGCCCGCCTGCATGGAGAGGTCGAAGGCCGGCGGGCGAAGGTGTTCGCCCGCGTGTACGCGCTCGTCCGCCGGATCCCCAAAGGGCGGGTGATGACCTACGGACAGATCTCGACGCTCGTCGAGAGCCGCCTGTCCCCGCGCGCGGTCGGCTGGGCGATGCACGGCTGCCCGAGAGGGGTTCCGTGGCAGCGGGTCGTCAACGCCTCCGGGGGCATGTCGACCGAGCGCATCCCGGACATCCCCCCGGGGCTCCAGCGCGCGCTTCTCGCCGCCGAGGGCTTGAAATTCCGCCCGAACGGCACGCTCGATCTGGATCGCTACCGCTTTTCGCCCGCGATCGTCGGGACGCGCAGAAAAGCGAAGACTCGCCGCCGAGCTTGAATCTTCGCCCGTCGGGCTCATCTTCGTACTGGGATGGCGATCGAGACCAAGGGATTGGCTTGCATGACGGGGCTCCTGGCCGTCGGCCTCGTGCCGTCTCTCGTCGCGCTGTTCACGGCCGGAAGCCCGATCATCGCGGCCGGCGCGGCCTTCAGCGCCGCGATGTCGATCGGCTGGGTCCTCTGGATCTATCGCCTACTCGCCGAGCGGGGAGAGCACGGCCGCAAAGAAGCGACGCTCAAGGAGATCATCGCCGCGCACGAGGCCACCCACACGGACCTCACCCGCGAGCTGCGCGAGGCCCGGTCCCAGGACTCCGGGACCGGGGTCCTCAATCGCGGCGCGTTCCTCCGGCGTTTGGACGAGGCGATCACGCGGGACGCGAGGCTCCAGCGCGACCTCGTGCTTCTCGTCGTCGACCTCGAGGACTTCAAGGCGTTCAACCTGGCGCGCGGCCGCATCGACGGCGACGCGATCCTGCGGCGCGTCGGGCGCGCGCTCGAGGATGCGACCCGCGGCAGCGACGCGGTCGGCCGCCTGGGCGGCGATGAGTTCGGAGTGATCCTGGGCGAGTGCGACGATCCGGGCCCTGCCGTCAACCGCATCTTCAAGAACCTGACGGCCGCGTCCGAGAACGACCCCGCGAACGCCGTCCAGGTCTCGGTCGGCGCGGTGTCGATCGTGAATCCGTCGGACGGCGTCGACGTGCAGGAGGTTTTCCGGCTCGCGGATGCCGCGCTGAACTCGATCCGGGGGACGGGCGGCAACCAGTGCGCGCGCCGGTCGCTCGGCACGCGCACCGCCCGCCAGTCCCCGGAGCCCGTGACGGTCTAGCAGCAGGCAATCTATCCTCGGGTCGATGGACACGACCTTCGAGGCCGTCCGCAAGGCCTGCTCGCCCCAGCTCTGGTCGCGCGGCGTCGAGCTCGTGCGCTCGGAGGCGGTCGCCTCGGAGGCGGCCGATCCCGGTGAAGCCGCGGTCCGCGTGTCGACCAAGGGCGGGATGATTGCCCGCACGGTGCGGCTGTTCCTCGACGACGCGGAGTGGGAGTGCACGTGCGGCGCCCCGGCGTGCGAGCACGCCGCGGCGGCGGTCATCGCCCTCAAGCGCGCCCAGGACGAGGGACGGCCCCTCCCCACACAGGCCGAGTCCATGGGTGTCGTTGCTTACCGGTTCGAGCGCGGCGCGGGCGGACTCGCCCTGGACCGCGGCATTCGCGTCGGCGGGACGTTTCACCCGTTCGAGGCGACGCTCGCCGCGCTGTCCGCGCACCGCGTTCCCGCCCCCCCGTTCACCGCGCGGCAGGACGACCTCGCCGCGGAGCTGGCGCTGGGCACGCATCGCCGGGGGCCGCTCCCGCGCGCGATCGTGTCGAAGCTGCTCGCGGCTCTGTCGCGCTCGGACGAGGTTCGGCTCGACGAGGACCCCATCCGCACGTCGTCGGCTCCGGTCGGCCCGCGGGTCGGCATCGACGACCAAGGGGACGGGTTCCGTGTGGTGCTCGAAGACGACCCGGCGATCACCGAGGTGTTCCCGAACGGCATCGCGCGCTGCGACGGAACGCTCCGGCCCTGGACCGAGCCGAAGCTGACCGGCCGGGAGCATCACGAGTTCTCCGCCGGACGGCACTTCGGGCCCGAATCGTGGAACGAGCTCGTCACCGAGGTCCTCCCGTCGCTCCGCGGCCGCGTCGCCGTCGACGTGCGCACGGAACGGCTTCCGGCCATCGAGCGCATTCCTCCACGGATCGTCGTCGAGACGAAGCGCGAGGGCACGACGCTCACGGCCCTGGCGACGTGCGTCTACGGCGACCCGCCGCAGGCCAGAGTCGACGGGGGCAAGCTGGTTCATCTCCAGGGCGCGCTGCCGCTGCGCGACGAGCGTGCCGAGGGCAAGGAGATCCGGAAGCTGTCCTCGCGGCTGGGGCTCGTCCCGGGAATTCCGACGGCGGTCACCGGCGCCGAGGCCGTCACGCTCGCGTCGAAGCTACGGGCGTGGGAGGGAGAGATCCGAGGCGGCGGACGCGAGCACTTCGCGCTCCACCCGCCCGTCGTCCCCACGGTGCGCTTCGGCGATGACGGAAGCGTCGACGTGCTGTTCGCGAGCGCCGGAATCGGCGGCGGGCCACAGCGCTCGGCGGACCCGCACGCCGTGGTCTCCGCGTTCCGCGCCGGCGAATCGCTCGTCCCGCTGTCGGGCGGCGGCTACGCGCCGCTTCCCGCGGACTGGCTTTCCCGGTTCGGTGGTCGCATCGCCGATCTGCTCGCGGCGCGCGAGGAAAGCGGCGCGGTCCCGAAGGCGATGCTCGGCGAGGTCGCGCGCCTGGCGTCCGACCTCGACCAGCCGGCTCCCGCGGCACTCTCGGGCCTCGAGGCGCTCGTCGACGGGTTCGCGGGCTTGCCGGCCGAGCCGGCGCTTCCGCCCGACCTCTCCGCGACGCTGCGCCCTTATCAGGCGCGCGGTGTCGCCTGGCTGGCGTTTCTCCGCGACGCGGGCCTGGGCGCGCTGCTCGCGGACGACATGGGGCTCGGAAAGACGCTCCAGGCCTTGTGCGCCGTGCGCGGCAAGACGCTCGTCGTCGCCCCGACGAGCGTCGTCCACAACTGGTCCGACGAGATCCGGAGGTTCCGCCCGGCGCTGACCGCCTGCGTCTACCACGGCGCGAGACGCTCGCTGGATCCCGCCGCCGATGTGACGATCACGAGCTACGCGCTCCTCCGTCTCGACGAGGAGATCCTCTCGAAGCCGAAGTGGGACGCCGTCGTGCTCGACGAGGCCCAGACGATCAAGAACCCCGACAGCCTCGCGGCGCAGGCGGCGTTCCGCCTCGACGCCGGGTTCCGCCTGACGCTCTCGGGCACGCCGGTCGAGAACCGACTGGACGAGCTGTGGAGCCAGATGCACTTCCTGAACCGGGGTCTTCTCGGCGGACGGCGCGATTTCCAGGAGCGCTACGCGAAGCCGATCGCGGACGGGCATCAGCCCACGGCGGCGGCGCTGCGGGAGCGCCTCCGTCCGTTCGTCCTCCGTCGATTGAAGCAGGACGTGGCGCCGGAGCTTCCTCCCCGCACCGACGCCGTGCTGTATTGCACGCTCGGGGAAGAGGAACGGCGCGTCTATGACGCCTTGCGCGCGGCGACGCTCGAGACGGTCGTCGCGAAGCTTGCGGAGGGTGGAAACGTCCTCGCGGCCCTCGAGGCGCTGCTCCGCTTGAGGCAGGCGGCCTGCCACTCGGGGTTGGTGCCCGGCCAGCAGGCGGACACCAGCGCCAAGGTCGAGCGGCTGCGCGAGAGCCTCGAGACGGTGCTCGCCGAAGGCCACAAGGCCCTGGTCTTCTCGCAGTGGACATCACTGCTCGACCGCATCGAGCCGCATCTGTCGCGCGCGGGGATCGCGTTCTCGCGCCTCGATGGATCGACCGTCGACCGGCCCGCCGTCGTGTCCGGGTTCCAATCGGACGGCGGGCCGCCCGTGCTGCTCGTCTCGCTGAAGGCCGGCGGCACCGGGCTCAACCTGACCGCCGCCGATCACGTCTTCCTGATGGACCCGTGGTGGAACCCCGCCGTGGAGGCTCAAGCGGCAGACCGCGCGCACCGCATCGGCCAGAGCCGGCCGGTGGTCGTCTACAGGCTGGTCTCGGAAGACACGATCGAAGAGCGCATCCTCGCGCTTCAGGAGGCCAAGCGCGGCATCGCGGACGCCGCCCTGAGCGATGCGGCGTCCGCGACGTCCCTGACGCGCGACGATCTGCTGTCACTCCTCTCTTAACGATCGCGCCGGTAGGGATCGGGCGCGAAGCCGTCGTCCGCGAACCCGTGCGCGCGCTCCCGGCGAGCGAGCGGCTCGTCCGTCGCCGGCAGGACGCCGAGCCGCACGAGCGCGTCGTGGTACTCGTAGCGAACGTCGACCGTCGCCGCCGGAGTGTCTTCCCCGTCGAAGTCCACGCGCACGACGCGGTGCTCGACCTCGCGGCCGATCCCCGTCGCGGCCAGCTCGTCCTTCTGACGGCGGGCCGAATCGGACCGGTCCAGCTGGGGCTCTGCTGCGCCCGCCGCCTTGGCCATCGGCTCGGGGGGCATCATCGGCGCATCGAGCATCGCGGTGCGATCGACCTCACGGAAGAACGCGGCGCTGATGACGCCGAGGTCCTTCGTGCGGCCGAGCCACGCGCCGTAGGAGTCGGGCTCCGACGTGAAGACGAACCGCCGTGCGGTGCTGTCGCCGGTTTGCCACCCCGTCAGCTCGATCGTCTCCCACGGGCCGAGGATCCACTTGCGCGCCTCCCGCGCGCTGGTGTGCTTCGCGTCGATCGAGTTGAGGCCGTCCACGGCGAGCGCGACGGCGACCCGCCGTCCGGTGCCGTTTCGAAGCCGCACGCTGTACTCCCGACCCTTCCGCGCTTCGACGTACCGGGCCCCGTCGTGCAGATACTCCGCGAGGGGCCGGCCGTCGACGAGGACGGTCATCGAGAAGTCGCCCGGATCGGCGGGCCGGCAGGCCCTCGACGGGGCCGGCATCGCGGCGAGTCCGGCAGCGGCGAAGGCGGTGAATGCGGCGGCGACGGCGATTCGACGTGCGTATGTCCTGATCATGATCGAAACCTCCCGGCCGGGATTCGATGCCGGCCACGTCGAATGAGACCGGGGAGGCGGGGATGAGTTCCCGAAACGATCAGGCGACGAGGGAGGCGACGACCTCGTCTTCGTGGCGGCCCTGCGAGAATCCGCGGCTTTCGGCGCGAAGGCGGACGGCCCGCGTCAGGTGGAACCGGAGCGGCCCGAGAAAGGTGAACTCGGACGTCAGCTGGAGGTCGCGGTCGCTGTGGTCGTCGTGGAACTGCTGGCTCAGGGTGCTCATCCGGAGGTCGTACCACTCCTTCGAGACCTCGCCGCGCGCGAGCTTCGCCGCCAGCATCGCCATCAGGTTCGTCCGGTCGACGATCTCGGGATGATGGTTGACGCCCAGGATGCGGGGCATCCGGCCGGAGGGTTCGCGGGCGACTTCCATCATCGTCATCGCGTCGCCAGGAGGACCGCCGGGACCGAGCGTTTCCGTCGACATGATCCCGACGCGGGCGGCCGCCCCGGCCTTCGGAACGAGGTCGTACATCCTGCTGTCCAGCACGCGAAGGCGCCCGGACGGCGGGAGCCGCCGCGCGAACGCGGAGAACAGGGGGTGCTCGCGCGCCGCACCGGTGAGGACGTTGTCGAGCACCCCTTCGCTCTTCCCGCCCTTCTCGGGGCCGCGCGCGACCGGCTCCGCCGCGTCGAGCCAGCGGCACATCAGCCCGAACGTGTGGCAGACGGACAGGAGCGCGGCGTCCTCGCGCCCGGCGATGGCGTCGAACAGCCGGAAGAGGGGCGCCTCCCAGGACGGGTCCTCGGAGACCCCCTGCGCGCGGGGATCGGTCCCGTCGTTGAGACGCGGGTCCAGATGCCCGGGGCCGCCGGTCCCCACGTAGATCGCGAACCTCGGATCGTTCGGCTCGGGCAGCTGCAAGGCACGGCGGACGTCGAACGAGATGGCCCGGATCGAGAGGCCGGCCTCCGCCAGCGGTTCCCCGAGGCGGCCGGCGGCGGTGCGGAGCGCGGCCACCACCCCTTCGTGGCCGACGTTCGGCCAACCGTGGTTCATGTCGAGGACGGCGACGTCGACGATCTCAGGACGTGGGCGCGGAAGCGCTTCCCCCGGGGCGAGCCGGAGGTGCTCGAAGACCCCCGGGGCCGCCTTGATTTCGCGAGTGTTCGGCAAGCGGGATCGTCCGGCCTTACTTCTTGGCCTTGGCGATCTCCTCGTCGATGATCCGCTTGAACGCGTCGATCGGTTGCGCGCCGGACAGGTACCGCCCGTTGACGAACGTGGACGGCGTCCCGGTCGCTCCAACCTTCATCGCCTCTTGGGTCTCCGTGTCGATCTCGGCTCGGTACGCGTTGCTGTCGATGTCGCTCGTGAACTTCTTCACGTCGAGGCCGATCTGGGTCGCGATCTCGATGTACTTGTCGCGCGAGAGCGCCGTGCTGTTCTCGAACAGCTTGTCGTGCATCTCGCCGAACTTGCCTTGGGCTTTCGCGGCCATCGCGGCCTGCGCGGCGGGCATCGCGTTCGGGTGCATCGGCAGCGGGTGCATCTTGTAGGCGACGCGGACGTCGTTCGGGTAGTCCTTCAAGAGCTGCTCGATCGTCGGCGACACGCGCACGCAGAACGGGCACTGGTAGTCGAAGTAGTGGAGGATCGTGACCTTCGCGTTGGCGGGGCCGCGCGTGGCGGAGTTGCCGACCGGCAGTTCGTACACCTTGTTCGGATCGGGGCCGGACGAGCCGGGCTGCTTGGCGGACGCCTCGGCGATGTTCTTGCCCGTCTTGAAGTCGGGGCGGTTGTTCGCCTTCGCCCAGCCGAGCTCCTCGTCGATGATCTCCTTGAACTGCGGGTACGGCTTGGCCCCGTTCAGGAAGCGTCCGTTGATGAACGACGCGGGCGTGCCCTGGGAGCCGACGTCCTCGATCTCCTTGACCTGCTTCTGGATGTCCGCCTGGTACGTGTGGTTGTCGATGTCCTTCGTGAACTTGTCGACGTCGAGGCCGATCTCCTTGGCCCAGGCGATGAAGTTGTCGCGGGTCAGCGCCGACTGGTTGGCGAACAGCTTCTTGTGCATCTCGATGAACTTGCCTTGCGCCTTGGCGGCCATCGCGGCCTCGGCGGCGGGCATCGCGTTCGGGTGCATCGCCAGCGGGTGCATCTTGTAGACGATGCGCACCGAGTCGGCGTAGTCGGTCGCGATCTGATCGAGCGTCGGAGCGACCTTCGAGCAGAAGGGGCACTGGTAGTCGAAGTAGTGAAGGATCGTCACCTTCGCATTTTTCGGACCGATCGCCGGCGCGTCGTTCGCCGCGAGCGGGAACTGCACGAACTTGCTCGGAGGCGTGAGGATCGTCTTGACGATCTCGTCCTTGCTCTTTCCGCCCTTGACGGCGGCGACGACCTGCGCGGCGAGGTCTTTACTGCGGCCGCACTTGGCGTCGTCCCGGCGGCATACGGCGACCTTCATGCCGCATCCGCAGTCGCATCCGTTCTCGTTGAGGATCGAGACGGACTGCGTCTTCTGCGCAGCCGAGAGCCCTTCGAAGCTGACGTCGTTCATCGCCTCCGGGGCGACGGCTCCCGCGGCGGGCGCGGGGGGTGGGGGTGGCGCGGACACCGCGAGGGAGGTCGCCAAGAGACACACAAACGCCGTATGGGTGAATTGTTGATGTTTCATAGGGACTTATCCTTACGCGCAACCCGCATCCCGCGCAAGTCGGACAGCGCCGGGGCGCGGGATTCGGCGGCGCAACGGGCTTGCCGCAGGTATACCATCCCCGCGTGGGGACCCCCGGCCACAAGGCGGCGCTGTTCGTCTCCTGCCTGACCGCCTCCGTATTTGCCGAGGACGTTCCCGCTCAGCTGAGGCTTCTCGCCCTCGCGGGTCATCCCGATCTTTCTCTGCTCCCGGCATTCTGTTGCGGGCAGCCTGCGGCGACCGCCGGCGACGCGCAGGGAGGGATCGACATGGCCCGCTCGTTCGAGGAGGCCGCGCGCCCGTTCGAGCGCGTCTTCGTCGCCAGCGCCACCTGCCGCGGCCACCTCGCGCACGCCGGAGTCGGCGGGGACCGGATCCGATATGCCCCGGACGTCTGGGTCGATGAGATCCGGGGGCGATCGACGGAGGCTCCCGGGTCGATCTACCTGCACCGCCCCTGCCACGACGTCTGGGACGACGCTCGTTTTTCCGCATACGCCGCGTGGGTCGCTCGGACGGCGAACGTCACCGTGATCGCGAAGCCGTTCCGCGACGCCTGCTGCGGCTTCGGCGGCGTGTTCTCGACGCTGTTCGACCGGACGGCGGAGGCGATGATGGCCCATCGCGTGGGCTCGATCGAGGCCACGGGCACGCGCCTCGTCGTCAGCGCCGAGCCCGGCTGCTTGAGTCATTTCGCCGCGCACCCCGGCGGTCTGACGGTCGTCCCGCTCGCCAGCTTTCTCGTCGCGCGGGGAATCGCGTGAGCCCCGCCGCTCCCGACACGAGCACGCGCAAGGCCGCCGACGTCGCGCTCGCCAAGCGCGACCAGGTGGCCGCCGGCTGGCCGTGGGGCGCTCTCCGAGACCAAGCGACCGCCGCTCGCCGCGACTCGGTGGAGAACATGGACGCCCTCGTGGCGATGTTCGTGGAACGGGCTGAACGAAACGGCATGCGTATCGTCCACGCAGCCGACGGCGACGCGGCCTGCCGCGCCGTCATGAGCGAGCTGCCCACGACACCCGCGCGGGTCATCAAGTCGAAGTCGATGGTCACGGAGGAGATCGGGCTCCGCCATCACATGGAGCGCGCGGGCTTCACCGTGTTCGAGACCGATCTCGGCGAGTGGATCGTCCAAGTCCGCGGCGAGCTGCCCTCGCACGTCACCGCACCCGCGATCCACCTCAACGCCGAAGAGATCGCCAAGACGTTGAGCGGCGTCTTCGGACGCACGCTCTCGTCCGACCCGACGGCCCTCGCCCGCGAAGCCACCGCGTATCTCGGCGAGCCGCTCCGCGCAGCGGACCTCGGCGTCACCGGGGCCAACTTCCTCATCGCGGAGACCGGCGAGATCGTCATCATCGAAAACGAAGGGAACGCGTACTTCTGCTCGTCGGCGCAGAAGCACCTCGTCGTCACCGGGATCGACAAGGTGATCCGCCGGCGGGCCGACTTGGCACCGCTGCTGCGGGTGCTGACCGCCAGCGCGACCGGACAAGCCCAGACCGTCTACACGCACGTCATCGGGAAGGACGCGCACGACGGCGTCTCCCGCGTCGTCGTCCTCCTCGACAACGGCCGGCGGGCGCTCGCGAAGAGCGAGTACTCCGATGCGGCGCGATGCATCCGGTGCGGCGCGTGCATGGTGGTCTGCCCCGTTTTCCGGCAGGTCTCGGGCCACGGCTACAAGACCGTGTACCCCGGGCCGATCGGCCTTCTCGTCGCACCATTCCTCGAGCGGCAGGGGACGCCCTCCGACGCGCCGTACTTCTCGACTCTCTGTGGCGCCTGCTCCGACATCTGCCCCGTGCGCATCCCCTTGAGCGATCTCATCGCGAAGCGGCGCGAGCAGCTCTGGCGCGAAGGCAACGCGCCGGCCGCCGTCCGGAGCGGCGTCGCGCTCTGGAAGCGGGCGCAAGCGGGAGGGGCGGCCGGCCGGCTGCTACGCCCGCTGGTCCGTGCGTTGATGCGCTCTGCCGGGCTGCGGCGCCTGGGTCAGCTCACGCGGCCGGGAGGCCGGCGATGAGCCCCATGGATCTCGCCGCGCGCCTGATCGCTGCCGGGCCTGCTTCTGCCGTCGAGATCCGGCAGGCGCGCCCGGACGAGCCGTGGCCTGTCGAGGGTGTCGAGGGAGACGCGGCGAGGGTGCTCGCCGATGCCGTCGTCGCGGAAACGGCTGCCGTCGTGTTGTTCGGCTCCGACCGGAGGCTCAGGCCGATCCTGTCCGCGGCCACACTCGTCGCGCACGCCCGCGCGGCGCAGATCGTCCCCGATTTCGCCGACGCGCTCTCGCGATTCGACGGCACCGGCCGCATGATCAGCATCTGCGGCCCGTCCCGCACCGCCGACATCGAAAAGAAACTGGTCATCGGCGTCCACGGCCCGCGCTCGATCACGATCGTCGTTCACGAGTAGGGGACACTCCCTTTTTCCACCCAAAAGGGGACATTCGTCTTTTTCTTACAACGGGAATAGGGGACAGTCCCCTTTTTCTTCTAAAGCTTCGCACTCTGAAGCTTTGTAAGAAAAAGGGGACTGTCCCCTATTCCCGTTGTAAGAAAAAGACGAATGTCCCCTTTTGGGTGGAAAAAGGGAGTGTCCCCTACGCAATGACGAGCTTGCGGGCGTAGAACGCTTCGGCGTGCAAGCTCGTCGCGCACGATTCCATCCCGCGCAGCCGCATCAGGCCGAGGAAGGTCGCGTCGTCGAACCAGTGCTTGTCGCGCTGAGAGCCGAACACGTCGCGGAGGATGCGGAGCTTCTCGCGGTACGCGGTTTCCGCGACCGGAACGAACAGGTTGGGCTGGCCGAGGTCGCCGTCGTACTTCGGGATCTCGTACTCGAGCACGACGTGGTTGCGGTAGGTGTTCCACGTGAGATCCGAGACGACGCGGTGATCCTGGTGACGGTCGTCCCGGTAGTGCGTGAAGATCAGGTCGGGATTCACCTGGGCTTTGAGCTGCTCGAAGAAGTCCTTGATGGCAGCGCCTTCGAAGGGGAAGTAGCCGTTCCGGAACTGCTTGACGATGACGTCGCTCCGGTGCGCGGCCTTCAGAAACTCCGCGGCGGACGACCGGGCCTCGGCCTCGCGGGGGCCTCCCGAGCTGAAGACGACCCACGTGCAGTGGACCTCGGGGCGGGACGCCAGGAGCGTGAGAATCGTCGCGCCGCAGCCGATCTCGATGTCATCCGAGTGGGCGCCGAGACAGAGCAGGCGCAGCGGAGCCTTCGGATCGGAGCCGAGGTGAAGGGGCAGCATGGATCTCTCCTCGCGCCCTAGGGTACCCGAACTGCCTTCCCGTCCTTGTAGGCGATCTTGCAGACCGGACACTCCGTGTCCGTGATGATCGCGACCGCGCAGTACCGGCATCGGGCCGCGGTTGCGTTGGCGATCTCGAAGACCTTGTACGCCGCGATGGCCCGCTCGTAACCGGCGCGATCGCGCAGTGCGAACGGGCCGACCATGCCGATCTTCGACTTGTCGCACCACCCGTAGGTTTCGGAGTTCTTCCGGCACGTCGCGCACCCGATCGACTCGGGCGATCGAGCCTCGCCCTTCGCCAGCTCGTAGGTGAGCCGGGAGAAATAAGCCAGGTCGTGCACGAAGCCGATGCGGTGCGTCTCGCAGTAACCGCTCGCGGCGATGGCCCTCTGGCAGCTCGGGCAGTTGAACGTCGAGAGATCGACCTGATGGCCGTGCGCGTCGGCGGCTTCGTAGAGCCAGCGCGATCGGACGGTGAGGCCGGCGACGAAGCCTTGATCGTGCACGTCGCACCAGCCGTTGACGAGCCGCGCGGCAGCACACGTA
This sequence comes from uncultured Acidobacteriota bacterium, assembly GCA_964647625.1. Classification (GTDB taxonomy): domain Bacteria; phylum Acidobacteriota; class Polarisedimenticolia; order Polarisedimenticolales; family DASRJG01; genus DASRJG01. The sequence continues at coordinate 53,910 of CAZYHZ010000017.1, forward strand.
CAGGCATCCACGGCCGCCGGGAGTCCGGCCGCGGCCAGAGCGGAGATCAAGACGACCGCGGCCCCGAACGAACCAGGCCGCAATCGGTGGCTCAGTGCCCGCAGGTCGCGGTCAACGTCTTCGTCGTGGTCGCGCAGACGTTCGACGACCCGGCGGGTCCCGGTCCGTTCCGCTCGGTGGTTCCGTTGTACGTGCCCCACGGGCCTTCCGCCCCGGACGCTTTCTTGCCGACGACGAGGAACCACACCAGCCCGCTGCCGTCGCCGGAGCTGGGTGTCGTCGTCCAGGCATAAGGCGTCGTCGAGCCGATTCCGCACGTCCCGCCGAGCAGCGTGTACGTGCCGCCGGGCACGCCCGGGAAGCCGCTGCGATCGCCGTAGAGGATCTGGTGGTCGCCCGCATCCCCACAGGTCGTGGCATCCCATTGAACCGAGATCGACGACCCGTCGGCCGTCAGCCGGCTCGCCTTCATCGCCGTTCCCGTCTGGCCGTCGGGCACGCCGGGAGGCGGCGGCGATGCGTCGATCGAGAGCGAGTTCCCCGCGTAGTTGGTGGGCGAGTTGGTCGACACCACGAAGGCCCCATTCACCACCTGGCGCGACAGCGAGTGGATCCCGTCGGTCGGAATCGTACCCGCGCCGAACGTCCCGGTGTCCCACGGGTTGTACTCGACCGACGAATCCGACGGGATCGCGATGAAGTGAGCCGGGATGATGTCGTCGGGTGTGGGCGCCCCGGGCAACGCCTGGAACCCCGCAGTGGCCAGTAGGAAGAATTTCCCCGCGGTCGGCGAGGCCACGCTGTGCGTGATCGTGAAGCTGTTGCCGGAGGGGTGCGAGATCATGAGATGCCCCCCGAGCCCGATCTCGAAGTTCGTGCCGTTGGTCTCGTGCAGCTCGATGAACTGAATCGTGCCGTCGGCGTTCGAGAACACCTCCCAGACGTCCCACGTGTGGGAGCCTGCGAGCGCCGGCGCGCTCGATGCAACGAGACCGGCTGCGGCCACTGGGACAAGGAACGATCTAAAGAAGAGCTTCATGGTGGCCCCCCTGAATGACCCGAACCGGGTCCGCCTGAGTGTACGGTGAACGCCGGGGCCACGCAGCGGAAAGGGGTCCACCGTCGGCACGCGCGCCCGAACCGTCCCCCCTTGATTCGTGGCGGCGCCGGATCCATCTTGGGCTAGGACGACCCGATCCGGAGGAAGGGGATTTCATGAGACGAGCTTCGAAAACGCTGATCATCACGAGCCTCGGTCTGGCTGCGCTCTGCGCGATCGTGGCCACGTCCACGCACGCCAGCCAGGTGCCCGCCTGGCTCGACGACGGAATCTCGGAGTGGAACAAGGCCAACCCGAAGAGCCAGATCCAGTTCAACGCGATGAAGGATTCCTACGCCTGGTACACGATGCCCGTGACCCAGGAACTTTCGTCCAAGGACGTGCGCGGAAAGATCTACGGCATCGCCGGAAAGAACGGCTACGCCCACACGCAGGACGAAGAGATGGTCACGACCGGCCGGCCGCCCGTGAAGAGCGGCATGTCCAGCTCGAAGAAGTGCTGGACCCGCTCGTTCATGCGGGACGCCAAGTGGGGCAGCGACGCGTCGACCACGCGCATGCTGACGACGATGGTCTGCGAAGACCCGCCGAACTGGTCGATCGGTTTCCGAACGCTCCAGTAGCTACTTCTTCAGCGCGCTCAGGGCCTGCTCCGTCGCCGCGTCATATTTCTTGACGCGCGCGGCGGCTTCCTTGCCGAACTGGGCGCACGTGTCGGCGAGACCCTTCTTCGCGGCGTTCATGTCGTTCCAGAGCGCCTTGTTCTGCTTGGTCAGGTCCTTGACCTTGGCGTTGTCGCCGGCGAGCTTGGCCTGGGTAGTCGCCGTCTCGTTTTCCTGAATCTGCGCTTGAAGCTTCGCGACCTTGTCGCTGGCGGCGGTCGTCTGAGTGTTGATCTGATCGATCCACTTTTCCATGTCCTCGTACGCGGCCTTGTACGTGTCCGCGAGCGGGACGTAGGTCTTCGCGCAGGCTGAAAGCTCTTTCTTCGCCGGGGCAGCAGCCTTCGGCTCTTCGGCCTTCGCGGCGTGCTCCTTCGCGGGCGCGGGCTCCGCGGCCGGCGCTGCCGCAGCTGCAGGCGCTGCCTCCTTGGCCGGCGCGGCTTCCGCTTCGGGTGCCTTGCCTTCCGCAGCCTTCTCGGCGTCCTTCTTCTCGGTGTCCTGCTTCGCTGCGTCGTCCTTGGCCGGAGCTTTCTCTTCGGCGGCCGGTTCCTTCGGCGGCTGATCCTTGGCCGGCTCATCCTGCGCGAGAACGAGCGCGGGACAGAGCGTCATCGAAAGCGCGAGCACGTAGGTTCCGAATCTCATGGCAACCTCCCCCCAAAACCCCAGTATCGGAGTCTGGATTCTCTCAGCGCGCCGAACGAGGGTCAAGGAATTCCCTGATAAGCTCGCGACGTGAGCCGTCCACTACTACGATCCTTCGTAGTTGGCGTCGCGCTGCTCGCGGCGGGGCCGCGCGTTGCGCGAGCCCAGCAGGCTCCGCCGGAGGAGCGCGAGCCGGCGCAGAGCTTCGGGCAGCGCGTCTACGTCGGCGGGTCGGTCGCCGCCGGGTTCGGCGACATCGACTACGTCACACTCGCGCCGCTCGTCGGATTCAAGGTCGTCCCGCACCTCGAGCTCGGCGTCCAGCCCTACTACCGCTGGGTCGACGACAGCCGCTACTCGCCGAGCGTCTCGACCAACGACTACGGTCTCGGGGTGTTCGCCCGGATGCCGATCGTTCGCGGCTTCTTCGCCGAGACCGATTACCAGTACACGAATTACCAGTACGTCGATGCATTCGGCCTGAAGGTCCGCTCCACGCACAACGCGTTTCTCGCGGGCGGGGGATACACGATCCCGGCGGGAGAGCACGTCGGCATCTACACGTCGGCGCTCTACGAATTCACGTACGATGGAAACGACCCGTACCGGGTGTACGACTCGCCGCTGAGGGTACAGGTCGGAGTCGCCGTCGGCTTCTAGCGACGGCGACCATCGAAGTGGCGGAGCCGACGGGGCTCGAACCCGCGACCTCCGGAGTGACAGTCCGGTGTGCTAACCAACTGCACTACGGCTCCGCGACACGAAAAACCCGTGGATCATAGCATCCGACCCTCGCAATTCAAGGCGGCCGGTGGTGGGCGGTACCGGACTCGAACCGATGACGACCTGCGTGTAAGACAGGTGCTCTACCAGCTGAGCTAACCGCCCGCGACGAGTCTAGCCTGGGCGCCTATACTCGGTCACATGCACGTTGCGGGGATATTCGGCGCGGTTCTGAGCCTCCTCCTCGCCGCGGACCCTGCAGTGCCGACCGAACAGCCTCCCGCCGCGACGCCGGCTCCATCCCCCGCACCGACGTCGTCGGCAACGCCGGAAGCACCAGCACCGGCCGCGACGGCGCCAGCGCCTCCGCCGGCAGCTCCGGCGGCACAGTCGCACGCGGGGCAGATGCGGGGCACGGTCACCTACGGGCGCAATCAGCCGTCCGCCGGAGCGATGGTGATCGTCCGTCCCGAAAGCGCGCCGACGCCGATCCGCGCGGCGACGACGGGCGCCGCAGGAGGCTTCGCTTTCGACGGCCTGACGGATGGCGTCTACCGCGCGGACGTCTCGCGGGAGGGGTACGCGCCGGTGCTCAAGCCCGGCATCGTCGTGCGAGCGCCGTTTCGCGCGATCTTCGAGGTCGTGCTTCAGAAGGGGAATGCAACGCCGGAACCGGCACCGGCCGCGGACGGCGCCGCGGCGCTGTCGGGCACTGTCCGAGCGTCCGCGGGCGCCGCGTTACCTGAAGCTCACGTGAGATTGACGAGGCCCGATGGAACCGTCGACGGACGGAGCGTGGACAGCGACGTCAAGGGCGCGTTCGCGCTCAGCGATCTTCGCGCGGGGCGCTGGCATCTCGAGATCCAGGCTGCGGGGTTCCTGCCGCTCAGAACGGATCTCGATCTGGCGTCGGACGTATCGCTCGAGGCGCAACTCGCGTCGCAACCGGCGGACTACAAGCCGCCGGCGCGGGATCTGCTCTTGCCTGAGGACGTCATCCCCCCCAAGAGCACGGCTTCGCCAGGCGCTGGCGAGGCCGGATCAGGACATTAGTGACCCACTCGCCAGAAGTACGTCGCTCTCGTGTTGTGGCTGACCGCAGCGAACGCATCTGAGGTCTCCCATCGCCCGGGACTTCCCAAAGATCGTTGCTGACACTTCATGATTCGATATCCCTCGCACGTGTCCGAAGTGTTCAGGAGGACCGGAGGCCACCACTTGGCCTCTGGGCTCCGCGGAAACGGAACGCTCGTGTCCGGGACGTCTTTACACGCCTCGGCGAGCTCTCGTGCGCCGGCATCGCCGAACCTGAATGCTCCCCACGTCTCGTTCGTATCGAGGTCGTGGAGCAACCGAATGTCCGTGGCGTCCGACGCGATCCAGGACGGCAGCCAACCGCGCGAAATCGCATCGCCGCTCTCGGCCAGTCTTGCGAAGTTCTCTTCTCGACGGTCATCGCAGACCTGGAGCAAGAGGAAGACGACGATCACGATCAGAAGAGGACCGATGATGCCGAGGCCCTTCAGCATGAGCTTCCGTCAATCACCCACCGGGTTCACTTCACCGCCGGCGTCCCTTTGACCGCGAAGTAGCCGCGCCGCGCGCGCACGGTCCAATCGAGATTCGAGGCCTTCACCTCGAGCTTGATGAAGCGGCCGTCCCACGTCGTGTTCGTCGTCGCGTACGAGATATAGTACTGACGCCGCAGCTCCTCGGCGATCTTCTTGTAGACCTCAGCGAGCTCTTTGGCCTTGCCGACGAAGTAGGCGCGTGCGCCGGTCGTGTCCGAGAACTCCTTGAGGACGCCCTTCTTCACGTCGCCCAGCCCGATGCCGTAGATCAGCACGTTCTGGGCCTTGGCTTCTTCGATGATCCGCTTGTACGCGAACTGGCTCGAGGTGTCTTCGCCGTCCGTCAAGAGGATGATCGCCTTGCGCCCGTCGATCCCCGACAGCTTCCGGAACGCGGCGTGCAGCGCGTCGTACAGGGCCGTGGAGCCGAGCGCCTCGGTGCTCGAGACGGACTGCTTCAGAAGCGTCTGATCGGAGGTGAGGTCTTGGAGCAGGAACACCTTGTCATCGAAGTCGATGACCAGGGCCTTGTCCTGGGGGCGCAGCGTCTCGACGAACGACGACGCGGCGGCGTGGACCTCGTCCATCGAGTCGCGCATCGACCCCGAGCTGTCGAGCACGATGGCCATCGTGATCGGGCGGTCCTCGAGGCTGAACTCGCGGATCGTCTGCTCGACGCCGTCTTCGAAAACCTTGAACGTGTCCTTCGTGAGGTCCCCCAGCAGCTGGTCGGACTTGTCGCGCACGGTGACCCAGAGGAGGACACGGTTGACCTCCTCGAACGATTCGATCGACAGCTTGCGCGTGACGATGACGTCGCTGACCGAGAAGCCTTCCTTGTGGTACATCACGGCCCGGATCACCCAGGCGCGGCTGACCTCGCCGAAATCGTGCACGCACTCGTAGGGAGGCTCGCGGTCGACGAAGATGACCTTGTCCTGGACGAGGAACTCGACGCGGTCGACGTCGGCAGGAGAGTCGACGTGCGCGTCGGCGTGGATCTTCGTGCGGCCGAGGACGAAATCGTCGGCGATCGGAGCGGTGATCTTGATCGCGAACCCCTTGCGGCGATCGGCGGTGTCCTGAGCCGCGGCCGAGGTCGCCACGACGAGCAGGGCCAAGACGAGGAGCATTCGCTTCATGGCGCGCTCCCCGTGGGCAGGCTCGCCAGCACGCGCCGGACCAACTCCGCCGCGTCGCCGGAGGGGTTGGCCTCGAGATAGGTCTTGTAGGCGGCCTCGGCCTCGGCCGTCTTCCCGGCACGCAGCAGCGTGTTTCCGAGGTATAGGCGGGCCAGAGGCTGCGCCGAGTCGATCGCGAGCGCGCGCTCGAAGGCGGCCTTCGCGTTGACGTCGTCTCCCATCCGCGCGAGGGACGCACCGTCGTTGACCTCGAGGTCCGCGCGGGGCGCCGCCTTGGCCAGCGCGGCGTAGGCGACGTGCGCGTCCTGGAACCGTCCGGCGCGGAACAGGTAGAAGGCGAGCGGCTCGGTCGGCGCGGCGGAGTCCGCGGCGAGCAGCTCGGCCGCGCGGTCGTAGTGGCCGCGCTCGGCTTCGAGGGTCGCGAGCTGAGCGCGCGTCTCGGCGGTCGCACCACCGGCGCCGACGGTCTTCTCGAGCTCGGCCGAGCGGTCGCGCTCGGCGGCGAACGCCTCACGCTGCTTGGTCAAGGCGTTCCGCGTCGTCCGGTCGAGGCGCGTGTCGGCGAGGGCCGCGTCGATGTGATCGAGCGCCCCGGCGTAGTCGCCGTGCCTCCTCGCGATCTCGGCGAGACCGGCGCAGGCCCCCGGATGCGACGGGTCGATCGCGATCGCCGCCTGGTAGGCGCTTTCCGCGGCCGTGACCGAGTTCATGCGCAACAGAACGTCGCCGAGCGTGGCGCGGTGGGCGGGATCCTTCGGCTCGAGGTCGATGGCCTTCCGGATCGTGGCGACCGCTTCGTTCGAGAACCCCATGCGGCCGTACGCCGCTGCCAGGCGGTTCAGCCCCGGCCCGAAATCCGGCTTGACCGAAACCGCCTCGACGAGAAGCTTCACGGCGTCGTCGAGCTTGCCTTCACGAAGGTAGAGATCGCCGAGATGCGTATACGCCGGTGCGAATCCTTTGTCGCTCGCCAGCGCGCGCGTGAACAGCGAGACCGCCTTCTCACGATCGGCGGTCGCGTCGGCGATTCGCGCCATGCCGTCTAAGGCCGGCGCGAACTCCGGCCTCAGCTTTTCGGCCTTGACGTAGTACGGCTGGGCCTCGTCGGTGTCTCCCATCGCGAGGAGGGCGTCGCCGGCCGAGACGTTGGCCTGGAGGCGATCGGGCTCGAGATCGAGCGCGACCTTGTAGGCGTCGATCGCCTCGGCGTAGCGCCGGTCGCCGGCCAGAGCGAGCCCCAGGTAATAGTTCGACGGGAACGAGTTCAGGCTGATCGCCGAGGCCTTCTTCAGCGCTTCGACGGCCCCCTTGTAGTCGGCGCGGTTGTATGCCGCCACGCCTTCGTTCAGGAGCCGGAACGCTTCCTTGCGGACCTCGATGGCGTTGCCCGCGTGCGCGACCGTGTACGCCGCCGCCAGGACCAAACCGCCGAGGGCTTTCCGCACACCGCTCAGTCTAGGCTAGTGAGAGGTGTCCCGCACGATCGTGCCGTCGCGGATTTCGACGATTCGTCCCGCGCGCTTGGCCAGCGCCGCGTCGTGCGTGATCACGATCATCGTGCGCCCCTGGTGCCAGAGGTCTTCGAACAGGGACATGACGTCGCCGCCCGACGACGTGTCGAGATTGCCCGTCGGCTCGTCGGCCAGGACGATGTCGGGGTTCATCGCGAGCGCCCGCGCCACCGCCACGCGCTGCATCTGTCCGCCCGACAGCTCGGTCGGCCGGTGCTCCATGCGCTCGCCCAATCCCACCTTCTCGAGCAGCTCGCGCACCCGCTCCTTGCGCTGGCCTTTCGGGATGCCGCCGAACATCATGGGCATCTCGACGTTCTCGGCGGAGGTGATCTGCGGCAGCAGGTTGAAGTTCTGGAACACGAACCCGACGCGCTCGTTCCGGATTCTCGCCAGCTCGTTGCGGTCGAGCCCGGCGACTTCCTTGTCCCGCAGCAGGTACGTCCCGCCGCTCGGCGTGTCGAGACAGCCGACGAGATTCATGAGCGTGGATTTCCCGGAGCCCGACGGGCCGACGATGGCGACGAACTCGCCGGCGCCGATCGTCAGGTCGACGCCCTTCAACGCCTCGACCCGGATCTTGCCGGTGTCGTAGACCTTCCGGATTCCGGACATCGCGATGACGGACTTCGTGTACGTCCGGGGCTGCTCGAGGAGGGCGCTCATCGGGACCTCATTCGTAGCGCAGGGTTTGCGCGGGATCGATCGTAGCGGCGCGGCGCGCGGGGAAGTACGCCGCGAGGAGGCCGATGAGCCCCAGCACGCCGGCGGAGATCACCCCGACGGCGGGCGAGAGCGTCGGCTTCCCGAGAAATTCCAGCGCCTGGTTCCCCTCGACCGGGACGAACCCAAGGCCGATGATGATCACCATCGCGACGAGAAGCCCCAAAAGACCGCCGAAGATCGTGTAGGCCAGCCCCTCGAGGAGCAGCGGCGCGGTGATCCACGACGGGCGCGCGCCGAGGGCCATCTTCACGCCGATCTCGCGCGTGCGCTCCTTGACCGTCGCGTACATGATGTTCGCGACTCCGACGCCCCCGATCATCAGCGTCAGCCCCCCGATCACGCCGAGGAACGCCTGGATGCCGATCAGGATGTTGGCCATGACCTTTTGACCCTGGACGGTGTTCCACGTGCGGATCGCGCGGTCGTCGTCGGGATCGAAGGCGTATTTGCCGGCGAAGACCTTCCGCATCTCTTCGAGATCTTGCGACATCATCTTGGGGTCCGCGGGCCTGACGACCAGGTTCGCCAGGTACTTGCGACCGATCTGGGCCTGGAACGTCGTCGTCGGGATGACCGCGTGGTTCTTGTCCGGCCCGCCGTACGTGCCCATCTGGAGGCGCTTCTGGAGCACCCCGATGATCACGTAGGGCGAGCCGTTGATCTGCATCGTCTTGCCCACGGGGTCCATGTCGCCGAACAGATCGTGGGACAGGTCGTCCCCGAGAAAGACCACCCGCCGGCGTAGCGCGACGTCGTCGTCGGTCAGGAACCGGCCTCCGGGCTTGGGGACGTGATTCCTGAGGTCGCCGTAGGCGGCGTCGGTGCCGACGAGCTGCGCGTTGACCGTTTTCCGGCCGTAGGTGAAGTTCGCGCCCCACGTCACGAACTCGCCGATGACGCCGTTGAACGCCGGCACGCGCTCCTTGAGCAGCGCGACGTCTTCGGGCAGGAAGTGCAGGCTCCGGCCGGCGGGAAGCCCCTGCCAGACCTTGGTCGTCTCGCTCGCCCACACGATGCCGATTCCCGAGCCCATGCCGCGGTTCGCCGTGGAGAGCTGCTCGCGCAGTCCTTGCCCGAAGGCGAGGAGGAGCAGAAGGGAGACCGACCCCCACGTGATCGACGCGATCGTCAGCACGGCGCGCTTCCGCTGGAGTCGTGACGACGCTAGAAACAGATTGAAGACGACGCCGAGCCCGCGCATCACGCTCCTAAAGCTTCATCGCCACGACGGGGTCGAGCCGGGCCGCGTCGCGCGCGGGGAAGTAACCCGCGAGAAGTCCGACGAATCCCAGGAGGCTCGCCGTGATCGTCGCCACGAGCGGCGAGACGGTGGGGTTGCCCACGAAGTCGGTGAATCCGAGGGACGGGAAGATCGCGCAGATGCCGAACGTGAGGCCGAGCCCGATCGTGCCGCCGACGCCCGTGATCAACAGGGTCTCGAGCATGAACTGGAGGAGGATCGAGCCGGGCCGCGCGCCGAGCGCCATCTTGATCCCGATCTCACGGGTCCGCTCCTCGACGACGACGTTCATGATGTTCGACACGCCGATCCCGCCGACGACGAGCGTCAACGAGCCGACGATGCCGAGGAACGATCGGAACGCGAGCATGAACGTGTCGAGGAACTGGAAGTTCTCGGTCGTGTCCCAGATCCCGATGGCTTCCTTGTCCTTGGGATCGAATCGGTGCTTGGCGGCCGCGATCTCGAGCACTTGCGCCTTGAGCGCATCGGTGCGCTTCGCGTCCTTGGCCTTGAAAATGAATTCGTCGACGTATTTCTCGCCGGTCAGCGTCCGGTGCGTACTTCCGGGAATGAACGCGTTGTCCTTGTCGCGGCCGCTGTAGCTCGAATCTTGCGGCTTCTTGACCATGACGCCGATGACGAGAAACGGCGAGCCGTTCAAGTAGATGGTCTTGCCGACCGGATCGGCCTTCCCGAACACGGTTTCGGCGAGGTCGTTGCCCAGAAAGACGACGCGCTTCCGGCCGTCCCAGTCGCGCTCGTCGATCCAGCGCCCGCCGTCGACCGGGACGATCGTGCGCAGCGAGGCCCAGACCGGCGTCACGCCGTGAACGTCCACCGCCATCGTCTTCTTCTCGTAGACGAGCTTGAATGACGATTCGTACTCGGACGATACGGCGAGCAGATCGTCGGCTTTCATTCGGATGAGCTGCATGTCGTCTTCGTCGAGCCGGATCTGCCGCCCCTTACCGAGGCCCTGGAAGGGGAGCGACGTCCGCGACGGCCAGGCGATGCAGATGTTCTCGCCGAGCCCCGCCGAGCTCTTGTACACCTGCTCGTGGAACCCCTGGCCGAACGCGAGGAGTAGGCTGACGGCGGCCGTCCCCCAGACGATGCCGAACGTGGTCATGAACGTCCGCATCTTCTGCGACCTGAGGTCGCGCAGGAGCTGCCGGACCTGGAGCCAGAAGGCCACTAGAAATCGCTCTTGGGCTTCGGGGGCCGCTGGACGACGAGGTCACCCTTCTTGAGGCCCGAGACGACCTCGCAGTTCATCCCGTCCGACAAACCCGCGACGATCTCGACCTTCTTCGGAGGCGATTTGGGCGCCGGGCCCGGGATCTCGACGAATGCCTTCTTGCCGCCGTCCTCGAAGGCGATGACCCGCTCGGGGACGAGCAGGATCTCTTTCTTTTCCTTGATGACGAGATCGGCGTTGGCGGAATAGCCCGCGCGGAGCGTCACCTTCTGGTTCGGGTCGAGCTCGATTTCGACCTCGAAGAGCTTGGCGTTGTCTTTCTCGGTCGCCTGCGGGGCGATCCGCGAGAGCTTCCCGGTGATCGTCGTGTCCGGCAGCGCGCCGATGCGCATCCGCGCCGGAAGGCCGATCGACAGCTTGCCCACGTCGATCTCGTCGACGGTGCCCTTGAAGATCAAGTCGGTCATCTCCGCGATCGAGGCCAGGTCGGTCCCAGCCTGGTAGGTCGTCAGCGGGACGACCGGGTCGCCTGGATTGGCGAGCCGCTCGAGGAGAACGCCCGCCGCGGGCGCACGGACGACCGATTCCATCTGCGCGCCGCCGCCCGTGATCCGCCCCTTCTGGAGCAGCTCGAGGTTGTCCTTCGCTTGCGCCAGCTCGATCCGGGCCTGGTCGAAGATCTGGCGCTTCACGTCGTGGTCGCCGCGGGAGAGGATGCCGGACAGCGACAGCTCGTTGGCGCGCTCGACGTCCCGCTGGGCCTGGTCGTACTTGCTCTGCGCCGCCTCGACGCGGCGCTCGGCCTCGACTCGCTCGGCCGGGGTCGGGTCGGGGACGATGTCGAACAGCGGGTCGCCCGCCTGGACCCGGTCGCCGACCTGGGCGTGGCACGTCTTGACGATTCCCGAGATCTTGGACTTTACGTGGAATTTGAGGCGCGGCTCGATTTTGCCGACCGCCACCGCCTTGTCGGTGATCGACCCGACGACGACCTCTATCTTCTTGATGCCGTCATCGGCCGGGCCCCGGGTCTGTTTCCAGGCGTAAGCGCCGACCACGGCACCCGCAATGATGCCGAGGCCGATCAGGATTTTCACCACCTTGCCCATGGGTGCTCCCTCTCGCGATGAGAAACCTCGATTCGTATTACGTCTGAACCCCCCGCCGGGTTCCGTTTGACGAGCGTTCTTCCAGTTCCGATACTCTTTCGCGACTCGAGGGAATCAGGGAGAGCGGTCAATGTTGCGGTTTTGGGTCATCGGCTGCTTGCTCCTGGCCCCCGCCGCGTGCTCGACGGGGCGCGCCGACCCGGCCCGGAAGGCCCCTCCCGCCTTCAACCCTCAGGATCTCACCGTGAGACGAGGGCGGTTCGAGGACCGATTCCTGCTGACGGGACAGCTGTCCGCCGTCCGGGCCGAGAACCTGTCCGTCCCGAAGATCCCCGCCTGGGAAACGACCGTCAGGTGGCTCGAGGAAGACGGGGCCACCGTGAAGCGCGGCCAGAAGGTCGTCGAGTTCGACACGGCTTCGTTCGCCCAAGCCTTGGGGGAGAAGCGCTTCACGCTCGACCAGGCGCTGAGCGACCTCGAGCAGGCGCAGGTCGAGCAATCGTCGCAGAAGGCCGACAAGGAATTCCAGATCGCCCAGAAGTCGATCGCGGTCGAGAAGGCGAAGATTGCCGCCGCGACCCCCGCCGAGTTCCTTCGCGGTAAGGACTACGAGGAGAACCAGCTCGCGCTCGTGCGCGCGACCACGGCCCTCGAGAAAGCTCGCGAGGACCTGGCCACGTACAACGAGTCGTCGGCCGAGACCCAAAGGCAGAAGCAGATCACCGTGGACAAGGCGCAGCGCGAGCTCGACGCGGCAACCCAGGCGATGGAGGGAATGACGCTCGAAGCGCCGCGCGACGGCATTCTCGTCGTCGCCGACCACCCGTGGCACGGGCGGAAGATCCAGGTCGGCGATTCGGTATGGGTGGGAATGCCCATCGCGAGCCTGCCGGACCTCCGCGAGATGCGCGTGTTCGCCAACTTGTCCGACGTCGACGACGGGCGGATCGGTCCGGGGCTTCCGGTGCGGTGTATTCTGGACGCCTATCCCGAGCAGGCGTTTTCCGGGAGGATCGCCGAGATCACCCCGGTCGCGCAGGAGGCGGCCGGCCGGTCGTTGCGCCGCGCGTACACCGTTCGCATCGAGCTCGACGGGTCGGACCCCGATCGGATGCGGCCGGGAATGTCGGTCAAGGTCGAGGTCGGCATGGCCGCGCAGGAGGGGGTGCTCCTCGCTCCCCGTGCCGGACTCGATCTCGCCGGTCCGCACCCCCGGGCGCGCCTCGCCCGCGGCGGCGAGGTCGATGTCGTTCTCGGGCCGTGCAATCGCGACCGTTGCGTGGTCACGAGCGGTGTCGAAGAGGGCGCGCGCCTGAGGTCGTCGGGTTGAGCCGCCGGGACGCCGCCATCGGCGCCTTCGTGGTCGCGCTCGCAGCGTGGTGGCTGGCCTTTGGCCGGCAATCCGACTCGGCGATCCCGTGGGCCGAGGTCAAGCGCGGCGATCTCGTCCTGACCGCGGACGTGGAGGGGAAGCTCGAGGCCGTGCACAGCGTGCCGATCGGCCCGCCGCAGCTCTCGGCGGTCTTCGACTTCAAGATCTCGATGCTCGCCCCCGACGGTGCGGACGTTCCCGCGGGCGCCCCGGTCCTCGGATTCGACACGAGCGAGCTACAGCGGCGGCTGCTCGAGAAGAGAGCCGAGAGCGACTCCGCGCAGAAGCGCATCGAGAAGAAAGAGAAGGATGCCGAGATCCAGCGCGAAAACGATGAGCTGCGGCTGGCCGAGGCGACGTCCCGCTTCCAGAAGGCGGCGCTCGAGCTGGACGTTCCTCCCGACCTCGTCAAGAGCCAGCAGCTTCGCGAGACGAGGCTCGAGTACGAAGACGCCAAGCGCGAGAAGGAATTCCTGGAGGCCAAGCTCGAAGCGGGGAAGAAGGCCGACGACGTCATCCTCGCGGCGCTCCGGGAGCGAAAGGACGCCGCCGACCGTCGCGTGCGGGAGATCACCGAGTCGATCGACGCCCTGACGCTCAAGGCTCCGCGCGCGGGGACCGTCGTCTACGTCACCGACTGGCGCGGCGCCAAGCACAAGGTCGGCGACTCCGCGTGGCGCGGCGAGCACGTCCTCGAGATCCCCGATCTGCATGCGATGAGAGCGGAGGGGGAGGTCGACGAGTCCGACGCCGGGCGCATCAACGTCGGCCAGAAGGTCACGCTGCGCCTCGAGGCGCACCCCGACGTCGAGTTCACGGGGCGCGTGGAGTCGATCTGGGGCTCGGTCCAGCAGGAGTCCTGGCGCAGCGCGCTGAAGGTCGTCAAGGTGATGATCGCCCTCGACACGACCGACCCGCTGCGCATGCGTCCCGGCATGCGCTTCCGCGGGGTGATCGACGTCAGCCGCGTGCCGAACGCCATCCTCGCGCCGATCGATGCCGTGTTCCCGAGCGACGCCGGCCCGATCGCCTACCGGAAGTCCGCAATGTCGTTCGAGACGGCGAAGCTCACGATCGGTGCGCGCAATCAGACGACGGTCGAGGTCCGGTCGGGCCTGGCCGCGGGCGACCGCATCGCGCGGCGCGACCTGTCCGAGCCGCCCGGGGGCGCGCCGTGATCCCGCAGCGCGTGCGCTGGGTCGCCGGGCTCGCCGCCGGCGTGCTCGTCGTGTGGGCGTCGATCTGGGCATGGCGCGCGGGCACGCGCCCGGACGTGCCCACGATCGCGGTCGCCTCCGGGCCGTTCGAGCGGCACATCGAGGCCGAAGGGAATCTCAAGGCGGCGCAGGCGGCTCCCGTGATCGCGCCGTTCGAGGCCCAGGGGCAGCTCAAGGTCGCCTGGCTCGTCCCCGACGGGAGCAAGGTCAAAGCGGGGGACGTCGTCGTCCGGTTCGACCCCACCGAGATGGAGCGGACGCTGCGCGACGGTCAGGCCGACGAGAGCACGGCCGAAAGCCGCATGAAGGGCATGACCGCCGATGCCGGCGGCACGATCCGCAACCTCGAGCGGGACGCGGCGCTGGCCCGGAAGGAGCTCGAGGGCTCGCAGAAATTCAAGGTCGAGGACCCGGACGTGTTCTCGCGGCAGGAGATCATCCGATCCCGGATCGACAACTCGCTCGCGAACCAGCGCATCGAAACCTCCGACGCGGTGCGCGACATCAAGAAGGACGCCGCGAAGGTCGATCTCGACCTTCTCGACATCGAGCGGCGGAAGGCCGGGATCGCCATCGACCGGGCGAGAAAAGGGCTCGAGTCGCTCGAGATCAAGGCGCCGCACGACGGCATCCTCGTCTACCAGCGCGACTGGAAGGGGGAGATCACGAAGGTCGGTGACACCGTCTGGCCGGGTGAGCCCGTCGCCGAGATCCCCGAGCTCGGGGACATGGAGGCGCGCGTGTTCGTCCTCGAAGCCGATGCCGGAGGGCTGGCGCCGGGGATCCCCGCCAGCGTCGTGATCGAGGCGCACCCGGAGACCGTCTACAACGCCAAGATCAAGAAGCTCGACGCGCTCGCCGCGCGGCGGACCGGCTGGCTTCCGGTCCAGTATTTCGGCGCGACGCTCGAGCTCGCGAAGACCGAGCCCACCGTGATGAAGCCGGGTCAGCGCGTGCGCGCGACGCTCGTGCTCGACCGGCGAGAGGAGGCGATCTCCGTGCCGCGCAGCGCCACGTTCGAGCGCGGCGGCAAGACGATCGTCTGGAAGCGAACGGGAGGCTCGTTCGAACCGGTGGAGGTCGCCCTCGGGCCGGCGGCGATCGGGCGCGTCGTCGTCGAGCGGGGTCTGGCCAAGGGCGACGTCGTCGCGCTCGCCGATCCGACGGCCGGCGCGGGCGGGGCGCGATGAATCTCTCCGAGTCGTTCGAGAGCGCGGCGGGAAACCTCAAGGGGCACAAGCTGCGCTCGGCCCTCGCGATGCTGGGCATGATCTTCGGCGTTGGCGCCGTGATCGCGATGCTGTCGATCGGTGCGGGCGCGGAGCGGCAGGCGCTCGAGATGATCGAGCGCCTCGGCCTGCGAAACGTGATCCTCCGATCGAAGGACATGAAGGACGACGAGCTGGAGGAGGTGCGCAAGCTCTCCCAGGGCCTGTCCTGGCGCGACGGCCAGGCGGTGCAGGAAGCGGTCCCCGGCGTCGACCTCATCGTCGGACGGATCGAGATCGAGCCCTACAAGATTCTGTCCTCGTCGGGAAAGACGAAGGCCAAGGTGTACGGCGTCTCGTACCGTCAGCCGGAGATCGGCCGGTTGAAGCTCTCGGAGGGCCGGTTCCTCGATGCGCGCGACGAGTCGACGCACGCGCAGGTGTGCGTCGTCGGTCCCGGAGTCCGGCGGGAGCTGTTCGGCTACGGTCCGGCGCTCGGGAGCGATCTCAAGGTCAACGACGTTTGGCTCACGGTCGTGGGCGTGCTGCGCGACGAGGGCGGCGCGTCGAGCTTCCAGGGAGTCCAGATCGGGTCGAGTGCCTCCGAGATCTACGTCCCGCTGACGACCGCGAGCCGCAAGTTCGACCGCGCTCCTCTCAAGGCACCGCTCGACGAGGTGATCTTGCGCCTGGCGCCCGGGACCGATCCGCGCGCGACATCGGCGATGATCCGGGGCCTCGTCGAGAGGATCCACGGCGGCGCCGGGGACTTCGATCTCGTCGTTCCCGAGGCGCTGCTCGCGCAGTCGCGCCGCACGCAGCGGCTGTTCAGCATCGTGATGGGGTGCATCGCCGGCATCTCGCTGCTCGTCGGCGGCATCGGGATCATGAACATCATGCTGGCGACCGTGCTCGAGCGCACGCAGGAGATCGGCGTGCGCCGCGCAGTCGGCGCGCGGCGCCTCGACATCCGCAACCAGTTCGTCATCGAATCGTTCGCGATCTCGGTGCTCGGCGGGGTGTCGGGGATCGCCGCAGGGCTCCTGATCGCACGCGCGGTGGCGATCTACGCCGGCTGGCCGACGTTGGTGACGATCTGGTCGATCGTTCTTTCGACCGGCGTCTCGATGGCCGTCGGCCTCGCGTCGGGCATCTACCCCGCCGTTCGCGCCGCCCGCCTGGATCCAATCGAAGCGCTGCGGCATGAGTGAAGTTCACAGTTCACAGTCGAGAGTCGAGAGTCGAGAGTCTAGAGTCTAGAGCTTGAGGTCCGCGCTCTCGACTCTCGACTCTGAACCGTAAACCGTCAACTGTTAACGTTGCGCCGCGCAGCTACTGCGCATCGAAGGCCGCCCGAAGCACCCGAAACGCGTAGGTCTTGCCGTCGCGCGGGGGGACGCGGCGTCGCCAGGCGGACGGCGGCTCGAAGCGGAACGAGAGCGTCTTGTGGCGGCTGCGGACCAAGCGCAATCCCGCGCCGTCGTCATCGGCGTCGAGGCGTACGACGATCTCGTTGAGCCCGTCGGTCGGAAGCTCGGGGCCCGCCACGTGGCGGCAGTGCTTCCACCACATCATCTCGTCGAGGTTGTCGAACTCGTACCGCGGCGGTGTCTCGAATACGGCCTCGAGCTGCTGCGCGCGTCCGGGCATGTCGAGGAGCGCCGACGATCGCACCGAGGCGTGCGGCGCCAGCCGCGCTTCGAGCGTGTCGCGCGGGAAGAGGCCCGCGTGACCGGTCGGCCGCGCCGGCTCGCGCAGCGCGATCTTGCGGACGAAGGCGTCCGCCGGAAGGATCACGTAGCCGGTCTCGCGCTGGCCGACGAACGCGCAGCGCTCGGGCTCCTCGAGATAGCGCCGCGCGGCGCACGCGAGGAGCGCCGCATCGAAGAGCTTCGCCGCCGCCTCGACGTCTCGCTCGGTCCCGGCCTGGCGCAGAGCCTCCTGCACCGGCCGCAGATCGAAACCGTCCGGCGACGCCGCCGCCCGCACCGCGCCATCCAGGGCGGCGAACCTCTCGGCCCATCCGGCGCGCGGGGTACGGACGGCGCGATACTCGGGAAGCGGCATCGCGCGCAGCAACGATTCGCGGTCGGGCAGGTCGCGCGCCTCGGACGCCAGCGAGCGCTCCCACAACAGCGACTTGAGCACGAGCTCCGGATGGATCTCCGCGAGCCCCGACTGGCGGCGATCACGATCGGGGTAGGGAAGGCAGGGAAGCCCCGCGGTGGAGAGAGCGGCGATCAGCGCGGCCCCCGTCAACGGAGCCGGGTTGGAGCCCGTGAGCGCCGTCGAACGGTCCGATCTCGAGGCGGGGAGCCGCACGCCCAACCGCCGGCGGATCCATCCGTCGACACGGCGCGGCTTGCCGGAACCGGGGCTCGCGATCGGAACGTCGACGGCGAGAAGGAACGGCTCGCCCGCCGACAAGCGGGAGACCTCGCGCGCGAGCGCCGCGGCGTCGTCGGCCTTGGCGCTCGACGCGATCGCTCCCGCGGCATCGAGCGCCACGATCGCGGCTCCGGCGCCGCCGCCGTCCAGATCCCTCAGATCCGCCCCGAGGATGCGCATTGGGCGGGATTATGGCGCAGTTTGCGATTCGCGAAAGCCGATGCCCAGAGGCTCGAGCGCGCGCAGGACCGGCTCGTAGACCTCCCGCTCGACGGGGATGCGCACGCCGGTCGCCGCGACGCGGCCGTCCAGGATCAGGCGCGTCGCGACGGCGGCCGGGAGCGATACCGTCCGCGCCATCGCGGAGTCGCCTTGCGTCGAACCGAAAGCGACGAGCGTCGATGCGTGCCGCGCGCGGCGGCCCCCCGCATCGACGGTCTCGAACTCGTGACGCAGCACGATCATGTCGCGCTCGCCGGGCGCATAGGCGAGCGCGTCCGTCAGCCGCGCGCACAGCGCGTCGATCGGCGCGATTCGCGAGCGCGCAAGCGGGCGATTCGCAAGCAGGCCGGCGAACCGGAGCCGCTCCATCACGGCGCCGTCGATCGGGATCGAAAGCCTCGCGGCGACGCGCGCTTCGAGGGAGCCGGCGCCCGGCCCCGCGAGCGCATCGGCGAGCGTGGCGTACGTCGCACCGTCCCCCCACTCGAGCTCGGCGTCGCCCAGCCACCCCATCCGGCTGACGGCGTCGAGCGTCTCGCACCATCCCGGGTAACGAAGCGTGCCCCGGAACATCGTCTCGACGCCCTCGATGCCGTAGGTCGCGATGTAGGCCATCGAGTCGCGATTGGGATACACCTCGAGCGCACCGACATCGTCGACGGGATACGGCGCGACGGACGTGAACAGCCGCTCGCCGGGAATCTCGACGACGCGGCCGTCCTCGAGCCAGCGCGCTGCGTTGCGCCCGGCCAGGAGCACGCCGCGCGGGCTCCACGAGAACTTGTAGCCCCACGGGTTCGTGTTCGACTCCGGCGCGGGCAGGCCTCCGCAACAGCTTCGGAACGAGACCAGGCGCGCGCCCGCCGTCCGGAACCCTTCGATCGCCCGCATCGCCGACATGTGGTCGAGCCCGGGGTCGAGCCCGATCTCGTTGAGGATCACGATGCCGGCGTCGCGGGCCGGACGATCGAGCGCACGCATCTCGGCGGAGACGTACGAGGTCGTCACCATCGGGACGCGCTCGGCGATCGCGGCCCGCGCGACCGCCGGGTGCAGTGTGAACGGCAGCAGGCTGACGACGACGTCGGCTTCCGCGACGAGGCGGCGGAGCGCCGCGCCGTCCTCCGCCGGGAGCGCGAGCGCGCGGTGACGGTCGCCATCGGGCAGGACCTGCGCCGCGCGGCCGAGGTCGATGTCGGCAACCGTCAGCCGCACGTCGTCCATCGCTCCCAGGTGAGCGACCAGCGGGCGGCTGACGAGGCCGGCCCCCAGGACGAGCACCCGTTTCATCGCAGGTGCGTCTCCAATCCGGCGTAGAGCGGCGTCAAGCGTCCGCGGTGCACGATCAGTGCCCGCCGGATCTCGTCGGCGACCTCGAGCCCTTCGAGAGGCCGCGACCAATCGCATCGCGCCAGCGCGGGGAGGAACCGCAGCAGCGCGTCGCCGAAGTGCTGCGAGGCGTCGACGGGCAGCTCGCACGGGAGGTTGTCGACGGCGAGGATGACCGGGCCGCGCCCGGCGACGCCGGAGGCCGCCGTCCCGCTCTCCGGATCGAAGACGTAGAACGGATCGCCCGGCGTCGTGAACCGGACGTTGGCCTCGATCGAGCCCTGGAGATCGCAAGAGATGTCGCCGATCACGCGCAGCCGGGGCGACGCCCCGTTCGCGAACAATCGCGCGAGATCGGCGTTGGCGACTACGCGCGGATGGCCGGGCTCCCAGTAGATCCCGTTGACCAGGACCGTGAGGGCGTCGAGGGACGCCGACATCCGGGTGCGGTCGGACCGCGAGAACGCGACCTTGTAGAGGATGTTGCGCGGGAGATCGGCGTTGGCCGAAAGCGCCGGGAGGTCTTCCGGAAGGACCTCTTCGTACGGCAGGTGATCGAAGATCTCCTGAGCGCCCTTCGACACGTTGCCCGATCCGGTGAAGCCGAACACCATCGGGTGAAGCCTCTCGGGGATGCCGTCGCGCCGGATCTCCCGGGCGATCCGCTCGAGGTCGGCGTGGGCCTCTTCGAGATCGGCGTACTCGTGCGCGAGTCGGGCGCGCGAAAACGGCGAGTCGATTCCCTCGGAGCCCAGGCGTCGCCCCAGGCCCGCGAGCGTGTCGAGCATTCCGGCGAACCCCGCGTGGCGGCCGAAGAAGACGAGCCGCCGCCCGCGGTCGTCGACGATCCGCTCGTAGTCGATCAGCGAGCAGCCGAGCTCCATCAGGCGCCGCAACATCGGCATGTTCTTCGGCTGGCCCTTGGCGACGTGCGCGAAGAAGAGATAGACGGTCCCCGGCCGGAGGCGCGCCGCGGGGATCTCTTTCACGCCGGCGACGAGCGCGCACGACGTCAAATCGTCGCCGATCTCGGCGCCCGCGGCGCGAAACGCTTCGTCCGGGAAGACACGATCCGCCGAAGGCTCGACGACGACGCGAACCCCGTGCCGCGTCAGCTCCGCGACGTGTTCCGGCGTGAGCGGGGCGCGCCGTTCCCAGCGGTTCTTGTCCTCTCGCCGGATGCCGATCACGTCGTCCCCCGAAAAGCCCCCGAAAGAACGTGGCATCCTAGCAGCCGCGACCAATCCGATCCGGAGGCTCCGATGCTCGCTTTCACGCTCGCCCTCGCAGCGGCCGCGGCCGTGCCCCGCGATCACGATGCGACGGTCAAGCACTCGTTCGACGACGTGGCGAAGTGGGTCAAGGTGTTCGACGACCCCGGACGCGACGTGTGGCAGCAGCCCGACACCGTGATCGCCGATCTCGGCATCCGTCCCGGGATGGTCGTCGCCGACCTCGGCGCGGGAACCGGGTACTTCAGCGTGCGCATCGGCCGCGCCGTCGGCAGCCGGGGGTCGGTGCTCGCGCTCGACGTGGAGCCGAACCTCGTGGCTTACATGAGGGAGCGCGCGGCGAAGGAGAAGCTCCCGCAGATGAAGGCGGCGCTCGTCGCGCCCGACGATCCCGGCCTTCCTCCCCGCGGGGTCGATCTCGTGTTGATCGTCGATACCTGGCATCACATCGACGGCCGGATCGCGTACCTGGCCAAGCTCGCTTCGGGACTCAAGCCCGGCGGCCGCGTGGCGGTCGTCGATTTCAAGAAAGGTGATTTTCCGGTCGGTCCGCCCGATGCGCACAAGCTGCCGCCGGATGCGGTCGTGCAGGAGTTCGAATCGGCCGGCTGGAGGATCGTCTCCGAGTCGGACACGCTGAAGTATCAGTACGTGCTCGTTTTCACGTCCCCCGCGGCTTCGGGCGGTGGGTCGGCACCGCCGTCCAAGGATCCTCCGGCCAAGGGTGGCGGGGGTAGCGCGCGCGAAGCTCCTTCCGCACGACCGGGTACGTCGTCTCCCAGAAGCTTCTGAGGTCCTGCGTCGTCTGAACGGGACGCCCGTTCGGCGCGAGGAGCTTGAACACCACGGGCGTGCGCGTCCGCCCGATGCGCGGCGAATCGGCGAGCCCGAACAGCTCCTGAAGCTTCACGGACGCCGCGACCGAGCCGTCGTCCCGGTACTCCAGACTCGCCCGGCGCCCGGAGGGGAGCGCGATGGTCTCGGGCGCGTCGCGTCCGAGCGTTTGCCGTGCGGCGTGATCGAGCCCACCGAGGAGATCGAGCTGCGGCAGGCGGGTCTCACCGGCGCAGCACGTGCGAGCCATTGCGGCGAGGTCGATCTCGAGCCCGGCCAACCGGATCCGCCGCGCGGCGCCTTCCTGATCCGGGGTGATGCCGCGCGCGACGAACGCCGCGGCGAGTATCTCGAGCGCCGCTTCGGGATCGGGACGCACCGGGCTCTCCGCGACGACGAGGTCGTGAATGCGGTCGACGGCGACGGCTCGCACCGTGCCGTCGGCATCGAGACGATGCTCGATCGTGCGCGCGGGCTCCGGCAGCCACCAGCGCTCGACGCGGCTCGCCACGCGGACCCGCGCCTCGGCCGACGGCCCGCGGGCGGAGGCCGTGACGTCGAGCGCGAGCAGGAACTCGCCGTCCTTGACGACGCTGTCGCGATCGAGAACGCCGCCGTGGCCGCTCGCCAGGATCACGCGCGGGGAGCCCGCGGCGCGGCGGCCAGCGAGCCGGTCCGGGAACCCGTCGAGCAGGGCGTGGCGAACGATCGTCTCGTCGTCGGGGCCGGTGCGCCGGTGCGCTGGGCAGTTACCAAGTGCCATCCTCGGCGGCG